>CALSNK010000001.1 GCA_943787675.1 uncultured Pseudomonadales bacterium
TCCAACATAAGTTTGGCGCCTACCTTAAAACCATTAATGCTGGCATAGAGAAAGACGGAGCCTTTTATCTATTTAGCCTGCGACTTATTCCGCTATTTCCGTTCTGGATAATCAATCTGGTGATGGGGCTAATGCCCATTAGAGTCAGCACCTATTATTGGGTGAGCCAGCTGGGCATGTTGGCCGGCACATTGGTCTTTGTTAATGCGGGAGCGACCTTGGGTGCGGTAGAGGAATTCTCCACGGCTGGCATATTGACTCCCAGCTTGTTGCTGTCATTTGTACTGTTGGCAATTTTTCCCTTTATAGCACGAAGCCTGTTGGCTGCCCTGCAGCGGCGCAAGGCTCTGGCGGGTTTTAAGCGACCCAAAAAGTTTGATACTAATTTGCTGGTGATCGGGGCGGGAAGCGCAGGGTTAATTAGCGCTTACATCGCAGCAACGGTAAGGGCCAAGGTGATGTTAGTTGAAAAAGCCACCATGGGCGGTGACTGTCTCAACACGGGCTGTGTGCCCAGCAAGGCCTTAATTCGTGCCGCCAAATCGGTAAAGGATATCGAACGAGCCGGTCGCTTTGGTATAGAGGTGGGCGCACCTGTTGTGGACTTTGCCAAGGTAATGGGTCGAGTACAGGATGTGATTGGCGAGATTGCGCCCCATGATTCTGTTGAACGTTTTACGGATCTGGGTGTGGATTGCGTCGAGGGTAATGCCCGTATCTTGTCTCCCTGGGAAGTCGAGGTAGACGGCCGGACCCTTAGTGCACAACGAATTATATTGGCCACGGGTGCCAGCCCAATTGTGCCCGAAATTTCTGGTATTGAGCAGGTTGAGGTCCTCACGTCAGAAAATCTCTGGGAATTGCGTGAATTGCCAGAGCGACTGTTAGTGATGGGTGGCGGCGCCATTGGTTGCGAGCTGGCCCAGGCCTTTCAGCGGCTAGGTTCTCAGGTCACCTTGGTAGATGCCATGCCCCAGTTATTGCCCCGAGAAGATATTGATATTGTTGCGCAGCTAACCCAGCAATTAGCCGAGGAGGGTGTGCGGATTCTAGCGGGTTATTCTGTGGCTGCCTTTAAGGTTCAAAATGGGCAGCGAACAGCAATCCTGGCTAGACCTGAGGCCAGCCAAATTGTCGTTGAGTTTGATCGAGTCTTGGTCGCGGTTGGCCGTAAAGCCAACACCAGTGATTTTGGTCTTGAGGCGCTGGGCATCCAACTTAATAGCAATGGGACTGTGACCACGGACAGGTATCTGCGCACCAGCTGCCCGACTATTTTTGCCTGTGGGGATGTTGCAGGCCCTTACCAACTAACTCATGCAGCCGGCCATCAGGCCTGGTTTGCGGCGGTGAATGCGCTGTTTGGCGGTTGGAAAAAATTTGCCGTGGACTACCGGGTAATTCCCCAGGCCATTTATACCGATCCGCAGCTGGCGAGAGTGGGCCTCAATGAACGGGAGGCCAAGGAGCAGGGCATAGCCGTAGAGGTCACGATTTATGATCTGGCTGATTTGGATCGCGCTATCGCGGATGGCGATGCCCAGGGCATGGTCAAGGTGCTTACTGCGCCGGGCAGTGACAAGATACTGGGGGCCACTATTTTGGGCCCTCAGGCGGGAGAGCTGTTAACGGAGTTTGTCACCGCGATGAAACACAATTTTGGTCTAAACAAGATACTGGCCACCATCCATAGCTATCCGACTCTGAGCGAAGCGAATAAATATGTGGCTGGAGAGTGGAAGCGTAAACATGTGCCACAAAAGCTGTTGAGCTGGGTGGGTAAATACTTCCAGTGGGCGCGCGGCGGTTAGTTAGTCCCCTGTAGGCTTGAGAAAGTCTGGCACTGGCTCATGGCCAACCACAGATTGGGGGTCAATATGGATAATAATCTCTGATCCTGGAAACGCTTCGAGCAAGCTAAACTCAACCTCATCCGAGATTCTGTGAGCTTCCAATAGCGATAGATCGTCATCCAGCTCTAAATGCAGCTGGATAAACGTCATGGTGCCTGAGTGTCTGGAGCGTAAATCGTGGAGGCCACGGGCACTGGGGTGTTCGCGGACCAACTGTTTTATTTTATCCCGCTGCTCATCCGGCAACTCCCGATCCATCAGATGGTCGTAGGAAACCATAATAATTTCGCGGGCGCTATAAAGAATGTAGAGGGCAATCGCCACGGCAAATAGCGCATCAAACCCAGCCCAGCCTTGTACGGATAACCAGAGTGCCAGAATAACGCTGGCGTTCACTAGCAGGTCGGTGCGGTAGTGAAGGGAGTCTGCTTTGATCGCGGTGCTATTGGTTTTGCGGATGACATGGCCCTGAATACCCAGCAGCATCAAGGTCGCAGCAATAGAAAATAGCATTACTGCTATACCAATGCCGCTAGATTCTATGGCAATGGGTGAGATTAGGCGGCGACTTGCTTCGAGGAGCAAAAATCCGGCGGAACCAGCGATAAACATAGCCTGACTTAAGCCGGCCAATGCCTCTGCCTTGCCGTGACCGAATCTATGTTCCTTATCGGCTGGGGTTAGGGCATGACGCACTGCAATCAGATTAATCAAAGAAGCGATGGCATCCAGCACCGAATCAATTAACGTCGCCAGCAGGCTGACGGAGTCAGAGAGCCCCCAGGCAATAAGCTTGGCGACAATCAGCGTGACCGCCACAGAGATTGAGGCATAGGTCGCGAGGCGCAGCAGTCGGGCTGTTTCCTCGAGAGATGTTTGGCGTATGCCTGTTTCGGTCATAGGAGCGGGTCTGATATTTTTGTTAGGGCATGATTCTAGCAAATAGCGGCCATCTACGAGAAGCTTTGCAGGACAGTATTTAAAAACTGATAGCCTAGGGGGGTGGTGCGGTACTGGGTACTATCCATTTCTATTAGACCCTGTGACTGCAGGCTGCGTAATGGCTTTTCGATGCTTGATGGCGCTAACCCAGTTCTGGGTGATAGATAGTCAGCTGGCACACCCTGTTTTAAGCGCAGACCATTCATCATAAACTCTAGGGCCATTTCGTTATTGGCAATGGCGTTATTCTGGGCCAGCGCACTACCCACTCGCGCGAGATAGTTATCTGGCTGACGAGTTTTAGTCGTGCGAATCACCGATTGGTCGTTGACCAAGGTGATCTTGCCATGGGCGCCGGCGCCAATACCCAGATAGTCACCAAACTGCCAGTAATTAAGGTTGTGTAGAGATTCTTTATGAGCCCGCGCAAAGGCCGAGACTTCATACTGGGCGAAGCCATTGTCCTGCAAGAGGCACATACCAGCATGTTGGATATCGGCCAGTCGATCATCGTTGGGTAATAGGGGCGGGCGAGAATAGAACTCTGTATTGGGTTCAATCGTAAGCTGGTACCAGGAAATATGCTGGGCGCCCTGATCGATTGCCATCTGTATATCAGCCTCTGCTTCAATTTGGCTTTGATCTGGCAGGCCGTGCATCAGGTCGATATTAAAGTTATCAAAACCCACAGAGCGGGCAGTGTCGATTGCACTTAGGGCCTGAGCACCATTATGTATGCGGCCAAGTCGCTCAAGATGGCGGTCGGCGAAACTCTGCACGCCAATCGATAGTCGATTCACGCCAGCCTGATAAAAGTCGTGAAAACGCTGTTCTTCAACGGTACCCGGATTGGCTTCAAGGGTAATCTCAATGTCAGGCTCAAAGCCGATAAGCTGCTCAGCGGCACTGATAATTTCACCAATCCCAGCCGCAGAAAAAAGACTGGGGGTGCCGCCGCCAAAGAAAATGGTATGAAGCTTTCTGCCCTGCACCCAATGGAGGTCGGCTTTAATATCGGCAATTAGCGCAGCGACATAGGCGCCCTCGGGAATTTCCTCTGCCGCCTGATGGGAATTAAAGTCACAATAAGGGCATTTGCGCACACACCAGGGAATGTGTACATAAAGAGAAAGTGGCGGTAACTGCAGCATTGATCAGCAGGTTTGCAATTGAAGTAGCAGGCTGGCAATTGCTTTGCCGCGATGGCTAATGCGATTTTTAGTCACCTTGTCGAGCTCTGCCGCATGGCAGTCAGTTTCGGTAACATGAAAGATAGGGTCGTAACCAAAGCCCTGATCGCCGCGAGATTCTGTGGCAATCGTACCTTCCCAGGTGCCCTGGCAGATGATCGGGGTAGGATCATCGCCGTGACGCATATAGACAATGACGGTCTGATAGCGAGCGCTGCGCTGGTCTGCTGGCACATCTGTCATGAGCTCGAGAAGTTTGTCTCTGTTGGTAGCGTCAGTGGCGCCTTCACCGGCAAAGCGGGCAGAATAGATGCCTGGCGCACCTTTTAGATAGTCCACTTCCAGTCCGGAATCGTCTGCGACTGCAGGCAAATTCGACAGGTTAGCGGCATTGCGCGCCTTAAGAATGGCATTTTCCACGAAGCTGAGGCCGGTCTCTTCGATGTCTGGAATACTGAGGTCAGTCTGGGGGATTATTTTAATCCCCAGCCCGCCTAACAGTTCCTGCAGTTCTTTTATTTTGCCTGCATTGGCGCTGGCCAATACTAAATCTTTTGGACTGCTGCTCAAGGTAATGTTCCTGTGGTAATGCTAGTCGTGATACATTTTTTTCTGGAATTTAAAATCGTAGCCGTAGTTTAGGCTATCAACCCGTGGCTTCACATTAATTTTAAAAGTCAGAAAATCTTCATTGTCGAATTTAAAGGGCGCCAAATAGTAAACCGTATTCTGCTCCCGCACAGCAATAAAATCCAAGGTTTGGCTCTGTTGTAGGATGTTAGAGACGGTGCCGGTAACAGTTCCCTCTACGCCAACACCCAGCTCCTTAACCATGGCTATATTGACTAGGCCCTTGCCTTCGCCGCGCACAATATTATTGGCGACGGCAATGTCCGGCTCAATAAAAGAAGTACCAAAGGCGCTGTAAAAGATTTTGTGCTCACCGTGCTGCTTGTAAAGTGTCTGTTCGAATGCCTGGCCTAACAGAGGCGCTGTCAGCAGGCAGATTGTTAGAATTAAGCGTTTCATAGGCTAGTTCCTTTTGGCTATTTATTGGGGCCATTAATGCAGGCGATCTACGGTATTACCGGCTTAGGTGATACACCGCAGTCTCGGTGAATAAATTCGGCCATAGGCTTTTGAGTAGATTATCTGGAAATTGTTCGGCAATAAATTTGCGATGCAGTACATTGATATTGCGCTCGATGCACAGGGCTTCGAAATCACTGTAGGTGAAGAAGTGAATATTGGGTGTGTCGTACCATTCGTAAGCCAACTGTTTAGTCACAGGCATACGTCCGCGGAACGCCAAATAGGCTCGGGTGCGCCAGCTGCCGAAGTTGGGGAAGGTAATAATGCATTCATTGCCGATTCTAAGCATCTCGTCCAGTACGAGATGGGGGTGGCGCATAGCTTGCAATGCCTGAGTCATAACTACCGTGTCAAAGCTTTGGTCGGCAAAGTTGTCGAGGCTATTGTTGAGGTCCTGTTCAATAACATTGACCCCCCGGGCAATACAGCCTTCGATTGATTGACTGTCGATTTCGAGACCATAGCCACGAATGCTGTGATTTTTGGTTAGATCTGCCAATAGTGATCCGTCGCCGCAGCCCAAGTCCAGTAGTCTTGAACCCGGTTTGATCCAGTCGCTGATAAAGTTAAAGTTCTGATTCATTGACTCGACTCCAGCTGATTGGCAACGCGATTCAGGTAGCCACCGAGGGCCGCGTGGTAGCGACTGTTGGGGAGTAAAAATGAGTCATGGCCCTGATTGGAATCAATGGCGGCGTAGGAAACATCCTTGCCGGCTCTTATTAGAGCGTCAGTGATTTCCTGGGAGCGCTGAGGGGAGAATCGCCAATCGCTACTAAAAGAAATCAGTAAAAACTTACACTGAGCATGGGCAAAAGCTTCAGCAGCACTGTTGTTGTACTCGCGCGCCAGATCAAAATAGTCGAGCATCTTGGTAATTAGAATGTACGAGTTAGCGTCGAAGGCGTTGGAGAATTTATCCCCCTGATAATTGAGGTAGCTCTCAACCTCGAACTCGACGGGATCTGCTGTGCCATCAATAAAATCACCGCTAGCCAGTTCCCGGCCAAATTTCTTGCCTAGCACCTCATCGGATAAATAGGTGACATGACCAATCATGCGCGCCAATGCCAGCCCATGGAGCGGGGCTTTGCCCTCTTGCAGATAATTTCCATCGCAAAAGTCCGGGTCCGATTTAATGGCCCGGCGAGCAATTTCATTGAAGGCTATATTCTGTGCGCTCAACTTCATGGATGAAGCAATCACCACCGCGTTTAATAGTTTTTCTGGATATTCCAAAGACCAGCGCATTGCCTGCATACCACCCAGGCTACCACCAATAACGGCAGCCCAGCAGTGAATGCCGAGGTAGTCCATAAGATGCTTTTGCGATTCAACCCAGTCCCGCGCGCGCAAGGAGGGAAAGTCTGCACCCCAGGCTTCACCGGATTCAGGGTTGATCGAGGTCGGCCCGGTACTGCCAAAGCAGCTGCCAATATTATTGACGCTGACAATAAAAAATCGGTCGCTGTCCATGGCTTTGCCGGGACCAATATAATGGTTCCACCAGCCCGGTTTGCTATCGCCTTCATGAAACCCCGCCGCATGGTGATCACCGCTGAGAGCATGGCAGATCAAAATGGCATTACTTCGGTCGCTATTGAGCGTGCCATAGGTTTCAAAGACCAGCTGGTGGCTGGGCAGCACTGTGCCGCAGGCCAATGTGAGTGGCTTTTCAATAAGGACGGTTTGTGGGCTAACTAGTCCAATGGAATCCGTCGGCACCGCTAAGGGTTCTAAGGGTATTGATGTCATGTGAGACAGTATAACGTCTTGGATTATCGATGGCTGTGAGTTTTTTAATTGCAGCGGCTTTTTTCTGGGGTAGACTGCATCCAGTTATTTGAAGGGGGTAACTTATGCAGTATAAAAAATTGGGACACACCAATTTAGATGTATCACTCATCGGCCTGGGCACTATGACCTGGGGCCAGCAAAATAATGTAGAAGAAGCCTGTGAGCAGATGGATTACGCCGTCTCCAGAGGGGTTAATTTTTTTGATGTTGCAGAAATGTATCCAGTGCCTCCCAGCGCTGAAACTCAGGGCTCTACGGAATCCTGTATTGGCGAATGGTTTAACCGCACGGGTAAGCGTTCAGATATTATCTTGGCGACCAAGGTTACCGGTCGTGCCGATAAGGCTGCAGATTGGAAGCACCTGCGCGGCGGTCCCAGGCTAAGTCGCGATCATATTCGTCGCGCTATCGAAGGTTCTCTAGAAAGATTACAGACTGACTATGTGGATCTCTATCAGGTGCATTGGCCTGAGCGCGCCACCAACTATTTCGGTCAGCGCGGTTATCGCCATAACCCAAAGGGTGATGGTATTGCCATCGAAGAAACATTGGATGCCCTGTCGGAGCTAGTTGCCGAGGGTCTGGTAAAACATGTGGGGGTTTCTAATGAAACGCCCTGGGGTGTTATGGAATATCTACGCCTTGCCAGAGAGCGGGACATGGCCAAGGTGGTCAGTATCCAGAATGTCTACAACCTGCTGAGTCGACAGTTTGAAACCGGTCTAGCAGAAATGGCGATTCGTGAAGACGCTGGTCTGTTAGCCTATTCGCCGTTGGCCTTTGGTATTTTAAGTGGTAAATATATTGGCGGAAAAATGCCGGCAGGCTCTAGAATGGAGCTGTTTACGCGATTTTCTCGCTACGACAATCCCCAGGCAACAGCCGCCACTGAAGCCTATCAAGCTATTGCTGAAAAACACGGGTACAGTCTGACGCAGATGTCGTTGGCCTTTGTCTGTCAGCAGCCTTTTGTGACTAGCTGCCTGATTGGGGCAACCACTATGGAACAGCTTAAAGAAAATATTGATGCGGGTGATTTAACCCTCTCGGATGAGGTGATGTCTGAGATTAGAGCCATTCATAATCAGTATCCAGACCCGGCACCCTAAGTAGATTTTGAATCGGTCCAATCTGCATGATTTTCTGTCATGCAGATTGGTGCTGATGTTTGCTGTTCTATCCTGTCGTACTTTTCACTCGGCTATCTATTCGGTCACCAATTCGAACACCCACTCGAATATCTACTTGCAGATCAGAGCAGGGGCTGAATAAAGCTGCCCAGTTTCGGCATAATATTGGCGCGAATAATCATCAAGCCAAAGATAGCCACCATCGGCGAAATATCAATCATTCCTAGGGGCGGAATAAACCGTCGAAAGAGATTCATGTAGGGATCAACAATTTGATTGACCAGTCTTACCGTTGGATGAGCAGCTGTGCCAATCCAGCTAGAGATAACCAGAATAAAAATTCCCCAGAAGTATATTTCGATCAATGTGCCGAGTAATTCAAAAGCGGCAACGGCCAGATAGGTAAACATCTGCGCACCGAACATGCCGCTAACACTCAACACAATTAAATAGAACGCCCATTTGACCAGTATCGCGGCCACCAATGCGGCGCTATTGAATCTGCCGATGGTCGGGAATATTTTATGCAGAGGTTCTACTACCGGTGAAGTCAGCTTAAACAGGGTTTGAGAGATTGGATTGAAAAAGTCCGCCTGCACCATCTGCAATAAAAAGCGTACCAATAGCACCGAGGCATAGATATCCAAAACGGTTCGAAGAATAAAAACAAATGTGTTGTCCATACTGCTAATTCCTTAATGCTTATTATTAGTGGCAGAGCCGAGGTTATTTAGTCGCAGAGCCAAAGTCTGCAGACATTACTTCTGCTCGCTCTAATGCGCTATTCATTGCCTTGCGAAAAACGTCTTCCAGATTTTGTTGTTCAAAACTCTGCAGTGCAGCCTGAGTGGTTCCGCCTGGAGAGGTTACCTGCTCCCTAAGCTGGGTCGCGCTAGTGCCCGACTCTGTGGCCATACGGGCTGCCCCCAGCACGGTTTTGAGGCTTAGATCCCGAGCGATTTGCTCCGGCAAACCAAGCTCTTGGCCAACTTTCTGCATAATTTCCATAATGCGAAAGAAATACGCCGGGCCGCTCCCAGAGACGGCAATAACAGCGTCAATCTGTGTTTCAGTGTCTACCCAGCAGGCATAGCCAATAGCGGAAAATATCTTTTCTACGATCGCTTTCTGCTCAGCCTTCACCTGAGGATTGGCAAAAAGGCCAGTGGCACCCGAAAGTACCATCGCCGGCGTGTTTGGCATTGCTCTCACAATAGCGGCACTGTTGCCAAGCCAGTTTTCTAAGGCACTGAGTGGAATACCTGCGGCAATAGAGACCATAGCGGGCCTATGATCTAGGGTCAGTGCTAAGTCGGTGGCTACGGCACGCATAATCTGTGGCTTCACGGCCAGTACAATCAAATCTGCCTGACGCGCTGCGGCCTGATTGTCCGCCATGGTCTTGATGCCATAGGTTTTTTCAAGGCGCTGGCGCGACTCCTCGCCAGGCTCACTGACCATAATATTGTCGGCATTAAAACCGTTAGCGATCATACCGCCAATGATGCAGGAGGCCATATTGCCGCCGCCGATAAATAGGATTGAACTCATTACCTTTCCTTTATTAGCCTTAAGTCGATTGTTTTTCTCTGGAACCAAAAATATCTGTGCCCACCCGAACAATAGTAGCGCCTTCCAAAATCGCCGCTTCCATATCGCCAGACATCCCCATGGAAAGAGTATCCAATTTCCGAGAATTGTCTAGCAGCTCATTCATCTGATCTTTTAGTGTTCGCAGATGGGCAAAGGGGATACGTTGTTCTGCACGTTCAGCGCGAGCTCTGGGGATAGCCATTAAACCGCGCAGAACAATGTTAGGCAGATCAGCAATCTCTACCGCCGCCTCCAGAGCCTGCTGTGGGCTAAAGCCAGATTTACTGGGTTCATTATCAATATTAATTTGCAGGCAGAGATTGAGTGGCGCCAGATGTTCTGGTCGTTGGGCACTTAGACGCTGAGCAATTTTAAGTCGGTCAACTGAGTGCACCCAAGCAAAATTTTCGGCAGCCGTGCGGGTTTTATTGGATTGCAGTGGGCCAATAAAATGCCAGTCGAGATTGGCGGCGGATAATGCACCGATTTTCTCTACTGCTTCCTGAAGATAATTCTCACCAAAGCTTCTGATACCGACCTCTAGGGCCTCATTTATCTGTGCGCTGGTTCTCGTCTTGCTAACCGCCAGTAACAGCACCTCATCCGGAGTGCGACCTGCATCACTAGCCGCATGTTGCAGACGTCTCTGTATAGAGCTAATGTTATTTTTAATAGTTGGCATAGTTTTAAATCGTCAACAATGGCTTCAAGGGATGAGCGAGACACAAAATGGATATCACCGAATTATTAGCGTTTAGTGCAAAAGAGGGGGCCTCGGATCTTCATATTTCCGCTGGTCTTCCCCCCATAATAAGAATTGATGGCGATGTCCGCCGGATTAACCTGCCGCCTATGGAGCACCGCCAAGTGCACAGTTTGATCTACGAAATAATGAATGACAAGCAAAGAAGGGACTACGAGGAGTATCTGGAAACAGATTTTTCTTTTGACGTTCCTGGCGTTGCTCGATTCCGAGTCAATGTGTTTAATCAAAATCGTGGTGCGGCCGCCGTTTTTAGAACCATTCCCTCAAAAGTCTTAACCTTGGAGCAGCTGGGGATGGGCGATATCTTTAGAAAGGTGTCGCTGCTGCCTCGAGGATTGGTGCTGGTCACAGGGCCCACGGGCTCAGGTAAGTCCACCACCCTGGCCGCCATGATCGACTATGTTAATGAAAGCCGCTATGACCACATTTTAACCATCGAAGACCCCATTGAATTTGTTCACCAGAGCAAGAAATGCCTGATTAACCAGCGTGAAGTCCACCGCGACACCATGGGGTTTGATCAGGCGCTGCGTTCAGCCCTCCGTGAAGATCCAGATGTAATACTGGTGGGCGAGCTACGGGATCTAGAGACCATTCGTCTGGCCCTTACCGCCGCAGAAACCGGCCACCTAGTGTTTGGCACCTTGCATACCACCTCGGCGGCCAAGACCATCGATCGGGTGGTGGACGTTTTTTCCGGCAGCGAGAAGCCCATGATTCGCTCCATGCTTTCAGAGTCATTGCAGGCAGTAATTCTCTCAGACCCTGTTAAAGAAAGTCGGTGGAGGCCGTGTGGCTGCCCATGAAATCATGATTGGCACTCCAGCCATTCGCAACCTCATTCGCGAAGACAAGGTGGCTCAGATGTATTCCGCTATTCAAACCGGTGGGGCGCTAGGTATGCAAACCCTAGATCAATGCCTGCATAATTTGGTTGAACAGCGGGTGATTAGTAATGAGGTTGCTAAAGAAAAAGCCAAGATGCCGGATAGCTTCTAATGGCTATAAATCGTTTTATCCCGAGGATAGATAATGGTTGATCAAACATTTGAAAAGCTGGTCAAGTATATGGCCGAAAAAAAGGCCTCCGATCTATTCCTAACCGTTGGCTTGCCCCCCTGTATAAAAGTTAATGGCTCTGTGGTGCCCATTAGCAAGGAGAAGCTAACTCAGGAACGCTGCGACGACCTGGTGTTGAGCACCATGTCTGCAGAGCAGCAGGTTGAGTTTAAAGCCAGCAAAGAACTTAATTACGCCGTTATCAGTGAGGAGTCTGGGCGCTTTCGAGCCAGCGCTTTTTATCAGCGCGGCGAAATTGGTATTGTGCTGCGGCGCATTGAAACGGAAATACCCACCCCCGAAGCGCTTTTACTGCCGCCGATTCTCAAAGAGTTGGTGATGAATAAACGTGGCATTGTGATCTTTGTTGGCGCCACGGGCACCGGTAAGTCTACGTCACTGGCGGCGCTGATTGGCCACCGCAACAAGAGCAGCCGCGGCCATATTGTGTCTATTGAAGATCCCATCGAATTTGTTCATGAACATCAGGGCTGCATTATTACCCAGCGGGAAGTGGGGGTAGATACTGAGTCATTTGATGTGGCGTTGAAAAACACATTGCGGCAGGCGCCCGATGTTATTTTAATCGGAGAGATTCGTACCCGAGAAACCATGCAACATGCTATTACCTTTGCTGAAACTGGCCATCTGGTGCTTGCCACATTGCATGCGAACAATGCCAACCAGGCGTTGGACCGCATCAATCACTTTTTTGAAGCCGACCGTCATAGCCAGCTGTGGATGGATCTTTCTCTGAATTTGCGCGGTATTGTGGCCCAGCAGCTAGTACCAACTCGCGACGGTAAGAGCCGCAGAGCGGCCATCGAAATCATGCTCAATACGCCCCTAGTGGCAGACACTATTCGCAAAGGCAGTGTGCACAAAATCAAAGAGATCATGACCAGCTCAACAGAGCATGGCATGCAGACCTTTGATCAAGCCTTGTATGCGCTCTATGCCGATGGTGAAATTAGCTACGAAAATGCCATTGCCCATGCCGACTCGAAAAATGACCTGCGGCTGATGATCAAGATGCAGTCAGATAATCACATTAATGAGTTGGGGCATGCGGCAGATAACCTGTCGATTGAGGATGATCCTGCAGATAAGTTGCGATGGTAATGGCTGTTATTTAAGGCTTGCTACCGAACTCAGGATTTTCCAGCCAGCTTTGCAGAATCAAAGAGGCGGCAATGTGATCTATTTTGGTGAGATCATGGGTCTTACCTTTTCTGCTCTTAGACACCTCTTGCTGTTCACGAAGCATCGACTTAGCTTCGCGGCTGGTGAGGCGTTCATCAATCATCAGTACCTCAACGGCAAAACGGCCATGGAGCCTACGGGCAAACTTGCGTGCCCGGCCGCTCAGTTCGCTTTCACTGCCGTCCATATGCAAGGGAAGCCCCACCAATATCAGGTTGGGTTTCCACTCATTTAAAACAACTTCCACGTCAATCCAGTTAGGCACCCCGTCTGAAGCCTTGATTATCGTCAGCCCAGAGGCGGAGTTCGTCAATGTCTGACCATAGGCGACACCAATCTGCTTAAGACCAAAATCAAAAGCCAATAAGGTTTTCGGGCCGGCTTCAGGCATGGCCAACATCGTGGGAGAGCATGGCCAGATCGAGGCCAATGGTAGAGGCGGCAGCACCTGCACGTTTGTCGCAATCGGTATGAAAGATAATCTCAGAGGCAGCGGGAATGGTCAGCCAGGTGTTTTCTGCGAGCTCCTGCTCGAGCTGGCCAGCTTCCCAGCTGGAATAGCCCAGAGTAATCAGAGCATTTTCAGGGCCTTTGCCCATGGCAATATCCGTCAGAATATCCTTTGAGGCAGTCAGGCTAATATCTTCACCAATGGCCACAGTAGATTCCCACTGCTGCTCGACACTGGGGTGGAGGATAAAACCGCGATCTCGTTGCACAGGGCCGCCGTCAAATATTAACGAGCTGCCGCAGTCATCGAGATACTTAAGATCGAGCTGGTCAAAAATAGCCTTAACCGGAATATCCAGCTGCTGATTAATAATAAGCCCCATGGCGCCGTCGGCATTGTGCTCGCAGATATACACCACAGACTGGGAAAAATTAGGGTCATTTAGGCCCGGCATGGCCAACAAGAAGTAGTCTTTAAGGCTGGAAATAGTTTTTTTGGTGGCTTTTGTCATGGCAAACAATATGAGGGTTTAGGGGCCTAAACTCAAGTGATCAAGCGCGATTACTTGGTGGTAAGCCGGTTGTCAGCCTGATATTGCCAGGTGCGAATCACATGTACTTCATCCTGATCACGCAGCTCTCGTGGAAAGGCGCTAAAGGGTGATGCCAGTTTGACGGAGCGCACCGCTGCCTGGTCGAGAATTTTTGACCCCGAACTCGTCGAAATTTGCACCCGCTCGACCGATCCATCGGGGAGGATCACAACAATCAGCTGCACACTGCCGACCAGACGCTGAGCACGCGCCTCGCGGGGGTAATTAATATTACCGACCCGTTCAATGCGCTCTTCAAAATAATTCATGTAGGCCGCTTCCTGAGCCGTTTTGGTCGATACCGATGTCAGCCGGGCCACCTTGGGCATGTTGCTATAGGTCTGATTGAGTTGGTCGAGTTTGGCGCGGATGGCGCCTATGGAATGTTGCACGGCTATTTCTTGAACGGATTGCTGCGCCGGCACCAGTGCTTCATTGGGTTGCCGCTCATTGATTGCCTGTGGCACATAGCCTGGATTTCTAGTGGTCAATATGGGGTTGTTGGTTTGCTGGCTAGCGTCCTGCCGTTGTTGGGGGCTGACCGACTGTTGATCGCCCTGAAACTCTGACAAAGTATTGCTGGTGACCTCGGCAATCTTATCCCGGCCATCGCCACTGCCTCGCTGATTAGCCTGGGCGAGGAAATCTGCCTTATCTGGCGCTTCTTCATTGGCGTACTGAGCCAATGTGACCTCCATAGACGTCATGGGCCTAGAGGGTGAAGACAGGGTAAAACTCAGCCCTAATAGCAGCACTAGATGCAGTATTAGGGCCGCGGAGAACGTACCTTTTAGCCTTTCATCGGTTTGATTCCATGGGCTATCAATAAAGCTGTCCATAACAAACCTTTAGACTAACTGTTTAAGCGATCTTGAATAGCATCGATCAATTTGTCGCCAATTGCAGTGCCCTCCGCATCATCGATCTCACGAGCACAGGTAGGGCTGGTGACATTGATCTCGGTAAGGTAGTCACCAATAATATCTAAGCCGACAAACATCAGCCCGCGCTTAATCAATGTCGGTGCAATCTGCTCCGCAATCCAGCGATCGCGATCACTGAGCGGCTGCACACGGCCATGACCGCCTGCCGCTAGGTTGCCGCGAAATTCTCCACTGGCCGGGATGCGCGCCAGACAGAAGGGCACCACTTCCCCATCAATCACTAAAATGCGTTTATCGCCCTCAAGGATTTCTGGCAGGTATTTCTGACCCATAATTGTGCGCTGACCATTATTTGTAAGGGTCTCGAGAATCACATTGAGATTCTGATCTCCCTGAGTGACCCGAAATATCGAGGCGCCGCCCATACCGTCCAAAGGTTTAAATACCGCATCTCCCTGTTCGTCCAAAAAACCCTTAAGGCGCTTTTGGTCACGGCTGATTATCAGTGGTGGCGTGCACTGAGGGAATTCCGTGGCAAACACTTTCTCATTGCAGTCGCGGAGACTCTGAGGCTTGTTAACGACGAGAGTGCCACGTTTTTCTGCGGCTTCTAGTATGTAGGTGGAATAGATAAACTCGCTATCAAATGGAGGGTCTTTGCGCATCAGCACAACATCCAGCTCCTCTAGTGGGATCGAGCTACTCTCCTCTAATTCGAACCATTTAAACGGGTTTTCAAATACCTTGAGCGGGCGCACTTCAGCTCGTGGATTACCATTTTCCATAAACAGATGTTGCTGTTCCATATAGTAGAGTTTGAACCCCTGACGTTGGGCGGCAAGTAACAGTGCCAACGTGGTGTCTTTGTTATATTTGATCGATTGAATTGGGTCCATTACGACCCCGAGAGTTTTACTCATAAATGACTGCCTTGTGATTATTTATGCACTATAACTAATAGGGCGTGAAACTGGATAGAAATCTGTGAGCCAGCCGACAAAAAATTTAATAAAAAGTGAGCGTTGTAGATTATATATTACAACTGTGTATAAAATTCCATAACTTAAGTGATATTGGCAGTACTTAAGACGTTAAGTGGTTTTAAGGGTGATTAAAAAATGGATGTTCAGGGCCTCAAAGTGCTCGTTATCGACGACAGTAATACAATTAGGCGTACGGCAGAAACACTGCTTTCAAAAGCGGGTTGTGACGTGTCGACCGCCTCGGATGGATTCGACTCCCTCGCTAAAATTGTCGATCTAAAACCCGATGTCATTTTCGTTGACATCATGATGCCACGTCTCGATGGCTATCAAACCTGTGCGTTAATCAAAAACAACGACGATTTCAAAGCCACCCCGGTGATTATGCTGTCGAGTAAAGACGGCCTATTTGATAAAGCCAAGGGGCGCATTGTTGGTGCCGATGATTATCTTACCAAGCCCTTTGGTCGCGCAGAACTGCTCAATGCACTGGAAAAGTATATTTAACCGTTACCCGTTATAACTATTAACTGGTTGTAACTATGGAGTCTAGGCCGCGTATTTTGGGTCTGGCATAAAGCGAATCTGACAAGAGGTTGGAGTAAATGGCAAAGATATTAATAGTAGATGACTCTCCCACAGAAACTTATAAGTTAACCAATATTCTGGAGAGAAATGACCATTCGGTGTTATCTGCTGAAACCGGTGAGCAGGGTGTAGACCTAGCTAAGACAGAGCAGCCGGATGTGGTGTTGATGGATATTGTAATGCCAGGCCTAAATGGCTTTCAGGCCACCAGGCAGCTGAGCAAAGGCAGTGAAACCAAGCATATTCCTGTGATTATTGTCACCGCCAAAAACCAGCAAGCCGATCAGGTTTGGGGCGAACGTCAGGGCGCTCGGGCCTATTTAGTAAAACCTATCGATGAAAAACAGCTGGTATCTGCCATTGCTGATGTTCTCGCATAAAGGTCAAGTTTATGTCTAATGGACAGGATGTCTTCACCGCGATAAGCGATGTAGTAAAACGATTTGGAAAATCGGTATACGGGTTACCAGCCCAGAAAAAAATCATGGAGACCCAGAAGCTTATCGGGTTTTCACTGCTCGGTGCTGCCTATGTTATTCCTCTCGACGAGATTAGCGAGGTGCTAGAGGTGCCCGAGTGCACCAGCTTACCCCGGGTAAAGTCTTGGGTTCGTGGCGTTGCCAATGTTCGTGGCCGTCTGCTCCCCATTATAGATTTTGCCGATTTTCTCGGCGGTAAACTAACCGGTGTCCCCAGAGAACAGCGGGTTCTGGTGTTTGAAATTCATGGCGCCTATGTGGGGATTATCGTCGATCAGGTATATGGCATGAAAGCCTTGCCTGTCGATTCATACCAGCCCAGTGCTAGCCAAAGTCTGCTAGCTGAGTTTATCGATGGAAAATTCACCGACGAAAATCAGTATTTCGAACTATTTCGTCCGCAAAGATTAATTGAAAATAATCAATTTATGAATGTGTCTGTTTAGGCATGGATTCGCAGTAACAAAGTATCAACTTGGAGGATGACATGAATACTAAGGGAAAAGGTAAGCAGGCATGGTTTCGGAACCTAATCGTTATTTTGGGTTTGGCTTGCATGGTAATGGCTGGTTACAGCGGTCTGGAAGTCAGCAATAAAGTTAGGGACGATCAGAACAATATCCAAGGCATAGCAAATCTGCGCGTCAAGGCGCTGCGTATTAGCCAGCTAGCCAGAGATGCGACCGCAGGGGGTGAAGAATCTTTTGATGGTTTGAATGCCCTGAATAACCAGATGAAGGGTGTCTGGCAGAACCTCAAGAACAGCTTGGTTCGACAGGACGAGGTCTCCAGAGCTCAGATTCAGTCTGTTTCAAACAGCTGGGATCAGGTTAGAGAAAACCTGCAGTCATTGGGCGATAACCGAGAGACGGTTCTTTTTGTCTCCATGGTTGCTAGTGAGCTTAATGCAAAGTTACCGTTACTTCAGGATAATTCAGAACAGGTAGTAGATGCCCTGATTGCGCGTTCAGCCCCCTCAGGTCAAATAACTATTGCTCAGGAACAGCTGTGGCTGATTGAACGAATTGGTCGAAATATCGACAAAATGATTGCCGGCAGTGAAGATGCCAATGTTGCTGCAGATCAGTTTAAGAGTGACTCCAATGTTTTCCGCGACACCTTGGATGCTATGGAAAATGGCAACTTTATTCTCGGTATCTCTAAGGTGACTGACAAAGCCGCCATTGCCAGTATCAACGAAATCAAACAGTCTTTTGATGTGGTCTCTAGTGAGATAGAGCGGATCTATGAATCTGCCGACGAGCTCTCTGTGGCACAAAACTCCGCCAATGCTCTCGTCGGATATGTGCCCGCGCTATTAACCAGTCTTGATCAGCTCGACAATATTGTCAGCACGTTAAACGCGTCAGGAAAACGTCCCTTCAATAACCAAACCACCCTAATGGCTGTTGCTGGATTTTTGGGCTCACTGGTCTTATTGGGTTTAATTATCTACACCTCAACCCGACGTAATCTGATTGAAGCTGAAAAAGTCAAAGATAAAAATCAGCAGGCAATCTTGCAGCTGCTAGATGACATCTCTGATTTAGCTGATGGTGATTTGACCGTTGAAGCCACGGTGACAGAAGACTTTACCGGTACCATTGCCGACTCCATTAACTTCGCTATCGCTGAACTTCGCAGCCTCGTGCAGAACGTCGCCAGTAGCTCCGAGAAAGTGGCGAGTTCAACCGCTGCCACTCGGTCGGTGTCATTACAGCTGGCAGACAGTGCTGAACACCAGGCGCAAGAGATAGCCGGTGTGTCAGCAGCTATTAATGAAATGGCCATTACCATTGATCAGGTTTCGTCCAACTCTGCGGAATCTTCAGCGGTAGCAGAGCGCTCTGTATCCATCGCCAAAAATGGTGCCCAGGTTGTACGTAACACCATTGAAGGTATGGACACCATTCGAGAACAGATCCAAGACACCTCAAAGCGGATTAAACGCCTAGGTGAAAGCTCTCAGGAAATTGGCGATATCGTATCCCTGATTAACGAGATTGCCGACCAAACCAATATATTGGCACTTAACGCCGCCATTCAGGCAGCGATGGCTGGTGAAGCCGGCCGAGGTTTCGCCGTCGTTGCCGATGAGGTCCAGCGACTTGCAGAACGGTCCGCCACAGCGACCAAGCAGATTGCCGGTCTTGTAAAGACCATTCAAACGGATACCCACGAAGCGGTTGCCTCAATGGAGCAAACCACGGCAGAAGTTGTAAAGGGTGCAGAGCTAGCCAACAGCGCCGGTACGGCACTGGAAGAAATCGAAACGGTATCCACCAACCTTGCAGAATTGATTCAGGATATTTCCGAAGCGGCCAAGCATCAGGCTACCACCTCCTCGCATATTTCCAACACCATGAATATTATTCAGGAAATTACGTCTCAGACATTGTCTGGGACTAACGATACCGCTACCTCCATTGGCGACCTGGCCGAGATGGCAATCGAAATGCGTGAGTCAGTGAGTGGCTTCATTCTCCCAGATACTAATCAACCGATCATTCCTGAAGAGCCGGACAGCTATCAGGAAAACGATGACGACACTGATGGGGAAAGCTATGACCAGAGCAGCTATGACCAGAGCAGTAATGGGCATGAGAGCCAAAATGACACCAGTGGAATAGACGCCAGCCCAGAGCAAATCGCGGAATTCAGCCTAGTGGACGACGAGGATCATGAGATCGAAGACGGCCATGACTTTAACCACGAAGCCACCGAATTCAAGGTTAATGACGCTGTGAATGCCGACCTGAACTCAGAAAAAAAACCTCTTGGCGAAAGTGAGTTCGATAATAAGGAAGAAGACCCCTTTCACCTTGAACAATTTGAAGCAGAAATTGAGGCGTTGTTATCTGACAACGACAAGAAATAATAGCCTTTCGCAAAAAGATATTAGGGACATAAAAAGTGGTCACTGTGCCAAGGAATGCCGCTATTTCAGAGACTGAAAAAGATTCGGTGGGTCTCTGGAAAGAGGCCATCGAGCTGAGAACTGGGGTAAAGATAACGCCAGACCGTGAAAAAGCGCTTTCCACGTTGCTCCACCGTCGTATGAAAGAGCTCGAATGTGCTGATATTAATCAGTACTTTGAAAACTCCCTTGACGACGCTAAGGGCGCTCAGGAATGGAGCGGAATCATTGATAGCCTGCTGATTAAAGAAACCAGCTTTTTCCGGCATCAACCCTCAATGGATTTTGTCACTGATTGGGTAGCTGAAAAGGTCAGTGAGGGTGAGTTGACCGAGCCGCTCTGGGTCTGGAGTCTAGGTTGCTCTACTGGTGAGGAGGCCTATTCACTCGCCATACTAATAGAGAAGGCGATGAACGCTGCAGGCGTGGTGCCGCGTTACGGCATTATCGGAACCGATATCAGCCGCGACTGTATTGCTCAGGCCCGTCGCGGGGTCTATCGACAGAGCAAAATGACTCATGTAAATGAGTCCCTTCAGGAGACCTATTTCGATCAGGTGGGTAAGGGCTTGTGGCGGGTTAAAGACAGTGTGCGCCGTCGCGTCTGCTTTGTTAATAGCAACGTGCTAACAGACCAGTCACCTATGGTCAGGCGTAAAATGCACCTAATTTATTGTCAGAATATGTTGATCTATTTTCGTCGCTGGAAGCGGCGCGAAATTGTTAATCAACTTATAGAACATCTTGAAACTGATGGTCGTCTAATCTTGGGATTGGGCGAACTTGGAAATTGGATTCCGCCAGGACTTTCTCGAGTTGCACCGCGAACGGTGCAAGCTTACGTCAAGAGTAGGTATGGGCAACAAGGAGATGCTGGATGAGTGACATTCAGATGCAAGATTCTCAGAATAGCCAGACTCAGGCTTTTAAGGGACTTGAATGGTTAATCGATGAAATTGAAAGAAGTCTAACCTCAGCGTTTAGTGAGTTAGAAGCTTTTACTCAGGATACTGATGACGAAACAAAAATTAGATTTTGTCTCAGTCACCTACATCAAATAAGTGGGCCATTCAAAATTTTGGAATGCCAGGGTTCGATGCTGCTTGCAGAAGAAATGGAAGCCCTCACTCAGTCGATTATTGATAGAAAAGTATCCAATATCCATGAGGCCTGCGAGATTCTTGTTCAGGCTATTATCCGCCTGCCTATTTATCTTCGCCAGGTGCTTGCCACGCGCGAAGACCGCCCAGAAGCACTGATTCTATTATTGAATGATCTGCGTGCTGCTCAGGGAAGAAGCTTACTTTCTGAGGGTATATTATTTACCCCAGATCTAAGTACCATAGAAAATAAAAAAGATCGTCAATTACGTGTTAATACAAACCCCCAAAGCACTAATAGATCTAATTAAGCGCCTGCGCCAAATCTATCAAATATCACTGATTAAAATAATTAAAGAAGACGATCTTCCTAAGCATTATTTAAATCTCAAAAAAGTTTTTCAACGCATGCAAGAAGTCTGTGTGGATACTTGGCGAGAAGAACTATGGTCTATTTCTCAAGAAATTCTAGATCTCGTTTCTGACCGCCAAATAGATTTTACCATGGCTCTGAAGAAACTCTTTCGAGTACTGGATACCCAGATAAAAGTTGTAATATCAGAAGTTGAAACCGACAAAGCATCGGAGATAGATACGGGCCTGATTAAAAATCTTCTCTACTATCTTATGACCGTTAAGCCGGGCAATAAGAAGCAGCAGGAGCAATGGGAAAAATACGCGCTAGCCAATGCCTTGCCTGCAGGTGTTGTAGATCCTGAATCGAATCGTTTAACCCCTCGCTATGACCCCCTTGTCGTGCGCTCACTTGTCAGTGCTATTCAGGGCGAGCTGGCCAATGTGCGATCGGCTCTAGAACGCTTTTCAATAGAGGGCGGCATGTCCTCAGAGGATGTGTGTAAAACATTACCTATTCTTACCAACATGGCAGATTCTCTGGCGCTAGTGGGACAGGGAAAACTCCGTGATGCGATAAAAGATATTAGACAAAATCTTGATGATACCTTTAGTGGCAGCCTTGGCGTTGATGACGAGCAGGTTATAGCAGCGGTGCAGAAGCTGACAGAGGTTGAAGTGACGCTCAATGCTTGGGCAGCAAGCCCAGCAAAGTTTTCTGGCGTCATTGATGTAGATTGCGCTGAAAATAATTATGAGTTTGATAATGCCAGTGCGATTTTATTATCAGAAGCACGCACTGGTATTGAAAGAATTAAGGAAGCCGTTGTTGAATTTATCAATTCACAGTGGGACCTAGACTTGTTACGTCCTGTGCCAAAAATGTTTAAAGAGCTGTCCGGCGCACTTAACATGATTCAGTTAGACCGTGCTGCTGCCGTGATTCAAGGCTGTGAAATCTACGTACAAAAAGCCTTAATTAGTGAGCAACCACAGATTGAATGGCACGCATTGGACACCTTTGCTGATGCCATCACCATTGTTGAATATTATCTGGAACAGACAGGCTCTATTGAAGATTTAGACCAAGACAGTATTCTAAAAGCCGCCGAGGAAAGTATCGAATCTCTGCTTGAGGGATTCATTGCCGATGAGGCAAAAGAAGATCTCTCGCTGCTGGGTAGTCTTGAGCCCATTAGCAGTCTTGAACCCATCAACAGTCTTGAACCTATCAACAGTCTTGAACCCAATAAGAGTCTTGATCCATTTAATGGGCCTTCAGCTGCCAGTCCAGAACTCGTCAATAGTCCAGAGTCGATTGCCAGCGCCGAGCCTCAGCCAGATATGGTGCCAGGTAATGTACCTGAGCAGATTCCAGCAGAGCCTGTAGCGAAGACAGCAGAAGACGAAGAGTTCGATGCGGAAATAGTTGAAATATTTGTAGAAGAAGCCGCAGAGGTTTTAGCGGCGCTACGTTCAAAATTCCCACAATGGCAAAAGCACCCAGACTCCACGGAAGCCTTAACGGTTATTCGCCGCTGTTTTCATACCTTAAAAGGTAGTGGTCGGATGGTCGGAGCCACAGATATCGGAGATCTTGGCTGGTCAGTTGAGAGCATGCTTAACCGCATTCTTGATGGTCGAATTTCCGGTGGTAGTAGTGCCCAAGGTGTTGTCGAGCTTAGCATTGAACGGATGCCTATCTTAGTCGAGGCCTTTGCGGCTAAACAGCCTCAGCCAAACCCGCAAGTCAGTCAGAAAATCATTGAGGCTGCAGAACAGCTTGCCAAGGGCGAGCCCATTAGCGAACTGCCTAATACAGATTTACCGGAACTGGTGGAGGACGCACTCTTAGATGATAGCGAAGATCAGCCGCTGACTGAACCGAACGAGACAGCGTCAGATAAATCTTTGCCTGAACAGGTAGAGCCTGTTGACGTTAGCGACTTGGGTGAGGAGCTTGACTCACAGCCTGTCACAGAGCCCGAAGCCGCACTGATAGAAGCGCTTTCTGAGGAAGAATCTGAGGAAGAAATTCTGTTAGATATTTTTGTCAACGAAGCCAAAGGCCACCTCAGGACCGTTGATCATTATCTGATTCAGACCCGTGCCTTAGCGCCGATGCATCAGCCGCCAACCTCCGATCTACAGAGAGCACTACATACCTTGAAGGGCACGGAAGAGATGGCCGGTTTTAAGGCTCTCGGCCAGCTAGTCTCGCCCCTTGATGAATTTGTAAAAGAGCTACACAACCATCAGATCAGTGTCGATGAAGACATCATGTACCTGATCAACGATGGCGTCACCTTTGTTCGTAGCCTGCTTGAGAAAATGGTTACTGAGGATGATAGTGACAACCAAGATACTGAAGTTGAAGGTCTAGGGTTATTTTTTGCCCGGCTAGCAGAGTTGCGAGAAAAGTTTGTTGGAGCCATATTGCGTGCCGAAGAGGGTCGCGCCAATGGACCTAGTTTCGTGGCGGTTAAAAAACTTATGGCCTATGGCTTAAGAGCTATTCAGGATTATGAGGAACTGCTGCAGAAGGTGCGCAGTGATGCAGGTTCAGCGGAGGCTGTTTACCAGCAGTTTATCGACGAGCTTGAAGAAATACAGATTACGGCCGTCGACCTACCAGCCATTACAGAACTCGCTGGGCTGATGGCTAAGGTTTACCGACGATTGGAGATTGAGAGTAACAAGGCCAGTAAGGATGCACTTGAGCTTCTTGAATACAGTCATGAAATCTTACTTAACTTGTTCGATATGTTTGCCGCCGATCAGGATTTATCACCTCTCGCCGAAGCTCATATCCAACAGCTAAAAAACCTGATTAACCAACTTCCTGAACAACCTATTGAAGAGGCTTCGTTACCTGATGAAGAGCCTTCGGTTTTCCAAGAGCCCTTAGCAGGAGAGGAGGCGTTAGTAGAAGAAGAGCCTTCAGCACAAGAAGAGCCCTTAGATAAAGAAGAGCCTTTGTTGGAAGTAGAGTCCTCGCTAGAAGAACCCTCTGCGAGTAAAGAACCCGCCACCAACAAAGCGCAACCAGCAGCGATAAAATCCTGGATGGAAGATGATCTCGACCAGGAGATCGTGGGCATCTTTGTTGAAGAGGCTGAAGATATTATCAGTAACCTCGAAGAGACATTACATGCATGGCAGAACAGCCCCAAGCAGGCAGAGTTTGGTGATCAACTCAAGCGTGACCTGCACACCTTAAAAGGGGGCGCGCGGATGGCAGGATTTAATGCCTTAGGACAGTACACCCATGATTTTGAGTCCACCATCGATGGCACCAATGAATATAACGACGCCTTTTTTAATCGCCTTGCCACGAGTCAGGAATGGCTCAGTCGAAGCTATGACATTGCCCGCAGAATCGCTGCCGGTGATACCGCAGCCGATGTGCAACAGCAGATTGTTGACCTAGAAACATTTATTCAGCAGCCGCAACCCATGGTCGATATCGAGGGGCTGGCGGTTGAAGAGCTCGATAAAGAGCAGGATAAAGAACAGGATAAATCGCTACAGGGAGAGCTAGAGCCCGAATCATCAGACCTTAAAACCAGCAATAGAGAGTCATCAGCTCAGCCGCCGGTATTGATTGAGAAAAGGGATTTTTCCGCAGATTTAGAAAGCTTATCTCGTCATGCGCCACCTTCCGACAGACCCTTCGGTACCCAGGGAGAAATCAAAGAAGTTGTTCGAATTGGCGCTGAAACCCTAGACACCTTAGTTAATCTATCGGGGGAAAATATTATTTTCCGCGGTCGAGTGGAAGAGCAGGTGAGTGACTTCAATCACTCCCTTGACGAAATGGACGCCACTATTTTGCGACTTCAAGAGCAGGTGCGTCGTTTGGGAACAGAGACCGAAGCGCAAATTGATTATCGTCGTGAGCAGATAGAGGCCTCCGGTGAGTCAGCCAATTTTGATCCCCTAGAGATGGACCGCTATTCCCACTTGCAGCAACTTTCGGGCTCCCTCGTAGAGTCTGCCTCCGATCTATATGACCTCAAAGAAACCCTAGTAGACAAGTTAGTGGGCACCGAATCTCTGTTAGTACATCAGTCCCGTATAAACACAGATTTGCAAGAAGGTCTGATGCAAACAAGGATGGTGCCGTTCTCGCGAATCGTACCGCGACTGCGCCGTATTGTTCGTCAGGTAAGTCAGGAATTGGGCAAAGAAGTTCAGTTAAAAATGGAGAACATCCATGGTGAAATGGACCGCACAGTACTCGACCGTATTGTAGCGCCACTTGAACATCTTATTCGCAACGCAGTGGACCACGGTATCGAAACTAAGGCCCAACGTAAGAAAGCCCATAAGTCAGCGACTGGCACTATTGCGGTGACAACCTATCGCCAAGGTGGTGACATAGTGATCCATCTTGCCGACGACGGTGCAGGTTTGGATATGTCACGCATCCGCGATCTTGCTATCGAAAAAGAATTGATGCAAAAGGATGCCCCGCTATCAGATCACGAGGTTGCCAAGTATATTTTTCATCCTGGGTTTTCAACCTCTGATGCAGTATCTGAAATCTCAGGCCGTGGTGTAGGCCTAGATGTGGTGAGCAGTGAGGTTCGCCAACTGGGTGGATCCGTAGACATTGAGTCATCCCCCGGTCGCGGCACCCAGTTCACAGTGACATTACCGTTCACCTTGTCGGTAAACCGCGCCCTGATGATCAATGTTACTGGTGACCATTATGCGCTGTCTCTCAATTCTATCGATGGCGTACATTTTATCTCGCCAGAAAAGTTGGCAGCCGTGGTTGCCGGAGGCGGCATCATTAATTATGCCGGCAGGGATTATGCTCTGCAGCACCTGGGGGCGCTATTAAGCGCGGAAACAAATATAGATATTGTTACTCCAATGGCGTCACTGACAGAGGCTGTGCCGATCGTACTGTTTCATTCTGACAATCGATACTTCGCCGCTCAGGTCGATGAAATTGTTGGCACTCAGGAAATCGTCGTAAAAAATCTTGGTGCGCAATTCTCAACAGTGCCGGGTTTGGGTGGAGCCACTATTCTCAGTGATGGCCGTGTCGTGGTTATTATTGATCTCAATGAACTTGCCCGAGTAGCCATTAGTGAAGGATCACTGATATCCCAGGATGCTGAGACAGCTGCAGAAAAGGCACTGACACAGGAGACTGCCAAGGTAGACCGCGCCGCAGATGAAGCTACCTATGTGCTGGTTGTAGACGATTCTGTCACGGTGCGAAAAGTCACCAGCCGAATTCTTAAGCGGCAGGGCTACAGAGTTGCCACGGCAAAAGATGGCATTGAAGCCCTAAAGGCCATGCAGGACGAAATTCCAGCCGTTCTGTTGTTAGATATCGAAATGCCGCGTATGGATGGTTTTGAAGTAGCCACCAGAATGCGTGCCAGTGAGACCTTAAAAAATATACCGGTCCTGATGATCACCTCAAGAACAGGAGACAAACATCGACAGCGCGCCATGGAGCTTGGCGTTGATCGTTACATGGGTAAACCCTATCAGGAAGATGAGTTGCTGGGCACCATTGACGAGCTGTTAGCCAGCAGGAGTGTTTAAACAACCATGGGCCAAGGGAAAATGGTTTGGCTGCTGGGAGCCTCTACAGGGGGCCTGCAGGCGGTAAAAGAATTTCTTTCCAAGGTGCCAGTCAGCAGGGACATTGCATTTGTTTATGTGCAACATATTGCAGAACAGCAAATAGATACATTGTTGCGCATGATCGAAAAACAGACAGGATGGCCGACCCATCAGGCTGTAACAGGACAGTTTATTAAACCGGGGACCGTGACTGTGATTTCCCCAGAGTTTGAAACAAGGTTGAGTAAGCAGGGTTGGATGCTGTGCTTTAACTCGAGATGGCAGGGCCATTATGCACCCTCTATTGATCAGGTGGCAGCGCGATTGGCTCTTGTATACAAGCGTGATTGCGGTGCAATTATTTTCACCGGTATGGGAGACGATGGCGCAAAAGGTTGTCAAACAATTAAGGACCGCGGTGGCAAAGTCTGGGTGCAAGACCCCACTGACTGCACCGCGCCTACAATGCCCGAAGCAGTAATACAGCGTAAGAGTGCTGATTTCGTGGGTACTGCAGGCCAGCTAGCACAGAAAATGTGCATGGAAATGGAACAAATGGAGGCATGTAGCCAATGAGTTTATTCTTTCTTGATCAACAAGAGTCGATTGAAACAATCGATTGCCTGGCGGTAAATATTGGCCAGTCGCAATTGCTTGTTCCAATGCCCGCCGTCGCCGAAATTATTCTTAATCAGGCCCCAGAACAGGGAGATCAGCTGCCACCCTGGGTTGCTGGATGGATTCCATGGCGACATCTCAATATCCCACTAATTGACTTCGGTGCATTACAGAGCGGTGGCGCAGCCTCTGACTTTGGGGCCAGCACCAGAATATTAGTGCTCAATAGCTTTGGTGAGGGCCACAGCCATCATTACTACGCCATCATGACCAGAGGATTCCCCCACACATTGCGTGTCGAGGCAGACTGTGAAATGACAACTCAGAGCGCTACTGAGAATGGCAACTGTATTAAAATTGATTTGCAGGTAGACAGCGAGAAGCTACTGTTGCCAGACTTCAGTCAAATCGAGACCTATCTAAAAGAGATCCCGCTCTACTACTGACATCTCAGGCTAGAACCTATGACTGCCTGTCCGCAGATTTAAGTGTTGAACAGTCTGTGGCAGGTGGTAGTCTTACCCCATAAATTTAATAAGAAATAAAAGGGGTAGGTATGAACGGTTTGATGATGGATTCGCAGCTCACTATTACGTCAATAATGAAGCATGCAGATCGAATTAATGGCAAGAGCGAGATTGTCTCAGTCACAGGTGATAATCCACACCATAAATACACCTATAAAGATGCATTCCAACGTGTTCGCAAGCTCGCAAATGCGCTGCAGGGCGTGGGTTTCGAGCCGGGCGACCGAATAGCGACACTGGCTTGGAATGACTATCGCCACTTTGAGCTCTACTACGCCATTTCATGCTCAGGCCAAGTTTGCCACACGGTTAACCCACGCCTATTTCCCGAACAAATAGACTTTATTATCAATCATGCGGAAGATCAGTGGGTCTTCACTGACCCCATGTTTGTGCCCCTTCTTGAGTCGCTAAAAGACAGGCTGCCCACAGTGCGCGGCTACGTCATTATGACCGACGAAGCCCATATGCCAGAGACTAGCCTGGCCAACACCCATTGCTATGAAACATTTATTGGCGATCAGTCGGACAGTTTTAACTGGCCCGATCTTGAGGAAAATACCGCCAGTTCAATGTGTTATACCTCCGGCACTACCGGCAACCCTAAAGGTGTGCTCTACAGTCACCGCAGCACCGTATTGCACTCCATTGTTGGGTCCATGCCAGATTTGATGAACCTGTCATCAAACGACGTAGTTATGCCCATCGTGCCCATGTTTCACGTGAATGCCTGGGGAACTGCTTACAATGCCCCCATGACTGGCGCCAAGCTAGTATTCCCCGGGCCAAAAATGGCTGACGGCGAGACATTAACCAAGCTTATCAATGAAGAAAAGGTTAACTATTCTCTGGGTGTGCCCACGGTTTGGTTGGCACTTGTTGGCTACCTCAATGCCACAGGTAAGACGATAGAAACTCTCAAGTCGGTTGTCTGCGGTGGTTCTGCCTGCCCACTGTCCCTAATCCAAGAAATGGAAAGACATGGCGTTATGGTCCATATGGGCTGGGGTATGACCGAGATGAGTCCGCTGGGCTCTTACAATCGACCCATGGATTGGATGAAAGACAGTACTCAGGAAGCGCAGGACGTTTACCGTGTTCGCGCCGGCCGTATGGTGTATGGCGTAGAGATGAAAATCGTCGATGAAAATCATAACGAACTTCCCTGGGACGGAATTGCCTCAGGTTTACTGCTGGTTAAAGGCCCCTGGGTTATCAGCGGCTACTACCGTCTAGATGAGAAACCAGCCCTAGATGCCGATGGCTGGTTTGATACTGGCGACATGGCCTCTATTGATGAATATGGCTATGTCACTATCACCGATCGCGTGAAAGACGTGATTAAGTCTGGGGGTGAGTGGATTAGCTCCATTGACGTGGAAAATGCCGCCATGGGTCATCCAGATGTCCAGGAAGCAGCGGTGATCGGTGTTTCAGACCCCAAGTGGACTGAGCGCCCACTGCTTATTGTGATTCCAGTTGAGGGCGTCACGCCCAATAAAGATGCCATCTTGGCCTCTTTGGAAGGCAAGATAGCCAAGTGGTGGATTCCAGGTGACTGCGTGTTTGTTGAAGAGATACCTCATACAGCCACAGGCAAAATTAGCAAGAAGGATCTGCGGGATACCTTTAAAGATTACTCCTACTAACCCAGGTCAACGAAAGCGAGCCCGCGACGTTTTTAAGCTGACACAGAAACTGGAGGATTAGATTATGAGAAATTGGATTATTTTTACATCGTTGGCCCTAGTGTCAGTTTGGAGTCTAGCGGGCCATCATGGCGGAGGTCATGACAAAGGCGGCATGTTCAAGCACGCCGATCTCGATAAGAACGGCAGTATTTCCCTAGAGGAACATGAAGCGGCAATACAGAAAATGGCCGACAAAAGGCGCCAGAAATTTAATAAAATGGATGCTGATGGCGACGGCGCAGTAACAATGGAAGAGGCTAAAGCCCAACGCAAAGAAAGGCATAGCAAACATATGCACAAAGAGGCGGATGAATAGGCCCAACACACACAGCCGTAAATTAAAAGGCCACTAGCTTCCAGTTAGTGGCCTTTTTTATGTACCCTTTTTTGATGCTATAAAAAGGGCAAATAATTTGCACCCACAATGGAAGTCGCGCATCATTGCGCCTGAACTAATCCATGGTGTTTTATGACTGATTTTCTGATTGCCCCCTCTATACTTGCTGCTAACTTCGCCCGACTGGGAGAAGAGGTAGATAACGTGCTCGAAGCGGGTGCCGATATCGTGCATTTCGATGTTATGGATAATCATTACGTTCCCAATCTAACTATCGGGCCCATGGTCTGTAAAGCCCTTCGGGATCATGGCGTTACCGCTCCTATCGATGTGCATCTGATGGTGCAGCCAGTCGACGATCTGATTCGTATGTTTGCCGATGCCGGCGCGACTTATATTACTTTTCATCCAGAGGCCTCAGGTCATATAGACCGCTCGCTACAGTTAGTGCGCGAACTGGGCTGTAAAGCCGGTCTAGTTTTAAATCCGGGCACTAGCTTGGAAACGACGCGCTGGGTAATGGATAAAATGGATATGCTGCTGCTGATGTCAGTTAACCCAGGATTTGGCGGTCAGAAGTTTATCCCCGCAACGCTCGACAAACTCCGCGAAGCACGCAAACTGATCGATGCCAGCGGTTATGATATACGTCTGGAAGTTGATGGCGGTGTTGGGGTTAATAATATCGGAGAGATAGCCGCCGCCGGAGCAGATACCTTTGTTGCAGGCTCAGCAATTTTTAGTCAGCCAGACTATGCTGAGGTTATCGGTAAGTTACGCACAGAATTGGCAAACGCAGGCTAGAAAACATAAAAGTCTCGCGGTTCCTTGTCTGAGCGTTATTGATTATAATAGCGACCGTCAACAGGAGATGGGTTGTGAACAGTAACAGTTCTATACAGTTTGATTTTAGCTGCCAGTGGTGGCGATGGCGCAACTAGTGCTACTTGGGCGTTGCGAACGCCTGCATAAATCAAACTGTTATCGAACAAGGAAACTGCTATGACCCCGGAAAAATTTGCCACATTGGCAAGCCAGAGCTTTAACCGCATTCCCGTTACACGTGAAGTACTGGCCGATCTTGAAACCCCCCTCAGCGTCTATCTAAAGCTAGCTTACGGACCCAATTCCTACCTGTTCGAATCAGTTCAGGGCGGAGAAAAGTGGGGTCGTTACTCGCTGATTGGTCTGCAGACCTCCACCGTATTAAAAGTCTTTGGCAACCGCCTGGAAATAGTTCGTGAGGGCAAACCCATGGTCAATCGCACTACCAGCGACCCATTGGGGGAAGTTGACCGCTTTCGAAAATTATTCAGCATGCCCGATATCCCTGATCTGCCAAGATTTACCGGCGGTCTTGTAGGCTACTTTGGATACGACACCGTGCGTTTTGTAGAGTCACGATTAGCGGACAGTGCGCCGGCCGATGTACTGGGTACTCCCGATATATTATTGATGGCCTCCGATGAAGTGGCCGTTTTCGATAATTTGTCTGGCACCATTATGTTAGTGGTCCATGTGGACGCCAAAGAAGTGGGCGCATTAGAAAAAGCCGAAGCCAGACTCGATGAGTTAGAGCATAAGCTCGCCCAGCCAACACCAGAACTGCCGCCCATGAACATGCAGGCCGACGGCATTTCAGAGCAAGACTTTGTGTCTAGCTTTGGCGAACAGGACTTCAAAGCGGCAGTGAATAAAATTAAAGAATATGTGATCGCTGGCGATGTAATGCAGGTAGTGCCCTCCCAGCGACTGTCAGCCCCCTTTGATGCCTCACCAATTAATCTCTACCGCGCATTGCGCCGCCTTAATCCATCGCCCTATATGTACTTCCTAGATCTCGCCGACTTTCATATCGTAGGCTCGTCACCAGAAGTGCTGGCACGTTTAGAAGATGGCTTAGTCACGGTGCGACCTATAGCCGGAACCCGCAAGCGCGGAGAAACCCCAGAAGAAGATCAGGCGATGGAAGATGAGATGCTCGCCGATCCAAAAGAAATTGCCGAGCATCTAATGCTCATCGATTTAGGGCGCAACGATGTTGGCCGTATCAGTAAAACCGGCACCGTTAAATTGACCGAAAAAATGCGAGTAGAACGTTACTCTCATGTGATGCACATAACATCCAACGTGGTGGGTGAAGTCGTTGATGGCATGGGAGCCCTAGAAGTTCTTAAGGCGACATTACCCGCTGGTACATTGAGTGGCGCACCAAAAATTCGCGCCATGGAAATCATCGATGAATTAGAGCCTGTAAAACGCGGTATCTATGGCGGGGCGGTTGGTTACATTGGCTGGAATGGAACCATGGATACAGCCATTGCTATTCGCACCGCAGTGATCAAAGACGGCATGCTCCACGTACAGGCTGGTGCAGGTGTGGTCGCCGATTCGGTACCCGAGTTAGAGTGGAAAGAAACCAACAATAAAGCCCGTGCCTTAATGCGTGCAGCGGCAATGGTATGCGGAGTGTCAAAATGATACTAATGATCGATAACTACGACTCATTTACCTATAACATTGTTCAGTATCTGGCTGAGTTAAAAGCAGATGTGAAAGTTTGTCGTAACGACAAAATCACTATTGCCGACATAGAAAAAATGGCCCCAGAAAAAATTGTAATTTCTCCGGGTCCCTGCACACCGAACGAAGCTGGTGTGTCAGTCGATGTTATAAAAACCTTTAAGGGTAGAATTCCAATTCTTGGTATCTGTCTTGGGCATCAGAGTATCGGCCAAGCCTTTGGCGGAAAAATCGTGCGTGCCAAACAGGTGATGCATGGAAAAACCTCGATGATGCACCATAACAATACGGGTGTTTTTAAAGACCTGAGTAATCCGTTTGAAGCCACTCGCTATCACTCCTTAGTCATTGAGCAGGCAACGCTACCCGACTGTTTGGAAATCACAGCATGGACTGAAAATACAGACGGCAGTCTCGATGAAATTATGGGCATTCGACATAAAGAACTAGCGATAGAGGGTGTTCAGTTCCACCCCGAATCAATACTCACTCAGCATGGCCATGATCTATTAGATAATTTCCTCCAAGGAAAATAGCGGGCACTAAAATCTCAGGTACTAATATCTCAGACACTAAAAAGGAACAGCCGGTGGATCTCAAACAAGCATTAGAAATCATTGTTAATGGTAAACATCTAAGTCGCTCAGAAATGCGTGATGTGATGCGTCAAATAATGACCGGCAATGCCAGCGAAGCGCAAATAGGCGGGTTTCTAATTGCACTGCGCATGAAAGGCGAAAACATCGATGAGATCACCGGTGCAGTGGAAGTCATGCGCGAGCTGGCAACCGGTGTAAATGTTTCCGGTGCGGGCCTTGTAGATATTGTTGGTACGGGCGGCGATGAATCTAATTTATTTAATGTCTCCACCGCTGCCACCTTTGTCGTCGCTGCAGCCGGCGGCCAGGTAGCCAAACATGGCAATCGTTCCGTTAGTAGCAACAGTGGGGCAGCTGATTTATTAGAAGCCGCTGGAGTGAATTTAAATTTATCGCCAGATCAGGTCGCCCTCTGTGTGCAGGAGCTGGGCGTGGGCTTTATGTTTGCGCCAGCCCATCACAGCGCCATGAAACATGCCATTGCCCCAAGACGAGAACTTGGCCTGCGGACAATCTTCAATATTATCGGGCCTATGACAAACCCTGCTGGTGTAACGAGGCAGCTTATCGGGGTTTATGACCAGGCGCTGTGTAAACCTATGGCAGAAGTGCTTGGACGATTGGGTGCCGAGCACATTATGGTTGTCCACTCCGCTGACGGGCTAGACGAAATTAGCATAGCGGCAGAGACCCATGTCGCCGAATTCAAAAATAATGCCGTCACCGAATATACCATTAAGCCGGAAGATTTTTTACCAGAGCGCCAAAGCCTCGATGGCTTAGCGGTGGAAGACGCCAAGCAATCACTGGCTCTAATTATTGATGCCCTAGGAAAACGTACAGGCGCCAATGCCCATAAAGCGGCTGATCTTATTGCGTTAAATGCCGGAGCCGCACTCTATGTTGCTGGCTGTGCTAATGATATAAAAGAGGGTGTGGCCATGGCCCAGGACGTTATAGGTGTTGGCTTAGCTCGCGCCAAAATTACCGATTTAGCAACCTTTACGCAGGTTCAGCAAGACGCCTAAGAATAATTGAAGAGAGTCAAGATGAGTTCAGATACACCGACAATATTAAAAAAAATTCTCGCCCGTAAGCAGGAAGAAATTGCCGAGCGCAGCGCACTGGTATCAATACCCCAGCTAATCGAAAAAGCGGCCTCAGCGTCTGCGCCTCGTGGCTTTGCCAAGGCCATGGCAGATAAAATTTCTCGGGGTGAGTCTGCGGTTATTGCAGAAATTAAAAAAGCCTCACCGAGCAAAGGTGTTATTCGGGAAAACTTTGATCCGGCGGCCATTGCTAAAAGTTATGAGCAGGGCGGTGCAGCCTGCCTATCAGTTTTAACTGACGTAGATTTCTTTCAGGGCGCCGACGAGTATTTGCAGTTGGCACGCAACGCCAGCAGCTTGCCCGTCATTCGAAAAGATTTTATTGTCGACGAATACCAAATCTATGAAGCCCGAGCCATGGGTGCGGATTGCATTTTGCTTATCGTCTCTGCCCTAAATAAAGAGCAGCTAATTCAGCTACATGAAGTTGCTCTGTCGTTGGGAATGGATGTGCTGATTGAAGTGCATGATGAAGCTGAATTAGATATAGCGCTAATGTTTGACAATCCAATGGTCGGCATTAATAACCGCAATCTACACACATTTGAAGTGTCGTTAGAAAATACTTTTAAGCTGCTAAATAAAATCCCCGCTCATAAAATTGTTATCACCGAAAGCGGAATTCATGGGCGAGAAGATGTTGCTGCTATGCGAGAGCACAACGTTCATGCATTTTTAGTGGGAGAGGCGTTTATGCGCCATGACGAGCCGGGCGAGAAACTCAGCCAGATGTTTAGTGAATAACCCGTTTAATGAATAAATCATTTAGTGAATAAATTAGAGTAGCCTATCGACTAAATGGGATTGGTTTTTCTAAGGCATAAATAGCGTCGGCGATATGTTCGGCTTTCTCATGCAAAACAGCCTGGGCATCCAATAGCCCTCGATTGTAATAAAGTCTGCCCACCTCGTCCGAAAAGAAGTCGAGTAAAAACTCAGCATCAAATTGACCCAAAGTCTGGTCAAGCTCATCATTAAAATACCGCTGTATCTTCTGAACGATCCGGTCTTTCTCTTCTTTCTTGAATACGATCTTTGTCATGGTTGTGTACGCAGAGATTTTCATTGATTACTTAGTTTAGCTGGCCGCTGTTGTAAGTCCCCACCACAGTTTGGGCAAATACCCTTAAGATCCTCATGGTTACAGCGCAGGCAAAAAGTACATTCGAATGAGCATATCACCGCCTTATTGGAATCAGGGGCCAATAAGGCGTCGCAACGTTCGCAGTGTGATTTAAGTTGGAGCATAGGTACGAGCCACCTTAGCGAGTACCAAACACCACCATGGTTTTACCTGTTACAGAAACCAGCTCACGTTCTTCCAGATCTTTAAGCACGCGACCCACCATCTCTCGAGAGCAACCAACAATTCGACCTATTTCCTGACGGGTGATCTTAATCTGCATACCATCTGGATGGGTCATGGCATCGGGTTCTTTGCATAAATCTAACAGGGTGCGCGCAACACGACCCGTGACATCCAGAAATGCCAAGTCGCTTACTTTGCGGGTGGTATCTCGCAGGCGCTGGGCTATCTGTTTACTGATCGCGAAAAGAAATTCTGGATGTTGATGGCCTAGCTCGACAAACTTCGCGTAGCTAATTTCACCCACTTCGCATTCTGTTTTGGTCCGAATCCAGGCACTTCGGTGTTCCTGGTCGAAAAGACCCATTTCTCCAACGAAATCGCCTGGATTTAGGTAGGCGAGAATCATCTCTTTGCCATCACTATCGTCTTCGATGACGACAGTAACGGATCCTTTAATAATGTAATACAGCGTATCACCCTGATCTCCCGCATAGATAATAGTGCTTTTTGCGGGGTATCGACGACGGTGACAATGGGATAAAAACTCTTCTACATTGTCTATGTGTGGGGTAAGAGGTGCAGGCGCCAATGTGTTTCTCCTTAATGTGGTTTTCTAAGCCGCTGCTAATTACCACTACAGACAACAGTTATTTCGCGACCCATGTGATTTATTGTAGTAAAAAAACTCTGTTGGCGCGTAAATATTGAGGGGAAGTCTATGCTAATCTTTGCTCCCTTAAAAATGAGGTAAATTATGAAAGCGACAATTAAGTGGGTAGATGGCGTTATGTTTCTGGCAGAGTCCGGAAGCGGACATTCAGTAGTGATGGATGGTGCGCCAGATCAGGGTGGCAGAAATATGGGTGTGCGGCCTATGGAGATGGTATTAATGGGTCTAGGTGGCTGCGCGTCGTTTGATGTGATGACAATGCTGGAGAAGGGTCGCCAGCAAGTAACAGGCTGTAAGACTGAGCTAGAAGCCGAGCGTGTGGATGCTGTTCCCGCGGTGTTTAGTAAGATTCACCTTCACTTTATCGTCACTGGAACTGATCTTAAAGAGAGTCAGGTTAAAAGAGCCGTTGAACTCTCAGCAGAAAAGTACTGCTCAGCCTCAATTATGCTGGAAGCCGGTGGTGTTGAAATAAGCCATAGCTATGTGATTCATCAAGCGTCTTAGGTTAGCAAGGGGCCGGTTAGGTGAAGAAAGTAACGGGTTGGGTGAGAAAGTAGCAGGCAAAAAAAAGGAGCCTAATAAAGGCTCCTAAAAAATCTCTGGATGAATCACAAAGAAGGGGGTAATGAGGTAAAACAATGAAGACTCGCCAGTGGGCGCGTTTTCGTAAACTGTTACAGCTTAACTGGGGCGCATATTAGAAACCTCGAGCCCATAATTCCAATGCATTATGTGCATTCATGTCATGCGTTTTTGTAATACCGCATGATTGCGTTTAAATGTAGAGATGTAAAAGGGACGCAAAAAAAAGGGACCCTATGTGGGTCCCTATAAAAGAATCCTATAGCAAGGATTAAGAGGGGTAAAACGGGGTACTAACAATTTACGACTAACTTGTTACGAATTTGGTACATCTGTAAATTTAGCTGGGTCACGGTATGCTGTGACTGGTGGCCTTACTTATCAGAAGCTTCCATTTTAGGTGCTTCCAACTTGACGAAATCATCTTTCGCAATTGCAGCACCCGCTAGACCAGTAAAGCCGATCAATATATATACGAGTGTCATGGTGTATCTCCTTGGTTAAATTTAAGAGCCCTTGCTCTATGGGTGTAAATATAGGCGCTTCCATGTCATAATCCAAATGCATTATTTACATCAACTATATGCGTTTTTGTAATGACCTAGGGTTTTAATAATGAATCTTCAAAAACTTTCCCGTCTCGATCTCAATTTGCTGGTTTCCCTTCAGGCGTTGCTCGAAGAAAAGAGCGTAACCCGGGCGGCCCATCGGCTATTTATTACTCAGCCTGCCATGAGTCGAGTACTACAACGGTTGCGACATCAATTGGATGACCCGCTGTTTACCCGAACCGGTAATGAGTTGGTGCCTACCCCTAAGGCTCGGGATTTGCAGATGCGCCTGCCCAGACTGCTGGAAAACATTCTAGAGATGGTCAGTGAAGGGGAGTTTGATCCCGCTGCCTATGTGGGAGAAATTACCATTGCAGTCCCGGAGTTTGTGGCTATATCGCTGGTGTCAGAGCTAACTAAGGTTGTTACTCAGTATGCCCCAGGGGTTATTTTATCGATCTCCAGTGAAACCGATTCGGTTGAGCGGGAGCTGGCAGACGGTATTCTGGATTTTGCGATCGACATCGAGAAGGGTATTACTGAAGATATTAGTGCCCGCAATCTAGCAATTTTCACCCCATCAATCTGGATGCGAGAAGGCCACCCCCTGGCCAAAAAGTCCCGGGTTACCCTAGATGAAATTCTTGAATTCCCCTTTGTGCAGTATTACCTGCTTATTTCCAAGCGGGTAAGCGCTAGAACCGATGCGCGCTTTGATAAAGTTTTACGTGATCTTGGTCGAAAGCGTAAAAAGGCTCTGGTGACCAACCAGCTTCTAACGGCCATGGAAACGGTCTGTGATACGGACTGTCTGATGGTGGCAGCCAAGTATGGTCTGACCATGGAGCGTGGAATGGACCGTATTGTGCGCAAGCGCTACCCGGCAGAACTACCCCACGAAGGGACAATTTCACTGGTGTTGTTGCAGCATAAAAGAACCTCGGGCTCCCCGATTCATCGCTGGCTTGCGGATAAGGTTGTTGGGTTGATGCAGGCTTGGGATAAAGACCTAGCCGCTGACAGCGCCAGGCTTTAAATTCAAATTCGGTAGCTACTGCCCGTCATAGCCGCAGAAACCAGAGTCATTAGCTGTTTAACCGGCTTTGGAAAACGATGGCCACCTGCATCTAGTGCACTCTGGGCATGACGTTCTTCATCGACCAGCATTTCCTCAACAATAGCGCGGCTCTTGCGATCATGAGCAGGCAACTGATCGAGATGGGTTTTAAGGTGTGCACAGACCTGATCTTCGGTGGCGGCAACAAACCCCAAGCTTAACTTATCGCTGATTAATCCAGCACCGGCGCCAATGCCAAAAGACATGGCGTACCAAATTGGATTGAGGTGGCTGGTGGTGCCTCCAAGTTCAGTAATACGCTCTTCGCACCAGGCCAAATGGTCAATCTCTTCCTCAGCAGCATGTTCCATCTGAGCGCCAACTTCTGGTAATTTAGCCGTTAGCGCCTGTCCCTGATAAAGCGCCTGGGCGCAGACTTCGCCGGCATGATTGACACGCATCAAGCCAATGGCATGTTTGCGTTCCTGATCCGACAATTCAACATCGTCTAGGGCAACGGCAGGTGAGGCACGCTGTGGCATGGGCGCACTGCCAAAGGCGGTACGCAAGCCCTGATCTAACTGGGTTAACAGTTGGTCTACGGCTGATAATCGACGATTAGACATAATCTTTAAATACACTTATTCAGTTATTTGGACAGGATTAATTGTAGCCGGATTTATAAAGTATTTCCTAGCAATGGCTATAGGTACGTATGCAATCGCAAAAAAGACGAATGCCAGGCCTTCTGTCACCAAAATGTACCAGGGCCAGGGCCCAAAATAGTCGAGGATTGATGGGTTCACAGGTTTTTCCATCAGGTAAAAATAGTTCGCATCAAGCCAGAAATTTATTGGCACTAGACTCAGCAGATAGATATTTAACCAAACAAAGGCCGCAATCATCGCTTTGGGCCGAGGGTACAGCCTAAATGATAGAAGCTGTTGTATGACCATCAACACCAAGCCAATATGCACAATCCAGTATTTGAAAAACCCATAGCCGGGAAAGCCAACATACAGATCCGGCGTGACAATGGCCTGAAAGGTACCGCACATCACCATGAAATAGATAATTTCCAAACGCCTGTGATTCGGGTTCCAAAATAGCAGGGGTGCTAACAGGGCTAAAAGATTGCAGATAGAGAGAGGTAGATCGATGGCTATATTAAAGCGATCAAAAAAAACATGTAATCCAGCCCAAACCATCACTGATACAGACATAAATATTGAGAGAAGCCTACCGAGAATAAGATTCTGTCTATCAGACAGCCTTTTACTGGCGACTACTAGAATCCCTAGTAAGAGAGCGAATACCAATAAGGTCAGGCTGTGAGTCCGACCAAACGACTCAAAAGGGATATCGACACTGAAGAACGCCTGATCATTCATTATTGGTACTCTCTGTTAGCGTCCTAGCTTACTATTAAATTTCTATTTCTATTTCTATTTCTATATCTAGAGCCGCTGTCGTTCAGCGACTAATAGAAGCTAGTCGGCCTGTTCACGTTCAATAGCACGCCAAGCAATATCATTTCTAAGATACAGGTCATTCCAGTGAATCTCGCCGGCGAGGGCATAAGCCTTTTTCTGAGCGTCTGCCACAGAACTACCCATTGCCGTGGCGCAGAGTACGCGACCACCACTGGTTACAACATTACCCTCTTGCTGGGCTGTTCCTGCATGGAATACTTTCTGGTCCTGCGCATCGGCTGAAGCAGGGCGGAGACCCGTAATCACATCGCCACCTTTATAGGCACCGGGATAGCCTCCGGCTGCCAGCACTACACCCACTGCTGGCCTTGGATCCCAATGGGCGACCTGCTTGTCTAGATCACCCGTCAGTGCGGCAAGGCAATGACTAACGAGATCTGATTGCAGGCGCAGTAAAATTGGCTGAGTTTCAGGGTCACCAAAGCGGCAGTTAAATTCTATTACCTTGGGCGTGCCATCGGCCATGATCATTAGGCCTGCATAGAGAAAACCACTGTAATCATTGCCCTCTGCGGCCATACCATTAACCGTAGGGTAAATAACCTCATCCATAATGCGCTTATATATTTTGTCGTCGACCACAGGCGCTGGCGAGTAAGCACCCATGCCGCCGGTGTTAGGGCCAGTGTCGCCATTACCCGCGCGTTTGTGGTCTTGGCTGGTAGCCATGGGCAATACATTTTTTCCATCGACCATAACAATAAAGCTGGCTTCTTCACCATCAAGAAATTCTTCGATCACTACGCGGTGGCCGGCTTCACCAAAGGCATTACCCGCTAGCATATCGCGCACCGCTTCTTCAGCTTCAATTAAGGTCATGGCAACAATCACACCTTTGCCTGCAGCTAGGCCATCGGCCTTAATCACAATAGGCGCGCCTACTTCGTGCAAATAAGCCAAAGCCTCATCTAGATCTGTAAAGTTGCCATAGTTGGCCGTTGGTATTTGCTGGCGTTCCAAGAAATCTTTGGTAAATGCTTTTGAGCCCTCTAGCTGAGCTGCATTCTTCGAGGGACCAAATATGGGTAGATCGAGGGCTTGGAAATAATCCACAACCCCATCCACTAAAGGCTGCTCTGGGCCGACAATCGTTAGGCCTACTTCATTGGTCTGCGCAAAATCAGCTAGGGCGGCAAAATCGCTAACGGCGATGGCAAGGTTCTCAAGATTAGGCTCGATGGCGGTACCCGCATTGCCTGGCGCTACATAGACTGTGCCGACATCGTCGCTCTGTGCTGCCTTCCAAGCCAGTGCATGTTCGCGACCTCCTGAGCCAATAACCAGTACATTCATTGCTTGTTTTCCACCTCAAAAATTTAGAGGGGAATTGTAGCAGAGTAACGATTTTGCGCAGTAAAAAAAGCAACGGCCAGGGCGCTAGTCTACTGGGCCTTTAAAATGCTAACCTTCTCTTCTGACCGGCCAATCTAAATAAAATAATAAGCCGTATCCTCGTCCAGTTAAAATGATAATAAGGATCTACCCATCTCAGTTTCTAAAAGCCCTGCAATTGTCTGGTTTCGCCAAGATTTGCGACTCGCCGATAATCCTGCCCTAAGTGCTGCCTGTGCCAAAGGTGACATTATTCCGGTGTACATTCTCGATGATAAAAACGCCGGTGACTGGGCGATGGGGGGTGCCAGCAGATGGTGGCTGCACCATGCGCTGGAGTCGCTCAATAAAACGTTGAACGGTAAGCTCAATATTTTTCAGGGTGAACCTCAGGCTATCTTGACCAAGCTGGTCGAGGAAACCTCGGCACAGACGGTAGTGTGGAATCGCTGTTACGAACCCTGGAGAATCGCCCGGGATGGAGATATCAAGGCGGCTCTAAAGGGCGCAGATGTCGAGGTGGAAAGTTTTAATGGTTCGCTCCTCTGGGAGCCATGGCAGGTACTTAAAAAAGACCAAACACCTTACAAGGTATTCACGCCCTACTATCGCAGAGGCTGTTTGTCTAAGGTGGCTCCAAGAAAGCCCCTTCCCGTTCCCAGCAAAATAAGCACTCTCGACGTAAGTAAAGGCTCACTTTCGCTTGACGATTTACGCTTGTTGCCGACCATAAAATGGGATACCCAGATGCAAGCCCGTTGGGATATCAGTGAAACCGCAGCTCAGGATCGCCTCGATGACTTTGTTATGGCCGAACTTGAAGACTACCGCGAAGGCCGTAATTTCCCAGACAAAGCCAATGTGTCGCGACTGTCGCCCTACCTACATTTTGGGCAAATTTCATCAAATACAGCCTGGCACCGAGCGGCAGATGCGGCCGCCATTATTAATAATGAAGACAGTCTAGATACCTTTTTAAGTGAGTTGGGCTGGCGCGAGTTTTCTTACTATCTGCTCTATCACTTCCCTCAACTACCCAGCAAAAATTTACAGGCTCGTTTTGATGTATTCCCCTGGGCGAGTAATACAGAGAGGGATCTCAAGGCGTGGCAGCAGGGCAAAACTGGGTATCCTTTAGTCGATGCGGGCATGCGCGAACTCTATAGCACTGGCTATATGCACAATCGCGTGCGCATGGTGGTTGGCTCATTCCTAGTGAAGAATTTATTAGTCCATTGGCATGAGGGGGAGCGGTGGTTTTGGGACTGCCTCGTGGATGCAGACCTCGCGAGTAACAGTGCAGGCTGGCAGTGGATCGCCGGTTGCGGTGCCGATGCCGCCCCTTTCTTCCGCATCTTTAATCCCATCACTCAGAGCGAGAAGTTTGATAAGCAGGGCGAGTACATCCGTCGCTATGTTCCTGAGTTGGCAGACATGCCGGCCAAATATATTCATGCACCCTGGTTGGCGCCCGCTGAAATTCTCGCCGCTGCTGGCGTGGAAATTGGCGTTAATTATCCAGAGCCGGTGATGGATATCAAAGAGTCACGTGAGAGAGCTTTGGCAGCGTTTGCACTGACAAAAAAACAGCTCTAATACAGATATTAAAAAGCCCGCACAGAGCGGGCTTTTTAAATTGTGCCAGTTTTTAAACATCAATGTCTAAAGTGACGCATTCCAGTAAACACCATTGCCATACCGTGCTCGTTGGCTGCTGCAATAACTTCTTCATCACGCATGGATCCGCCGGGTTGAATAATACAGCTGATTCCAGCCGCGCCAGCATTATCGATACCATCGCGGAATGGAAAGAATGCATCTGAAGCCATCACTGCACCCACAACTTCCAACCCTGCGTGCTCGGCTTTAATGCCCGCGATACGTGCGGAGTTTATGCGGCTCATCTGGCCTGCTCCCACACCCACGGTCTGATTATTTTTAGCATAGATAATGGCATTGGATTTAACCATCTTGGCAACTTTCCAGGCAAACATCATATCGCCCATTTCAAGTTCAGTGGGCACTCGCGCCGTCACGACCTTTAGATCCTGCTCTGTAATCATGCCATTGTCGCGGTCCTGAATTAGCAGACCACCGTTAACACGTTTGTAATCGAAATCCTGTGGCCGCTCATCGCCCCAGGTACCGCACTCTAGCAAACGGACATTCTTTTTAGCCGCAATAACGGCTACTGCATCGGCCGCTACTGAAGGGGCAATAATGACTTCGACAAATTGCTTGTCACAAATTTTAGCGGCGGTGACTGCATCCAGTTCACGGTTAAAGGCGATAATGCCGCCGAAGGCAGATTCTGGATCAGTGGCAAAGGCGAGGTCGTAGGCTGTGCTGATATCCACCGCAACAGATACGCCACAGGGGTTAGCATGCTTAACAATAACGCAGGCCGGTTGCTCAAATTGTTTTACGCATTCTAGTGCAGCATCGGTGTCGGCAATGTTATTAAACGACAACTCTTTACCCTGCAGCTGAACTGCTGTTGCCACACTGGCTTCGGTTGGATTAGCTTCGGTATAAAAGGCGGCTTTCTGGTGAGGGTTTTCGCCGTAACGCATTTCCTGAGTTTTAAAATATTGCACATTAAACGTATCAGAAAAATCACGTTTAACATTGTCGGTGTTTCTAGCGCCAAAGTGATTGGCGATCATACCGTCGTAACCCGCGGTGTGCTCAAACGCCTTGACCATCAGCTGATATCGAGTGCTGTAATCTAGCTGCGCATCATTGGCCTGCATCTCTTCGATAACAGTTTTATAGTCTCCGGCATTAACCACAATGGCGACATCCTTGTGGTTTTTGGCTGCGGATCGAACCATGGTCGGTCCACCGATATCAATATTTTCGATGGCTGTAGGCAGGTCACAATTCGGGTCGGCTACTGTTGCTGCGAAGGGGTACAAATTAACCACGACCATGTCGATAGGCTTAATGCCATGCTCAGCCATTACTCCGTCATCTTTGCCGCGACGACCTAGGATTCCACCATGAACCTTCGGGTGTAATGTCTTTACGCGGCCATCCATCATTTCTGGAAAGCCAGTGTAATCAGAGACCTCTGTCACTGGAATATTGTGTTCACTCAAAAGGCGAAAGGTGCCTCCCGTAGAGAGTAGTTCAACCCCCTGATTGGTAAGGGCTTGGGCAAATTCGACAATGCCAGTTTTATCAGAAACGCTGATAAGTGCGCGGGAGACTTTTCTTAGGTCGCTCATGAATTCCTCGAGTGGAAAAAGTGATTACAGAAGGTTGTATTGTTTTAATTTTTTTCGCAGAGTGCCACGGTTAAGCCCAAGCATCTCAGCAGTTCTACTTTGGTTCTGGCGGGTATAATTCATCACGGCAGCAAGTAGTGGCGGTTCTACTTCGTTCATGACTAGCTCATAGAGGTCGGTGGCATCTTGGCCGTCGAGATCTTCGAAGTAGCGCTGCATGGCTTCGGCCACACTGTAACGCAAAGACTGTTGAGACTGCATAACGCTGTTCATTACTGGCGCTGCAGGAGTGTGCTCGGCAACTTCTTCAGTCCTGCCCTCAGACAGTTTTTCGATGGTGGTCATGCGGCCTGTTCCTGGGTACTTTCAAAAAACTGCTGCAGTAATGCGCGCTGCTCAATCGTACTGTCGAGTTTATTAAACTGTTGGGTAAAGTCTTTACCGCCGGCAAGGGGGTTGATATACCAGCCAATGTGTTTTCTTGAAATACGCACACCGCCGACTTCACCATAAAATTCATGCAGTGCCTGCAGGTGATTACGCATTACCAAACCCGCCTCTGCATTGCTGGGTGCCGCTAAAAACTGGCCCTGCTCCAAATAGTGATTTATCTGCTGGAAAATCCAGGGATTACCCTGGGCCGCACGACCGATCATTACAGCAGCAGCACCCGTATGTTCGAGTACAGACACGGCCTTTTCCGGCGTGCTGATATCACCGTTGGCCAACACAGGGATAGACACAGCCTCGACCACCTGCGCGATAGTGTCGTATTCCACTTCGCCGACAAAACGACAGGCGCGGGTGCGACCATGAACAGCCAGTGCGGCAATGCCAGCTTCTTCGGCAATTTTAGCGATGGTCACGGCATTGCGATTTTGTCGATCCCAGCCAGTGCGGATCTTTAAGGTAACGGGTACATCGACAGCCGCAACAACAGCCTGCAATATATCGCTGACCAATTGTGGATTCTGTAATAGCGCAGATCCGGCGGCCCGCTTGCAAACTTTTTTAGCGGGGCAGCCCATATTGATATCAATTATCTGGGCGCCCTGTGACACATTGAACTGTGCAGCGTCGGCCATCATCTGTGGATCGTAGCCCGCAATCTGGACAGACCGGGGTGCGGGCTCATCGCCAAACTGAATACGTAAGCGAGATTTTCTGGTGCCCCAGGTACTGGGATCAGCAGCGACCATTTCGGAGACCACAAGTCCGGCACCCATCTCACGGCAAAGCCGCCGAAAGGGCAGGTCGGTCACGCCAGCCATAGGGGCTAGAATGGTTTTATGTTCGATCTGATAGGGGCCGATATTAAACAAAAGAGTCTCGAATACTGGGCTACGAAAAAAGGGCAGCCATAATAACCTCTGGCCAACTGATTAAAAAGTGATCAATCAAAAAAAACAGTAGTTTTTTGCCCTTAGACTAGTCGGTAAGCTCAATGGCATAGTTGGTGGCATTGTCGCCGGGATCGATAAGCTCTAGATTAATTTGAATCTGCTGGTTGCGGGGCATGATAATGGCGTTAGCCAGACGACCCAGAAGATATTCATTGGCAGAAAATATTCGCTGCGCCACGGGGGCATCATTGAAATCGTTAAAGCGGATAACTAGGCTGGGAAAGCGCTGCTCGTAGGCCGCTTTATTACTAATCAGTAGATTAATACTCAGGGCGCCATAATGTTGTGGATGATCCTGCACGATGAACTGGGAGACCTTAATTTTACTGAGATCTCGATATTCGGAAATAGGACAGTCCGTATAGGCACAGAATTTTTGCACTAGGCGACGGTATTCTGGATTGAGGCTGAGATCGGCACTATTAAAATGTACTGCTTGAGCGGCCAATAACACTGAGCCTACAGCCAGTATTACAGCCGCGCCAAATAGAGAGAGCAGTTTTGAGCGGCCTTTTTTCGGGCCATCATTGGCGTTTAATTCGTCATCAAACAACATGCTGGGAGGCTGCTCTGTGGGCTGGGCCGGCACATCTTCGGCGGTCAATGACTCGAGCTCATCCCCTATATGCTGATCCAAATCTCGGCTCAGTTCACCCTCTATCTCATATTCGGCATCTTCCGGAAGGTCGCTAAAGCCATCCAACACATAGGGCATATATTCAATATTATTCGCATCTTCTCCAGGTTGCTGAAGATGATCCTGAGCTTTAAACACTAACAGGCAGGTGCCGCAGCGCACCAGTCCACCCGCAGCAGAAAGCTGGCTAGGCAGTGCGCGAAAGGCAATATTACAGTCTGGGCAGCTGGTGATAATGTCGGGCATCTGGTTACGCTTTTGACTCATTAATATTGAGTTTAGCAGGATTAATGCCTGCTTAGCGCTAGCGAACTTTCTGGGCGCTAAGTTGCGTCCATTCAGAGTCGATCGCTGGGGCTGAGAAATCAAAATATTGGAGATAGGGCGCACAGACATAATCAATCTGACTTTCTAGAAGGCCAGACAAACAAAGTGTTCCGCCCTGAGCGGTTAGGTCGCTAATAGCCGGTGCTAGCTGTATGAGTGGCGCGGCCAAAATATTTGCCAGCATCACATCCGCCCGCAACTCAGTGGGGACCTCATCCGGCAGATAGGTAACTAATTTTTCATCGCTAATATTGTTGCGCTGAGCATTATCGCGACTGGCCAGCAGCGCCTGAGGATCAATGTCTACGGCGATCACTTTTTCAGCGCCGAGTAATAGAGCGGCAATGCCTAAGATTCCAGAGCCGCAGCCATAATCAATAATGGTTTTACCGACGAGGTCCTGCTTGTCGAGCCAGCGCAAGCAGAGATGGGTTGTAGGATGACTGCCGGTGCCAAACGCCATGCCGGGGTCGAGGCTCAGGTTAATGGCATCAGGTTCTGGCGCCTCAATCCAACTCGGACAAATCCACAGGCGATCACCACACTTAAGCGGCTGGAAATATTTTTTCCATTCCTGAGTCCAGTCTTTGTCTTCGAGTAATTCCCAGCGAGCTGTTACTGCAGGTTGAATGGCATTAGAGAGCTGGAGAATTATCTGGTCGGTATCGGTTGTGGCCGGAAACAGTGCTTTAACAGTACAGTTATCCCAGAGTGGGCGCTCACCCACGCCAGGTGCAAAAATGGGCTGATCTGCCGCGTCTTCTAAGGTGACAGAGACGGCGCCGCATTCAATAATGGCATCCTCAAGGATTTCGCTGCGCTCGCGGGGAACGTCGATTAGTAATTGGAGCCATTGCATAGGAGCACTCAGCCTTTTGGGGCTTTTGATTTGCGGGGCTATCGTTTCAAGGTAGCTTAAGGGCTATTAGATTAAGTGCTTTTGGTTTTGGGCTAAGGGCTACTGACTTGCAGAGCCCTTGATCCAGTGCATTCAACCCATAGGGCCCAATCTTATAAGCTTATAGTCCGAGCTTTTTCTCAAGATAATGGATATTTACGCCACCTTTTTTGAAGGCTTCATCTCTAACCAATCTGGCATGCAGATCAATATTGGTCTTAATGCCATCAATCACCATTTCGTCGAGGGCGTTACGCATTCTAGACAGCGCAGAATCTCTATCGCGACCGTAGGTAATAATCTTGCCGATCAGGGAGTCGTAGTTAGGTGGAACCCGGTAGCCGTTGTATATATGCGAATCCACACGCACGCCATTGCCGCCAGGGGCATGGTATGCATTGATGGTGCCGGGCTGGGGCATAAAGGTCACGGGATCTTCGGCATTGATTCGGCATTCAAAAGAATGACCGCGGAAGATAATCTGTTCCTGAGTAAAGCTCAGTTCGCGACCGCTGGCAATTAACAGCTGTTCCTTAACAATATCGACACCGGTAATCATTTCCGACACAGGATGCTCTACCTGAACACGGGTGTTCATCTCGATAAAGTAATAGTGGCCGTCTTCATAGAGAAATTCGAAGGTACCCGCGCCGCGATAGTTAATCTGAATGCAGGCGTTAACACAGCTTTCAAATACAGCCTGTCGTGCATCTTCTGGAATGCCGGGTGCTGGTGCTTCTTCAATAACTTTCTGGTGGCGGCGCTGCAATGAGCAGTCGCGGTCACCCAGATGAATCGCATTGCCCTGGCCATCAGATAAAACTTGCACTTCCACATGGCGAGGATTCTGCAGGAATTTTTCCATGTACACAGTGCCGTCGCCAAAGGCAGCAGCGGCTTCGGTTTTAGTAATAGCGACCGAATTAATTAATGTTTGTTCGCTTTCAACAACACGCATACCGCGACCGCCGCCGCCGGAAGCCGCCTTGATAATAACCGGGTAACCAATTCTTAATGCCGTGGCTTTAAGTTCTGCGGGATCTGTGGATAGCGGGCCGTCGGACCCTGGCACTGTAGGTACGCCAGCAGCCTTCATTGCTCTAATGGCGGCAACCTTGTCACCCATCACGCGGATTACATCTGCCGTGGGACCAATAAAGACGAAGCCGCTGTTCTCTACCTGTTCGGCAAAGTCAGCATTCTCCGCTAAAAATCCGTAACCTGGATGCACAGCCTGGGCGCCGGTAATTTCCATGGCGCTAATAATGGCTGGAACATTGAGATAGCTTTGCGGCGATGGATTGGGGCCAATACACACGGCTTCATCGGCGAGCTTCACATGTTTGAGGTCGGCATCAATTTTCGAGTGCACGGCAACCGTTTTGATGTCGAGCTCTTTGCAGGCACGAAGTATTCGTAAGGCAATTTCGCCGCGATTGGCGATAAGCACTTTGTCGAGCATGATTTAGCTCCTAGATAATGGTGAACATAGGCTGGTCAAACTCAACGGGCTCGCCGTCTTCAACCAAAATAGCACCGATGGTGCCGGCCTTGTCAGCTTCAATCTGGTTCATCATTTTCATGGCTTCGATAATGCAGAGAACGTCACCCTGAGCTACCTTTTGGCCAACCGCAACAAAGGCTGGCGAGCCTGGGGCAGGTGAGCCATAAAAGCTGCCTACCATGGGTGAACGCACCACATGACCAACTAAGGCTTCAGGCGCTGCTGCTGCCGCCACGGCAACTGGAGCTGCTAGTGGCGCTGCAGCAACAGGTGCTGCCGCTAGAGGAGCTGGCGCTGGCTGCGCATAAGCAGCGATGGGCATGCCGCGGCTGATACGCACGGACTCTTCCCCTTCAGTAATTTCCAGCTCATTAATATTGGATTCTTCAAGTAGCTCAATTAGCTTCTTAACTTTACGAATGTCCATTTTAGTCTCTCAATAGTTCTTTAGTGGTCAAGCTTGTCCAGCACGGCGTGCAGGGCAAGTTCGTAGCTTTTAGGGCCAAAGCCGCAAATAACGCCTTCAGCAATATCTGAAAAGTAGGAGTGGTGACGGAATTCCTCGCGGGCATGCACATTAGACAGATGCACCTCAATAAAAGGAATTTCAACACCTAGCAATGCATCGCGCAGCGCCACACTGGTATGGGTAAAGGCACCGGGATTGAAAATAATAAAATTCACCCCTTCCTGTCTGGCATCGTGAATCCGCTGAATCAGCTCATACTCGGCATTGCTTTGCAGGGCGAGTAGATGATGGCCGGCGGAAATCGTCAAATCCGTGAGCTGCTGGTTAATTTGCTCTAATGTCTGAGCGCCATAAAGCGCCGGTTCACGAGTGCCGAGAAGATTAAGATTAGGGCCGTGCAGTAGTAGAATGGTGGCCATGGGCTGTCTCAACGAGTTAATGCATAAGTCGGCAGTCTGCACTAAATCAGAAGAGCTGTCTAGGAATTGCCCAAAAATGCCATTTTTCGACGAACTTGGCCGAATTTAAAGCTTTTTTTTGCGCACGTTGTGCGGTGTTGCATGAAAGATATAGGTTGTAAAGACGAAGATGCAGTCATTTAGAGGCATTTTCGCACCAATTTGGCGCTAGAAAAGCGAAGATAGACTAACTTCCGTAAAAGCTAGCCAATTTTCGCCTAAAATCCCTAAAAATCGGATAAATAGCTATTTTGTGCGGCTTATGGCTTCAAGAACCATGGGGGCTAACAAAATCTGCGGCAGTATTTCAGGTTTGCCCTGCCCATTGGGATACATCAAATAGAGGGGAACGCCGCTACGCTGATATTGATTCAGCAGTTTAGTGATGGCCGGATCATTGTTGGTCCAGTCACCCTTTAGGTAGCTGATGTTATTGTCTGCCATAGCCTTATAAAAATCATCTGAACCCAGGGCAACCTTTTCATTAACTAAGCAGGTAATGCACCAGTCGGCAGTGAGGTTGATAAAGACCGGCTTACCCTCTTTGCGCAGCTCGCTAAGTAGCTGTGGGGAATAGGTTTGCCATAGAGGGACTTCGCGAGATTCAGATACCGAAAGGGCTGGAAATGCCAGTGCGCCAATTATACATATTGCGGCAAGCACCTTGCTGCGGCTGACCCCAGGGGCCTTGTTTAGCCGCCATAGCCAGATAGCCATGGCAATTAATACCATGCCACCAACTACGGTGGCAGCGACATCTATATTGGTTTGACGGCCAGCGACCCAAAGTAACCACACAGCGGTGATAAACAGCGGAAAGGCGAGGAACTGCTTAAAGGTATCCATCCACTGTCCCGGGCGCGGCAGCTTTTGGCTAAGGCCGGGAATCCAGGTAAGTAGAATAAACGGCAGGGGCCATGCCCAGACCCAAGCAGGCAAATACCAGCAGTGCCACATAGGGCGGCTGTGAGATGGCAAAACCCAGGGCGGGGCCCATAAAGGGTGCGGTGCAGGGACTGGCGACGGTGGTGGCCAACACGCCGGTCATAAAGGATGAGCCCAAACCCTCTTCATTACTAGACGACTGACCCATGGACATCAGGCCGCTGCCAATCTCTAGGTAGCCGGCAAATGCCAGTCCCATAATAAAGAATAGGTAGATCAGAAAGATGACAAACAGTGGCGACTGCAACTGAAAGCCCCAGCCAATTGCCTCACCGGCCGCGCGCAGGGCCAACATAACCACTGCGATAGCCACAAAACTTGAGACCACACCGGCAGTATAGGCAAGGCCGTGGGCCTGCTTACTTTTATCGGTTTGATGAGTCATGGTAAAGCTCAGCGCTTTAATCGATAAAACTGGGAAAACACAGGGCATCAGATTAAGAATCATGCCGCCAGCCAGCGCAAAAAGCAGGATCAGGCCGAGAGAGAAGTTCTCAGTGCCTTCTATTGATGTCGACGGTTGGCTCTGGACCGATGCGCTAGGGTTGGTGCTAATTTCAACAACGCCGCTGGCAAGGTCAATGGTTATCCACTGCTTATAGGGTGGGTAACAGAGGCCCGCATCGGCACAGCCTTGAGATTCGATCTGGATTTCAATCTGTTTCGTGGTGGATTGGAAGGGCACTGCAACAGTAGTCTGCTGATAATAAACTTCTACATCAGCCTCAAAATAATCGTCCCACTTAACCTTACCAGTCTCAAATACTGGGCTGCGCAGCTGACTGTTAGCATCTACCGCATTAAAGTTAAAGCGGTCGCGATACAGGTAGTAGCCTTCACGAATGGACCAGTTGAAAATAATTTGATCTTCTTCAACTGCCACAGCTACCTGGTAGGCCTGGGCTACTGGCACAAAGCTGACTGCAGAGGAATCTAGAATAGAAGAGTTGATGGGTGCGGAGCTGGATAGAGCGCGCGGGCTGTCAGCAGTAAAATTTTGTGCCCACCCCTGGGACCCCATAATGCATAATATGGCCAGTAGTGCGATGTGAAGGCGTGTTTTCATAATGGTTAAACATCCTGCTGTAATCGTAAATGGTGTTAGCCACCGTATATGCTCGGTACTGTAACATTTCAGGGCAATAGCTGACGCTAAAAATTCCACCCTTAGTCGGCCCCAATGCCAAGCCCGTGCTATAGTTTCTATGAGGTATCTTATGAAAAAATTATTAATTCTTGTTCTATTGTTTGCCACGCCTGCACTTGCCCAAGCCGCTGCACCAACAGCCGATGTGCAGGTAACCAATGCTTACATTAGAACCATGCCTCCCGGACGAACCACAACGGCTGGCTTTCTTACTATTGCCAACAATAGCGATCAAAGCTGTGAGCTGACTGGAGCTATGTCTACCCTCTCTAATAGAATCGAATTTCATGAACACCAGCATATGCAGGGCATGATGAAAATGAGACCCGTAGCAACCGTGGTTGTTCCTGCCGGTGAAACCGTTGTCTTTGCGCCAGGGGCTCTGCACATTATGTTGTTCAATATTGATACTGAACTGAAGGCAGGAGAGTTTACGCAGATGGAGCTAATCACGGATCAATGCGGATCAATAAGCTTTGACGCAGAAGTACGCAGCCTACTAGCTAAGCCTAAGAAGATGGGGGGGATGCATCACTAATGAGTTGGTTGGCCCGCATAAAATCTCGCTGGAACAGCTCTTATAGAGATATGAGTGAGACATTGTCTGACGACTATATAGGTGAGCGCGCGCCGAAGGGTTTGCGTTATAGCCTGCTGGGTGCGCTGATTGTCTTTGTGCTCTTGGTCATACTAGGTTGGTACTGGACTGAAGAGCCAGCACAGTTTGATGTGCAGTCGTTGGATCAATCTGCAAATGGCACTGAGCCTGTGATCGGAACGGCGACGACAGCCACGCTTATTAACGTGATTGACCTGCTACTGAATAAACGTGGCGGCTATCTGAGTAATGATGTAATCCCTCCTGGAATTTGGCTAGACAATATTCCGAGCTGGGAGTTTGGTGTTATTGTTCAGATTCGCGACCTGAGTAAAGCCATGCGTGAATCCTTTAGTCGCTCCCAGTCCCAGTCAACTGAAGATCCCGATCTGGCATTGGCCGAATCACGCTTTAATGTTGACCATACTAGCTGGGCAGTCCCCTGGCCTGAGAGTGAATACGCTGACGGACGACAGTATCTGAATAATTATTTGCTTCGCCTCAGTGACGACAAAGCCTTTGATGCCCAGTTTTATGCCCGTGCCGATAATCTTCGCTACTGGCTAGGAACCGTTGAAACTAGGCTGGGCAGTCTTTCCCAGCGGCTGTCAGCCAGTGTGGGCCAACGACGGATAAACACCGATTTAGCCGGTGCCAGCGGAGCCAAACAATCGACTCAGTCACCAAACGAGCTAATGATAAAAACAAATTGGCTGAAAATTGATAATGTTTTTTATGAAGCCCGAGGCACCTCTTGGGCGCTGCTGCATTTCTTGAAAGCTGTTGAGGTAGATTTTGCTGATGTACTGGCCAAGAAAAATGCCATTACCAGCGTACAACAAATAATTCGTGAGTTAGAGATGACACAGCAGTCGGTTAGTACGCCGATGATTGTTAACGGCGAAGGTTTTGGAATGTTGGCTAATCACTCTCTGGTGATGGCCTCTTATATAAGTCGCGCCAATGCGGCGATTATTGATTTGCGGGAGTTACTCTCCCAAGGTTAGATGCAATGACGGATGTCTTGGACACAGATGGAATTGGTTCGGGGGCGGAGTTAAATGTTGATAGTCAGTCAGATAGCGAACTGAGTCGCGCCCTGATTGCTGCTCGCCTAAAGGGTGGCGTAATGGTTGTTGATCACAATTTTAAAATTGTGATGATCGACCGCAAAGCCGCCAGTTTCTGTGGACTTTCCCCGGGACAGTCTCAGGGCAAACGCTTCTATTCGGTATTCCCCCCATTGCTCGGTAGCCTGTTTGCTACAGCGCTTCATGAAGTCGTCACGCTCAAGAGCGCCAGACGCTGCTCGCGCCCCACCGACAACGAGCTACTCGATCAATTTGCCAGTGCCTTTAGTCACACTCTTGAGGCCTACTCGGTGCTGTTTGGTATTTCCATGCGCGCCTACACAGAAGACGGCACGACATACGGGCTTATCCAGCTTAAATTACAGACGCCGGTAACAGCTGATTCTGAACCGCGGGGCGTCGAGGATACTAGTCAGGGACGTAGTCTGTCTCTCGCAGATGATGCGGTACTGATCGTTACCGACTGTTACGGTTTTATCTCGGGGATTAGTAAGTCTGCTCAGGCGCTATTTGGTTACAGTGAAGACTTATTGAAGGGCAGTTCCGCCCGTGTTTTATTGCCTGGACTGGATGGTCTTGAAGGCATGAATATTTCAGAGGCCATACAGATATTATGCGCCCAGCATAGTCAGGGCTATATCCTCGCGGCCACTTCAGAGGGCGACACTAAGGCCCTAGATATCCAGCTGTTTAACTGTGCTGACGAGGGCGATGAGTTTATCTTGCTCTGTCGCGACCGCACCGATGCGAGCCGAGAAGCTGAGGAGCTAACCAACCGCGGTAATCTGTTTGATCTAACATTTTCTAGTGTTGCCGACGCCGTACTCATGGTGGATAGCGAAGGTTTTGTCACAGAGATGAACCCAATCGCGGAACAGTTGCTGGGCTTTGAACTTGATACCTCCAAGGCCGTGCAAATTCAAGCGGTTATGCCTCTAGCCAATGAAGAAACGGGCATTAGCGTTACGCCCATCCAGGATGCTCTTAACAAGGCCACCAATGTTGAGGTAACGCAGTCACTGCTGCTTAAAGTACGAGGAAGCGAACCTACCTCCGTTGCCGTATCAGCCTTTCCATTGCGGGATGCATTGGGTCGGGTAAAAAAATGCCTGGTGATCTTTCGTCCATTAAGTGAGGCGCGGCGAGTATCCAGTCGCCTCAAATGGCAGTCAAAGCATGACAGCCTAACGGGATTACCCAACAGAAATTCCCTCGCTGAAAAAATACAGCGAGCTATTGAGAGTGCCAAGCGGGACGGTGCAATTCATGCGCTGCTCTATATCGACCTGTATAACTTTTCGGTAATAAACGATACCAGTGGTCATATGGCCGGTGACGAATTACTCAAACAATTTGCGCGTTTGCTGTTGGAGGTAACAGGTCCCAGTGACTTTGTGGCCCGTATCGGCAACGACGAATTTGCCTTGCTGCTGCACTGCGTTAACTACGATAAGGCCATGGCTCTGGCAGAGCAGATACTTGATGTTATCAGAGAGTTTAGTATTCCCTGGGAAGGTGAGGTATTAAAGGTCGGTGCCAGTATTGGCGGCATCATGATTGACAATGAAGCCCTATCAGATATTGACCTCATGATATCCGCAGGCTCCTCCTGCGCCGCTGCTCGTGACAAGGGCCGCAATAAAATTCATTTCCAATCATTCAATGAAGAGGTGGCCAAGCGTCGAACCCTCGCTAGAAGTATGCCAAAAATTGTTTCGGCCCTAGACGAAGATCGCTTTACGCTTTTTGCCCAGCCTATTACGGCGCTCAATCGAGGCATCGCGCTGCCAAAGTATTATGAAATTCTGGTGCGTATGCGCGATAGCGATGGCACCATTTTGCCACCCTCGGAATTTATTCCCGTGGCTGAACATTTCTCTCTGATTGATGATTTGGACAAATGGGTGTTTAAAAATGCACTCAAATTTTTACTTAAATTAAAAAGTCAGGGTCTGCCGCTGCCGACCCTATCGGTTAATTTATCTGGCAGTACTGTCGGTGATGAAAATGCGATTGACTACATTTTGGCTGGCTTTAGCGACAGCGGTATATCCCCAAAGCATATTCAGTTTGAGATTACTGAAACTGCTGCTGTTAAACATCTGCAGGAAGCCAAGCGGTTAATCGCTACGCTGAGGTCTGTGGGCGTGTCTTTTGCGCTAGATGATTTTGGCAGTGGCCTGTCGTCTTTCGCCTACTTAAAAGAGCTGCCTATCGACTGTCTAAAGATTGACTCAAGCTTTATTCAGACCATGGATAACAGTGAGGTGGACTACTCGGTGGTGAGTACCATCAATCACCTTGGGCATATCATGGGTGTTACTACTGTTGCCGAGGGGGTGGAGAATAAAAAGCAGCTGGAGTTGTTGAAGAAAATCGGCGTTGATTATATTCAGGGATTCTTGATAAAGCGTCCAGAACCCCTAGATAATTTGTTACTACTCTAGTTAAGCTCTAAAGCAGTTTGAGACCATTGTATTCAGCACTGTGCAAACGCGGACCATACTTGCCTACCACTGCGCTAGCGGCTCGATTGGCGAAGGTGGCGGCTTCCAAACAGGACTGACCATGGGTAATACCATACAGATAGGCGCCGGCAAACATATCACCAGCACCATTGGTATCTACTGCTGTAATTGGCTGAGCTTCTGCACGGTGCACACTGAAACCATCAAATATGACTGCCCCTTCACCGCCAAGCGTAATAGCAAACTGTTTGGTTGTTTTCTGTAGGCGCTCAATGGCTTCATCAAGACTGTCTGTACCACACCAGCTGAGAGCTTCCTGTTTGTTACAGAACAGCAGATCAATACCATCGCCAACTATTTCTTCAAGGCCGGCTTTAAAATATTCAACAATACCTGGATCAGACAGGCTCATAGCTACTTTTGTACCTGCGGCCTGGGCTGCTTCGCGGGCCTTAATGGCTGCTGCTCGGCCAGTATCGCTTGTTACCAAATAGCCTTCTATGTAAACATATTCAGAATCAGCGATGGCTGCGGTATCGATATCATCGGGGCTCAGAGTTTCTCCAATCCCAAGGAAGGAGTTCATGGTGCGCTCGGCATCTGGTGTCACCATCACTAGGCACTTGCCGGTAATTCCTGAATCTAGATTATCATTCCCATCCCTGTTATTAGAGCTGTGATCAACGCCATTATCAATCAGATCCTGTAAGTAAAAATGGCCATTTTCGTCGTCTGCCACTTTGCAGGCCATGTAGCCCTTACCACCAAACTGGGTCAGGGAAATGACTGTGTTAGCCCCAGAGCCGCCGCAGGCGCGATTGGATAATGTCAGGTGATCCTTCAGGTTTTCAATGAGAAAATTTTGACGATCTTGGTCAACCAATGTCATCAGGCCCTTTTCTATTTCTAAACGCATTAGGTCTTGATCTGAGACTTGAATTTCAGTGTCGACGAGGGCATTACCCAAACCGAAGATATGGTATTTTTTCATTTTTAAACCTTGGCGGTGTGGGTAACAATACCCTGCTGAGTCGCCAAAAATAATATATCTGCTGGCTTAATGGCGAAGAGACCGTTGGTAACTACGCCGGTAATTTGATTAATCTGCTCTTCAAGGCTGCAGGCAGATCCCATGGGGTAGAGGCCATGAACATCCAAAATAAGATTGCCATTATCGGTTATAACGCCGTCGCGCCACACCGGATCGCCACCAAGTTTCACCAGCTCACGAGCCACATAGCTGCGAGCCATCGGTATTACCTCAACTGGCAATGGGAACGTACCCAAATAGTCTACCCACTTGCTTTCATCGGCTATACAGACAAATTCGTTGGCTACTGCAGTCACAATTTTTTCGCGGGTAAGTGCTGCGCCGCCGCCTTTGATTAACTCAAGACGGGCATTGGCTTCGTCGGCACCATCAATATAAATAGTCACCTCTGACACCGCATTTAATTCGAACACCTGAATGCCATGGCCGCGGAGTCTCTCAGCGGAGCCCTCAGAGCTAGCCACTGTGCCTTGAAATTTATGTTTGTGCTTTGCGATAAGATCAATAAAGCAGTTGGCCGTTGAACCCGTACCAATACCAATAATGCTGTCATCTTCAATTCTAGTTAAGCTGTAATCCACGGCGGCCTGAGCTACTGCTTGCTTAAGTTGATTTTGGTCCATGGATAGCCTCAACATGTTAGACGATGGAAAATATGGCGTTGATTATACGGTGATCTTAGGTATAAAACACAGTGGCCAAGGAGCCTAGTTGCGCCATTAATTGGATTATTAGACTGGCGTAAACGTCTAGATCAAATTACCATTACTCCATACCTGAATAACGCTGGAAGACCCATGCCACAAAAGTACGTTAAAAAAATTCTCGATGCACGTATCTATGATCTCGCCATAGAGACGCCGATTGATGCTGCCCCATTACTTTCCCAGCGATTGAATAACGAAATTTTACTGAAGCGTGAAGATTTGCAGCCAGTATTTTCATTCAAACTTCGTGGTGCCTATAACAAATTGCGTCATCTCTCAAAAGAGCAGCTGGCCGCTGGTGTTATTGCTGCTTCGGCGGGCAATCATGCTCAGGGCCTGGCCTTGGCCGCTAAAAAGATGGGGGTTAAGGCCACGATTGTTATGCCCAAGACCACCCCGCTAATTAAAGTGGATGCTGTGCGCGCCCGAGGCGCCAAGGTCGTTTTGGTGGGTGATAGCTATGACACCGCTGCGGCTCACGCCAACAAGCTGGTTGAAGAACAGGGCCTGACCTACATTCATCCCTTTGATGATCCAGATATTATTGCGGGTCAGGGTACTGTGGGCATGGAGATCTTACGTCAGCATCCCGGTGATTTAGATGCAATCTTTATCGCCGTAGGCGGCGGAGGCCTCTGTGCGGGTGTGGCGGCCTACGTGAAATATGTGCGCCCAGGGGTCAAGATTATTGCAGTGGAATCTGATGATGCGGCCTGCCTTGATGCCGCCATGAAAGCAGGCCGTCGAGTGCGCCTAAAAGAAGTGGGTATTTTCGCTGACGGCACCGCCGTGGCGCAGGTAGGTAAAGAAACCTTCCGCATACTCAAAGATTTGGTGGATGAGGTGATCACAGTCAGCACTGACGAAATCTGTGCTGCCCTTAAAGATGTCTACAACGATACCCGTGCAATCTGCGAGCCTTCAGGGGCTATGGGTGTGGCTGGTTTGAAAAAATATGTCGAGAAACATGGCATAGAAGGGCAGACGTTACTGTCTATTCAGTGTGGTGCCAATATCGATTTTGATCGTCTGCGCTATATTTCTGAGCGCACCGAAGTGGGTGAAAAGCGCGAGGCTGTTCTAGCGGTCACTCTTGATGAGAAGCCTGGAAGCTTCCAGACTTTCTGTAAGTTGCTGGGCAAGCGCAATATCTCCGAATTCAATTATCGCTATAACGATGCAAATCGTGCCCAAGTTTTTGCTGGCATGAAAGTGACCTCGGATGAAGATCGCCATCAACTTGTCGCTGATCTTATCGCTAAGGGTTACACCGTGTCGGACATGACAGACAACGAGATGGCCAAGCTACACATTCGTCATATGGTTGGCGGCCGCTCACCTCAGGTGGGTAAAGAGCAGGTCTATCGTTTTGAGTTTCCGGAACGTCCAGGTGCCATGTTGAACTTTCTGGTTCATCTGGGGGGGCGTTTTAATATCTCCATGTTCCATTACCGCAACCATGGCTCGGCCTTTGGCAGAGTGTTGGTAGGATTTCAGGCGTCGGAGAAAGACCAGCGAGCATTAAAGAAATTCTTAGATGAGCTGGGCTACCGCTATGAAAATGAAACCGACAATGAGGCTTATCGGTTTTTTCTCGGCAGCGAATAACCCAGTTCCGACGCTTAGAGTAGGTCGGAAATTTGACGAATTTGAATGGCTTCAAAACCAGAGCCCGCAAGGGCATCTGAAATTACCACCACGCGATCGTCGGGTGAAAACTCATTGCGCTGGATCATAATGGCAGCGGCTGTGGCCAGGGTTTTCTCAGAGTCTTCACTAAACTCAATTTGATAACTCAGTACATTGCGGTTCATTACCAGCTGACGGCGCGTGACGCTGTCATTGGTAAAGGCGCAAATAATAGACTCCTGAGGGTGGCAGTTGGTCACCCGATTAGCCATACGTCCACGGCGTGTCGGCACGATAATCGCTTTGGCTGAAATAGATTCGGCTAGATTAACTGCCGCCATGGCAATCTGCTGTTTATCACCGTCTAGCTCTAGGTTGTCTGTAAAGCGCAGGCCACGACTACTCTCAGTCGAGCGTGAAATTCGGTCGAGAATCTCAACACATTTGACCGGATACTTGCCTACCGTTGTTTCACCCGACAGCATAATGGCGTCAGCTTCTTCATAGACCGCATTGGCAACATCGGTCACTTCGGCGCGGGTTGGTATCGGGTTCTCGATCATTGACTCAAGCATATGCGTAGCAACAATAACCCGCTTACCCATCTCGGCGCAGGTGCGAATAATGCGGCGCTGCACACGAGGCAATACCTCTAGAGGTATTTCGACGCCCAGGTCACCACGGGCAACCATAATGCCGTCGGCAGCAGCGATGATTTCTACCATATTGGTGATGGCTTCCTGATCTTCAAGCTTAGCCACGATCTTAATTTTGTCTGCCTTGTCGCCGAGCAATTCTCTCAGTTCATGAACATCTGCAGCTTGGCGCACAAATGACAGGGCAATAAAATCCACACCCTGGTGCATACCAAACTCAATATCGCGGCGGTCTTTGTCGGTGATCGCGGGAAGATTCACACGAATGCCCGGAAGATTGACGTGGCGCTTACTTTTTAGCAGTCCGCCATCAATGACCTTAACCTGCATAACGCGCTCTTGTTTACTGAGCACCTCGAGATTGATCAAACCATTGTCTACGGTGATCATATCGCCGACATCTACATCATTGATTAAGTCGTCATAGTTAACATGGATAGAGGACGACTCAACATCTTCGGCCCCGCGAGCCACGATAGAAATAGTATCCCCTTCGGTGAGGTGCAGGTCGTTGGCCATGTCACCGGTGCGAATCTCAGGTCCCTGAGTATCCAATAAAATAGCAATAGGGTGGTCGAGCTTTTTATTCAGGCTTTGAATAGCCTGAATAATTTTCGCATGGGATTCATGGTCACCATGGGACATATTCAATCGAGCTACGTTCATGCCTGCATTGGCTAGTTTCTCAAGCATCTCTATAGATTCGGTGGCGGGGCCAATGGTGCAGATTATTTTGGTTTTGCGCATATTATCTCGCGGTCAGTCGCTATCAAATGTAAGGGAATATCCCAGCTCTGCTGGGATATAAGGTCAACTTCCTGGCAGCTGTGAGCAAGGCCAACAAGCTTGGGTTTGAGTTTCTTTTCCACGCTCATAAAGGCCAGAGTGCGGTCATAGTAACCGCCACCCATGCCCATGCGATTGCCCTGTCGGTCAAATCCTACCAAAGGCATAAAAATAATATCCAGACTCCAGGCTGGTGCTATCTGTGCAGTGTTAAACACCGGCTCCAGAATGCCATACTTATTAGCGACGAGCTGAGTCTTGGGGCTGTATTCGATAAAACACAGGCTGTTCTTCTTCATGGGGTGTAACGCAGGCAAAAAGCACTGCTTTCCTGATTTGAGCGCGGTCTCTAAAAGCTGGCCGGGATCAATTTCGCCGTCATTGGCTAGATAGAGTGCAACGCGCTTAGCGCGCATGAAAAAGGTTTCTCTACGCAGGCTCGACACCAGATGCTGACCGGCACTGTGCTGTTCAACAGTCGAGAGAGACCGCCTTTTAGCGCGCAGTTGCTGTCGAGTATCACCGCTATTCATGGATTTGAACCAATTTAAATTATAAACCCCAGAGTGCCGCTGCCAATGTGGCCTTGAACCGAGAAGTTCAAGGTGGCGACCCTCGCAACAAATCAGGCTTTCCGACGCACGGAATTGCACAACAATGTTGACGGAGAGAGGCCGGGTATAAATTATCGGCTCAGGGACTTCTTGGCTGGCTAACACCCCAGGAGAAACTATTATAGCAGGGGCAAAACCAAATGCAGAGTAAATAAACAGCGACTTGCACTAGATATTAGAAGGAATTAAGCGGCAGAGTTAACCGCTGAGGTCAGCGAGGACAGAATCCAGTTTTGAATCCATGGATTGTAGAACATCGGACGCCTCTGCATCCTGTTTGGCACTGTTTTCGATGCGAATCAAATCGTGACTCAGGTTGAGTGCGGCCATCACCGCTATGCGCTCGAGACCAATAATATGTGAGCCCTGACGGATTTCTTCCATCTTGTCATTTAAAAGCTCCGCTGAACGTTCTAATGCCTGACGCTCATCGGGTTTACAGTTAACCTGGTACTCTTTATCAAGAATGCGGATTTTTAGGGAAATTGCTGCCATTATTGCTCTGCACTCAGGTTGCGTAGACGGTTGATCATCGTTTCGATCTTCTGTCTGGCCATTTCATTTTTTTCCAATAGCTCACCGCGCTCGCCCACCAAACCGGCTTCCCGCTCTCGCAGTGCCTGGTTTTCACGTTTCAGTACCTGACAGAGATCAATCAGGCGGTCGAGTTTTTGTTCAAACAGTTCGGAATCAGTCATCAGTGCTATTGTGCCAAAAGGGTGAAGTCTACTTCGCATAACTATAGGCATTGTCTAGAGTTTGGTCAATTACAAGATGTGCTCATTGCGTCCCTTAACGGGACTTTAACTGGACCTTAATGCGCTGTTAATGAGAGTGCAGCGACATATTAAGGGTGTTAGGATGCGGTATGACAGAATGAGGTGACACAGTGACATTTGAACAGCTAGAAGAGTTATTTTTTTCCCATAAAATTAATGCCAGCCCGTCGGGTTTTCATGGGTTCCTCTGTGGGCGATTAAGTTGTGGTGCTGTGGATTTAAAGCAGCTAGTCGATGCATCAACAAGCTGGCTGGCCCTATCCCAGGAGCAGGCTGAAGCGGCGGAAGGTTCCTTTGAAACGTTTTATCAAAACTCGCTTAATGACCTAGAAGATATTAGCTTTCTTTTTCAGCCCGTACTGCCCGATGATGAATTACCACTAACAGAGCGCCTAGTAGCGGTTGGCGAATGGTGCAGCAACTATATTTCTGGGGTGGGTGAAGGGATGGGGGATGAGTTCGATGTCTCTGTAGACGGCAAAGAGGCCTTGGAAGATATCTCTGCCATTGGCCAGATATCAGTGGATTTTGAAACAGACGAAGATGGCGAGCGGGATTACGCAGAACTTATTGAATACATTCGTATTGCCGTGCAGCTGGTGTTTGCCGACTTGCATCCAGAGCTGGATGCCGAGGCCAAGCCAACTATCCACTAAATTATGATTTCTAAAAAAGAGTACGCAGCTAGACGCAGAGAGTTGATGGCCATGATGCCATCAAATAGCATCGCCGTGATCGCGGCCGCACCAGAAAAAATTCGCTCCAAAGACACCCATTATCCCTATAAACAAAATACCAGTCTCAGCTATCTCTGTGGATTTCCCGAGCCGGAATCGGCGCTGGTGATTATTCCTGGTCGAGAGCAGGGTGAGTTCGTTATGTTTTGTCGGGACAAAAATCTACTCAGAGAAACCTGGGATGGCTACCGTGAAGGACCTGAGGGAGCCGTCAATCGTTATGCTGCCGATGATGCCTTTCCTATCGATGATATAGACGATATTTTGCCGGGCATGCTGGAAGGTAAAGATCGGGTCTATTACGCGATAGGCAAAGACGCAGACTTTGATAAGCATCTTATGGATTGGGTCAATAATGTCCGCAGCCTGCGTGGCGGTGATGCCATGCCTCCCAGCGAATTTGTTGATCTTGATCATCTGGTGAATGAAATGCGCTTGATCAAAACCGCCGGCGAAATTAAATTGATGCGCAGGGCTGGCGAGATTGCAGCCCAGGCCCATTGTCGCGCCATGAAGTTAAGTAAGCCTGGGTTATATGAGTACCAGCTTCAGGCTGAGATCGAACATGAATTTATGATCAGCGGTGCCTCGGCGCCGGCTTATACCAGCATTGTGGGTGGCGGTAAAAACGGCTGTATTCTTCACTATATTGAAAACCGCGACAAGCTTAAATCCGGTGATCTGGTATTGATCGATGCCGGTTGCGAATATGAAAATTATGCCTCGGATATTACCCGAACCTTCCCCGTTAATGGGAAATTCACCAAGCCGCAAGCCGCTATTTATGACATTGTATTGGCGGCGCAGGCAGCGGCTATCGAGCAGATTGCCCCAGGCCTTGAATACCACCTTGCCAACGATGCGACCATTCAGGTGATTACCCAGGGTCTGGTAGATTTGGAAATTCTACAGGGCGATGTCGATGCATTAATTGTGCAGGGCGCCTACCGAGATTTCTATATGCATAGCGTCGGTCATTGGTTGGGTATGGATGTGCATGATGTGGGTGATTATAAAATTGATAATAAGTGGCGCGTCTATGAACCGGGCATGGTCTTGACCGTGGAGCCGGGAATTTATATTTCCCCCGACAATCAAAATGTTGCGCCTAAGTGGCGTGGTATTGCTGTGCGTATTGAAGACGATATTCTTGTTACTAAAACCGGTTGCGAAGATTTGACCTCAGGGGTGCCCAAGGTGCGCGATCAAATTGAACAGCTGATGGCGGGATAATCTATGTCGACGCATTCCACAAGCAACAGCCATTACGATATTGTTATCGTTGGTGCAGGCATGATTGGTGCAGCAGCTGCCTGCCTGTTGGCGCGATCAAGCCAGAATTACAAAACAGGCCCACTTAGCATTGCGCTGATTGAAGCGAACCCCGCCAGTGCATTTGATGTCAGTCACTTCGATCCGCGAGTTGCGGCTGTTACCGAAAAGTCGCGACAGTTACTTGATCGCTGCGGTGTTTGGTCTGCCATTGCCGAAACGCGCGTAAGTCCTTTCCAAGCCATGGAGGTTTGGGATGCCGAGGGCACAGGTAGAATTCAATTTAACGCTGCAGAGATAGATCAACCAAATCTCGGCCATATTATCGAAAACTCATTGATGGTGGAGTCATTGTTAGCGGAGGTTGCCGCACTTAATAATATTGATTTTATATGCCCAGCTAAAATAATTGATTATCAGCAGACAGACGATGAGCTTGGTATTGAATTGGACGACGGACGTTACCTGCAAACTAGACTTCTTATTGCTGCTGACGGCGCTAATTCAAGTGTTCGCCAGCATTTCGATTTCGCCACCAAAGAATGGGACTACGGTCATCGAGCGATTGTCAGTACCATTCAAACCGAGCTGCCAAACCAACAGACTGCCTGGCAGCGTTTTATGCCCAGCGGCCCCCTCGCGTTATTGCCTCTTAATAATGAGGGTGACCTCCATCGCTGTTCTATTGTTTGGTCTCAGGAGACTGAGGTTGCTGAACGATTAATGGCCCTGGACGACTCGCAATTTTGTATCGAGCTTTCGTCGGCGAGCGAGCATTGTTTGGGTAAGGTGTTGTCCGTTGAAAAGCGGTTTGCTATTCCACTGCGTCAGCGTCATGCGGCCGACTACGTGGTTCATCGTGTCGCCCTATTAGGTGATGCGGCACATTCCATTCATCCCCTGGCAGGGCAGGGAGCCAATCTTGGTTTTGCAGATGTAGTTGCTCTGGCAGATGAAATTGAACGGGCGGTTAGCCGCGGCAATGATATCGGTGCCCTAAGCACATTGTCCCGTTATCAGCGCCGTCGCAAGCCAGATAATCTGGCTACCATGGCAGCGATGGAGGGCTTTAAACGTTTGTTCGGGGCTGATCAGCTGGGATTGCGTTTGGTGCGGAATATGGGAATGTCGAAGTTGAATGGGTTACCGGCGGTTAAAAACACCCTTATTAAAAAAGCCATGGGCCTGTAATCGCGTCGGTATAGCCATAGTAAGCGTTCGGTAAATCTTATTCTTCTTCTGCATTTTCCTGTAGCCGTTCCAAGCGTTTTTCTTCTTCTTTCAGTACGGCCTTAATTTCGTCCAACACACTATCAACATCGGATTCATCTTCGGGTTCTGCGAAGTAACCACTGAGCACGGTGTCTGGTTTAAGTGCGCCATCTTCATACAGGGCCCAAATTTCTTTGGCGTAATTGCTACCTAGTAGCTGGGGTGCAAATTGACCGTAGTAGGTGGTCATATTAGCAATGTCACGGGCGAGCATCACTTCGGCATTATTGTTGGCCGAGGCATCTACCGCCTGAGGTAGGTCGATAATCACTGGGCCATAGTCATCGACCAGTACATTAAATTCAGAGAGATCGCCGTGAACAATACCTGCGCAAAGCATCATCACAACATATTGCATAACAATGGCATGATCTTCTAGGGCCTGCTCTTCATCCATGGAAACGTCGCCAAGACGCGGCGCCACATTGCCCGCTTCATCGCTAACCAGCTCCATGAGTAAAACCCCGTCAAAACAGCCGTAGGGTTTGGGGACGCGTACACCAGCATTGGCTAACAAATACAGTGCGTCGACTTCGGCATTTTGCCAGGTTTCTTCCTGCTGCTTGCGGCCATATTTGGAACCCTTATCCATGGCGCGGGCCCGGCGGGTGTTGCGAACCTTGCGTCCCTCTTGATACTGCACTGCTTTTTTAAAGCTACGTTTAGCGGCTTCTTTATAGACTTTAGCGCAGCGTACCTCTGAACCACAGCGAACAGTGTAGACGGTCGCTTCTTTGCCACTCATCAACTGGCCGATGATTTCATCAATCACACCGTCTTCTAGCAGGGGCTGCAGTCGTTTAGGGCTTTTCATTTATCCTCGTTTTGGCTCGTGTTGACTGAGCGCAACTAATTTAAAAGAGCCATTGTTGGCTAGCACTTCAATATACCTGAAATAAGCCTTAGCTTTTTGTTCAAGGGGAATAAAAGTGTTCACCACAAAAAGCGCCTGCCCAGTACTTGCCACTAAACGCTTGGTCGCACTGAGAAATTTAACGCTCATATCCCCATCAATAGCAAAGCCCTGATGAAAGGGAGGGTTGCATAGCACCGTATCGAATCGCTGATCGATCTGATCGCCGGCATCGCCGGCAATCACCTGAGTCTCTATATCTAGTGCCTGGAAATTGAAAGCGGTTGCCGCCAGTGCCGCAGCATTGTTGTCCGTTGCTGTTATCTGTTTGAAACCATGATGGCTGGCTTCAACAGATAGGTAGCCATAACCGCAACCCAGATCCAGTAATGTTTCAGGCGTGGTTTTATGCCGCGCTAAAAACTGCGGCAGGTGCTCGGTCAAAAAGGCACTGCCACGATCAATTTTTTCCCAGCCAAAAATACCAGGTTTGCTCTCTAAAGATAGACCTTTAATCGGGCGGGTCTGTGAATAATTTTTACTATCAAGCTCGGGCTGCTCTGTTTGATGTAACTCCACCCGGGCTGAATAATGAGAGCCATGCTTATCGGCAGTGGTTTTATCACTAAAGAGTTTGCAGGCCTGCTTTACATAGGTTTTGAGGCCGTCATTTTTTTCGCCGGTCAATAATAGCTGGCCATTTGGCTTAAGGAGTTTAGCGGCTTGATTGATAATATGGTGGCTGCTGGCGCGTTCTTTGGAGACACGAAATAGCACCGTATCAAAACTGTGAGGCTCTAATGCTGAAAAATCAAAATCATTGAAGGTGCTGTTTAGCTCGGCAGCGGCTGCGCTTTGGTTAATGTCATAGCGGTTACTAAAAATATGAACAGTGCGCCTGTCGGAACTCCGCGCCATTTCCCAATTTACGTTAGCCCAGTTTTCGTCGGCCACAATTAGGCAGTTGCCACTTATATTTTGCAGCTGCTGTAACAGCAGAGCAACGCTTCTATCAGTCAGAATTTGGCTCATAAAATAGAGGCAACTTCTAAAGCAGTGAGAGGGCGATATTCTCCGGGTTGCAGTTCTGGATCTAGAACAATACCGCCAACCTTAAATCTATGCAGGCTCACCACATGGTTGCCCAGGGCTGCGAACATGCGTTTCACCTGATGATATTTGCCTTCGGCAATAGTCAGATTGATGTTGTGGTCGTCTACTATTTCCATGGTCGCAGGCATGCAGCGATGTTTTTCACCCTCTAGCATAACGCCGTCGGCGAGTAGCTGTGGATACTCAGGGGTAATCGCTTCGGCCAGCTCCACCTGATAAATTTTAGCGCAGTCAGCACGGGGCGATGTCAGTCGATGATTCCACTGGCCGTCATCAGTAATCAATAGTAACCCCGTGGTATCGATGTCCAGGAGGCCTGCAATTTGCAGTTCGTCACTGCGATGTTCGTACATCAGGCTAATCGCTGTGGGGTTGTGGTTGTCTTTGGTGACGGACACAACACCGGCTGGTTTATGCAGCATAAAGTAGCGTTTGCTGGCTTTGCTGATAGTTGAGCCTTCGATAGTGACATCTTGGTCGTCGTTAATTTTTTGTGCGGGGTTGCTGGCGACTTCGTTATCAATACAGACAACGCCATTTTTAATCATGCGTTTGGCGTCTGTGCGTGACAGGTCTGTGGCATTGCTAATGTATTTATCGAGGCGCAACATTACTCGCCACCCGTGGCTAAGATTACAGCCGCTTCTTTGGCAAAATAGGTCAATATGCCATCGGCGCCTGCGCGCTTAAATGCCAACAGTGATTCTAAAATAACCGCCTCGCGACTGAGCCAGCCATTATCAAATGCGGCACAGTGCATGGCGTATTCACCACTCACCTGGTACACAAATGTCGGCGCCTTAAGCTCATCTTTAACGCGACGCACAATATCTAGATAGGGCATGCCGGGCTTTACCATAATCATGTCTGCGCCTTCATCTAAATCCAGCGCACATTCATGGAGGGCCTCATCGGAATTGCCTGGGTCCATCTGGTAGGTTTTTTTATCGCCGCCCTTAATATTACTGGCGGAGCCAACGGCGTCACGGAACGGGCCGTAGTAGTTAGAGGCATATTTGGCGGAGTAGGCCATGATCTGAGTGTTGACGAAATCATTTTCCTCTAGCTCTTCGCGGATAAGAGCAATGCGGCCATCCATCATATCCGAGGGTGCAACAATATCGGCACCGGCTTCAGCCTGAGATAGCGCCTGCTTTGCCAATACTTCGATCGTAATATCGTTTAATACGTAGCCTGTGTCTTCGTCAACGATGCCGTCTTGGCCATGGCTGGTGAATGGGTCCAGGGCGACATCAATAATGATTCCCAGTTCTGGAACTGCTTTTTTGATTGCCCTGATAGCGCGCTGGGCCAATCCTTCAGGATTGTAGGCTTCTTCTGCCAGTAAAGATTTCTTCTCCTCGGGGACCACAGGGAAAAGTGCAATGGCGGGAATACCGAGGGCGGCTATTTCAATGGCCTCTTCGACTAACAGATCGATGGACAGACGATTAACGCCGGGCATTGATGCCACAGCTTCGGACTGCCCTGTTCCCTCGATGACAAATAGCGGCAGAATAAGGTCGTTGACAGACAGCGCATTTTCTCTCGTTAGGCGGCGAGAAAAAGCGGTGGCGCGGTTACGGCGCATGCGGGTATAGGGGTAGGGCGCCCGACTTGTTGAAAAGCTCATAGGTATTCCGATTTAAAGTGTCTGCCAGTGGGAGATTCTACAATTTATGAGGCTGGCTTAATAGCTCAGCCTCAACTGCTCAGGATTAGAGTGTTGCAAACACCCGCTCTGCAGCATCCAGCGTATCCTGAATATCTTGGTCGCTATGAGCCGCGGACATAAACCCAGCTTCAAAAGAAGCCGGCGCCAAATACACACCCTCTTTCAACATGCCATGGAAAAATTTACCAAAGCGTTCGGTGTTGCACTTCATTACCTGTGAGTAGTTAATGATTTTTTCTTCTTCACTAAAAAATATTCCCCACATCGTGCCCACGTGATTACTGGTTAATGGTATGCCAGCGGCAGCGGCGCGTTCACAGAGTCCTTCAACCAATCTGGTGGTGCGCGCAGAGACTGGTTCGAGGAAGCCCGGCTGTGAAATTAAGTTGAGGGTGGCCAGGCCTGAGGCCATGGCAACGGGATTACCCGACAATGTGCCCGCCTGATAGACCGGCCCGAGTGGTGCAATATGCTCCATAATTTTCCGTTTGCCACCAAAGGCACCCACCGGCATGCCGCCGCCAATAACTTTGCCCAAACAAATCAGGTCGGCATCAATGCCGTAGTAACCAATGGCACCCTGCTGGCTGATGCGAAATCCAGTCATAACTTCATCGATAATCAATAGCGCACCGCTGGCTGTACAGCATTCCCGCAGGGCTTCTAAAAATCCTGGTATCGGCGGTACGCAGTTCATGTTGCCAACCACGGGCTCAACAATGACACAGGCGACCTGATCACCAATCTCAGCAAAGGCCTGTTTTACCTGATCGATGTCGTTGTATGACAGCGTTACTGTATGGTCCGCCAGGCATTTAGGGACACCAGGGGAGCTTGGCACGCCAAGTGTTAGGGCGCCAGATCCCGCTTTAACTAGTAGTGAATCAGAATGGCCGTGGTAGCAGCCTTCAAACTTGATAATTTTATCTCGTCCGGTATAGCCGCGGGCAAGACGGATTGCGCTCATGGTCGCTTCGGTGCCTGAGTTGACCATGCGGATCATCTCCATGCCGGGGACAATAGAACAGATTTTGTCGGCTAGCTGAATCTCGAGCTCTGTGGGTGTACCAAAGGTCATGGCTTTTTCTAGCTGAGTACGAATAGCGTCTAATACATCTTTGTGGCCATGGCCCAACAGCATTGGCCCCCATGAAAGTACGTAGTCGATGTAACGTTTACCATCGGCATCGAACATATAGGGCCCGCTGGCACGGTCGAAAAATAGTGGCGTGCCGCCCACTGCGCCAAAGGCACGAACGGGGGAGTTAACGCCGCCGGGAATATGTTTCTGCGCGGCTTTAAAAAGCTCTTGAGAGCGAAGGTTTGAATCTGTCATTAAAATGTCCTGATTAAGTGTTACTGGTCGATATAGTTAATGCGCTATTGGACCAAAGATACGGGGGCTGTTTGTGGCCGGATTAAAAGGGCTGAACAATAACCAATATGACAATTGCCACCAGAAATACCACTGGCACCTCATTGAATAGTCGAAAGTAAACATGGGATTTGTCGCTGGTGTCGTTGGCGAGTTTCTTCATATGGCCAAGACACATATGGTGATAGCCAATCAATGCTACTACTAATGCGACTTTAACCTGAAACCATGTCTGCGTCAGATAAGCCTCTGGCGCCATAGATACGAGCCATACACCAAGTACGACTGTGGCAATCATTGAGGGGTTGGCTATGCCGCGATACAATTTGCGTTGCATCACCTTAAAGCGCTCGATACTGATTAGGTCTTCAGACATAGCGTGGTAGACAAATAGCCTTGGCAGGTAGAATAACGCCGCAAACCAGCAGATGACTGAAATAACATGAAAGGCTAGAACCCATTTATACATTTAATGCCTCGTTTGACCCGTGGAAGTACCGATACTGTTGTGGATAGCGTATCTGGCTGTAGTAGTTTCGGGTATTATAAGCGCCTTGAACGTATCTGGATATTCAAAAGGGAGGCACAGGTGATTAAAATTGGCATAGTAGGCGGAACAGGCTACACAGGGGCAGAACTTCTGCGACTGTTGGCTGGGCATCCCAATGCTGATCTGGTGACTATTACCTCTCGCAGCGAAAAGGGCGTGCCGGTTTCACAGCTGTACCCCAACCTTAGAGGCATCGTCGACCTGCCTTTTTCTGAGCCTGATATGGATCAGCTTGGCCAGTGCGATGTGGTGTTTTTTGCGACACCTCATGGTGTCGCCCAGAGCACGGTTCCGGCGATTCTTGCCTCAGGCGCTAAAGTAATTGATCTATCCGCCGATTTTCGTATTAAGGATATTGCCCTGTGGGAACAGTGGTATGGCCAGAGTCATGCCGCGCCAGAATTAGTGGCAAAGGCGGTGTATGGCCTTCCCGAGTTCAATCGCGAGGCAATTGCAGCAGCCGATTTAGTGGCTTGCCCAGGTTGCTACCCAACTAGCGTCCAGCTTGGCTTAATGCCATTGTTGGAAGCGGGCTGTATTGATGTGAATGACCTGATTGCCAATTCAGCCTCTGGGGTCAGCGGGGCAGGCAGGCAGGCCAGTGTGGCCAATTTACTGTCTGAGGTAAGTGACAGTTTTAAGGCCTATGGTGCATCGGGTCACAGACATTTGCCAGAGATTGAGCAGGGCCTGACAGATATTGCGGGAACCGCGGTAAGCCTCACATTTGTGCCTCATTTGCTGCCGATAAATAGAGGAATTCATTCCACTATTTATGCCAACTTAATAGATACAGAGGTTGATGTGCAGGCCCTGTTTGAACAACGTTATGCCGATGAGCCCTTTGTCGATGTATTGCCCGCGGGCAGTCATCCTGAAACCCGCACTGTGCGTGGTTCCAATTTTTGCCGTATTGCGGTGCACCGCCCAGGCGGTGGTAAAAAAGTCGTGGTGCTAGTGGTTGAGGATAATCTCACCAAGGGCGCTTCAGGCCAGGCAATACAATGTATGAACCTTATGTTTGACCTACCCGAGATGGCCGGTCTACAGCTGCCAGGATTAATGCCCTGATGGAAGAGCGCAGGCCGATTGTTATTACCTACAGGCCAGGACAGGCCTACTGGGTGCTGGGAGCAATTCTGGTTATTATTATTGCGGCGCTGTTTTTAGGGCGGTACTGGGGCAGCAAAGTCTTCGATAGGGAAATGATCGAGAAAGTGCAGCTGGAAACCAGAACAGTAGACCTTGAATCGCAGGTATTAGAGAGTAATCGCAATCTGGGCCTTATCAAGCTTAGTGCGGAAGTAGATGCTGTTGCGCTGGAGAATACCCGGCAAGAGATGATTGTATTGCAGCGCCAGATCTACCGGCGTGGCGAAGAGTTAAAACTTTATCAAGATCTATTGCAGGACAATAATCAGCCTAAAGGGTTGTCTGTGAGTGACTTGAATCTGGTGGCAATGGATGACGGACGGTTTAAGTATCGTTGGGTCGCACGCCAGAAAACAGTAAAAATGCAAACCCTGAGTGTCTACTCCGATATGTGGATACTTGGCATGCAGGATGGTGAAGCGGTTAGTCTGAGTGTTGATGCGCTGGATGATCAGGTCAAAAATTTACCGATTAAACTTGAGTTTAAATACTTCTCGATTAATCAGGGAATTATACAGCTGCCTGAAGGCTTTGAGCCTGAGCAGGTAAGAATTACGTTGAGATACACTTGGATGAAAGAGGCACAATCTGATCAGAAATTTGATTGGAAAATTGAGGGGTAAAAAATGTTTGGTATAAAAAGTGGTGATAGCCACAGTCCATTCTCATTGGGGTCAACCACGTTGATTGCCGAGGGGACTGAACTTGAAGGGGATTTGAATTTCAAAGGCAGCCTAGAAGTAGAGGGCTCTATTACGGGCAATATTCTGTCCGAAGATGATGATGCTCGAATTAGAATTTTAAAGGGCGGCTCTGTTAAGGGTGATGTCTGGGTTGCGACCGTATTGATTAATGGTCATGTTACTGGTGACATTTATGCGAGCAAACAGGCTAAACTGGCATCCCAAGCCGTTGTCGAAGGCAATGTGCATTATAATTTGATTGAAATTGAGAAAGGCGCAGAGGTGGTGGGCAGCTTTGTACATGAGCAACCGCAAACCAATGTAACGGCTTTTCCTAAAGAGGGTCGTGCTGAAGACTCTTCTGAATCGGCCAAGAAGGCTGAGAAGCAATCGTAATTCGTTGCAGGACATGGAGATAATATGTCAGGAATTCAAACATTTACACCCACCGCGCTGGACGTGACTGATCGCGCGGTTGCCAAAGTACAGAGCCTTAAAACCGAGGAAGATAACGACGAGCTAAAACTTCGTGTCTATGTCACCGGGGGTGGCTGCTCGGGTTTCCAATATGGATTTTCCTTTGAAGACCTTATGGCCGAAGACGACACGCCTGTGTCGCGAGAGGGTGTGACCGTGCTAATTGATTCTCTGAGCTTTCAATATCTCGCAGGATCTACTGTCGACTATGAAGAGGGTCTTATGGGCTCTAGATTTATAATCACCAATCCCAATGCATCAACGACTTGCGGCTGTGGCGCTTCTTTCTCGATTTAAAAAGGACGTTCGATCATGAAAAAGATTTTCTTCCTGTTACTGCTGTCATTCTCAGCGCTATCCTTCTCAGTGCTATCCTACTCCCTAGAGTTGGAGATCGTGCCGACAGCTGCCGAGGTTTTAGAAACTGAGGCAGCTGGCTTAGTAGCTCGAGTAGATTTTGAACAGGCGGATCAACTCCTTGGTGCGCTAGAACGAGCTGAGGCCTACTACCAACAAGAAGGCCTCAACCTTAGTCATCCTCCGGTAGCCTTCGTTATCTTTGGTCCACCGGTGTCGATTTTTTTCAAAGAGAACTATCAAAAAAATCAAAAAGTCGTCGACCTCGCCGCCAAATTAACGGCGCTGAAAGTAATCGATGTAAAAGTCTGTCAATTCAGCTATATCAAAGCGGGTTTGGATGGCGAGGATTTGCTGCCATTTGTCAGTACGGTGCCGTTTGGGCCTGATGAGTTGACGCGTTTAATTGAAGATGAAGACTACAGTTATTTCTAGCGACCTTTGGCTCTTAGGGTAGATAAACCCCACCTAAAATTGTTTCTCTCTGCGCCCCCGTTACTGCGGGTAAATTGCCCGTTTTATTTTCCATGCGCTGCTTTGCCAGCCAAGCAAAGGCGCAGGCCTCTACCCAGTTTGGATCTAACCCTAACTGAGCCGTAGAATGCACCTGGCTATCCACTAGGCTGCTTTTCAACTGCGCCATAAGCTGGCCATTAAAAGCGCCACCACCACAGACAAAAACCTCTTCAATAGAGGTGTCTATCTTAGTAATGCAGTCAGCAAGCGTCTGCGCGGTAAATAATACCAATGTGGCCTGAATATCCTCAGGGGGTAGGTTGAACCCCTCTAACTGCCGTTCTAACCAGAGCAAGTTAAACTCCTCCCGCCCGGTGCTTTTGGGTGAGGGGAGGCCAAAAAACGGGTGAGATTTGAGTTGCGCTAAGAGTGCGTTATTGGCCGTTCCGCTCGCGCTCCATTGGCCGTTGTCATCATAGGCCTTGCCGATATGTTTTTGGCACCAGGCGTCCAGCAGCATATTACCGGGCCCCGTATCAAATCCACTGCAATCGCCATTGGCTTTCAGAATCGTAATATTGGCAATGCCGCCTATGTTGGCGACGACTCTATTTTTTAGTGGGTTGAAGAAAAGTTGGCGATGAAACGCTGGCACCAAAGGTGCGCCATGGCCACCTAGGGCTATATCTTTGCGCCTAAAATCTGCGACAACAGGGCATCCGGTGCGGGCGGCAATAATGTTGGCATCGCCAATCTGCTGACTGAAACCGTTTTCTGCGCCGCTGGGTGGAGCATGTCGTATGGTTTGTCCGTGGGACCCGATTGCCAGTATTGTTTCGGGGCTTAGGTCTAGTTTGTGCATTATCGCTAAGGCTGCATCGGCAAAAAGCTCACCGAGGGCACGATCAGTTTCAGCGTAAAGCTGTACCTTATCTATTCCGGGTTGGCAGAGGTTTAAAACATCTTGCCGCAATTGATCAGAGATGGGGTGGCTATGACTGCCAATAAGGTGGAGCCTACCGTCGATAAATTCAACGGCTGCTGCGTCAACACTATCAATACTGGTACCCGACATTAGCCCTATATAAATATTAGCGCCATTTGCCGGCGCGGGGCTAGTTGGCACTGGCGCTATCGCTCTGTGTAGAGGCTAGCTGGGTGGCTTTCTGATATTCCGAAAGTTCGGCAAGCACTGGACCTGTGCTTCTAGCGAAGGCCTGTTTCTCAGCTTTGGCTATAGGGCGGGCCTGAGGTAGCTTAACCGTTCGTGGATTGCGGTGAACGCCATTAACCAGAAACTCATAATGTAGATGAGGGCCCGTGGCATAGCCTGTCGAACCGACGGTGCCAATAAGCTGCCGCTGTCGCACGACCTGACCCTTGCGTACCTTCTTGTTATTTAGATGCAAGTACTTGGTCACATAGGTTTGGCCGTGCTGAATAAACACGTAGTTACCATTAGCCTTGCTGTAGCCAGTGGCTGTCACCTTGCCATCGCCGGCTGCGTAGACTGGTGTGCCTCTAGGGGCTGCATAGTCGACGCCGCGGTGGGCCTTAATCTTTTTGTGGATCGGATGTTTGCGCTTGAGATTGAAACCCGAGCTAATGCGGAAAATATCCAGCGGTGTGCGCAGAAAGGTTTTGCGCATACTCAAGCCGGCAGGGGTGTAGTAGTTGCTAAACCCTTTGCTGTTTTTGTAGCGCACAGCATTATAGGTCTTGCCGCGGTTGGTAAATGAAGCCGCAATAATATTGCCCGGTGAAAGTTTCTCGCCCTCTATATATCGGTCTTCAAACAACAGTGAGAAAGAATCCCCTGGGCGAATATCAAACACAAAGTCGATGTCCCAGCCAAAGATGTTGGCCAGCTCCATAATAAGTTTGTCAGGTAGCTTTGCTTTCTTGGCAGACAGGTACAGTGAGTCGGCAATAACGCCCTCTCTGTAGCTCATTAATACATCTGGTTCGCGCAGGCGCTGTTCCGCGCTATAGCTGCCGTTATCATGGGTAAAGATTAGGCTTTCAAGGGCCGACTTAATATAGTGCAGCTCAACAAGTTCGCCCTTACTGTCTATACCAAAGCGAAATTTCTCCCCAGGATACAGATTGCGCAGTGCCTTGCCGTCTTTCGCGGAAGACACTCGATAGACCTCTTTGGCGCTAAGGTTGGCGCGCTGAAAGATCAATGACAGGCTGTCGCCACTTGCCACAGTCTGTTCTTTCCAGAATAAGTCGAAATCCTGCGGGGTTGTTATTGCGGCTTCGGGGATTGCATCGCCAACAATGATGGGGATGGATTCGCTGGTTTGACGCTTGCTGTCGGCATTGCTATCGGGGTACATAAGTAGTGCGAGCAGGCAGCCGGTCGCGGCGGCAGCGAGCATAAGATGTCTCCGAGGAAACTCCCGTGCCATTGAAAGCAAAAAACGGCCTAATTTCTGCATTGATTTCATTGTACTAAAACACCAACTAATTGAGCTTGAGGCAATTTTAGCCTGCTTAATTAATAAGTTACAACGATAACCTCATGCTTTTTAATAACAAGCCTCGAGATCCGACTATTGCACCACATTTATTATAGGTAAGCGAAGATTAGAAATTCTTGTATTTGGCGTCCCATTCTGTAGAGTTGGCGACCTTGTAACCATCCAGCGAACACAGTAAATATGAATCAAAGTGGCAGTCAGTTAATCGAACAATTGCGTCAGCGGGGGCTTATTGCCCAGATCTCTGGTGATAGTGAGCTAGCAGAGCATCTTGATCAGCCCCGCACACTTTATTGCGGCTTTGACCCCACGGCGGATAGTTTGCACCTAGGCCACCTAGTGCCACTATTAGTATTGAAGCGTTTCCAGGAGGCTGGCCACACACCTATAGCGCTTGTTGGCGGTGCGACTGGCATGATTGGCGACCCCAGCTTTAAGGCTGATGAGCGCAAGCTTAATACGCCAGATGTCATTGCGGGCTGGGCGGACAAGATTAAGGGGCAGGTTAGCCAGTTTATCGATTTCGATTGCGGCGACAATTCGGCCCTTGTCGCCAATAACCTGGATTGGACTGCGCAGATGAGCGCACTAGATTTTCTTCGGGATGTGGGCAAGCACTTCTCTGTTAATAATATGATCGCTAAAGAGTCAGTCAAGCAACGTATAGATAGAGAGGGGGCAGGTATCTCGTTTACTGAGTTCTCCTACTCTCTATTACAGGGTTTGGACTTCGCTGAACTCAATCGGCGTCATGATTGCACCTTGCAGGTGGGGGGTAGTGATCAGTGGGGCAATATTATCAGCGGCATTGATCTCAGTCGCAGGCAAAATAAAGCACAGTGTTTTGCGCTCACTGTTCCGCTTATTACCAAGGCGGATGGCACTAAGTTCGGTAAAACCGAGGCTGGAGCCCTGTGGCTCGATGCCAGCAAGACCTCTCCTTATAGCTTTTACCAGTTTTGGCTCAATGTGGCCGATGCGGATGTGTACAAGTTTCTGCATTACTTTACCTTTCTCTCTCTTGATGAGGTCGCTGCTATAGAGGCAGCTGATGCCTCGGCGGAAGGTCGTCCCGAAGCTCAGGCTGTTCTTGCAAGAGAGGCCACTAAGCTAGTCCATGGTGAGGAGGGCCTTAATGGGGCACTCCGTATTACCGAGGCGCTCTTTAGCGGGGACCCTAATGCGTTATCTGAACAGGATTTCCAGCAGCTCCGACAAGATGGGTTACCTTCTTCTCTATTAACAGACGATAAAGGCTTGCAGGATATCCCCCTCACCCAGTTATTAACTGAATCTGGGATGGCGAAAGCAGGGCGTGAAGTAAAAGATGCCCTTGCTAGGGATTCTGTTTTTGTTAATGGGCAGTCTAAAGGTGCTCAGGATAATATGAATACAGCATTTATCTTTGCCTCCGAGCAGTCTTTATATGGTCGTTTCTTTCTGGTTCGTTTAGGCAAAAAGAAGTACCACATCTTCGAGCGCGGTTAAGGGCTCTGCAATACCGGTGTAAACGCCTTTATTTTGGCTCTTTTCACCCTCTATTTAAATAAACGCTAATTAGTAGTTGACAGGGCACCGCCTATCTGTAGAATGCGCGCTCCTGCAAAGGTGAGCTGACACGAAATGGTCAGCAATAGCGGGTGAAAACAGCGAGTTTAGTTATTTTCACTTAGTAGTTGACAGGAGTATTTTTGACGCTAGAATGCGCGCTCCCAACAGCAATGTTGAGGCACGAAATAAGCGTCAAAATTAGAGAGTGAAAATAAGTTGTTTAATTCACTCTCCACTGTTGACAAAGGGGCTGCGATCTATAGAATACGCGTCCCGCTCTGAGGAGCGAATGTTCTTTAAAAATATAATCAAGCAATGAGTGTGGGCACTTGCTAGTTGATATTGGATTATTAAATATCATAGTAAGTACTCGTCATACTAACTTGTTAGTGTGGCAAGCACGAAAATATGAAACTGAGATTTTGAATGGTAAAGCAAGTTTTGCGTAACCATTCCCTCTCCTAACGGTGAGGTTAAAGATTAAACTGAAGAGTTTGATCATGGCTCAGATTGAACGCTGGCGGCAGGCCTAACACATGCAAGTCGAGCGCGAAAACACTTCGGTGTGAGTAGAGCGGCGGACGGGTGAGTAATGCTTGGGAATCTACCTAGTAGTGGGGGATAACGTGTGGAAACGCACGCTAATACCGCGTACGTCCTACGGGAGAAAGCAGGGGACCTTCGGGCCTTGCGCTATTAGATGAGCCCAAGTCGGATTAGCTAGTTGGTAGGGTAATGGCTTACCAAGGCGACGATCCGTAGCTGGTCTGAGAGGATGATCAGCCACACTGGGACTGAGACACGGCCCAGACTCCTACGGGAGGCAGCAGTGGGGAATATTGCACAATGGGCGAAAGCCTGATGCAGCCATGCCGCGTGTGTGAAGAAGGCTCTAGGGTTGTAAAGCACTTTCAGTAGGGAGGAAAAGTATGTAGTTAATAGCTGCATACCCTGACGTTACCTACAGAAGAAGCACCGGCAAACTCCGTGCCAGCAGCCGCGGTAATACGGAGGGTGCGAGCGTTAATCGGAATTACTGGGCGTAAAGCGCGCGTAGGTGGTTTGATAAGCTAGCTGTGAAAGCCCTGGGCTCAACCTAGGAACTGCAGTTAGAACTGTCTGACTAGAGTACAGTAGAGGGTGGCGGAATTTCCTGTGTAGCGGTGAAATGCGTAGATATAGGAAGGAACATCAGTGGCGAAGGCGGCCACCTGGACTGATACTGACACTGAGGTGCGAAAGCGTGGGGAGCAAACAGGATTAGATACCCTGGTAGTCCACGCCGTAAACGATGTCTACTAGCCGTTGGGAGACTTGATCTCTTAGTGGCGCAGTTAACGCGATAAGTAGACCGCCTGGGGAGTACGGCCGCAAGGTTAAAACTCAAATGAATTGACGGGGGCCCGCACAAGCGGTGGAGCATGTGGTTTAATTCGACGCAACGCGAAGAACCTTACCAGGTCTTGACATCCTAGAAACTTAGCAGAGATGCTTTGGTGCCTTCGGGAATCTAGTGACAGGTGCTGCATGGCTGTCGTCAGCTCGTGTCGTGAGATGTTGGGTTAAGTCCCGTAACGAGCGCAACCCTTGTCCTTAGTTGCCAGCACGTAATGGTGGGAACTCTAAGGAGACTGCCGGTGACAAACCGGAGGAAGGTGGGGACGACGTCAAGTCATCATGGCCCTTACGACCTGGGCTACACACGTGCTACAATGGCCAGTACAGAGGGCTGCAAACCCGCGAGGGGGAGCCAATCTCACAAAGCTGGTCGTAGTCCGGATCGCAGTCTGCAACTCGACTGCGTGAAGTTGGAATCGCTAGTAATCGTGAATCAGAATGTCACGGTGAATACGTTCCCGGGCCTTGTACACACCGCCCGTCACACCATGGGAGTAGGTTGCAAAAGAAGTAGCTAGGCTAACCTTCGGGAGGCCGGTTACCACTTTGTGATTTATGACTGGGGTGAAGTCGTAACAAGGTAGCCCTAGGGGAACCTGGGGCTGGATCACCTCCTTAAACGAAAATCCTTACGGTTAGTAAGTGTCTACACTCATTGCTTGATTATAGATGGTAACAGTAAAGTACGGTATGCCGACCGGGCTGCTAAGGACCCGTCGCAACAGAATTGGGTCTGTAGCTCAGTTGGTTAGAGCGCACCCCTGATAAGGGTGAGGTCGGTGGTTCAAATCCACCCAGACCCACCAATTTTTGTACGAAATTGGGGCTATAGCTCAGCTGGGAGAGCGCCTGCCTTGCACGCAGGAGGTCAGCGGTTCGATCCCGCTTAGCTCCACCACTTTACTGTAACGAGAAGTTAGCGATAAGCGTAATGCGTTTATCACTGGCTTTTTTTATGCCAGAGCTCTTTAAAAAGATGATTATTGAATACTGAAATATTTTTTCAAGGCCAGTGTGTATTTTTTACACATCTGTCCGGCGAAATTGTTACTAATTTATTATGTAAATAATAAGTCGCAACAAAATCTTGCTAGCTTGTACTGTATGGTCAAGCGAGTAAGCGCACACGGTGAATGCCTTGGCAGTTGGAGGCGATGAAGGACGTAGGAGCCTGCGATAAGCTTCGGGGAGGTGGCAAACACCCTTTGATCCGAAGATTTCCGAATGGGGAAACCCACCTAGCATAAGCTAGGTACTATGCACTGAATACATAGGTGTATAGAGCGAACCTGGAGAACTGAAACATCTAAGTAACCAGAGGAAAAGAAATCAACCGAGATTCCCTTAGTAGCGGCGAGCGAAAGGGGAGCAGCCTGTAATCGATAGCGGAAGTGTTAGTGGAACGGTCTGGAAAGTCCGGCAATAAAGGGTGATAGCCCCGTACGCGAAAACACATCCGTGGTACTAAGTTTACGTAAAGTAGGTCGGGACACGAGTTATCTTGACTGAACATGGGGGGACCATCCTCCAAGGCTAAATACTACCAACTGACCGATAGTGAACTAGTACCGTGAGGGAAAGGTTAAAAGAACCCCGGAGAGGGGAGTGAAATAGATCCTGAAACCGTGTGCGTACAAGCAGTAGGAGCAGACTTGTTCTGTGACTGCGTACCTTTTGTATAATGGGTCAGCGACTTATTTTCAGTGGCAAGGTTAACCGTATAGGGGAGCCGTAGGGAAACCGAGTCTTAATAGGGCGTCTTAGTCGCTGGGAATAGACCCGAAACCGGGCGATCTATCCATGGCCAGGTTGAAGGTTGAGTAACATCAACTGGAGGACCGAACCCACTAATGTTGAAAAATTAGGGGATGAGCTGTGGATCGGAGTGAAAGGCTAATCAAGCCCGGAGATAGCTGGTTCTCCTCGAAAGCTATTTAGGTAGCGCCTCATGTATCACCACCGGGGGTAGAGCACTGTTTCGGCTAGGGGGTCATACCGACTTACCAACCCGATGCAAACTCCGAATACCGGTGAGTGCAATCATGGGAGACACACGGCGGGTGCTAACGTTCGTCGTGGAGAGGGAAACAACCCAGACCGCCAGCTAAGGTCCCAAATATCAGTTAAGTGGGAAACGATGTGGGAAGGCTCAGACAGCTAGGAGGTTGGCTTAGAAGCAGCCATCCTTTAAAGAAAGCGTAATAGCTCACTAGTCGAGTCGGCCTGCGCGGAAGATTTAACGGGGCTAAACTGATAACCGAAGCTGCGGATGCTCATATTTATATGGGCATGGTAGAGGAGCGTTCTGTAAGCCGTTGAAGGTGCATTGTAAAGTGTGCTGGAGGTATCAGAAGTGCGAATGCTGACGTGAGTAACGATAAAGCGGGTGAAAAACCCGCTCGCCGGAAGATCAAGGTTTCCTGTCCAACGCTAATCGGGACAGGGTTAGTCGGTACCTAAGGCGAGGCCGAAAGGCGTAGTCGATGGAAAACAGGTTAATATTCCTGTACCGCTATATACTGCGATGGGGGGACGGAGAAGGCTAGGTGATCAGGGCGATGGTTGTCCCTGTACAAGCAAGTAGGGAGATTCCTTAGGTAAATCCGGGGAATCACTATCCTGAGATGCGAGTTCGAGCTCAATTGCGAGCGAAGTCATTGATGCCATGCTTCCAAGAAAAGCCTCTAAGCTTCAGGTATATAGAGACCGTACTCTAAACCGACACAGGTGATCAGGTAGAGAATACCAAGGCGCTTGAGAGAACTATGGTGAAGGAACTAGGCAAAATGGTGCCGTAACTTCGGGAGAAGGCACGCCGATTTTGGTGATGGGATTTACTCCCTAAGCTGAGGTTGGCCGCAGAGACCAGGCCCCTGCGACTGTTTATCTAAAACACAGCACTCTGCAAACTCGTAAGAGGAAGTATAGGGTGTGACGCCTGCCCGGTGCCGGAAGGTTAATTGATGGGGTTAGCTTCGGCGAAGCTCTTGATCGAAGCCCCGGTAAACGGCGGCCGTAACTATAACGGTCCTAAGGTAGCGAAATTCCTTGTCGGGTAAGTTCCGACCTGCACGAATGGCGTAACGACGGGGGCGCTGTCTCCACCATAGACTCAGTGAAATCGAAATCGCGGTGAAGATGCCGTGTTCCCGCGGCTAGACGGAAAGACCCCGTGAACCTTTACTATAGCTTGGCACTGAACTTTGAACCTATCTGTGTAGGATAGGTGGGAGGCTTTGAAGCGTTATCGCTAGATAGCGTGGAGCCATCCTTGAAATACCACCCTGGTATGTTTGAGGTTCTAACGTAGACCCATTATCTGGGTCGCGGACAGTGTCTGGTGGGTAGTTTGACTGGGGCGGTCTCCTCCCAAAGAGTAACGGAGGAGCGCGATGGTACACTCAGCATGGTCGGAAATCATGCTATGAGCGCAAAGGTAGAAGTGTGCTTGACTGCGAGACGGACATGTCGAGCAGGTACGAAAGTAGGTCTTAGTGATCCGGTGGTTCTGTATGGAAGGGCCATCGCTCAACGGATAAAAGGTACTCCGGGGATAACAGGCTGATACCGCCCAAGAGTTCATATCGACGGCGGTGTTTGGCACCTCGATGTCGGCTCATCACATCCTGGGGCTGGAGCTGGTCCCAAGGGTATGGCTGTTCGCCATTTAAAGTGGTACGCGAGCTGGGTTCAGAACGTCGTGAGACAGTTCGGTCCCTATCTGCCGTGGGCGTTGGAAAATTGAGGAAAGCTGCTCCTAGTACGAGAGGACCGGAGTGGACGAACCCCTGGTGTTTGGGTTGTCATGCCAATGGCATTGCCCAGTAGCTACGTTCGGACGGGATAACCGCTGAAAGCATCTAAGCGGGAAGCCTCTTCCAAGATTAATTTTCCCTGGGACTTTAAGTTCCCTGTAGGGCCGTTCAAGACTAGGACGTTGATAGGTTGGGTGTGGAAGCGCTGTGAGGCGTTGAGCTAACCAATACTAATTGCCCGTGAGGCTTGACCATATAATGCAAGCGAGACGACGGACAGTGTGTCTGAAGTACATGCTAGCCATGAAAAAATTGTATTCAATAATCATCGACTTAATTTGTTGGACGATCTGCAGTCTGAGGCAAGCCTCATTCGCAGCTAGGTTCATGAAATCCTTAGGGATGCCATGTGCCGCTTCGTTCTTCATACCAGTTTGCCTGATAACCATAGAGAACTAGAACCACCTGATCCCATACCGAACTCAGTAGTGAAATGGTTCATCGCCGATGGTAGTGTGGGGTTTCCCCATGTGAGAGTAGGTCATTGTCAGGCTTCTAAATTAAAATGCCCCAGTATCGAGAGATGCTGGGGTTTTTTTATGCCCGGCGATAATCCTAGTAGGCCTGCGATTTTCAGCGTCGTCTATAGCCTCCTGTTGCGAAAATAAAATGCACGGGCATCCATCGATATCGAGGCGTTTGTCTTTGCCAGACAGCAACTCAGTTTGCCCTTTGCCGGCCTTATCCATAGGAAACAGACACAGGATGTATTAAGGCTCCCGCCCATGAATATGGATGCGAGAATACGAGTGACATAAGGCATAATGCGCGCTGATGCAAAAAGTAGTGAGCGTAGTTCATGGAGTATATCTTTTACCTTAGTCTTGGGGCTGTTGCTGGTCTGATTAGCGGTCTGTTTGGGCTGGGTGGCGGTGCGGTTATCGTGCCCTTATTAATATTTAGCTTTGCGGCTCAGGATATCTCCCCGGAAATAGCGACTCATTTGGCCATTGGCACATCATTAGCAACTATTGTGGTGACCTCATTAAGCTCTATTTACACTCACCACCAAAAAGGTGCCATCCGATGGGATCTTGTTAGGCAGCTATCCCCAGGTATCGTCGTTGGCTCGGCTTTAGGTGGTTTAGTCGCTATATCCCTAAATGGCACCTTACTGCAGCTAATGTTTGGTAGTTTTATGATCTGTATCGGACTACAGATGCTGCTTTACAAGCCTATTTCCGTGGTGGGTCAAAAATCTAGCGCGCCATTTCTGGCAGTGGCAGGCACCGGGATTGGGAGTATCTCAGCACTTATCGGGATTGGTGGCGGGGTGTTAACGACCCCACTGCTATCGCACTATGGCATTAAGATTCATCAGTCAGTGGCATCGGCAGCGGCCTGCGGCTTTCCCATCGCGCTGGTCGCAACCTTGGTTTATAGTAGTTCAGGTGTTGTTTCTGAAGTACTGCCAGGTCCAAGTTTGGGCTATATATTTGTTCCCGCATGGTTGGGGATTATTGTCACCAGCACCCCCTTTGCTCGTTTGGGTGCCACGCTCGCCCACAGGGCCAACGAGCGGATCTTGAAGCAATCATTCGGTTGGGTTGTGTTATTGCTCGGCATTCGTTTTATATGGATTAACTTTCCCGCTTAGGCCCCAAAATTATGGCGAATAATGTATCTCACTCACAAGATAAAATTCTTAATGCACTAAAAGACGGCGAGTTTCATTCTGGAGAAAGTCTCGGAGACATATTGGGCGTCAGCCGAACTGCAGTTTGGAAGCAGCTGCAAAAGCTAGAAGAGATTGGACTGCAAGTCGAGTCGGTTAAAGGCACCGGCTATCGTGTCGTTAATGGCATCGATTTGCTAAAAAAAGAGGACATATCCGCCTATCTCCGAGAAAGTAACCGCAATAAACCGCGCTCTATTGAGCTTTTTCAGAGCCTCGATTCCACCAATAAATACCTGCGGGAGCAGGCGGAGAAATCAGACTACTCTGGTTGCGTCGTGCTCGCTGAGCGCCAAACTTCCGGTCGCGGTCGGCGGGGAAAAGCCTGGGCCAGCCCCTTTGCCGCGAATATCTACATGTCGATTCTATGGGATTTTGAGCAGGGCGCTCAGGCACTAGAAGGGCTGAGTCTCGCGGTCGGCGTTGCAGTTCGTCGCGCCCTAATTGAGCTGGGATTAGAAGATGTTAGGCTAAAGTGGCCCAACGATATCTATGTAGGTAACAAAAAGCTCGGGGGTATTCTGCTCGAGATGATCGGTGACCCTGCGGGTTATTGCTCGGTGGTTATAGGCGTGGGAATCAATGTCTCAATGCCGGCGTCGATGGCAGTTGACATCGATCAGCCCTGGACGGACTGTTGTTCTGAGTCCGATGCGCCGATTGGTCGCAGCAGGCTGGCCGCCCTGTTAATCGATAATATCTTCGACATCCTCAAAGATTTTGAACGCCTGGGTTTCGCGGGATATCGCGACGAATGGCAGGAGGCTGACGCTTTTAAAGGGCAGCAAGGGACTATTAGTACTCCCCGAGATTCAATTTCTGGCACCGTGATGGGTGTCGATAATAGCGGCGCGGTACAGCTCAAAATGATGAGCGGAGAAGTTAAGTCTTTTATTGGCGGCGAACTTAGCCTGAGGTTGACAAAATGATGTTACAAATTGATGTTGGTAATACTCAAACTAAGTGGCGCGTTGTCGATGGGGAGTCCATTTGCTCAAGAGGCTCTCAGGATACGGAATCCCTGATTGACAGCGAACTCGATCTATCTGCCGTAGGGAGCATTACTGAAGCCAGGCTCTCATCTGTTGCCGACAGCCGTGTTGCCCAGGCGATAAAAAACCAGCTAGCGACCCAGTTTAATATTGAACTCCAAGTCGCTACCGTTTCTGCCAGTGCCGGCGGCGTTGCCTGTGGCTATGAAGACTTGCGCGCGCTAGGTGTTGACCGATGGCTGGCTCTGGTTGCAGCCTACCAGCTATATCAGGGCGCGGTTCTAGTGGTGGATGTGGGCAGTGCCATGACTCTAGATTTGGTGTCACCCGACGGCCAGCATGTTGGCGGTTACATACTCCCGGGGTTGCGCCTAATGCGTGAAGCTCTGTGGCGCGGCACTGAAAAAGTGAAGCCAGACCCAACCGTTGAATCTATAGAGACTATTAACATGCTGGTGCCTGGTGCCGTCACCGAAGATGCGGTTAACAGGGGATGCCTGCTAGCAGCTGTTGCCACTGTAGAGAAGCTGGCCTCCACCTACCCGGCAGCGATCGTCATTACTGGCGGAGACGCACTTCCGTTAATTGAGGCCCTATCACTCAAGACCGACCATAAACCCGACTTGGTTTTAGCGGGCCTGGGTACTGTGGGTGTAACTCTGGAACCCGCTTAATGAAGTGGCTCCTGCTTTTGGCGCTGCTCGCCAACGCCCTGTTTTTTATGGCCCAGACTAATAGGCAGGCTGATAGGGTGGAGGCCTTAGACTCAGCAGAGCCTCGAGTATTAGATTCGATTCCAAGTCTCCGCCTGCTCGCGGAACTTGGCAGCTCTGGTATTAGTCAGGCTGAGGGCGGTACATGCGAAATTATTGGTCCCTTTGCAGGAGCGTCCCAGTTAGAGGCTGTTAAAGCCAAGTTGGCCGCTGAGGGATTTCCGTCTTATCAAATACCCACCAGCTCACCACAAAATACACCATTTTGGACCTATATTGCCCCCCAAACTGACCCCGCAGAGCTAATAGCAATGCTAGATAGTTTGCGAAAGGCGGAGATTGAAAGCTATTTAATTATGTATGGGGGCTATCTAGGGGCAATATCGTTAAAATATTTCACCGATAGCGCTGGGGCAGCTGAATTTGTCCAGCAGCTCGCACAGCTCGGGGTTATTGCCGAAGTCATTGATTTATCAGCTAAAAGTTTAAAACTCTGGCTAAAAATTCCGCTGGAATCAGGCCTTTTCTTACCTGACTGGTTAAATGTAGACCATCCAGATAAAAAAACACTAAAAGATAACTGCGATAAGGTTGCTAATGGCGCTCAGTTTCACTAGAATCGCGCACCGTTATTGAGATGCTGGCGTAGCTCAGTTGGTAGAGCAGCTGACTTGTAATCAGCCGGTCGGGGGTTCGACTCCTCTCGCCAGCTCCATTTTTCGGGACCGCCCTTTTCGGCACCGCTTGTTATTGTTGGCATTATGTTGACAATTTCATGCTGTACCCCGAAAATAAGCGGCCATTTTTTGGGGGGATTCCTGAGCGGCCAAAGGGATCAGACTGTAACTCTGACGCGAAAGCTTCGGTGGTTCGAATCCACCTCCCCCCACCATATAAGCAGGTAAGTCGTGTTAGTAGTGTGTAGGTATCGGCTTTAGAGTTTGTGAGCGCTATTAGTAAGGTTGTATTGCGGGCGTTGTGTAATGGTAAGACCTCAGCCTTCCAAGCTGATGATGCGGGTTCGATTCCCGCCGCCCGCTCCATGAAAGGATCAGGCTTTTGCTCATATAGCTCAGTCGGTAGAGCACTTCCTTGGTAAGGAAGAGGTCACCGGTTCAAATCCGGTTATGAGCTCCATATTTTCCTATAAGAGCCGCGCTCTTTTAGGTTGAGTAAGAAGAAGTATTAAGAGTGATTGTTATTTAACGATTAGATTTAAAGTTCAGGGCATTAGTTGTAACAGTTAATAGCCCGCTAATGTTCCGTTGAGGAGATGCTGAGATGGCTAAAGAAAGATTTGAAAGAAATAAGCCCCACGTAAACGTCGGCACTATTGGTCACGTTGACCATGGTAAAACTACATTAACCGCTGCGATGACGCGCGTCTGTGCAGAAGTTTGGGGCGGAGAAATGAAAGCCTTCGACCAGATTGACAATGCACCTGAAGAGCGTGAGCGCGGTATCACTATCTCAACAGCACACGTTGAGTATGATTCCCCTATTCGTCACTATGCCCACGTAGACTGCCCAGGCCACGCCGATTATGTTAAAAACATGATCACCGGTGCTGCCCAGATGGACGGCGCTATCTTGGTTTGTGGTGCTACAGACGGCCCAATGCCACAGACGCGCGAGCACATTTTGCTGTCACGTCAGGTTGGTGTTCCTTTTGTATTAGTATTCCTGAACAAAGCTGACTTGCTTGCAGAAGATTGCGGCGGCTTCGGGTCAGAAGAGTACCTAGAAATGTTGGAACTGGTTGAGATGGAGCTGCGCGAGCTGCTTGATCTTTACGAATTCCCGGGCGATGACACGCCAATCATTGTTGGTTCAGCGCTGATGGCGCTGGAAGGCAAGGATGACAACGAGTTAGGCACTACTGCTGTTAAGAAGCTAGTAGAAGCCCTTGATTCGTTTATCCCTGAGCCAGTTCGCGCAGTCGATCAGCCGTTCCTGATGCCAATTGAAGATGTATTCTCAATTGCCGGTCGTGGAACAGTAGTAACCGGTCGAGTAGAGCGTGGCATTGTTAAGGTTGGTGAAGAAATCGAGATCATCGGTATCGCTGACACAGCCAAAACTACCTGTACGGGTGTTGAGATGTTCCGCAAGCTGCTTGACGAAGGTCGCGCTGGCGAGAACTGCGGTATTTTGTTGCGCGGCACTAAGCGTGAAGAAGTGCAGCGTGGTCAGGTACTGGCTAAGCCAGGTTCGGTTAAGCCGCACACTAAGTTCACTTCAGAGATCTATGTGCTGTCTAAAGATGAAGGAGGCCGTCACACGCCATTCTTTAAAGGCTACCGTCCACAGTTTTACTTCCGCACCACAGACGTTACAGGCGCCTGTGAGTTGCCAGAGGGCACTGAAATGGTAATGCCCGGCGACAACGTGCAGATGGAAGTGACGTTGATTCACCCGATTGCAATGGAAGAAGGTCTTCGTTTTGCAATTCGTGAAGGCGGCCGTACTGTTGGCGCTGGTGTTGTAGCTAAGATTATCGAGTAATAGTTACACAGAGTCTGAAGCGCAAAGCCGAGGCATCTTGATGTCTCGGCTTAGCTGTCAGATAGGGAAGGCAATAAAAGTAACGCCATAAAAGTTTAGAAGGCCAGTAGTTCAATTGGTAGAGCACCGGTCTCCAAAACCGGCTGTTGGGGGTTCGAGTCCCTCCTGGCCTGCCATTTTAAAAGCTTGGGAAATAACTTCGCATGAGTGTTGTAACAGACGAAAAACAGTTCCGACTAGACGGCCTCAAGTGGCTTGTCACGTTGTTGCTCGTGGGTGGTGCCATTTATGCTAATTGGTATTTCTCAGCAGAATCCGCCCTTTACCGCGTTATCGGTTTGGTGTTGGTTTTAGTGATTGCGGCCTTTGTCGCATCGAAGACAGAAAAAGGTGCGGCTATTATCGAGCTGGCTATCGGTGCTCGCACTGAATGGCGCAAGGTTGTGTGGCCTACCAAGCAGGAGCGGAACCAGACAACGTTGATCGTTGTTGCGGTTATTTTATTGATGGCATTAATTTTGTGGGGTATTGATTCCCTGCTGAGTTATTTCGCCTCACTGATAATGGGCTAGGAGATAGCATGTCGATGCGATGGTATGTGGTACATGCTTACTCGGGCTACGAGAAGAAAGTTGCACTAGCGATCCAAGATCGTGTGGCAATGCATAACTTAGGCGACCGATTTGGCGAGATATTAGTGCCAACTGAAGAAGTTGTTGAGATGAGAGCCGGCCAGAAGCGTACCAGTGAGCGTATGTTTTTCCCAGGCTACGTCTTGGTACAGATGGAATTAGATGATGATACCTGGCACCTCATTAAAGAGACGCCGCGTGTTATGGGCTTTATCGGCGGCAAGGCGGACAAGCCTGCTGCAATTACCGATAAAGAAGCCGACCTGATCTTGCGACGCGTGCAGGATTCTGGCGAAGCGCCACGACCCAAGACATTGTTTGAGCCAGGTGAAATGGTTCGCGTTACCGATGGTCCGTTTAATGACTTCAACGGTAATGTTGAAGAAGTTAATTACGAGAAGAGCAAGCTCCGCGTTGCCGTGTCGATCTTTGGTCGATCAACGCCAGTTGAGTTGGACTTTACTCAGGTCGAAAAAGCCTAGTAAAAATTATTTGATAGGCCTGTAATTCAGCAGGCGTATCGGGGAGCCAGTGAAAGATTGTTACTACCCTAGGTAGTTTGAATCTGGAGGCGCTAATACCCACCAGTGGAGAAGAAAGATGGCTAAGAAAGTAACGGCTTATATTAAGCTGCAAGTGCCTGCCGGTCAGGCCAATCCAAGTCCACCAGTTGGTCCAGCATTGGGTCAGCACGGTGTAAACATCATGGAATTCTGTAAGGGTTTCAACGCTCAGACTCAAGGCATCGAAGCAGGCGCACCTGTACCAGTAGTTATTACTGTCTATGGCGATCGCAGTTTCACCTTTGAGATGAAAACTCCACCCGCATCTTATCTTTTAAAGAAAGCTGCTGGTTTGAAGAGTGGTTCTGGTCGACCTAACACTGAGAAAGTGGGCAAGGTGACTCGAGCGCAGTTGGAAGACATCGTAAAAACAAAAGAACCTGATCTGACAGCGGCAAGTCTTGAGGCTGCAGTTCGCACCATTGCCGGGTCAGCCCGCTCAATGGGCATAGAAACGGAGGGCGTGTAAATGGCCAAGTTATCCAAGCGCGTTCGTGCGATAAATGAAAAAGTAGAAGCGGGTAAGATCTATCAGGTGACAGAAGCACTTGATCTGCTCAAAGAACTCTCAACTGTTAAGTTTTCAGAGACCGTTGATGTTGCTATTAATCTCGGTATCGATCCTCGTAAATCTGACCAGGTAGTGCGTGGTGCAACCACATTGCCTAATGGTTCTGGTAAAGCGGTACGCGTATGTGTATTTGCTCAGGGCGACGCAGCAGAAGCAGCTAAGGCTGCAGGTGCTGAGTTTGTTGGTATGGACGAGCTAGCTGAAGAAGTTAAAGGCGGCATGATGGCCTTCGACGTTGTAATCGCCGCTCCTGACGCAATGCGCGTTGTGGGTTTGCTGGGTAAGGTTCTTGGTCCTCGTGGCCTGATGCCTAACCCTAAGTCTGGCACTGTTACGCCAGACGTAGCGACTGCAGTTAACAATGCTAAAGCAGGTCAGGTACGTTTTCGTGCCGACAAGAGCGGCATTGTTCACGGCGGCATCGGCATCGTCAGTTTTGATGCATCTGCATTGAAGCAAAATCTTGAGGCATTGATGGTTGATTTGGCGAAAGCCAAGCCGGCATCTGCCAAGGGTATCTATATAAAGAAGATTACAGTTTCTTCGACTATGGGTCCCGGTTTAGTTATTGATCAGAGCTCATTGGGCGAATGATCAGTCGGTGACGTAAGTCACCACAAAGGCTTTGGGGTCCGAGCTAGCCGTTAAACGTTAGCTTGGGTCGTTAAAGACCGTAGGTTCCCGAAAGGGGTTAATAATTGGTAGTGCAGTATTGCTGACAGTTTCCTACGCAGGCGGTGAACCCGGTACAGATTTTTGAACTGGTAATTATTCACCTAGGTGGTCGGTGTTAAACCCGACTGTAACTCAGGTAAATCGAGGAGATTTATCGTGGCATTGAATCTCGATGATAAAAAAGCAATTGTTGCTGAAGTAAACGAGACAGCCGCTCAGGCACTAAGCCTGGTGATTGCTGACGCCCGTGGCGTTGACGTAACCGATATGAATGCTCTACGTGCTAAGGCACGTGCTGAGAACGTGCAATTGCGCGTTATCCGCAATACCTTAGCTAAGCGTGCATTCGCTGAAACTGACTACGCTTGCGTAGAAGATGTTTTGGTCGGTCCGTCATTGTTTGCTTTCTCTATGGAAGATCCAGGTGCAGCAGCGCGTTTATTCAAAGACTTCGCGAAAGAAAACGAAGCGTTTGAAGTGAAGGCGTTGTCGGTCAGTGGTCAACTGCTTGATAAGGGTCAAATTGACATCCTTGCTAGCTTACCAACTCTACATGAGGCTCTTGGTATGTTGGCTGGCGTTACATTGGCTCCGGTTACTAAGTTGGTTCGTACTCTTAATGAGATACCAACGAAGACAACCCGTGCAGTAGCAGCAGTTCGTGATGCAAAGGAAGCCGCATAAGCGTCTTCATAACAAATAGATAAAACATTAGGAGGCCCAAAATGGCCCTATCAAACGAAGATATTTTAAACGCAATCGCTGAAATGAGCGTAATGGATGTTGTTGAATTAGTAAGCGCTATGGAAGAGAAGTTCGGCGTTTCTGCAGCTGCTGCAGTTGCAGCTCCTGCTGCTGCCGCTGGTGGTGGTGAAGCCGCTGCTGAAGAGCAGACTGAATTTGACGTAGTATTGTCTGCAGTTGGCGAAAAGAAAGTAAACGTGATTAAAGCAGTTCGCGCAATTACTGGTCTTGGCCTGAAAGAAGCGAAAGAGCTAGTTGACGGAGCACCTTCTACTATTAAAGAAGGCGCATCGAAAGCTGATGCTGACGACGCTAAGAAGCAATTGGATGAAGCTGGCGCAACTGCTGAACTTAAGTAAGTTTACAGTGCTAGTGGCCTGATTTATCAGGTTGGGCTGAAGGGGTTTTCCCTTCGGCCCTTTCCTGCTTGTAAATACGGGAAGTTACAAGCAGAGCAAGCTTGAGAATAGTCTCAAGATTGGTATGTCCCAATCAAAGTTAATACCGAGGAATGCAAATGGCTTACTCCTTCACTGAGAAGAAACGGATCCGCAAAAATTTTGGCAAGTTGCCAGATGTTATGGATCTGCCGTATTTACTGGCAATTCAGCTTGATTCCTACAAAAATTTCACGCAGACGGGTGTTAAGGTCGAAGACCGCAAGAACACCGGTTTGCATGCTGCGCTCAACTCGATCTTTCCGATCGTTGGTTATTCTGGGCACGCAGCCTTAGAGTACGTCGATTATGTCCTTGGCAAACCTGCCTTTGATGTTGAAGAGTGTAAGCTCCGCGGCGTTACTTTCTCAGTACCTTTAAGAGTTCGCGTTCGTCTTGTTATTTACGACAAAGAGTCGACTAACAAAGCGATTAAAGATATTCGTGAGCAAGAAGTGTATCTGGGCGAAATCCCGCTGATGACTGACAACGGTACCTTTATTATCAATGGTACTGAGCGTGTAATCGTGTCTCAGCTACACAGATCACCTGGCGTTATCTTCGATCACGATAAGGGCAAGACCCATTCGTCTGGCAAACTCCTCTACACAGCGCGCGTGATTCCTTACCGCGGCTCTTGGTTGGACTTTGAATTTGATCCGAAAGATCTGCTTTATGTACGTATCGATCGCCGTCGCAAGCTACCAGCAACTATTTTGCTGCGTGCTCTCGGTTATAACTCTGAAGAAATTCTTGAGAAGTTCTTCGACACCAGCGTATTCCATTACAAGAAAGAAGTATTTACCTTGGAATTGGATCCTGAGCGTCTGCGTGGTGAGATCGCCGTATTCGATATTAAAGATAAAAAAGGCGCCGTGGTTGTTGAGAAGGGTCGTCGTATTACTGCCCGTCATATCCGCGAGCTAGAAAAAGGCAAGGTCACCACCCTAGAGGTTACTCCCGAGTACATGTTGGGTCTGGCTCTGGCGAAAGATGTTGCCGATCCTAAGACTGGTGAATTGTTGCTCGAGTGTAATACCGAGCTGACAGAAGAAAATCTGGCCCTTATTGTTGAAGCCGGTATTAAGTCTGTTGAAACTCTATACACCAACGATCTGGATTGCGGTCCGTTTATCTCTGATACGTTGCGTGCTGATCCGTCGCGAACTCAGCTGGAAGCACTGGTAGAAATCTACCGCATGATGCGTCCTGGCGAGCCACCGACTAAAGAGTCAGCCGAGAACCTATTTTACAATCTGTTCTTCAATCTAGAGCGTTACGACCTGTCTTCGGTAGGCCGTATGAAGTTTAACCGTCGCTTGGATCGTGAAGCTGAAGAAGGCGCAGGCGTGTTGTATGACGAGCGCTACTTCTCCATGCAGAAGACTGACGAAGCCAAAGAATTGCATGAGCAATTCGGCGATGCGTCTGACATCTCTGATGTAATGAAGACATTGATTCATATTCGTAACGGTAAGGGCTCGGTTGATGATATCGATCACCTGGGTAACCGTCGTATTCGCTCTGTTGGCGAAATGGCTGAAAACCAATTCCGTGTTGGCCTAGTACGTGTTGAGCGTGCGGTTAAAGAGCGTTTGGGTGTTGCCGAATCTGAAGGCTTAATGCCTCAGGATCTGGTTAACGCCAAGCCGGTTGCTGCTGCCATGAAAGAGTTCTTTGGCTCAAGCCAGCTCTCTCAGTTTATGGATCAGAACAACCCGCTGTCAGAAATTACCCACAAACGTCGTGTTTCAGCCCTAGGGCCCGGTGGTCTTACCCGTGAACGTGCAGGCTTTGAAGTCCGTGACGTACACCCGACTCACTACGGTCGAGTATGCCCAATTGAGACTCCTGAAGGTCCAAACATTGGACTGATCAACTCATTGGCAACCTACGCGCGTACTAACAGCTACGGCTTTATTGAAACGCCTTACCGTAAGATTATTGACGGCAAGGTAACCGCAGAGATCGAGTTCCTTTCAGCGATCAATGAGTCTCAGTATGTTATTGCACAGGCTTCTGCAGAAATTAACAAGAAAGATGAGTTCGCAGAAGACATGGTGGCAGTGCGTCACCAAAATGAATTCACGGTTAAGCCTCCCGAAGATATTGACTACATGGACGTGTCACCACGCCAGGTAGTATCGGTAGCAGCCTCGTTGATTCCATTCCTGGAGCACGATGATGCAAACAGAGCCCTAATGGGTTCAAACATGCAGCGTCAGGCCGTTCCAACTCTGCGTGCAGAAGCACCTCTAGTTGGTACCGGTATTGAGCGCACTGTAGCCAGTGACTCCGGTGTTTGTAAGGTTGCCAAACGTGGTGGTCTTATTGAGAGTGTTGATGCTGGTCGTATTGTTGTGCGTGTCAGTGATGAAGAAACAGCCTCTGGTGATGCGGGTGTAGATATCTACAACCTCACTAAGTACACCAGATCTAACCAGAACACCTGTATCAATCAGCGTCCTATCGTAAAGAAAGGCGATATTATCTCCCGTGGAGACGTATTGGCTGATGGTCCTTCTGTTGATCTGGGCGAGCTGGCTCTTGGGCAAAATATGCGCATCGCATTTATGCCTTGGAACGGTTACAACTTCGAAGATTCGATTCTGATCTCTGAGCGTGTTGTTCAGGAAGATCGCTTCACCACTATCCACATTCAGGAACTGACTTGTGTTGCTCGCGACACTAAGCTGGGCTCTGAAGAAATTACTGCCGACATTCCAAATGTTGGTGAAGTAGCGCTGGCCCGTCTCGATGAGTCAGGTATTGTGCATATTGGTGCAGAAGTTTCTGCCGGTGACATTTTGGTTGGCAAGGTAACGCCTAAGGGCGAAACCCAGCTTACGCCGGAAGAAAAACTATTGCGTGCCATCTTCGGCGAAAAAGCCTCTGACGTTAAAGACACTTCCCTGCGTGTTCCAAGTAGCATCAAGGGTACTGTTATTAATGTTCAGGTGTTTACTCGCGATGGCTTGGATAAAGATCAGCGCTCTCTGGATATCGAGAAAACTGAGCTTGACCAGTATCGTAAAGATTTAAACGACGAGTACCGCATTGTTGAAAATGCCACACTCGGCCGTTTGTTGACCTCTTTGGTAGGCGGCAAAGTAAGCAAGGCTGCCGGTCTTAAAAAGGGCGAGACATTAACTGCTGAAGCAGTTGCCGAATACAGCACCGATGATTGGTTTGCGATCCGTATGGAAAAAGCAGCCTTCAATGATCTTATTGCTGCCGCACAAACTCAGCTGGGCGAGCGTCGTGTTGATCTTGACGACCGTTTTGAAGAGAAGCGTGGCAAGTTGCAGAGCGGTGATGATTTAGCACCTGGCGTACTGAAAACCGTTAAGGTTTATCTGGCCGTTAAGCGTCGTATTCAGCCTGGTGACAAGATGGCTGGTCGTCACGGTAACAAAGGTGTTATCTCGGTAATTAAACCTATTGAAGACATGCCTTACGATGAGCAGGGTGAGCCAGTTGATATCGTGCTCAATCCCCTGGGTGTTCCATCGCGAATGAACGTTGGTCAGGTGCTTGAAACCCATATGGGTATGGCTGCTAAAGGTCTGGGTGTTAAAATTGACGCCATGATCAAAGCACAGTCTAAAGCTGCTGAGATTCGTAAATTCTTGCAAGAAATCTATGACGTAGGCGATACCGTTTACGGCACCGATCTGAAAGAACTGAGTGATGGTGAGGTTCTTGAGTTAGCCTCTAACTTACGTAAAGGTGTGCCAATTGCGACGCCAGTATTTGACGGCGCTCATGAAGTAGAGCTGAAGAAAATGCTCGTGTTGGCCGGATTGAATGAAAGTGGTCAAACTGAACTTTACGATGGTCGCACAGGCGATAAGTTTGAACGTCCTGTCACCGTTGGCTACATGTACATGCTCAAGCTTAACCACTTGGTAGACGACAAGATGCACGCTCGTTCAACCGGTTCTTACAGCTTGGTTACTCAGCAGCCGCTGGGTGGTAAGGCACAGTTTGGTGGGCAGCGATTTGGTGAGATGGAAGTATGGGCGTTGGAGGCATATGGTGCCGCTTACACGTTGCAGGAAATGCTTACCGTTAAGTCCGATGATGTTGCAGGTCGAACCAAGATGTATAAAAACATCGTGGATGGCGATCACCGAATGGAGCCTGGCATGCCAGAGTCATTCAACGTGTTGGTTAAAGAGGTGCGCTCACTCGGCATCAACATGGAATTGGAAAACGAATAAGCGCTGTATTGCTTAATAATGGCCGGGGCGAACAATCGCCTCGGCAAACCCAGTTACTGGAGGAAAAGCCTTGAAGGATTTAGTCAACCTACTCAAGCAGCAAGAACAAAATACTGAATTCGATAATATTCGAATCGGTCTCTCATCGCCTGAAATGATCCGCTCTTGGTCATTTGGTGAAGTTAAAAAACCTGAGACCATCAACTACCGTACCTTCAAGCCTGAGCGCGAAGGTCTTTTCTGTGCCAAAATTTTTGGACCCGTAAAAGACTACGAGTGCCTGTGCGGAAAGTACAAGCGTATGAAGCATCGCGGCATTGTCTGCGAGAAATGTGGTGTTGAAGTAACACTCACAAAAGTACGTCGTGAGCGCATGGGTCACATCGAACTGGCCTGTCCAGTTGCTCACATCTGGTTCCTTAAGTCTCTGCCATCGCGCATTGGTTTAATGCTAGATATGACATTACGTGAAATTGAACGCGTACTGTATTTCGAATCCTTTGTTGTTACCGAACCTGGTATGACAACCTTGGAAAAAGGTCAGTTACTGACCGACGAAGAATACTTTGAATCTCTCGAAGAGTTCGGTGACGAGTTCACTGCAACCATGGGTGCCGAAGCAATTCAGGCACTGCTTAAAGAGATTATTCTCGAAGACGAGATTGCGGATATCCGTGAGGAAATCCCCAACACTAAGTCTGAGACCAAGATTAAGAAATTCTCTAAGCGTCTTAAGTTACTAGAAGCGTTTCATGGTTCCGGCAATAAGCCAGAGTGGATGGTGCTGCAAGCACTGCCAGTTCTGCCACCAGATCTACGTCCCCTAGTCCCTCTAGATGGCGGTCGTTTTGCGACCTCAGATCTTAATGATCTGTACCGTCGAGTGATCAACCGTAACAACCGTTTAAAGCGTCTGTTAGAGCTTAGTGCGCCAGATATTATCGTGCGTAACGAAAAGCGTATGCTCCAGGAATCTGTTGATGCATTGCTTGATAACGGTCGTCGCGGTCGAGCCATTACCGGTTCTAACAAGCGTCCATTAAAATCTCTTGCCGATATGATTAAAGGTAAGCAGGGTCGTTTCCGTCAGAACTTACTGGGTAAGCGAGTTGATTACTCTGGCCGTTCTGTAATTGTTGTTGGTCCTACTCTTAGACTGCACCAATGTGGTCTGCCTAAGCGTATGGCGCTGGAATTGTTTAAGCCGTTTATCTTCAGTAAATTAGAGTTGCGCGGTTTGGCGACGACAATTAAAGCGGCCAAGAAAATGGTCGAGCGTGAAGAGCCAGTGGTTTGGGATATTCTCGACGATGTTATTCGCGAGCATCCAGTGCTGCTTAACCGTGCACCCACACTTCACCGTCTTGGTATTCAGGCTTTTGAGCCAGTACTGATTGAAGGTAAAGCGATTCAGTTACACCCATTAGTCTGTGCGGCCTATAACGCCGATTTCGATGGCGATCAGATGGCAGTACACGTGCCGCTGACTATTGAAGCGCAGATGGAATCTCGTGCTCTGATGATGTCGACGAACAACATTCTATCACCCGCTTCTGGTGAGCCGATTATTGTTCCGTCTCAGGATGTTGTCTTGGGTCTTTATTATATGACTCGTGACCGAGTGAACGCGCTTGGTGAAGGCATGGTATTTGCCGATACTCGCGAAGTCTCTCGTGCCTATGCGACTGGCGCTGCTGATTTGCAGGCCCGCATCAAGTTGCGTATCAACGAAGTATTGGTTGATGAAGTAACCGGTGAGCGTACTGAAGATCGTAGAATAGTAGATACCACTGTTGGTCGTGCGCTGTTGTGGGAAGTTGTTCCTGCAGGCTTACCGTTTGAATTGGTTAACAAGCCAATGGTTAAGAAAGCAATCTCTACCGTTATCAACGAGTGCTACCGTCGAGTTGGTTTGAAAGACACGGTTATCTTCGCTGACCAGCTGATGTATACCGGGTTTAACTACTCAACTCGTTCAGGCGTTTCTATCGGCGTTAACGACTTCGTTATCCCCGATGACAAGCATGAGATTATCTCTGGTGCCGAAGATCAGGTTCGCGAAATTGAAAGCCAGTTCGCGTCTGGTCTTGTGACTCAGGGTGAAAAATATAACAAGGTTATCGATATTTGGTCTCAGGCCAATGACCGTGTAGCCAAGTCGATGATGAAAGGCATCAGCACCGAGATGGTGATTAACAAAGACGGTGCGGAAGAGCAGCAAGATTCTTTCAACTCTGTATTTGTAATGGCCGACTCTGGCGCTCGTGGTAGCCCAGCTCAGATTCGACAGCTAGCGGGTATGCGTGGTCTGATGGCGCGTCCAGATGGCTCGATTATCGAAACCCCTATTACGGCAAACTTCCGTGAAGGACTGAGCGTACTTCAGTACTTTATCTCCACTCACGGAGCGCGAAAAGGTTTGGCGGATACCGCACTGAAGACAGCTAACTCCGGTTACCTGACGCGTCGTCTGGTTGATGTTTCCCAGGACGTGGTAGTAACAGAAGTTGACTGTGGTACGACTGAAGGCCTACTGATGGCACCAGTTATTGAGGGCGGTGACATCATCTCCTCACTGGGTGATCGAATTCTAGGTCGAATTGTTGCACAGGATGTATTGAAGCCTGGCAGTGAAGAAATTGCAGTGCCTGCTGGCACTATGATCGACGAGCAATGGGTCGTGCGCATCGAATCGATGAGCATTGACGAAGTTATCGTGCGTTCGCCAATTACCTGTGAAGTTTCACACGGTATCTGTTCCGCCTGTTACGGCCGCGATCTGGCTCGTGGACACCGCGTTAACCAAGGCGAGGCAGTAGGTGTTATTGCTGCTCAGTCAATTGGTGAGCCTGGTACCCAGCTAACGATGCGTACCTTCCACATTGGTGGAGCGGCATCGCGAGCCTCTGCGGTTGATAGCGTGAAAGTTAAGCAAGACGGTACTATTCGTCTGGTTAACCTCAAAACTGTGCAGAACAAAGACAAGAATCTGGTTGCTGTATCTCGATCGGGTGAATTGGCCATTGCCGATGAAAACGGTCGTGAGCGCGAGCGTTACAAGCTACCTTACGGTGCCGTGATCAAAGTTAAAGACGGTTCTAAGGTTGCAGCGGGCGACGTAATTGCCAACTGGGATCCACACACACACCCAATCGTGACAGAAGTTGCCGGTAAGGCAGCGTTCTCTGGCATGGAAGAAGGTCTGAGTATCCGTCAGCAAACTGACGATATGACTGGTTTGACCAGCATCTCGATTATTGATCCCAACGAGCGTCCAGCGGCAGGTAAAGAACTGAAGCCAATGATCTCCTTGACCGATAAGAAAGGTAAAGAGTTGATCTTCCCGAACTCAACAGTGCCTGCCCATTACCCGCTACCTGCTAACGCAAGTATCAACGTAATTGACGGCGACACAATCGACATCGGACAGATCATTGCACGTATACCGCAAGACTCTGGTGGTACTAAAGATATTACAGGTGGTCTGCCGCGTGTTGCTGATTTGTTCGAAGCACGTAAGCCTAAGGATCCTGCAATTTTGGCAGAGATCACAGGTACAGTTACTCTGGGTAAAGAGACTAAAGGCAAGTTGCGCTTAGTGATCACTCCAGATGACGGCCAACCATTGCCAAACGGCAAGCTACAGTACGAAGAGCTGATTCCGAAGTGGCGTACGCTTGGTGTGTTTGAAGGTGAGCACGTTGAGAAGGGTGAAGTTATCTCTGATGGCCCACCAATCCCACATGATATCTTGCGTCTTAAAGGTATCAGCGAGCTGGCTAAGTACATCGTTAACGAAATCCAGGACGTTTACCGTCTGCAGGGTGTAAAAATCAATGATAAACACATTGAGGTAATCACTCGTCAGATGCTGCGTAAGGTAGAGATCACCGATATGGGTGATTCGAGCCTGATCCGTGGTGAGCAAGTTGAATACCGTCGCGTGCTTGAAGAGAACGAGCGTCTGCGTCAAGAAGGTTTGCAGCCGGCTAAGTACGAGCGTCAATTACTGGGTATTACCAAAGCCTCACTGGCTACCGAAAGCTTTATCTCGGCAGCCTCTTTCCAGGAGACCACGCGAGTGCTCACCGAAGCAGCGGTTACCGGTAAAGCCGATCCACTGCGCGGCCTGAAAGAGAACGTGGTTGTAGGTCGTCTGATTCCTGCGGGAACCGGTCTTGCTTATCACGCTCAGCGTCGTAAAGATCGCGAGAAAGTCGAAGAGCCAGTAATGAGTGCAGCAGATGTTGAAGCGGCACTGAGTGAAGCGTTAAGCGCGAATCTCGCTGAAGAATAAGGGCTAATTGCCAGTATTTGCCATCTACCTCCCTGGTAATGGCAATGCTGGCTTGACTCCCGGATGTGCGGTAATTAGAATGCCGCTCCCTTTTGAATCTAAAGGCTGGTATAGCTGGCGGATTCAAGGAATGTATGGCCTTCAAATAGGAAGGCATTTTTTATTTTTGGAGAAATATTGCATGGCAACGATCAACCAGTTGGTTCGTAAGCCGAGAAAGCGCAAAGTCACTAAAAGTGGCGTACCCGCACTACAGGCCTGTCCGCAGCGTCGTGGTGTTTGTACCCGTGTTTACACTACTACTCCCAAGAAGCCAAACTCTGCATTGCGTAAAGTATGTCGTGTTCGTCTCACCAGTGGATTTGAAGTTACTTCATACATTGGTGGTGAAGGCCACAACCTGCAAGAGCACAGCGTTGTTTTGATTCGTGGCGGTCGTGTAAAAGATCTTCCAGGTGTTCGTTACCATACGGTACGCGGCACATTGGATACAGCGGGTGTAAATGGACGAACTCAGCGTCGTTCAAAGTACGGCACTAAGCGACCAAAAGCGTAATATCGGTTAACAACCAAGTAAGGCCAGGGCCTATCCCTGGAAAAAACCTGAAGAGAAGGGCAAAACGATGCCAAGAAGAAGAGTAGCAGCAAAGCGAGAGATTCTACCGGATCCTAAGTTCGGTAATGTCACGCTCGCTAAGTTCATGAACCACGTAATGGTCAGCGGCAAGAAATCAGTTGCTGAGCGGATCGTCTACGGCGCACTCGACATTGTCGAAGAGCGTTTGAAGAAGAGCCCCGTGGAAGTGTTTGAAGAAGCGCTAGATAACGTAGCACCATTGGTCGAGGTTAAGTCTCGCCGTGTTGGTGGTGCAACGTATCAGGTGCCAGTTGAAGTTCGTCCATCGCGACGTACAGCTCTGGCCATGCGCTGGTTAGTAGATTACGCCCGTAGCCGTGGTGAGAAATCCATGCCACAGCGTCTTGCCGGCGAACTGATTGATGCAGTTCAGGGTAAGGGCGGAGCAGTTAAGAAACGTGAAGACGTACACCGTATGGCAGAAGCCAACAAGGCGTTCTCTCACTTCCGTTTCTAATAAGATTAAGTTTTATTTAAACTTATCGCGAAAAAAGGTGGCTTTAATAGCCGCCTTTTTTCGCTTCTAAAATAAGGAAAATATTGTGGCTCGCAAAACCCCCATCAGTCGCTATCGCAACATTGGTATCTGTGCACACGTAGATGCTGGCAAAACCACCACCACAGAGCGGGTACTGTTCTATACAGGCATGTCCCACAAAATTGGTGAGGTGCACGATGGCGCGGCCACAATGGACTGGATGGAACAGGAGCAGGAGCGGGGTATCACCATTACCTCCGCAGCCACCACCTGCTTTTGGAAAGGAATGGACGCCCAGTTTGAAGATCATCGAGTCAATATTATCGACACCCCGGGCCACGTAGACTTCACCATTGAAGTAGAGCGGTCACTGCGCGTACTGGATGGTGCTGTCATCGTACTCTGCGGTTCTTCAGGGGTGCAGCCCCAGACTGAAACCGTATGGCGTCAGGCCAATAAATATGAAGTGCCGCGCATGGTATTCGTTAATAAGATGGATCGCGCTGGCGCAGACTACATGATGGTCGTAGAGCAGCTTAAAGAGCGCTTGGGGGCACTGGCTGTGCCGCTACAGATCACCATAGGTGCCGAAGAAGAATTTAAAGGCGTCGTCGATCTGGTCAAGATGAAAGCCATCTACTGGAACGAAGCGGACCAGGGCATGACTTTCGAATACGGTGAGATTCCTGCCGACATGCTCGACGAGTGCCAAGAGATGCACGAATATATAGTCGAATGTGCGGCTGAAGCTACCGAAGAATTTATGGATAAGTACCTCGAAGAAGAGGCCCTGACCGAAGCCGAAATTAAGCAGGGCTTACGTATCCGCACATTGGCCAATGAAATTGTTCCCGTGCTGGGAGGCTCAGCCTTTAAGAACAAAGGCGTTCAGGCCATGCTCGATGCCGTGGTTGAATACCTGCCATCGCCCACCGAAGTTAAAGCCATCGAAGGCGAGCTGGAGAATGGCGAGCAGGGCACCCGTGAAGCGAGCGACAGCGCCCCCTTTGCGGCATTGGCCTTCAAGATTGCCACTGACCCCTTTGTCGGTACCCTGACCTTTATGCGGGTTTACTCCGGCACCTTAGAGAGCGGAACAGCGGTCTTTAATTCCGTGAAAATGAAGCGCGAGCGCGTTGGCCGTATGGTGCAGATGCACGCCAACAGCCGTGAAGAAATTAAAGAAGTATTGGCGGGCGATATTGCCGCCGCTATTGGTTTAAAAGATACCACCACAGGTGACACCCTCTGCGCAGAGAGCAGCAAGATTATCCTCGAGCGCATGGAATTCCCCGAGCCAGTAATTTCAGTTGCCGTCGAGCCGCGCACCAAAGCCGACCAAGAAAAAATGGGCGTAGCCCTGGGCAAGTTAGCTCAGGAAGATCCGTCATTCAGAGTTAAGACCGATGAAGAGAGTGGCCAGACCATTATCTCTGGCATGGGTGAGCTGCACCTGGATATTCTGGTCGACCGTATGCGTCGCGAATTTACCGTAGAGGCCAATATAGGTAAGCCCCAGGTTGCCTATCGCGAAGCCATTCGCAACACCTGCGAGATTGAGGGCAAGTTTGTCCGCCAGTCTGGCGGGCGCGGGCAGTACGGGCATGTGTGGATTAAGTTTGAACCAGCAGAAGATGCGGGTAACGAGGGCCTTGAGTTTGTGAATGAGGTTGTAGGCGGTGCAGTCCCAAGGGAATTTGTTCCGGCAGTGTCCAAAGGTATCGAAGAGCAGCTGCAGAATGGCGTCCTTGCGGGCTACCCGCTACTGGGTGTTAAAGCCACCCTATATGACGGTTCCTACCATGATGTGGATTCGTCTGAAATGGCTTTTAAGATCGCCGGCTCCCTAGCCACGCGAGACCTTAAAGAGTTTGGTGGTGCCGTATTGTTAGAGCCCATGATGAAAGTCGAAGTAGTGACCCCAGAAGCCAATATGGGCGATGTGGTCGGTGACCTGAATCGTCGTCGCGGCATGATTCTGGGAATGGCTGACAGCCCAATGGGCAAAGTCGTCGATGCCGAAGTTCCCCTGGCAGAAATGTTTGGCTATGCCACAGACCTGCGTTCAGCAACTCAGGGCCGAGCCACCTTCACTATGGAATTTGAGAAATACGGTGAGGCACCGAAGAATATCGCCGAGGCCATCATGGCTAAGAATATGGGCTAGAGCACCTTATCCGGCTGCAGGCGTCTTATATTTAGCCGCGGGCGCTCGCCATGTAGCTGCGGGCGCTTGATCAGCTGTAGATGCGGGCAGCAATAAATGCCACGACAATAAAAAACCCCCGCTGGCTTGCACCAGCGGGGTTTTTTTGTACCTAAAGACGCATTACTTAGCTTCTTTAAGCGCCTTAGCTTCAGCAATAACATCATTAGCAATGTTTTGTGGGCAAGGCATGTAGTGTGCGAACTCCATGGAGAACTGACCACGGCCAGAAGTCATGGTGCGCAGGCTACCGATATAACCAAACATCTCCGACAGCGGAACGTCTGCTTTAATCTTCACGCCTGTTACACCAGCTTCTTGATCTTTAATCATGCCGCGACGACGGTTCAGGTCACCAATAACATCACCAACATGATCTTCCGGCGTAAATACGTCGACTTTCATGATTGGCTCAATAATCTGTGGGCCAGCTTTAGGCATAGATTGACGGAAAGCGCCTTTAGCAGCGATTTCAAAGGCAACGGCCGAGGAGTCAACGGCGTGGAAGCCACCGTCATAAAGCTCAACTTCAACGTCGAGAACAGGATAGCCAGCCAATGGGCCTTGATCCATCATGCCTTTAAAGCCTTTCTCAATCGCAGGGAAGAATTCTTTAGGAACGTTACCACCAACAACCACTGAGCTAAATACAAAGCCAGTGCCTGGCTCGCCGGGCTTAATGCGGTAATCAATCTTACCGAACTGACCAGAACCACCAGATTGCTTCTTGTGTGTGTAGCTATCTTCAAGAGGCATAGTAATTGTTTCGCGGTAAGCAACCTGTGGCTGACCAACAATCAAATCTACACCGTAGGTACGGTTAAGAATGTCGACCTTGATGTCCAGGTGCAGCTCGCCCATACCTTTAAGGATGGTCTCGCCAGAATCTTCATCAGTCTCAACACGGAACGAAGGATCTTCAGCAATCATCTTGCCGATCGCCACGCCCATCTTCTCAGAACCGCCTTTATCCTTAGGCTTAACAGCGATAGAGATCACTGGCTCAGGGAAGATCATTGGCTCAAGCGTTACTGGGTGCTTAGGATCACATAATGTGTGACCAGTCTGAACATTCTTCATGCCTACAATCGCGATAATATCGCCGGCCTGAGCCGTGCTGATCTCGTTGCGATCATCTGCGTGCATCTCAACCATACGGCCGATACGCTCAGACTTGCCTGTGTAAGAGTTAAGAATCGAATCGCCTTTGTTCAACGTGCCTGAGTAAATACGTACAAAGGTCAGCGCGCCAAAGCGGTCATCCATAATTTTAAAGGCCAGTGCCTTAAGAGACTCTTCGGTCGATACATGGGCAAACTCGCCATTCTCGTTACCGTCTTCGTCAGTCAGCGGCTGAGGCTTAACGTCTGTTGGGCAAGGCAGGTAATCAACAACAGCGTCCAATACCATCTGCACGCCTTTGTTCTTAAACGCAGAACCGCAAAGCGTTGGAAAAAAGTCCAGAGCAATAGTACCTTTACGGATGCAGCGCTTAACGTCTGCAATAGTCGGCTCTTCGCCTTCCATATAGGCCATCAACAAATCATCGTCCTGCTCGAGGGCAGTTTCGATCATTTTCTCACGGTACTCTTCAACCAGCTCAACCATGTCGGCTGGAATTTCAACAACTTCAAAGTTCTCAGGAAGGCCAGAGTCATCCCAAACGTAGGCTTTACGCTCAAGTAGGTCAACCAGCCCGATAAAGTTCTCTTCAACACCTATAGGTAGGCACATAACCAGAGGGTTGGCGCCAAGTACTTTCTCAACCTGACCAACAACGCGCAAAAAGTCTGCACCCATACGGTCTAGCTTGTTTACAAAGATTACACGGGCAACTTCTGATTCGTTCGCATAGCGCCAGTTAGTTTCTGACTGAGGCTCAACACCGCCAGAACCACAGAACACACCAACGCCGCCGTCCAATACTTTCAAAGAACGATAAACTTCAACAGTGAAGTCAACGTGCCCTGGCGTATCGATGATGTTAAAGCGGTGGTCTCTCCAGTAACAGGTCGTTGCAGCGGACTGAATAGTAATGCCGCGCTCTTGCTCCTGTTCCATAAAGTCGGTTGTTGCTGCGCCGTCATGTACTTCACCGGTCTTGTGAATTTTACCGGTAAGCTTAAGAATTCGCTCGGTAGTAGTGGTCTTACCCGCGTCAACGTGGGCGAAGATACCGATATTTCTGTAGAGAGTTAAATCAGTCATTGGTCTGCTCTGTTTAAAAAAAGTGGCTTGTTTATTAGGTCTAAAATCGCGCGCGAGTATACAGGATATTCCTCCTATAACAGAGTAAAAAAGCATAAAGCCCCCTGAAATAATTACGAAATAAATCTATCTTCATGCCACGCTCAAAAGGAGCGAAAGACCATGCCCTGACGCCACTAAAAACCCGAGGGCGAGCACCAAAAAACATCCGATTTAGATGCAAAGACCGTTGACTCTCGCGGGCTGCAGTATAAGATGGCGCCCCTCGCGTACTGAAGCTGTCGAAAGAGCAGAAATTCGGTGAGTATAAAAAATTAATTATGTAATGCCTGCTGAGGAGACACTGAGATGGCTAAAGAAAGATTCGAGAGAAACAAGCCCCACGTAAACGTCGGCACCATTGGTCACGTTGACCATGGTAAAACTACATTAACCGCTGCGATGACGCGCGTCTGTGCAGAAGTTTGGGGCGGAGAAATGAAAGCCTTCGACCAGATCGACAATGCACCTGAAGAGCGCGAGCGCGGTATCACTATCTCAACAGCACACGTTGAGTATGATTCCCCTATTCGTCACTACGCCCACGTAGACTGCCCAGGCCACGCCGATTATGTTAAAAACATGATCACCGGTGCTGCCCAGATGGACGGCGCTATCTTGGTTTGTGGTGCTACAGACGGCCCAATGCCACAGACGCGCGAATCGCTGACACAGCCAAAACTACCTGTACGGGTGTTGAGATGTTCCGCAAGCTGCTTGACGAAGGTCGCGCTGGCGAGAACTGCGGTATTTTGTTGCGCGGCACTAAGCGTGAAGAAGTGCAGCGTGGTCAGGTACTGGCTAAGCCAGGTTCGGTTAAGCCGCACACTAAGTTCACTTCAGAGATCTATGTGCTGTCTAAAGATGAAGGAGGCCGTCACACGCCATTCTTTAAAGGCTACCGTCCACAGTTTTACTTCCGCACCACAGACGTTACAGGCGCCTGTGAGTTGCCAGAGGGCACTGAAATGGTAATGCCCGGCGACAACGTGCAGATGGAAGTCACGTTGATTCACCCGATTGCGATGGAAGAAGGTCTTCGTTTTGCAATTCGTGAAGGCGGCCGTACTGTTGGCGCTGGTGTTGTAGCTAAGATTATCGAGTAATAGAAAAGCAGTTACAAAAAGGGGCTCGGTGAGCCCCTTTTTAGTCTTAGAGCCATTGTTTTAGAGTATTTGGTTCAAGTAGGGTAAATAATTTGGTTGCAGGTGTTAATTCACTTGACAGTCTCGGGGTGCGGCTCTAGAATTCGCGCTCGTTTTTCGGGACGGAAAGCAGTGTAAAATTGCTGTAGCCGTGAATTTAAAGTAGAGATAGCGGAGTTTCGCTTCCATGCAAAACCAAAGCATTAGGATTCGTCTTAAAGCCTTCGATCACAAGCTGATCGATACCTCGACACAAGAAATTGTTGAGACTGCAAGACGTACAGGCGCGCAAATTCGCGGCCCCATACCGTTGCCAACACGTAAAGAGAGATTCACCATTTTGGTTTCTCCTCACGTAAACAAAGATGCGCGCGATCAGTATGAAATTCGCACGCACAAGCGTTTAATCGACATTGTCGAGCCAACAGAAAAAACTGTTGATGCGCTTATGAAATTGAATCTTGCTGCAGGCGTTGAAGTACAAATCAGCTTAAGCTGAAAACGAATGTAGCGGTCTAGCAGATAACTGCTGGGCAAGTACCGATGTGTAATGTCTTGAAATAGACAGCCGTAGCGGGTAAGAGCCCCGTACACTGAAGAGGTTATAAAATGAGAATAGGTATTGTCGGCCGCAAATGCGGTATGACTCGTGTGTTTACCGAAGACGGTGTGTCTATCCCTGTAACAGTGATAGAAGCGTCTCCTAATCGCATCACTCAGATTAAATCCGTAGAGACCGATGGCTATTCAGCTATTCAGGTAACTGCCGGATCACGTAAAGCTTCCCGAGTAGCTAAGCCCCAAGCAGGGCACTTCGCCAAAGCAGGCGTTGAAGCAGGTCGTGGCAGTTGGGAATTCCGTTCAGAAGGTTCAGAAGAAGCATTTGAAGTTGGCAGCACGCTAACTGTAGGTCGCTTTGAAGAAGGCCAAATGGTTGATGTAACGGGCACTTCCAAAGGTAAAGGCTTTCAGGGCGGCGTTAAGCGTTGGAACTTCGCTATGCAGGACGCCACTCACGGTAACTCAATCTCCCACAGAGCTCCTGGCTCGATTGGTCAAAACCAAACTCCTGGCCGTGTATTTAAAGGCAAGAAGATGGCTGGCCACATGGGTGCAGAGCAGGTTACTACACAGAATTTACAAGTTATACGCGTCGATGCGGAACGTAACTTATTGCTTATTAAGGGTGCCGTACCTGGCGCACCTGGTGGCAATATTATCGTTCGTCCGGCAGTGAAGGGTTAAGGGGAGTGTCCATGGAACTTGCGATTGCGACACCCAAGGGTAATAACGGAACTATTGAAGTTTCAGAAGCTGCTTTTGGAAATGAATTTAATCAGGATCTGGTTCACCAGACTGTAGTAGCCTTCTTGGCAGGCGCCCGTCAGGGTACTCGCGCTCAGAAGAACCGCTCAGCTGTTTCTGGTGGTGGCCGTAAGCCACACGCCCAGAAAGGTACAGGTCGTGCACGTGCTGGTACTATCCGCAGCCCAATCTGGCGCGGGGGCGGCGTTACATTCGCAGCTCAGCCACAGGATCATAGTCAGAAGCTAAACCGTAAGATGTATCGTTCAGCGATGCGTTCTATTGTTTCAGAGCTGGCTCGCCAGGATCGTCTGATCGTGGTTCAGGAATTTGACTTAGATGCACCTAAGACTAAAGCACTCATTTCCAAGTTGGGTGAGTTCGGTCTCCAGGAAGCATTGATCGTCACAGAAGAAGTTAGCCACAATCTGTATCTAGCATCGCGCAACCTGCACAAGGTTGACGTACGTGACGCGGCTGCAGTTGATCCGGTTAGCTTGATTAATTTCGATAAGGTGCTGGTGACTGTTGCAGCGCTTAAAAAACTTGAGGAGCTTCTGGTATGAATCAAGAGCGAATCTTCAAAGTGTTGCTAGGACCGCACATTACTGAGAAATCAGCAATGTCGCAGGGTGCAGCAACTCAGGTTGTATTTAAGATTGCTAACAACGCCAACAAACTTGAAGTCAAAAAAGCGGTAGAGCAGCTATTTGAAGTTAAGGTTGACGGAGTTCGGTTAGTAAATGTCAAGGGCAAGACGCGTCGCACCAAGACCGGAATGGGTCAACGTAGCGATTGGAAGAAAGCCTATGTACGTTTGGCGGAAGGTCAAGATATTGACTTTTCAGTAGCGGAGTAAGGGGTTAGTCATGGCAGTTATTAAAAGAAAACCAACCTCCCCAGGCCGTCGCTTTGTTGTCAGTGTTATTACTCCTGACCTGCATAAAGGAGCGCCTTATGGGCCGCTTCTAGCGCCAAAGAAAAGATCTGGTGGTCGTAACAGCAGTGGTCGCATTACCGTGCGTCACATTGGTGGTGGTCACAAGCAGCATTACAGAATTATAGATTTCAAGCGTAATAAAGACGGTATCCCGGCAACAGTAGAGCGTTTGGAGTACGATCCAAATCGCACTGCACACATTGCCCTGCTTTGTTTTGCAGATGGTGAGCGTCGTTACATTATTGCGCCCAAGGGTGTTTCAGCTGGTGATACATTAGTTTCTGGCGAAGATGCTCCGATCAAAATTGGTAACAGCTTGCCGTTAAGTAAGATCCCGGTCGGTTCGGTTATCCATTGTGTAGAAATGAAGCCAGGTAAAGGAGCACAGATTGCTCGTAGTGCTGCAGCTTCAGTTCAGTTAGTTGCCCGTGAAGGCGGCTACGCCACATTGCGTCTTCGCAGTGGTGAGATGCGCAAAATAGCAGTTAATTGCCGAGCGACTCTTGGTGAAGTTTGTAACAGTGAGCATAGCCTGCGCTCATTGGGTAAGGCTGGTGCGTCGCGCTGGCGTGGTATTCGACCTACCGTTCGCGGTGTGGCGATGAACCCGGTAGATCACCCACATGGTGGTGGTGAAGGACGTACCTCAGGTGGTCGTCATCCAGTTTCACCTTGGGGTATGCCAACTAAAGGCTACAAGACGCGCAAGAACAAGCGCACTGACAAATACATTGTTCGTCGCCGCAAGTAAGCGTCGACTAACTAATTGAATATAAAAGGAAAGCAAACGTGCCACGCTCTCTAAAAAAAGGACCATTCGTCGACCTGCATCTTGCTAAGAAGATTGAGGTTGCAGTCGCGAACAACGAACGTCGACCAATTAAGACTTGGTCTCGTCGCTCAATGATCCTACCAGATATGGTTGGTCTTACGATCGCAATACACAATGGTCGTCAACATGTTCCTGTTTTGATCAACGAAGAAATGGTTGGTCACAAGCTGGGTGAATTTTCTCCAACACGTACCTATAAAGGGCACGTTGCGGATAAAAAAGCCAAGCGCTAAGCGCGGCGTTGACTACGAGGTAGTAGATTGTGGAAGTACAAGCAAAGTTAAGAGGTGCCAAATTAGCAGCGCAGAAAGCGCGCTTGGTAGCCGATCAGATTCGCGGAAAGTCAGTTGAAAGTGCATTAGATATTTTGCAGTTCAGCAACAAGAAAGGCGCGGACATAATTAAGAAGGTGCTCGAGTCGGCAATTGCCAACGCCGAGCATAATGATGGTGCAGATGTAGATGAGCTCAGAGTATCAACGATCTTTGTTGATGAAGGCATGACAATGAAGCGTATCAAGCCGAGAGCAAAGGGCCGTGCAGATCGAATATTTAAGCGCAGCTGTCACATCACTGTAAAAGTCGCTGAAAAGTAGAATTTAGGTTCGGGAGACCATTCAATGGGTCAAAAAGTACATCCAACCGGTATCCGTCTAGGAATCGTTAAGAAGCATAGTTCTACCTGGTATGCAGATGGTAAAGACTACGCAGAGAAGCTGATTCAAGACTTGACCGTACGAGAGTTTATTAAAAAGAAACTCGACCATGCGTCAGTGAGCCGTGTAGACATAGAGCGCCCGTCTGATAGTGCGCGAATTACAATTCATACAGCCCGCCCGGGTATCGTTATCGGTAAGAAGGGTGAGGATGTTGAAAGACTGCGACAGGAAATCTCTAAAAAGATGAACTGTTCAGTCAACATAAACATTGAAGAGATCCGCAAGCCAGATCTTGATGCTTCACTGACAGCGCAGAACGTCGCGCAGCAGTTGGAACGTCGCGTTATGTTCCGTCGCGCTACTAAGCGCGCGGTACAGAATGCAATGCGCAGTGGCGCATTAGGAATCAAGATCCAGGTTGGTGGACGCTTGGGTGGCGCAGAGATCGCAAGATCTGAATGGTACAGAGAAGGCCGTGTACCGCTGCACACACTGAGAGCTGATATTGACTATTCAACTGCCGAAGCTAATACCACGTATGGAATTATCGGTGTGAAGGTCTGGATCTTCAAAGGTGAAGTTCTGGGTGGTGAGGAAGCTGTTAAAGCGCCCGCCAAAAAAGACAGAAATAAGAATTAGGGTAAAGCGAAATGCTGCAACCAAAACGTACAAAATTCCGCAAGATGCACAAAGGCCGTAACCGTGGCCTTGCAGACCGCGGTAGCAAGGTTAGCTTTGGTGAGTTTGGTCTCAAAGCGTCTGGCCGTGGCCGTCTGACCGCAAGGCAGATTGAAGCAGCTCGTCGTGCTATGACTAGACACGTCAAGCGTGGTGGTAAGATTTGGATTCGAGTGTTCCCAGATAAGCCGATCACTAATAAGCCGCTTGAAGTTCGAATGGGTAAAGGTAAGGGTAATGTTGAGTACTGGGTTTGTTTGATCCAGCCAGGCAGAGTCCTCTACGAAATGGAAGGTGTTAGCGAAGAGCTGGCCCGCGAAGCTTTTGCTCTCGCGGCGGCCAAACTGCCGATTGCAACCACCTTTGTTAGACGCACGGTGATGTGAAGATGAAATCAAACGAATTGCGTGAAAAGTCAGTTGACGAATTAAAGGCCGCGTTGGGCGATGAGCTCAAGCAGCAGTTTAAGTTGCGTATGCAGCTGTCGACTGGCCAGTTAAACGAAAGCCACTTGGTTATGCAGACACGTCGCAATATTGCGCGTATCAAAACTGCAATAAACTCGAAGGCAGGGGAATAACTATGACTGAATTACAAACGAGCTCACGAACGCTGACGGGTCGTATTGTCAGTGACAAAATGAACAAGACAATTACGGTCTTGGTTGAGCGTCGCGTTAAGCACCCGGTTTACGGGAAGATCTTGACTAAGTCGTCGAAGATTAAAGCGCATGATGAAACTAATGATGCGAATACAGGCGATCTAGTAACGATCGCAGAGTGCCGGCCTGTCTCTAAAGACAAGTCATGGAAACTGGTCAATATTGACGAGCGCGCTACTGCAGAGTAGTTCTGCATTTAGTAAAAGGTTCGGAGTAGAAAATGATTCAAACAGAAAGTTATCTTGATGTAGCAGACAACAGCGGTGCACGTCGCGTGATGTGTATTAAAGTGTTGGGCGGATCTCACCGTCGCTATGCTCGGGTTGGTGACATGATTAAGGTTACCGTTAAAGAAGCTATTCCCCGCGGCAAAGTGAAGAAAGGCCAGGTGATGACAGCTGTAGTTGTTCGCACCAGAAAAGGTTTGCGTCGTCCAGACGGCAGCTTGATCAAGTTTGATGACAACGCGGCAGTACTGTTGAATGCTAACTTGGCGCCAATTGGAACACGTATTTTTGGGCCGGTAACTCGTGAGCTGCGCACTGAGCGTTTTATGAGAATTATCTCCCTAGCACCTGAAGTGCTGTAAGCGAGGAATTAGAGATGGCAATGCTAAAAATTAAACGGGATGACGAAGTAGTCGTTATTGCCGGTAAAGACAAAGGCAAGCGAGGCAAGGTACTTAAAGTACTGGAAAAGAATCGTTTGTTGGTCGCAGGTATTCAGATGATTAAAAAGCATCAGAAGCCTAATCCTCAGGCAGGTATTCCTGGCGGGATTATTGAAAAAGAAGCACCAATACAGGTTTCCAATGTCGCTATCTTTAATAGCGCAACCAATAAAGCAGATCGTGTAGGCTTTAAGGTTCAGGAAGATAATAAGAAGATTCGTATCTTCAAATCTAACGGCGAAGCCGTAGACGCTTAAGAAATAGGTAACCCCAATGGCAAGGCTGAAAGAAGTATATAAAAACGAGTTAGCACTCAAGCTTAAAGAAGAGCTTGGTCTAGCTAATGTGATGGAAGTTCCTCGCATTACCAAAATCACCCTAAATATGGGTGTTGGTGAAGCGATCGGCGATAAGAAATCGCTTGAGAACGCTGTTGCGGATCTGACATTGATCTCAGGCCAAAAGCCTGTCATCAATAATGCTCGCAAATCTATCGCCGGTTTCAAGGTTCGTCAGGGTTGGCCGATTGGTACCAAGGTAACCTTACGTGCAGATCGCATGTATGAATTCCTAGAGCGTTTGGTTGGTGTTGCTATCCCACGTATTCGAGATTTCCGTGGTATTAGCGCCAAGCAGTTCGATGGGCGCGGTAACTTCTCAATGGGTATCACTGAGCAGATTATCTTCCCAGAGATTGATTACGAAAAAATTGATAAGTTGCGTGGTATGGATATTACAATTACCACCACCGCACGTAACGATGATGAAGGCCGAGCTTTACTTCGCGCCTTTAACTTCCCGCTGAAAAGTTGAGGTAGTAAGTAAATGGCAAAAGTATCAATGGTAGAGCGTGAACATAAGCGCACCAAAACAGTTGCAAAGTTCGCCGTTAAGCGTGCAGAACTCAAAGCAATTATCAGTAATGTTGAAGCGAGCGACGAAGATCGTTGGGATGCTCAGCAGAAGCTACAGAAATTGCCGCGTGATGCGAGCCCAGTACGTCAGCGTAATCGCTGCGCGATAACGGGTCGCCCACATGGTGTTTACAGTAAGTTTGGCCTGTGCCGAAACAAACTACGCGAAGCAGCAATGCGTGGTGAAGTTCCGGGGCTGGTTAAAGCCAGTTGGTAAGTTAAGGAGCCAAACACCATGAGCATGCAAGATCCAATAGCAGATATGTTGACCCGCATTCGTAATGCGCATCATCGTAGTCATCCAGAAGTTACTATGCCGGCATCCAAGCTGAAGGCGTCACTTGCCCAGGTTTTGAAAGATGAAGGTTACATTGGCGGCTTTAGCGTCAGTGATGAAGTAAAGTCTAATTTAACTGTTGAGCTTAAGTACTTTGAAGGCAAGCCAGTTATTGAAGAAATTACACGTATAAGCAAGCCAAGCTTGCGTCTTTATGTAGGCAGCAATGACCTACCTAAGGTACGCAGTGGTCTTGGTGTTGCGATTGTCTCCACCAGTCGTGGTGTGATGACTGATCGTGCTGCCCGAGCTGCCGGTATCGGTGGCGAAGTGCTTTGCACCGTATTCTGATAGGAATTACAAATGTCTAGAGTTGCAAATAGTCCAGTAGAATTGCCAAAAGGTGTTGAAGTAACACTTGGCGGCAGCGAGATTTCTATCAAGGGCGCAAAGGGTACCCTGGCGATGCCAATCAATGCCCAGGTCGAGATCAAGCATGAAGACAATGTTCTTACGTTTGCTGCTCGAACTGGTGACACATTTGCACGTGCAATGTCAGGAACTACCAGAGCCTTAGTTAACAATATGGTAACTGGTGTCTCTACAGGTTTTGAAACAAAGCTTGAGTTGGTTGGCGTTGGTTACAGAGCGCAGGTTCAGGGATCAAAGATTAATTTGACTCTCGGCTTCTCTCACCCGGTGGTTTACGATTTACCGGAGGGTGTATCAGCTGAAACCCCAAGCCAAACTGAAGTTTTATTGAAATCTTCTGACAAGCAGAAACTGGGTCAGGCCGCGGCAGAAATTCGCGCCTACCGTCCACCAGAGCCTTACAAGGGTAAGGGCGTTCGAATTGCTGGTGAGTACGTAAGACGCAAAGAAGCTAAGAAGAAGTAATAGGGTAAAAACATGAGCGATAAAAAAGTTTCACGTCAGCGCCGAGCAAAGCGCGTACGCATGAAGATCCGCGAGCAAGGTGTTACACGTCTGTGTATCAACCGCACCCCGCGCCACATCTATGCGCAGGTAATTGCAGCTGAAGGTGACCGTGTTCTAGCAACTGCGTCAACTTTAGAAAAAGATTTACGAACTGGCAGCACTGGCAACATCGATGCTGCTACCGCGGTTGGAAAATTAGTAGCTGAGCGAGCAGTAGCTGCTGGTGTTACCTCCGTAGCGTTTGATCGTAGCGGTTTTAAATATCACGGCCGTGTAAAAGCACTGGCAGACGCCGCGCGTGAAGCCGGCCTCGAATTTTAATAGGTATTATTTATGGCTCTTACAGATCAGAAAGATTCTGCAGCTGAAGGAATGATGGAGAAGCTGGTTCAGGTTAACCGTGTTGCAAAGACGGTTAAAGGTGGACGCATCTTCGCTTTTACTGCACTGACTGTAGTTGGTGATGGCAACGGTAAAGTGGGTTTTGGTCGCGGTAAAGCGCGCGAAGTTCCCCAGGCTATCCAGAAAGCAATGGAAGCAGCGCGTCGCAATATGATTGACGTTGCTCTCGATGGCACAACTATTCAGTATCCGACTAAAGGCATTCACGCTGCATCTAAGATTTACATGCAGCCCGCTTCAGAAGGTACGGGTGTTATTGCCGGTGGCGCAATGCGCTCTGTGTTGGAATTGGCCGGTGTACAGAATGTACTGGCTAAGTGCTACGGCTCAACCAACCCGGTAAACGTAGTTCGCGCTACCTTTAAAGCGTTAGAAGCTATGTCGTCTCCGGATGACGTTGCAGCTAAGCGCGGTAAATCAGTAGAAGAAATTCTCAACTAAGTGACGGCTTAACGCGCGTCAGTTATTGGAAACGGATCATGGCAAAAGCTAAATTGAAAAAAGTAAAAGTAACTCAGACCAAGAGTTCAATTGGACGGTTAAAAAACCATAAAGCCTGCCTTACAGGTTTAGGTTTGCGTCGTATCGGCCACAGCGTTGAAGTAGAAGATACTCCATCAGTTCGCGGCATGATCAATAAAGTTCACTATATGTTGCTGATTGAGGAAGCTTAAGATGCGTCTGAATACTCTTAGCCCGGCACCGGGTAGAATTAAAGAAGGCAAGCGCTGCGGTCGTGGTATCGGCAGTGGTATTGGTAAGACTGGTGGCCGTGGTCACAAAGGTCAAAAAGCGCGTTCTGGCGGTAGTATTCGTCCAGGCTTTGAAGGCGGTCAGATGCCTTTGCAGAAGCGTTTGCCAAAGTTTGGTTTCAGCTCACGTCTAGCGATGGTGACTGCTGAGATTCGACTCTCTGAGCTTGCATTAGTTGAAGGTGAAGTTATTTCTATTGATACATTGCGAGCAGCTGGTTTGATTAATTCAAACATCCTGCGTGCCAAGGTATTTGCTTCTGGTGAGGTGACCAAAGCGGTCACTCTTCAGGGCGTCACAGCTTCCAAAGGCGCTGCAGCTGCTATTGTTGCCGCTGGCGGCAAGGTTGAAGAGACAGTTTAATGGCTAAGCCAGGTACTATGCCTACGGGTAATGCAAAAGGATTGGGCGAGCTTTGGGCTCGTCTTCGCTTTTTGTTTGCCGCGATTATTATCTATCGCATTGGTACCCATATACCGGTTCCAGGCTTTGATCCAGATCGCTTGGCTGACCTGTTTACTCAGAACCAGGGTACTTTCCTCGGTCTGTTCAACATGTTCTCTGGTGGTGCACTAGAGAGGATGAGTATTTTGGCTCTTGGTGTTATGCCTTATATCTCGGCATCGATCATTATGCAGCTACTGTCGGCGACAGTGCCTGCGTTAGAGCAGTTAAAGAAAGAAGGCGACAGCGGTCGTCGTAAGATTAACCAGTACACGCGCTACGGCACAGTAATACTGGCATTGATACAGGGGACTGCAATGTCCGTTGGTTTTGCTTCACAGGGCCTAGCCTACGAAGTAAATAGTCTGTTCTACATGGTGGCGATCTCCTCCTTAGTAGCGGGCGCTATATTTTTGATGTGGTTGGGTGAGCAAATCACTGAGCGCGGCATCGGCAATGGCATTTCGATGTTGATCTTTGCTGGTATCGTTGCAGGTATCCCGGGCGCCATCGGTCAGGCATTAGAGTCAGCTCGTCAGGGCGACCTAAATCCACTGACCTTAATAGTAGTATTGATAATCGCAGTCGCTGTTGTTTACTTCGTTGTGTTTATTGAACGTGGCCAGCGTCGTTTAACGGTTAACTACGCTCAGCGTCAAGGTCGACAGGCCTACAACGCACAGACTTCGCACTTGCCGCTCAAAGTTAATATGGCGGGTGTTATACCGGCAATCTTCGCAAGTAGCTTGCTGTTGTTCCCCACCTCGATCAGTCAATGGTTTGGGCAGGGCGTAAACGCTCCCGCATTTTTGCAGGATATTGCGTTACTGATTGGTCCAGGACAGCCTCTTTATATACTGCTGTTCTCAAGCCTTATTATATTCTTCAGCTTCTTCTACACGGCGTTGATGTACAACCCGAAAGAAGTGGCCGATAACCTGAAAAAAGGTGGTGCGTATTTACCCGGGATTCGTCCTGGTGAGCACACTGCCAAATACATTGACAATGTGACTACGCGTTTGACTTTGATTGGTGGTGTTTACATCACGTTGATCTGTCTAATGCCTCAGTTTTTGAATGTGTACTTCAATGTACCGTTCTACCTGGGCGGCACGTCACTGTTGATTGCCGTTGTTGTGACGATGGATTTTATGGCTCAAGTGCAGTCACATCTGATGTCTCAGCAATATGATTCGCTAATGAAAAAGGCCAACTTAAAAAATGTTGGCCGTAAATAAAGAGGTGATGCTGTGAAAGTTCGTGCATCGGTTAAACCGATTTGTCGTAATTGTAAGGTTGTCCGCCGCAAGGGTGTGGTTCGTGTTATTTGTAGTGTCGAGCCTCGTCATAAGCAGCGCCAAGGATAATCTGGTTGATTTTTGACAGATCTATCGGTATTCTACCGCGCCTTTTTAGTAGGTCGTAAAGACTGCTAAAGGGAACGGAAATACTGATTAAACCTATAGTATAAGTGGAGTAATTTGAATGGCCCGTATTGCCGGTGTCAACATCCCAGATAACAAGCACGCAGTGATTTCACTGACTTACGTGTTTGGAATTGGTCGCCCGACTGCCAGAAAGATCTGTGCAGAAACGGGTATCGCAGAAGACACTAAAATTTCTGCACTGGACGACGGTCAACTTGACCAACTGCGTACTGCCGTAGGGCAAAACGAAGTTGAGGGTGACCTTCGCCGCGAGACAAGTATGAACATTAAGCGTTTGATGGATCTGGGTTGCTATCGCGGCCTGCGTCATCGACGTAATTTGCCCGTACGTGGACAACGTACTAAGACGAATGCGCGGACCCGTAAAGGCCCACGTCGTCCCATTAAAAGATAATTAGGATTCCTAATGGCAAAAGCAGCAGCTAAAACGACCCGTAAAAAGGTTAAGAAGACGGTAATAGATGGTGTCGCTCACATCTATGCGTCTTTTAACAACACTATTGTTACGATCACTGATCGCCAGGGCAATACGCTTTCCTGGGCTACATCAGGTGGATCCGGCTTCCGTGGTTCTCGTAAGAGTACTCCGTTCGCCGCACAGGTCGCTGCAGAGCGCGCCGGTGAAGCAGCAAAAGACTATGGTTTGAAGAACCTTGACGTACAAGTCAAAGGTCCTGGCCCCGGTCGTGAGTCCGCAGTTCGCGCACTCAACAATGCTGGTTACAAAATTACAAACATCACGGATGTGACGCCGGTTCCACATAACGGCTGCCGTCCACCCAAAAAACGTCGCGTGTAAGAGAGAAAGAAAATGGCTAGATATCTCGGACCAACTTGTAAACTTTCACGCCGCGAGGGAACAGATCTTTTCCTAAAGAGTGGCGTTCGTCCATTAGAATCCAAGTGTCGCTCAGAAAGCGCACCTGGCCAGCACGGTGCCCGTCGCGGCCGTCTGTCAGACTACGGAGTACAGCTGCGCGAGAAGCAGAAAGTACGTCGTATGTACGGTGTATTGGAGAAGCAATTCCGTAACTACTACAGAGACGCAGCAAGTCAGAAAGGAAATACGGGTGAGAACCTGTTAACCATTCTTGAGAAGCGTCTCGACAATGTCGTCTATCGTATGGGCTTTGGCGCTACTCGCGCTGAGTCACGTCAGTTAGTCGCTCATAACTCTATTTTGGTTAATGGCCAGAAGGTCAATATTGCTTCTTTTAGAGTTCAGGAAGGCGATACCGTCGGTCTGCGCGAAAAATCTAAGAAGCAGCTACGGGTGCAGACTGCGTTGCAGTTAGCGTCACAGCGTGGCGAAGTTGAATGGATGCAGGTAGATAGCAACAAAATGGAAGGCACGTTCACACGTAACCCAGACCGTTCTGATTTGCCCGCTGAGATCAACGAAAATCTGATCGTCGAACTGTACTCCAAGTAATCGCTGTTTAGCTCTTACAGGTAATACTATGCAAAATTCTGCTACTGAAATGCTTACACCGCGCAATATAGACGTTACGTCTTACAATTCAACCCATGCCAAGGTGGTTTTAGAGCCCCTAGAGCGTGGTTTTGGACACACATTAGGCAACGCACTGCGTCGCATTTTGCTGTCGTCTATGACTGGCTGTGCCATTGTTGAAGCTGAAATTGACGGTGTAGAACACGAATATAGCGCTATCGAAGGCGTTCAAGAAGATGTCATGGAAATCCTCCTCAACCTGAAAGGTGTTGCGGTAGTGATGGAAGGGCGTGACGAGACTACAGTTACCTTGAATGCTAAGGGTCCTGGTCCTGTTACTGCTGGTGATATCGAAGTCGACAGCCATGTCGAAATTATCAATCCAGATCATGTTATTGCTAACCTGTCTGAGAAGACTAGCATTAGCATGCAGCTGCGTATTGTTCGTGGTCGTGGCTATCAGCCGTCTGACCAGCGTGGTAATGACGAAGAAAACAGCACTATTGGGCGTCTGCAGTTTGATGCATCGTTTAGTCCAATCTTTAAGGTGTCTTACAGCGTAGAGAGCGCCCGAGTTGAGAATCGTACCGATCTTGATAAGTTGGTTCTTGAGCTTGAGACTAACGGCACTATCGATCCTGAAGAAGCGATTCGTCGCGCAGCAACTATTCTGCAACAGCAGATGGCAGTGTTTGTTGACCTTCAGGGTGAGACAGCGGCTGAGCCAGAAGAAAAAGAAGAAGAGATCGATCCGATCTTGTTACGACCAGTTGATGATCTTGAATTAACTGTTCGCTCTGCTAACTGCCTCAAAGCGGAAAGTATTTATTACATTGGTGATCTGATCCAGCGCACCGAAGTTGAATTGCTGAAAACACCTAATCTGGGTAAGAAATCACTTACTGAGATCAAAGATGTACTGGCGTTCCGCGGACTATCTCTAGGGATGCGTCTTGAGAACTGGCCACCAGCAAGCCTAAAAAGTGAACGCGAGCTAGTTTAATAGCTTAGCTTTTATCTATAGATATCATTGCTGAGAAAGCAACGAATTAAGGAATTGAATCATGCGTCATCGTTATGCCGGCCGCAAATTAAACAAGTCGGGCTCTCACAAAAGAGCCATGTTCCGCAATATGACAGCATCATTGGTCGAGCACGAGCTGATTAGAACCACTCTGCCCAAGGCCAAAGAGCTACGTCGTTATGCTGAGCCGTTGATCACACTGGCTAAAGAAGACAGCGTTGCTAACCGTCGACTGGCTTTTGACCGTCTGCGCAACAAGGCAACAGTCGGTAAGCTGTTTACCGATCTCGGTCCTCGTTACCAGGAGCGTCCAGGTGGTTACCTTCGCATCCTTAAGTGTGGCATGCGTACTGGTGATAAAGCACCAATGGCCTATGTTGAGTTAGTTGGCCGTGTGATGGCTGATGTGACTGAGCAAGCTGTAGAAGTTGCTGCTGAATAAGCAACTTGAAGTAGTAAAAAAGCCGAGCTACTAGCTCGGCTTTTTTGTGTCTGCTCTTTAATGGCTCTGGTTATGGTTCTGGTTCTGGACTAAACATGTAATAGAGTAGTAGATCTACTCTATATCCGCACTAAGCCTGCACTAGGTGTAGGGCAGCGATCCTTATTGCCAGATCTGCACTCTTTCCCCTTCAGGTAAATACAGTGCATCACCCTCCGTTACGCCATATGCCTTATAAAACTCCGCCATATTAGAGAACACACCATTGATGCGGTACTTGTCAGGGCTGTGGGGGTCGGTCTTAACAATCAGCTCCATAATCTCATCCCGCCATTTCAGTCGGCTCGACTGGGCATTGCCAATAAAGAACCGCTCCTCACCAGTGAATCCGTCAACAACAGGCGATAGCTTGCCCTCAAGAGACATTCGATAGGCCTTCAGGGCAATGGCTGTACCACCGAGGTCGCCAATGTTTTCCCCTAGGGTTAACTCACCATTAATAAACAGCCCGGGCAGGGGTTCGAATTTATTGAACTGACTGACTAAGCTCTTAGTGCGGGTTTCAAAGTTAGCGCGATCCTGTTCTGTCCACCAACTCCTAAGATTGCCATCGCCATCATACTTACTGCCCTGATCGTCGAAACCATGGCCTATTTCATGGCCAATGGTGGTACCAATAGTGCCGTAGTTATAAGCATTGTCTGCCTGGGGTAAAAAATTTGGCGCCTGAAGGTAGGCGGCGGGGAATACAATCTCGTTGAGACCTGGGTTGTAGTAAGCATTAACCTGCTGGGGGGCCATAAACCATTCGTCTCGGTCAATGGGCTTACCCAGCTTACCGACGTTTTGATTGTGGCCAAAGGTGCGGGCGCGTTTTATATTGCCCACTAAATCATTGGGGGCAACTTCGAGGGCGCTGTAGTCTTTCCACTTATCGGGGTAGCCTATTTTTGGGGTGAATTTAGACAGCTTTACCAGTGACTGCTGTTTGGTTGCTTCCGTCATCCAATCGAGGTTTTGAATGGAATCTGCGTAGGCTTCAATCAGATAATCAACCATTTCAACCATCCGTGCCTTAGATTCCGGCGGGAAGTGTTTTTCCACATACAGCTGACCTAGCATCTCTCCCAGATTGCCATTAATTGAGCCCACCGCTCTGCGCCACCGTGCCTGTTGCTCCTGGCGACCCGACAATGTTTTCCCATAGAACTCAAAGCGGGCATTCACAAAAGGGGATGACAGGTAGGGTGCAAAACCATTCACTAACTGAAGGCGAAGGTAATCCTGCCAAACGGCTACGGGAGTCTGTGTAAATAGATCGTTAACCGCCTGCAGATAACTGGGCTGGCTAACAATGACATGATCCATATCTCCTACACCAATACCCTGCAAATAAAGGTCAAGGTTGAGGTTCGACAGCAGGCTTTTAAACGCCTTAATGGAGTACCTGTTGTAGGCTTTGTCAGCATCGCGGTTTTCAACTTTCGTCCACTGAGCAGCTGCTAGCTGGGCCTCAAGGGCATAAATGCTTTGGGCCGCTGACTCAGCATCCGAGTGGCCGCTGAGGGAGAGGGCTAGGGCGACATAGTCTTGGTAGGCGGCAATGATTTTAAGGCCCCGCGCTGAGCGGTCAGTGTAATAATCCCGATCCGGCAGACCCAAGCCAGACTGGACAAAAAACATCACATAGCGGGTGGCGTCTTTATCATCTTGGCCTACATAGAGGTTAAAGGGTCCATCCACACCCATGGGATTGCTGGCGCCAAAGTAGGCGGCAATATCATCATGGGTTTCTAAGTCTGCAATGGCCGCCAAATCTCCAGCGATGGGCGCGAAGCCAAGACCTTCAACGGCGGGTTCATCCATATAGGCATTGTAATAGTCGCCGATTTTTATCTTGGCGATATCATTACCCGGGTTGGCTGCGACATCCAACACTATGGCTTTAGACTGCTCCAGGCTCTCCTTGCGCAATGTCATATAGCTACCCCAGCCAACCTCATCTGCTGGAATGTCGGTGGTGGCAAGCCAGCCGCCATTGGCATATTCATAGAAATCGTCCTGAGGCCGAACGTCCAGGTTCATACCCAGCTGGTCAATACCGGAGGACAGTGGTGGTGTTTGCTCAGAGCAAGCGGCGCACAAAAGCAGTAGTAATCCGATGGCGCCTAGATTTGTTTTATTCATTGCAAAACTCCTTTATTAAAATAGGTCCCTTTTGAAACATTATGGTTGCTCAATGAAGGCCTGACTATCCAGGTTCATCAGTCGCATGGGACCGCCCCAGACGCAGCCTGTATCCAACGCAAATAGATTATGGCCGCAGTCACGGCCCTCAAGAGCAGCCCAGTGACCAAATATAATTTTATTGTGGGTGGTCTGTCTGTTCTGATGCTCAAACCAGGGCGCAAAGGGGGCAGGCGCAGAAATAGCATCTTTAGATTCGAGTTCCAATATTCCATCAGGTGTACAGAAGCGCATCCGCGTCAGATAATTGGTGATCACACGCCAGCGTTCTGGGCCCTGCAGATCTTCAGACCATACCAGCGGGTGGTTGCCGTACATATGATTGAAATACTCGCTACACCTATCTGAACGCAATACTTCATTAACTTCGGCCGCAAGACGTCGCGCCTGAGCCAAATCCCAGATGGGAGGAATGCCAGCGTGGACCACCGTATAGTCGTCAATACTTAATAGTAGAGGCTGTTGTTGCAGCCAAGCCAGCAGTTCCTCTCTGTCTGGGGCGGCCAGAATTTCATCTAGGGTGTCTTTTGAGGTCGGGGATCTAACCCCATGGGCAACAGCGAGAAGGTGCAGGTCATGGTTGCCGAGCACGGTTTTAAAACTATCCCCAAGGCTATAGCAAAAACGTAATGTCTCTAATGATTGGGGGCCACGATTAATAAGGTCACCCACCGCGATCAGCTGATCAGAGGCCGGGTCAAATGAGACGGTCTCAAGCAGCTTTAATAGCGGCTCAAGACAGCCTTGGATATCTCCCACGGCATAGCTGGTCATATAGGGCTAGTGCACGGCATTAGGCGTGGAGAGTAAAAAGGGTTCGATAGGGGCATTAAAAGGATCACCGTTCTCGCCGACTAATTGATAGCTACCCTCCATGGTACCTATAGGGGTTTTAAGCACAACGCCACTGGTATATTGGTATATGGCGCCGGCTTCAAGAGTCGGTTGCTCGCCGATAACGCCCATACCTTTCACTTCTTTGCGCTCCTGATTGGCATCGATAATAATCCAGTGCCGACCCAATAGTTTGGCGGTTTCAGAGCCCTGATTTTCGATGGTTATATGGTAGGCAAAAGCAAAACGATTTTGCTCGGGCTGAGACTGTTGCTGCACGTATTCGGTGACCACGCTAACCGCTATTGATTGGGGTTGGATCTCGGTTTGTTGTTCTTCAATCTTATCCACAGTCATTTAGTTACCGTCTCGCTCGCATTCATGCTTTGATTAATGTGATTACTCAGAGTGACAAAATCTTTGACCGATAACTGCTCTGGGCGTCGCCCCATATCGATTACTTCCGACGCGGTCGCCAGATGTTCAGAAAAGGGCTTCAGGCAGTTGCGCAATGTCTTGCGGCGCATTTGAAAACTTTGGGCCACTACCTTGCTCAGTAGCTCCTCATTCTCTGCAACACAGGGCATGACTTTATGTGGCTTTAAACGCACCACTGCGGACTGAACCTTGGGCGCGGGGCGAAAAGATTCTGGTGGCACTGGGATTAAGGGCATGACCCGACAATGGTATTGGATCATGATCGACAGGCGACCATAGGTTTTCGAACCTGGGGCCGCACTGAGGCGGTCCACCACTTCGCGCTGCAACATAAAGTGCATATCTTTGATTAGATGGCGCACCCCGAGCAGATGAAACAATAGAGGTGTCGAAATATTGTAAGGAAGGTTGCCCACTAGGCGGAGTTCGCGGCCCTCATGGAACTGAGCAAAATCGGTCTTAAGCGCATCGCCACTGTGAATACTAAACTCGGGATAATCACTAAATTTCTCACCGAGAAACTCTACCAGATCTCGATCCAATTCAAGAACCGACATGCCCGGACAGAGCTTTACCAGATGCTCGGTAATAGCCGCCATCCCAGGCCCGATTTCGATAAGGTTGTCATCTGGCTTGGGGCCAACGGCAGACACGATCTGGGAAATAATCTGTTGGTCTACCAAAAAGTTTTGGCCAAACCGTTTGCGCGCCTGATGCTTAATCGTCATAGGTTACTCTTATTGCTGGCAGTGGCCATTTGACTAGCAACGTCAATTGCAGTGATCAGACTACCCTTATCCGCCTTCCCTGTGCCGGCCAGATCCAGCGCAGTGCCGTGATCTACCGAGGTGCGAATAATGGGTAATCCAAGCGTAATATTAGCGGCGCGACCAAAGCCCTGATACTTGAGCACCGGCAGTCCCTGATCGTGATACATGGCCAAAACGGCATCAGCGCGATCTAGGTACTTTGCCGTAAATAAGGTGTCTGCGGGCAAGGGACCAATCAGGTCAATGCCACGACGACGGAACTGTTCAAGCACCGGTGTAATAATTTCAATTTCCTCATGGCCTAAATGGCCACCTTCACCGGCGTGGGGGTTGAGTCCACAGACCAAAATAACCGGATTTTTCACCCCAAATTTTTGCTCTAGGTCGAGGCACAGAATCCCAATTACCTCATTGAGTAACTCGGCGGTAATCGCGTCAGCCACCTCCCGCAGAGGCAGGTGAGTCGTTGCCAAGGCAACCCGCAGCTCTTGGGTTGCCAGCATCATCACGACCTGGGCAGTATTAGTTTTAATGGCAAGGTATTCAGTGTGCCCAGAGAACGCGATACCCGCATCATTGATAATAGATTTTTGTACTGGGCCTGTGACCATGGCCTGACAGCGATTGGTTTGGCAGGCATCGATAGCTTGATCGAGACAGTCCAGCACATACTGAGCATTGCGTTGATCTAGCTGGCCAGCCTCAGCGGGTACGGCCATTGGAACCGGCACAACTGCTAACTCACCCGCCGCTAAGGGCTGTTGACGAGGTTCAATTAAACGAAGGGGCAGGCCAAGTAGTGCGGCGCGCTGGGTAAGCAGGTCTGGGTCAGCGTAGGCGACAAGCTCGTGATCCTGGGCCTGTTGGATAAGTTGAATTAACAGATCAGGCCCGACACCAGAGGGTTCCCCCGGTGTCAGTGCCAGGCTTAATGTCATGAGTTATCAGAACCTTTGATTTCAATAAAGGCTTCATCGCGAATTTCCTGTAACCACACCTGAAGCTCTTCTTCGTACTTGCGCTCGCGCAGCATATTCTGTGCGCGGTTGCGTAAAATATTGGTGCTGAAATCTTCGTCGCGACGGTCAGTGACCTGAAGAATATGCCAGCCAAACTGTGAGCTAAAGGGCGCGCTAATCTCGTCGATTGCGATACTGTCCATGGTCTGCTCGAACTCAGGCACAAACATCCCCGGAGTAGACCAACCCAGTTCGCCGCCATTCAGGGCAGAGCCCGTATCTTCACTAAATTCTTTTGCCAGCACGGCAAAGTCTTCACCGGCCAACGCGCGATCTCGAAGACTATTAAGACGTTCTAGGGTAGTAGCCTCATCACGAATTTGGTTGGGTTTAATCAAAATATGCCGTGCAAAATGCTGTTCAATTAACTGCTCTCCACCACCACGAAGCTCATAGAGTTTAAGCAGGTGATAGCCAGCGCCACTGCGAATGGGATCTGAGATCTGGCCTACTTCCATTTTTTCGACGGCATCAATAAACACGCCGGGAAGCTGAGCCATTTTACGCCAGCCGAGATCGCCGCCCTGAAGGGCAGACTGATCGGCAGAGTTGGCGATTGCCAGCTCACGAAAGTCTGTGCCGCCGACTGCCTGTGCTTGCAGGTCGAGAGCGCGGGCAAGAATAAGGTCGGCATCTCCTAGGCTGGTGCCTGTAGGTACTGAGAGTAAAATTTGACCGACATTAACATCTGGAGAGGTTAAAAATCGGCCCTCTTCGGAGTTAAGAAAGTTATCCAGTTCCTGTTCACTGATACGGATGCGGCGCATAACCTTGCCCTGCTGCACACGCATAATAGTCATTTCGTTACGAATCTGTTCACGAACCACTGCGACAGTACTGCCCTGGGCATGGATCTGGCCGAAATATTCTTCCAGGGTGATTTTGTTGCCTAGCGGCAATACGCGCCATGGCCTGGTTAAGTTCTTCATCACTAATGCGAATGCCGGCGTCATAACCAATGCTGAGCTGCAGTCGCTCTGAGATTAAGCGATCCAGAACCTGCTGTAGCAAGATTTCCTGTGGAGGGGCTTTGGTGCCAGACTTCTGAATCTGGGTATAGATAGTCACCATCCGCTGATCGAGCTCACTTTGCAGAACAATATCATCATCGACAACAGCAATTACCTTATCTAATAAGGTGATTTGCGCCGTGGCACTCATCGATATAAGCAGCGCGCAAACGCCTGTAAATGCAGATCTTTTAGAAATTTTCCAGAGATTCATAACCGTAGATACCATTGTTAAGCATTGTGTCTACCCGACTGCCAGAGCCAGCCAGACCTTTAAATTGTATTTGTAAGAAGATACCATTTCTTGATTTCAACTGCTCTTCAGGGAATAGAAATTGATCTTCGCGATCAAGCCAGTGGCGCGCCACTAAACTCGCACGCCAGCAACAGCTGTTGTATTCGAAACCAGCAAACAGTTCCAGTTCCCGCTTGTTAGTAAAATCATGGTTCCAGCGGCCAACCAAATTAAAATTTCCGGCCAGCGGGATAAATGCAGACATATCAACCTGCTCTATATCCTGATCTACATCCATGCCGCCAAACAATCGCGGTTCGCGGCGAGTGTATCTGTAGGTAAAGTTAAACAGCCGGTTCTCCCGGTCATTATAGCGCACGCCGACGCTGCTTTTTTCCAAATCATTATCATGGTTGTCATAGATAAGATCACTGGTAAAGCGCCAGTTTTTCGCCAGTCTGGCGGCTAGCTCTAGCGCCAGTGGCGACTGATTGCGGCTCAACTCTGCAAGCTCGCTTACTGTTGGGCTAGACGATAGGGTAACCAACCGATCACTGTAGTAGAGGGACTGGGCAATACTGACTCGAAACCGCTCCTGGCCTGAATCCTGATCAATAAATCGACTGGTAAAGGCGACAGTCAGTCGCTCTTCATCGGAAATTCTGTCGCCGCCATTAAAACGATTTTCACTAAATAAAAGTTCGTAAGACGGGGTGAACTCTCTGGTATCAAAATCGGGGAGTGCCGACTGATCTTCGAATTTGGTCTTGAGATAAAAAAGGCGTGGTTCAAAGGTCTGCTTGTGGTTGGCCAGCCAGTTAATGTCTCGTTCGAGGAAAATACTGCTGTCTATGGAAACCATGGGGACCGATACCGAGGGAGAGCTGTTGCTCAATCCGGTGTTATTGGCGTCGAGGGAGTAGGAAATATGGTTAAACCCGACCTTGGGTTTGAAGTAGCCCCAGCTCCAGCGCTTATCCCAGGTGATCCCGTAGTCCAATTTGCTGCGACTGCCGGTAGCGAAGTTAGGGTCATCGCGGTCAAAAATAGAGTAACGGTTATTTAGTTCAACCACGAGGCTATTATCAAAGCGGTAGTAACCATTGATGGAGATTCTTGGCAGTATCGAATACTGATCTGTCAGCCCTTCAGTGATTACCTGATAGTCTTGAGTCTCGACGAGGTAATTCCAATGCTTAGTTTTATAGCCAGCCGAGGCGCGACGCTGTAGATGAGTGCTGGTGTTATCGTCTGTTGTAAAGTTGCCGAGATCACGAAAATAGTCCACATCGCTCACTTCATTGAAGTCTAAGAATGTTGACCAGGGGCGGTCGGCACCACCGCGATGCTGCAGGCTTAACAGGTAGCGATCTTCACCCTCAAAAGGACGCAGGCCTGTATTCTCATCAATTTTTTCATCGTTGTCACCGCCCTTGTCGCTGCCTAAAAAGTTGGCGACTAATTCGGTTTCCGACCAGCGGCTAAGGTGACGAAATTCGCTCTCTATGCCAAAGCCACGCTCCTCGATATAGCGGGGAGAAATTGTTGCATCATAATTGGGGGCAATATTCCAATACACAGGCTGGGTAATGTCGAGGCCATTTTCGTTACCGGCACTGAGGGTTGGAAATAGCAGCCCAGACGCGCGGCGATCATCAACCGGAAACTTAAGGTAGGGGAAGTAAAAAATCGGGATATCTTTTACTTCGAGACGAGCATTCTTAACCGTGGCAAACCCAGTGCTTTGATCAATGTTAATTTCACTGGTCATTAGCTGCCAGGTTGCATCGCCGGGTTCACAGCTGGAATACGAGGCATCGTTAATAACAATAATGCCATCTTTATTGCGCGACAGGCTTTCCGCCGAGCCGCGCACAGTTGCCTCATGAAGCACATAGGTGGCCTCATCAATCTGAACTTCCTTGCTATCGATATCGATTTCGGCGCTGTTGCCCAAGAGCAAAAGCCCGGGCTCACGAAAGCGAACATTACCCTCGAGTGTAACCTGACGGTTATTTTGATTGATGCGGGCGGTATCACTGCGTATCTGGCGATAACCCTGAGAAATCTGTACATCACCCTCTAGCACGGCAATATTGCCCGGCAGGGCTTCAGTGCTGTTTGCATTCACTCGCAGAGAGGCTTGATCTGGGTCCAAATCGGCATCTGGATAATTTCGCTCAGGCTCCAGATAGGCGCCACAGCAGTAAGGGTCCACAGACAATTGCTGTTCTGGGGTCATATCTTCTGCTTCAACCCAATCCAGATTCAGCGCCCTAGCAACTCTAGGCTCTTCTGGATCAGCCGGTCTTGTGTTCTTGAGGCTGCGGGCAGGACGATTGCCTCTGGCTGTCTCTGTACTCTGGGGTTCCTGCTCAACACAGAGCCATTCGCCCTCTGTGCCGGCACTGCAGTTCCACAATGCCGCTGTATTCTCTTCAGCTATGGCACTTAAAGGCATCAGAGTTAAAGAAACAGCAGCACCCAATGTGGCAATCACTGAAATCAAAAAGCGCCGACCAGAACGAGCGGGTAGGGGGTGTCGCAGAATTGTTGTAGCTTGCGTCAAATCTGAGGTCCAAAGCGAATTTTATATTGCTGGCATTTTACCTGATATCTGCGCTTAGTAGAGACCTCAATTGCAGCAAATAGGCTAGAATAGCTATTTTTTGCCCCTGGGCTATTTAAATAGGCTGTCGCTGAGTGAAAAACCAACAACAACAGACTTTTTTGGACTGGATAACGGCCTTTCTGCCACCCGAGAAACTGTTATCGGAACCCTTGAAAGTGCAAGCTCTCGCTGGCGATGCAGGCTTTCGTCGCTATTACCGGCTCAACACCCAGCCCAGTTTAATTGCCGTGGACTCACCGCCGAAAAAAGAAAATAACCCGGCCTATATTTCTGTGGCTATGGCCCTCCAAGCAGAGGGTATTCGCACACCCAAAGTACATGCCGTGGATTTTGCTCAGGGATTCTTTTTACTTGAAGATTTCGGCCATGATTTGCTTCAGCCAATGCTTAATTCAGAGACCGTCGATAGCTATTATCAGCAGGCTCAAGAGACGCTGATAGACATTCAAAAAACTGTCCCAGACCCCTTAGTTTTTCCTCGTTTTGACGTCCAGTTACTGAGGGGCGAGATGGCACTGTTTAGCCACTGGTTTGTCGGTGAGCTACTGGGTATCACCCTGGATAAACAAGACATAGCCTTATTGGATAGCCTGTTTGATCAGCTGGCCGATAGCGCATTGGCTCAGCCTCAGGTGGTAGTCCATCGAGACTATCACTCACGCAACCTGATGATACTGGCAGACAAAACACTGGGGGTGATTGATTTTCAAGACGCGGTCTATGGCCCGATCACCTACGATCTAGTGTCTCTTTTAAAAGATTGTTATGTACGCTGGCCCGCCCAGCAGATGCGTCAGAGAGCCCTGGCTTACAAGGCTCAGGCCTGTGCCAACATTGAGGACGATCAGTTTTTGAAATGGTTTGACCTAATGGGCCTGCAGCGACATATCAAGGTGATGGGTATTTTTGCGCGCCTGGCCCTGCGAGACGGTAAGCGGGGTTATTTGGAGGATCTGCCCCTAGTGATTCGCTATAGCCTGGAAGCGGCTAAAGACTATCCCGGCAGCCGTGCATTTTATGATTGGTTTATACAGCGCATAGAACCACAGCTCGCGTCCCAAGAGTGGTACCGCGACTGGCAGACGGCAGGTGAAAACCGATGAAGGCGATGATTCTAGCGGCCGGCTTTGGTAGCCGACTGCGCCCCCTTACCGAGACCATCCCGAAACCTCTTCTAGAGGTAGGCGGCAAGCCCTTACTGCAATACCATCTCGAGCGGCTGGCTGCGGCAGGCATTACCGATATTGTTATTAACACCAGCTGGTTAGCCGAGCTTATAGAAGATTACTTTGGCGATGGCAGCGACTTTGGGGTGAAGATTCAATGGTCTCGAGAAGCTCAGCCCCTAGAAACCGGTGGCGGCATCGCTCATGCATTGCCACTGCTAGGCAGCGAGCCGTTTCTATTGATTAATGGCGATGTGTGGACAGATTTTCCGCTGCACAGCATGAGTCTCGATAAGGGTATGGATGCGCATCTGGTCATGGTTACCAACCCTGAGCATCATCCCGAGGGCGACTTTGCTGTCGCCAACAATCTTGTTAGCTACGATGTTGGTTCCAAGTATACTTTTAGCGGTATCAGCCTATTCAGGCCACAGTTATTTGCGGGTTACGAGGAAGACTGTTTCCCACTGCGGGATGTTATGGCCCCGGCAATTTTGTCCGGTAATGTCTCTGGGGAAGTCTATACTGGTAACTGGTGGGATATAGGCACAGTAGAGAGACTGTCGCGCCTGAATAAACAACTTAATACAGCTGAGTCAAAATAATAATGATCACAAGAAATCACTTCCAAATAATCTTTTGGTTCAGCCTATTAGGCACCATTGGTCTCTCACTGATTCCAGTATCGGGGCAGCAATTTTTCGAATCACAGGACAAATTTGGTCATGCTACGGTCTACGCCATATTGTATTTTTTGTCGGTGCGAGCCTACGGCCACCGAGTTCCCCTTTGGCTTTTGGCCGCAGTACTGGTGGCGTTTGGATTATCAATGGAGCTAGCCCAATCCATGACCAGCTATCGTTATGGCGATCCCTGGGATTCACTGGCCAATAGCCTAGGTGTTCTAGTAATTTGGTTAGTCGTTAGTCTGCGCAAGAAATGGCAGTGAAATCAGTGTACCGCGGCAGCGATAATTTTGAAGCTCAGTTACTTAAAGGAATTATGGAGCAGGAAGGCCTGCAAGTATTTCTTCAGGGTGCAGCCTTGCAAGGAGCCATGGGCGAGGTGCCAGCAATGGGGCATCTATCGATTGACGTCAATGATGCGGATCAGGGCAGGGCGACAGCGATAATTGCTGCCTATGAGCGTGGCGACTATGCTCTTGATGATCTAGACAGTGGGCTTGACGATGAAAGGGAGGATAAATAATTATGACGCCTAAGTTAAAGCGAATATCCCTGTGGCTCGGCCCCTTAGCTGCTGCTCTGGTCACCCTGTCTATGATGCAATCAGGCTGGGCTCGCGAAGGTGCATTAGTCGGTGGTCTTACCGTCCTCTGCGCAATCTGGTGGGTGTTCGAACCTATCCCCATTCCTGCGACTTCCATGATCCCGCTGGGTGTTTTTCCACTGCTGGGCCTTCTCAATGGCAAGCAGGTCGCTCAGGCTTATGGCGATCCACTTATTATTTTATTGATGGGCGGCGCCATGCTATCCAAGGCCATGGAAAAGAGCGGCGCGCACCGTCGACTTGCCCTGTATATGGTCAATCTCTTTGGTGGCGACAATCAGCGGCGGCTGGTCTTCGGTTTTATGGTGGCCTCTGCGGTACTTAGCATGTGGGTTTCCAATACCGCCACTACCCTAATGCTATTGCCCATCGCCTACGCCGTTCTAGACAGTGCTCGCAGCGAAGACTCAGCCAAGCTCGCTGTGCCATTATTTCTCGGCATTGCCTATGCCGCCAGTATCGGTGGGCTGGGTACGCCTATCGGCTCGCCGCCCAATATCGTCTTCCTGAAAATTTATGGCGAAGCCACAGGGACTATTCCTAGTTTTGCCCAATGGATGCTCTGGGGTCTCCCCGTCGTTGTGCTGTTACTACCTTTAGCTGGACTATGGATTACCCGCCATTTAGGTGAGTCGGCCCCTTTGGCCATTCCCCATGCCGGTGTTTGGCGCACAGAAGAAGTCCGTGTGCTCATCGTTTTCTCATTGACCGCCCTGGCTTGGATTACCTTGCGTGAACCCTTTGGTGGCTGGACAACATTACTGGGGGTGCCCACCGCCAACTATGCCGCCGTGGCGTTAACCTCGGTGATAATTATGTTTGTATTGCCCAATGGCCGTGGTGGAAAATTACTAGATTGGGAATCAGCCTCGACCATTCACTGGGGTGTTCTACTGTTATTTGCCGGCGGTATTGCCATTGCCAAAGCATTCGCGGTCACTGGTATTAGTCAGGCCATTGGTGAATCACTGTCGGGGGTCACCCGACTATCCATCATTGTACTTATTGCTGCAGTGGCGTTGGCGGTTACCTTTTTAACCGAGATCACCAGCAATACAGCAACCACCACATTGTTAATGCCTATTCTCGCGGCAGCCTCCCTAGGTGCGGGATTTGATCCCGCACTATTAATGTTGCCGGCAGCACTTTCTGCCAGCTGTGCCTTTATGTTGCCAGTGGCAACAGCCCCCAATGCGATCGTATTTGGCAGCGGAAAAATCACCGTGGAGCAGATGGTGCGAGAAGGGTTTGCGTTAAATTTGATGGGTGCGGCGGTTATAACGTTGGTAGTTTATTTTTGGTTGGGATTTTAATTCTCAACAATCCCTATTGATTTAACGGTTAATATTTTAAACAAACGATGTTTAATATTAAGGCTGTAAAAGAATTTTAATATTGCCCGGTTGCAAGCTTTGGCTGCCGGCAATCGATAACACCAGTGTCGCCATCTCATCCCAGACATCGGCTTTACGCATGCCCTTAATGCCACGATCAATTGCCCCGGCCTGATATAAAAACATACGCAGGTGAGCAGGTTTATTGCGCTGTAATGCTCGGCGAAATAGGCTCATGCGCTTATCCCAAACGCCGGAATTTTTGAGTGCCCAGTCGCTGTGTTCACCTCGCGCCACCTGTTCGCTGGCTTTTACTAAAATACGCAGCTCTCGGGTGATTGCCCAGAGTAGGGGGATAGGTTCTGTGCCTTCGTTTTGTAATCCGCGCAGTGACTGTGCGGCAGACTGCGCGTCGCCTATGAGCATTTTATCGATAAATTCAAATAGATTGTAGCGGGCACTATCAGCAACCACAGCCGACATGGTATCGGCATCGACTTTGCCTTCTGGGGCCAACAATTTAAGTTTTTCAATTTCTTGTACGGCGGCTAATAAGTTGCCTTCGACGCGGTCCGCTAGAATTTGTACCGCTTCTTGGTTGGCTTGAATATTCGCCTGGCTGAGACGCTGCTGAATCCAGCGTGGCAAGTTATCGGCGCTGACTGGCCACACTTGAATATGGGCGCCCAGAGACTCAAGTGCCTTTAGCCATTTACTATTTTGTGCAGACTTTTCAAGCTTGGGAAGAATAACTAAAAGGAGATTATCTGGATTGGGATTGGCGCAAATTTCACAGAGTGCTTTGCTACCTTTGTCGCCGGGCTTTCCATTAGCAATACGAATTTCGAGAATTTTTTTATCGGAAAATAACGATAGAGAATTAGCTTCATTGACGACATGGTTCCAGTCGTAATTGCCCTCGACATGGAAAAGCTCGCGTTCGGTAAACCCATTTTTTCTTGCGGCCACTCGCACTGCATCGGCGCATTCTTGAGCCAGTAATGGTTCGTCACCACTAATCACATAGACAGGGAGAAATTGCTTTTGCAGGTTACCGCTAAGCTGTTCTGCCTTGATTTTCATTACTGCTGGCCAGCGCTGGGTACTACACGTAAGCGGTTGAGAATTTGGCGGACAATCTCTTCACGCATACCATTTTTTACTCGGCGCTCTTCATTGTCGGAGGCCAGTACATCTTGCTCATTAAACTCATAGACGCGCTCGACCGAGGCGGTAGAGAGTGGTATTAGTTGGGCGCCATCGGCACCAACAATTAGAAAATCTACTTCTTCATTAAGTTGGTATTCTGCGACTCGGGCTGCGGCATTAATGGTGCCGCTTCGGCGTGTCTGTCGGAAATCGACGATCACAACGCTGTAGCTCGCGTCTGCAGAGCTGGGCACAATTTTTGCCCCGTACACATTTAGCGCACGGGTTAGCTCTTGGATAAGATCGCTGTGGGCATCATTGGATGACAGATATAGGCTGCCTAAGTCTGTAGGTACAACCTGAGAATTGCGCAGCTGCCAGCCACAGGCAGACAGCAGTAATATCATTGCGATGGGGAGTAAATTTTTCATCATTACAGTCCTCTTTCTTAATTCGCTACTATATTAACCAGTCGGCCCGGCACCACAATAATTTTACGAACGGTGACGCCTTCGGTGAAACGCTGCACATTGCTATCTTCAACAGCCAGTTTTTCAATTTCGTCCTTGGGGGTCTCGGCGGCCACCTGAATCTTGCCACGTACCTTACCATTGACCTGAATCACCAGTTCAATAGAACTGCGTACGAGCGCTGACTCATCTAGGACGGGCCAGGAAGCATCGGCTATAGAGCCTTCATTACCCATGGTGTTCCATAGGCTGTGACAGATATGTGGTGCAATAGGGGACAGCAGTAAAATGGCGCTGACCAAGGCTTCATGACGAACGGCAACACTTTGGCCGTCGTTATCGGTTAGCTTGGCAACTTCGTTAAGCAGTTCCATAACAGCAGCAATGGCGGTGTTAAAGGTGTTGCGGCGGCCATAGTCGTCATTAACTTTGTTGATGGTTTCATGGGTCTTGCGACGCAAATCTTGCTGGGCATCGTTGAGTTTGGTTTTATTTAATGGCGCGCTATCACCCAGTGCCAGATGGTTATGCACCATATTCCAAAGTTTGCGCAGGAATCGATGGGCGCCAGATACACCGTCATCGTTCCATTCCAATGTCTGCTCCGGGGGCGCTGCAAACATGGTGAACAGGCGCACGGTATCGGCGCCATGTTTATCAATGGCAGTCTGTGGGTCGACACCATTATTTTTGGATTTCGACATTTTGGTGATGCCGCCGCTGTGGACCAGATCCCCCGTAGCGGTTTCAACGGCACTAAGGGTGCGGCCTTTTTCATCGCTCTCAACGGTAACAGCCAAGGGCGACAGCCATTCTTTGCGACCGGCGTTGTCTTTGTAAAAGGACTCGGCTAACACCATGCCCTGACAGAGCAGGCTCTTAAACGGTTCGCTGCTGCTGACTAGGCCTTCGTCACGCAGTAGTTTGTGGTAAAAACGGGCGTACAGCAGGTGCAATATTGCGTGCTCAATGCCGCCCACATATTGATCTACCGGCAGCCAGTAATTGGCGCGTTCTGGGTCGAGCATGGCACTGTCTAAATCGGAGCAGGTAAAGCGTGCGTGATACCAAGACGATTCCATAAAGGTATCAAAGGTATCGGTCTCGCGCTCAACGGCTACACCATCTATCTCGGCTTTTCGCCATTCGAGGTCAGCTTTGATCGGCGATTGAATGCCATCCATCTCGACATCGGTTGGCAATACAACGGGCAGGCGATCGAGGGGGACTGGAATTTCACCGCCCTCGGCCAAATTGTACATTGGGATTGGTGAACCCCAGTAGCGCTGGCGACTAACGCCCCAGTCACGCAAACGATAATTGGTGGTGATAGAGCCGTGATCACAGGCTTCGAGGGCGGCGGCAATGGCATCAAAACCGGCGGCGAAATCTAGACCGTCGTACTTGCCGGAATTAACTAGCAGGCCTTTGTTAACAAAGGCTTCGTTTTCGATATCACAGTCTTCGTCGTTAGCGGGCGTGATGACCTGCTTAATTCCCAGGCTATATTTTTTGGCAAATTCATAGTCGCGTTGATCATGGGCGGGTACTGCCATTACGGCCCCGGAACCATAGTCCATCAATACATAGTTGCCGACCCAAACAGGAATAGTCTCACCCGTTAGTGGATGCAGGGCTCTAATGCCTGTGTCCATGCCGCGCTTTTCCATGGTGGCCATTTCTGCTTCAGATACCTGCTGGGTTTGGCACTCATTGATAAAGGCTGCGAGCTGTGGATTATTCTTGGCAACTTCAGTGGCTATTGGGTGGGCGGTGGCTAAGGTCGCGTAGGTCACGCCCATCAATGTATCTGGTCTGGTGGTGTAGACATCAAAGCTGGCATGTTCGCCAACAGATGCAGACAGGTCAAAGGTCATATTGACGCCGCGACTCTTGCCAATCCAGTTGCGCTGCATGGTTTTGACCTGCTCAGGCCAGTGCTCCAAATCATCCAAATCGTCTAATAGCTGCTCTGCATAATCGGTAATACGAATAAACCACTGAGGGATTTCCTTGCGCTCTACTGGGCTATCGCAGCGCCAGCAACAGCCATCGATGACCTGCTCATTGGCCAGTACCGTAGCGTCATTGGGACACCAGTTAACCGCGCTGGTCTTTTTGTAGACCATGCCTTTTTCGTAGAGCTTGGTGAAAAACCACTGTTCCCACTTGTAGTAGTTGGGCTTGCAGGTGGCGAGTTCACGTGACCAGTCGATACCAAACCCCAGGGATTTTAGCTGCCCCTTCATGTAGGCGATATTTTCCTCGGTCCATTTGGCTGGCGCGGTCTTGTTTTGAATGGCGGCATTCTCTGCCGGCAATCCAAAGGCGTCCCAACCCATAGGATGCAGGACATTCTTGCCTTGCATGCGCTGGTAGCGGGCGATTACATCGGTAATGGTGTAGTTGCGCACATGGCCCATATGCAGCTTGCCGCTGGGATAGGGGAACATGGCCAGGCAATAGAATTTTTCTTTGCTGGGGTCTTCGGTCACTTCGAACGTTTTATTATCAGTCCAATATTTTTGGGCTGCGCGCTCTAACTCGGCGGGATTAAAGGGGTGTTCGATAGTCATGAAGATTCACTGCTTATTGATTTAAAAATAGGCGTGAATTATAGGGGAATAGAGACCCATCTAACAGTGTGCAGATGGGTCTCGCCTGAGATAATTGGCTACAGAGAGTTAGCTCGCCTGTCTGGCAGGTATGCCCAAGTCTTCAAGCTTGGCCGCCATATCTTCGGCAGAGGTTGCGGCATTAATTTCCCGGTCTATAAATAAGATTTTTCCGTCTTTGCCAATGTAAAACGTGTGGCGGTAGGGCAGGCCGTAAAAGGCCAGTACATCATAGGCCTCGGCGACAGTTTTGGACGGGTCGCTGAGGAGTGGGAAGTCGGCTTCGGTCTCGGCAGCAAATTCCTGATTCTTCTCTAGCTCGTCGACGCTAGCCATAAAATAGGTAACATCCAGACGCTTTAAAAGATGGCCATTTTGGGCCAGAGATTTACATTCGATGGTGCAGCCGCCGGTAAAGGCTTTTGGGTACCAGGCAATAACAATGGCCTGCTTGCCGTGAAACTGCTCCAGGGTATAGGTATTGCCGTCAGTGCCCTCGAGTGAAAATGCGGGGGCCTGGTCGCCGACTTCTAGGGCTGCGGCGGAAAAAGATAGGGATGCCATTATTGTCAGTAGTATCAATCGAAGTTTGGTTTTCATTGTTCGCCTCTTTATTTAGTTTTTGTTCTTTTTAGCGCGCTATTTAGCAGTCTTTGTTTCATTAAAAGCCCAATACAGCTTAGCAGGGCCAGTATTACCGTCGGCCATGAGCCGAAACGGGAGAATACTGTGCGGCCATTGCGGGGCTCAACAGTGCCTACCAGCTCACCTTGAGTATATTGCTCGAGGCGCTGATAAATTTCACCGCGATGATTCACCAATGCTGAAATACCGTTATTGGTGCCACGAATCATTGGTTTGGCATTTTCTAGGGCACGCATCTGCGCCATTTGCATATGTTGCTGAGGACCCAGTGATTTGCCAAACCAGGTATCATTGCTCACGGTGAGCAGTATTGATGCACTACGACTATAACGGGCAACCAGATCCGGATAGACCACTTCGTAGCATATTGCGGTGGAGACTTTTTCTCCCTGCACGGTAAAAGGCGCCTGATTGTCGGCACCTAAAGAAAAGGCCGACATGGGAAGATTAAAGAAGCCGATCAGGCCGCGGAGCATCGATTCCAATGGCACATATTCACCAAAGGGCACCAGTCGCGTTTTGTTGTATTGCCTCTCGCCCTCGACATTGCCCAGTGCAATCATCGAGTTATGGTATTTCTTTTCCGCTCTGTTATAGGTTGGAATGCCAGTTAACAAGGTGGTTTTGCCCGCTTCTGCCTGTGTCTGTATCGAGTTTAAAAACTCGCGAGCTCTGTGAGGTAGGGCCGGAACAGCCGCTTCGGGCCAGATCATAAGGTCGGTACCCCAATGAGCGGCACTCTGTTCTTCGAGTTGACTCAGTATGGTTGTCAGGCTAGTTGCGGCCCACTTTTTATGTTGATCGATATTAGGTTGTACCAGTACGACAGACAGCTGTTGCCCGCTGGGCTGAGTCCAGTCTTTGTGTTGCAACAAATAACCTGAGGCTGCGAATATCAAGACAGCTGCCGCGGCCGCAGATACCGCACGTTGGCCTATTTTTCCTTGGATAAGCTGCACCAGCAGCGTGGCACTGAGTGCACAGATAAAGCTTAGCCAGAGTACGCCACCAATGGGTGCCCAGCCATTAAGCCAGGTATGGGTGTGGGCATAACCGGCAAATAACCAGGGGAATCCGGTTAAAGCCCAGATTCGCACCCATTCGCTTAACACCCATATTGCAGGGAGGCCGATGACCCAAGCTGCGGGGGTTTGCGGTATTAACGCGCTGAGCATAAAGGGTGCGGCAAAAAATAGCGCTAAAAAAAGGCAGAACAGCGCTGTGGCTAATAGAGCCAGAGGTGCTGGGACAAAGCCATGTTCATGAATACTGACGTAAACCCAGCTAGCGCCGGCAAAAAACAGTCCAAACCCATAGACGCTGGCTTTTGCCATGGCCTGGGTAATCGATTGATGCTGTAGTTGCCAGAATAGTACGGCGATGCTTAGGGTGGCGATTGGCCAGAGAGAAAAGGGCGCGAGGGCGAGAGGGAATAGTGCACCAGCCACAAAGAGCGAGAGAAAATTCTGCCCTCGGCTTAACTGTTTAGCTAAGAGCCATTTAGTGAAGAGCTCTTTTGTTAAGAACTCCTTTGTTAAGAATTGTTTTATCAAGGGCTGTTTTGTCTTAGCCACTTTATATCAGCCACTTCATACAGGGTTTTTAGTGACTTCTAAAAGGGTGATCTTGCGGTTGTCGCCAGCAATCACTTTAAAGTCAAAATTTTCAATGCTGGTGATTTCACCAATGTCTGGCAATCGGCCAAAGGCATGAACTACCAGTCCGCCAACCGTGTCGAACTCGTCATCGGCTAAGCCAACATCAAAGAACTCATTGAAACTACTGATTTCGGTGATGGCTTCTACCTGAAATTGATTGTCGCTGGTGGCGCGAATTTGTTCTGGTTCGTGCTCGTCGGTTTCATCTTCGATTTCCCCGACGATTTCTTCCAAGATATCTTCAATGGTGAGTAGCCCGGAAACGCCGCCGTATTCATCCACCACAATGGCCATATGGTAGCGATGCTCACGAAATTCCTGAAGCAAGATATTCAGACGCTTGCTCTCGGGAATAATGGTGGCGGGGCGCAGTAGGCTTTTAAGGTTAAATGACTCTGCACCAGACAGCAGAAGGGGCAGTAGCTCTTTGGCCAGCAGAATACCCAATACATCATCGGAGGATTCGCCAACCACGGGAAAGCGGGAGTGCTGAGACTCAATAACTAGGTCCAGAATCTGCTCAAGCGTAAAGTCGTCTTCGATCACTCGCATCCGTGATCTTGGAATCATAATTTCCCGGGCTTGAAGGTCAGCCACTTTCAGGGCGCCTTCCATTATTTGCAGCACACTTGAATCGATAATCGATTCGTTTTCGGCGCTGCGCAACATATCCGCGACTTCATCACTGCTGGTCGGGTTGGATGAAAACGCCCGCCCTATTTTCTTTAACAATGAGGGCTCGGAGCTGTTATTTGATTCTTCGTTCATGGGTTTCTCTATCAGACTCTTGTTATTATAGTTGCTGTCTAGACCAGTGGGTCTAATGTGTTTTCTGTATAGGGCGCGGGAAAACCCAGGCCCATTATAATATCGGTTTCCAGTGCTTCCATGACCTCGGCATCATTATCGCCGACATGATCATAACCCAGCAGATGCAATACGCCATGCACGGTCATATGGGCCCAATGGGCCTCTGCGGTTTTATTTTGTTGCTGAGCTTCTCGCACGACGACGGGGGCACAGATAACCAGATCGCCAAGCATCGGCAAAGGTTCTGGGACAACGGCATCGAAAGGGAATGAGAGTACATTGGTGGGGCCAGATTTACCGCGATACTGCTGATTGAGCGTCGCGCTTTCCTGTTCATCGACTAGTCGCACACTGAGTTCTGCGGCGTCTCGCTCGTTGCGGACCGCGGCACTAACCCAGCGCTGCATACTGTCTTCGTCAGGGGCATCCTCCGACGAGCAGGCTACCTGAATATCAATCGAAATATTCATGGGTCTTTCGTTAGTTCTCGTTTTCAAAGGCATCGTAGGCGTCAACAATGCTTTGGACTATGGGGTGACGAACAACGTCGCGAGAATCGAAGTGGGTAAAGCTAATTTCTTCCACATCTTTTAATACTTCACAGGCATGCACCAAACCTGAGCTAACGCCGCGGGGTAAATCGATTTGCGACATGTCGCCGGTGATTACTGCGGTGGAGCCAAAGCCAATGCGGGTGAGAAACATTTTCATCTGCTCACGGGTCGTGTTCTGGCTTTCGTCGAGAATAATGTAGGCATTGCTGAGGGTGCGACCACGCATATAGGCCAGCGGTGCAATTTCAATAACATTGCGCTCCTGAAACTTGGCCACGGTTTCAAAGCCAAGCATTTCGTGGAGAGCGTCATAGAGGGGTCTTAAGTAAGGATCTACCTTTTGCGCCAGATCTCCGGGCAAAAAGCCCAGGCGCTCGCCCGCTTCAACCGCGGGGCGTACCAACAGAATGCGTTGCACCTCATCGCGCAGCAGTGCTTCAACAGCACAGGCTACGGCCAGATAAGTTTTACCGGTGCCGGCAGGGCCGACACCAAAGTTAATATCATGGGTTTGAATGGCGCGCACATAGCGCTGCTGATTCAGTCCTCTGGGTTTGATATTGCCTTTTTTGGTGCGTATTACCGAAAAGCTATCAATGTTGTCGGCAGGTTGCGCATTGCTGGCAGATTGGGTCATAGGCTTCTCTCTCTCGCATTGTCGAAGGTGAAGGTGTACTTCTTCAGGGGAGAGCTCGGTTGAATGGGCCGTCTCCTGATATAGGTTATAAATAACATCAGCTGCGCTCTCGGACGCTTTGTCGTCGCCGTACACCGCAAAGAAATTATCTCGCGAGCGAATTTCAACGTTCAAACGTTGTTCGATTAGGCGCAGATTTTCATCAAATTGACCGCAGAGTAAGGCGAGACGACGAGCATCATTAGGCTCGAGAGTGATGCTGTAGGCTGATGGTTGTGTATCCAATCGTTTCAATGGGTGGTTTAGAGCCTTTCCATAAGAAGATATTGTTAGCATAGCGCGAACTATAGGGCAGGGTAAGCTTTTTTATCAGGCTATTATCACAAAAAGCAGCATAAAAAATAAATGCTTAAGCGCTTAAGTTCTAAGCGGCTTCTAAGCAGCTTCTATGTAATAGGGCTAAGCAGAGACGGCCGTATCAATCACCAAATCACCGCGCAGAGAGTTAGGCAGCGCCTGGGTAATATCCGCCTGGGCAAACTGACCGATTAAGCTGTGGTCATCACAGCTGAAATTCACTACCCGATTGTTTTCGGTGCGACCCTGCAACTGGCCTGGGTCTTTCTTTGAAATGCCGGTCACCAGCAATGTTGCTCTGGTGCCTACCATGCGCCGGCTAATCTCGGCAGCGTTTTGAATAATACGGTCTTGGAGTATTTTTAGGCGCTGTTTTTTGACTTCTTCACTGGTGTTATCGGCGAGGTCTGCGGCGGGGGTGCCGGGGCGAGCGCTGTAGATAAAGCTAAAGGATGTGTCGAAGCCAATCTGTTCAATCAGTTTCATGGTCGCGGCAAAGTCATCTTCGGTTTCGCCGGGAAAGCCAATAATAAAGTCCGAAGATATACTGATATCTGGACGTACCTCACGCAGGCGGCGAATTTTAGACTTGTACTCAATCGCGGTATGGCCACGTTTCATGGCCATCAGTATGCGGTCGGAGCCGCTCTGTACAGGGAGGTGCAGATGGCTGACCAGCTCTGGCACACGAGCATAGGTATCAATCAGCGCATCAGAGAACTCTACCGGGTGCGAGGTGGTGTAGCGAATGCGTTCTATGCCTTCAATATCTGCCACATAGGGCAGTAATTCGGCAAAGTCACAGATTGAACCATCCGGCATGTCGCCACGAAAGGCATTTACGTTTTGGCCCAGTAAATTAACTTCGCGTACGCCCTGTGCGGCTAATGCGGCAACTTCGGCTAATACATCGGCCATGGGACGGCTAACTTCTTCGCCTCTGGTGTAGGGAACAACGCAAAAAGTACAGTATTTGGAGCAGCCTTCCATAATGGAGACAAAGGCACTCACGCCATTGGCTTCTGGAGTGGGCAGGCGATCAAATTTTTCTATCTCGGGAAAACTGATGTCGACTACAACTGTCCCGTCAGTTTTGCGGGTCTCCATCATCTCTGGCAGGCGATGCAAGGTTTGGGGGCCGAAAATAACATCGACAAAGGGCGCACGTTTGGCGATGGCCGCTCCTTCCTGGCTAGCGACACAGCCGCCAACACCAATAATCAGGTCTGGATTGTGGTCTTTAAGACGTTTCCAGCGACCCAGCTGATGAAAGACTTTTTCTTGGGCTTTTTCACGAATTGAACAGGTGTTGAGTAGAATAACATCGGCATCTTCGGCGCTATCGGTCGGCACCATCTGGTGGCTCTCGCCGAGCAGATCTTGCATGCGCGCAGAGTCGTACTCATTCATCTGGCAGCCATGAGTCACGATGTGAAGCTTTTTAACCGGTTTTACTGTCATTTTTCTGGTTATTCTTTGATCAATTGCACGGGGCTGCATTATAGCTGTGCCCCGCTAATGCGCAACATTTAGCGATGTCATGGAATGTTCTTATGCTATTATTACGACCTTCATTCTTAGCTGATTGTGCAGAGTATTCATGGCAAGCGAACCCATTTACCGAATTACATTTTTTAATCAGGGGCAGGTGTACGAGATTTATGCTCGCCACGTGTTCCAGAGCGATCTGTGGGGCTTTATCGAGGTTGAGGAATTCATGTTTGGTGAGCGTTCACAGATGATTGTTGACCCCGCCGAAGAGAAGTTAAAAAATGAATTTTCCGAGGTCAAACGCAGCTTTATTCCAATGCAGTCGATTATTCGCATTGATGAAGTTGAGAAAGAGGGTACAGGTAAGATTTCTGACGCCCCCGTCGGTGGCAATGTCAGCGCTTTCCCCCTGTCCTCCATGATGGGTGGCAAGCCAGTAAAGGATTAATTATCCTTAAATTGCATGTTTTCGAGCGCCGATTTTATAATCAATATGCAATTCTTATCGAAACAGTCCTTCTGTTATTACTTAACTTGTTTTTGTCGCTTATACTCTACCCGAAAGTGCATGGGTTTACCCACTTGATGCCTGTGGTAGTCGAGCAATATAAATGGCGTCCCGCGGAAAATGTGGGGCCAAAAAGAGGTCGGTAATGTCAGAATTGATGGTAGAACTTTTACCTTTTGAATTTGCGCGTACAAACAGGCTGTTATTGCGTGAAGCTGAGGGTGATTTAATACTGGCTCCCGGCGCTCCCGACTGGGCTATTGCTGAAGTTGGCCGCATTACCAATGCTGATGTGCCGGTTGAGCGTGTTGACGATGAAACCTTCGATCAACTCCTGAGCACCCTGTACAGCGGCCGTCAAAACTCCTCCGAGTCGGTAATGGCCGATATTAAAGACTTTGTTGATATGGAATCTGCCGCTGCAGACCTCGAAGATGCTGGCGATCTGCTCGATTCCGAAAATGATGCCCCCATTGTTCGACTGCTAAATGCCATCTTAGCCGAGTCCCTGAAAGAAAATGCCTCCGACATCCATATTGAACCCTACGAGAAAGAAGCGCTGGTGCGCTTTCGTCTCGACGGCGTGCTCAGTACAGTGCTGTCGCCGTCGGTACAGATCACGCCCCTGTTAATTTCGCGAATCAAGGTAATGTCGAAGTTGGATATTGCTGAGAAACGTCTGCCTCAAGATGGCCGCATGAGCGTCAAGCTGGGCGGCCGCAATATTGACCTTCGTGTGTCTACCATGCCTTCAAGTCACGGCGAGCGTGTGGTCATGCGTTTGCTGGACAAAGATGCCGGTAAGTTGCAGGTCGATGATCTGGGCATGCCCCAGTCAACCTCGGCTGAGCTAGATGAGTTAATCAAGCGCCCCCACGGTATTATCTTGGTCACCGGCCCCACCGGCTCAGGTAAAACCACGACCCTCTATGCGGCATTGCAGCAGATGGATCGGGAAGGCCGCAATATTATGACCGTAGAAGATCCAGTGGAATACGACCTTCCCGGAATCAGTCAAACCCAGATTAACCTCCGTGCGGGCATGACCTTTGCCCGCGGGCTGCGCGCTATTTTGCGTCAGGATCCCGATGTTATTTTAATTGGTGAGATCCGCGATGGGGAAACGGCAGAAATTGCCACCCAAGCTAGTTTGACCGGTCATCTGGTGCTCTCGACGTTACACACCAATACCGCAGCTGGTGCCATTACACGTCTTCAGGATCTGGGTGTGGATAGTTTCTTACTGGCCTCAACGGTGCGGGGCATTGTCTCTCAGCGGCTGTTGCGAAAACTCTGCCAGCAGTGCCGTGTCAGTGTTGCGCCCAATGAATTTAATCGCGACCTACTGCAACTCAAAAGCGGTGACCGTATTTATGAAGCGGCTGGCTGCAGTGAGTGCAACAACACCGGATTTTCTGGCCGCCAGGCACTGTTTGAGCTGGTCTCTGTGGATGCGTCGCTGCAGACATTGATTCATGAAAATGCCGGTGAAATTGAGTTGGAAAATTTGATTCGCCAACAGGTGCCAAGTATTCGTCAGGCTGGTTTTGATTTGGTGCGTCAGGGTGCTACCACTATCGAAGAAGTTCTTCGTGTGACGAGTCAGTAGCCATGCCAGCCTTCGACTATTCAGCTTACAACAGTGCAGGCAAGCTCGTCAGTGGAGTGATCTCTGCGGACTCTGAGCGTCAGGCGAGGCGATTACTTAAAGAAAAGGAACTGCTGCCCGCAACGTTGGCGACAGTGACCGAGCAGCATACAAATAACAACAGCGATAAGAGCGGTGTAAATAACGGTAATAAGAGCGGTAATAAAAGCATCGGACGCGGCCGTCGAGAGGCCCGAGTTAATAATTGGGATCTGTCGCTGCTGCTACAGCAGCAGGCTATTTTAATTCAGTCCGGCCTGCCCCTCGAAGAAGCACTGCGCATGACCATTGAGCAGGCAGAAACTGATCGTCAACGACGCATGGTTGAAAGCTGGCGCAGTGAAATTACCGAGGGCCGCAGTTTCTCTGAAGCACTAAGACGATCTCCCTATAAAATTCCTGAGAGCATTATTGCCGGTGTTGGTGTCGGCGAAGAGAGCGGCCACCTTCATAAGGTATTGATGCGTCTCGCGGAAGATCTTGAAAGCAATGCAGAAAATCGTAAAACCATTAGTCGGGCGATGATTTATCCGGCCACCTTGATTGCTACCTCCATTATTGTTGTGTCGATAATGATGGTTTGGGTCGTACCGAAAATCACCGCCATCTTTTTAAGTTCCAAACGCGAACTGCCCTTAGTGACTCGAATTATTGTCGGTCTCAGTGAATTTACTCAGGCCTATGGTCTGTTTGTGCTCGCCCTTATTGTTGCCCTGGTATTTGCTTTTGGTCGGGCCATGCAAAACCCCGCACGCAAAGAACGCTGGCATGAGCTGATGTTAAATATGCCCGGCATGGGTCGCTGGATTCGTATGGCGAACATTTCCGACTGGGCTCGCAGTTTGGGCGTGTTGTTGACCAATGGTGTTCCCGCACTTGCCGCTCTAACCATTTCTTCAGCGGTGGTGAGTAATCTGCATTTGCGGCGTAAATTTGAAGCGGTAACCGAGGGCATGCGTCAGGGCAGTAGTTTGCAAAAAGCTCTGGAAGACAGCCAGATTGGCAGCGGTTTTTTGATTCATATGGTAGGCAGTGGTGAGGCCTCCAGTGAGTTAGATAAAATGCTATTGCGAGTTTCAGAGTATTACTCGGTGCGTTTAAATAATGCAGTCGAAGTTTTTTTAAAACTGGTTAATCCGATTTTAATAATTTTTATGGGCATGATTATTTTGTCCGTCGTGGCGGCAGTAATGCTGCCGATAATGGATATGAACAATATGATCTGACGGGGTGAGGTAGGCTGTTTATCCATGAGGGTTGTTATCTGTAATTTATTTTTAAGGTGTTTTTTATGACTACAAATAATAGGCAAGCGGGTTTTACCCTAATCGAAATGATGGTTGTGGTTGTGGTTATTGCCTTACTGGGCGCCATGATTGGCCCCACATTATTTAAGAAGGTACAGCAGGCAGAAGAGACCCGCGTCGCGCAGGATATTCGTACGGTTGAGAGTGCGCTAAAATTCTACCGCCTCGATAACTACCGTTATCCTTCTCAGGCTCAGGGCCTCAATGTTTTGATCACGCCCCCAACAGGTAATGGCGCGGCGAAATGGAATGGTCCCTATCTGGAATCAATGCCTGCAGATCCCTGGGGCGAACCTTACAAATATGCCAATCCTGGCACCCATGGTAAAGACATTGAGGTGTTCACTCTGGGGGTCGATAACCAGGTGGGCGGTGAAGGTTCCGATAAGGATTGGGGCAATTGGAATATCAGGTAACTGATATTTCATAAGGCCATCCATAGACCATCCATAGACTATGCATACTTATCCCCAATGAATATTAATCGTCAGCGCGGCTTTACTCTGATTGAAGTGGTCGTTGTGGTGATGATTGTCGCCACGATTTCTGCGATGAGTTTGCTGGCGATAAATCAGGCTTTTGATCGGCGCTATTCCAACGAAGCCGAAAAACTCCATATCTGGTTACAGCAGCTGGGAGAGCGCTCTGCCCTCGAGGGAGCAGCCTATGGCGTTATGACTGAATGGCTCACGACCAAGGGCCTGATGACCGAAGAGCCCGAATCCTTCCAGGCAATTCAGTTGCGCGCTGTGGTTTATTATCGAATGCGCTGGGTCGCTGTCACCTCGCCAGAACCCTTTATTCTTAGGGACGGCTCGCGTATAGACTGGCTAGTGGACTCGGTTAATGACGCAGAAGAATTTTTGCCACAAGACGAAAATCGAGTTAATAGCGAGGGCGACGATATTGAGAGCCTACTGCCAGAGATCGCTTTTCTGCCCGATGGTTATATCGAACCCAACGGCGAGATACGATTAGGTTTTGACTCTATTGCGGACAGCTATGGTTACCAATGGGACGATCAGGCCTCCGCTATGGTGATGGAGCGTTACAGGCAATGAGAATTGGAATGAAGCACGGTCAATCCAAGGGTTTTACCCTAATCGAAGTTGCTGTCGCTCTGGTGATTTTGAGCTGGGTTCTCGGCAGTGCTATTTTTATGGTGCAGCAGTATGCGGATGAGCGACTGCGACTTCGGGAGCGTTTTTTCTCAAACTCCGTGGCCTGGAATCGCCTGATGGAACGCTATCAGGATTCTCAGGGTTGGGTTGTAACATCCGGAGACAATACCAAACAGCGCAAAGGTGTTGATGATCAAGCCGGGCAGGGCTGGCGCTGGACCATGAATATTGAAGCGGCCATGGGTCAGGATCTCTTTCGCTACGAAGTTACTGCGGGTTCAGATGACAGTGAGCGCAATGCCGCTTCTCTCGCCATGTTTCTAATTGATAAAAACCCATGAATAGCCGTTTCCGCCAACGAGGCTTTACGCTGATCGAAACCGTGGTTTCCCTGCTTCTATTAGCGGTGGTTTCCATGATGTCTTATCAGGCCGTGGAGGTTGTTCTGGGTACTAATGAACGCAGTCGCGGTGATCTTGCGGATGAGATGCAGTTACAGCGTGCCTGGCAGATTATTGGCCGCGATATTCTCCATCTGCGACCCAGGCTCTATGCCGACGGGCTGGGTTCTGTAGAGCCCGCCTATATAACCGACATCAGCGAATTCGGTGTGCGTTTTAGCCGGGGGGGTGGGCCCATGGTGCGTTCCAATCCCAGTGGTGTCAGGCGTATTGATTACCGAATTAATGAAGACCAGCAGCTGGTGCGCAGCTCCTGGGCTATTAGTGAATCTCCGCGCCTGAACGAGGGTTCGATACTGGTTCTGTTAGACAATGTGGACAGCGTCGTTTTTGAGCAGCTAACGGATGAATTTCTGTACGACCCCAACTGGCCTCCCCTGAATAGAGAAGTGTCCTCCAAGGCGCTGCCAAAAATGATTCGCGTCATTATTGAGCTTGAGTCCGGTACCGAGACCACCAAGCTGTTTCCGGGGGTGCATTCAGAATGATTGGTAACCCTAGACCCAGAGCGGCAGTAGCGACCGACTCCAAGCAGCGCGGCGTTGCCCTGTTGGCTTCATTAATACTAATGTTGGCCGTGGTTATGGCCCTGGCCAATATTTTTTATCGTCATCAAATTGATGTTGCTCAGGCCACTAGCTCTGTCCATGGTGATCAGGCGTTATTGCTGGCCATCAGTGGCGAAAACTGGGCACGAGATCTGCTCTCAGAGGAATTAGACGATCCGGATGTTGATAGTTTCGACGAAGACTGGGCCCAGGCCATGCCTCTAATGCCCGTAGACGGCGGACAGCTCAGTGGCTGTATTAGCGATTTGCAGGCCAACATTAATCTAAATAATTTCGCCGCTTACGGCGTCCAGACCTTAAAAAGCGAAATGGATAGCGACGTGGTAGGCCATGCCAAGCTATGGATTAATTTACTACAACTGCTGGAGTTGTCCGCGGACCCTTCGCGCATCGCGACCATTATCGACTGGGTGGATGAAGATTCTACCCCTATCAATAGCTGGGGTGCCGAACAGGCCGAGTACGACAGTATGCAGCCACCTCGGGTACCCGCTAATTCACGGATCGCAGATGTCAGCGAACTGGCCGCCATTAGTGGCTACGAGGTCTTTGAGGTACAGCGTCTGGCGCCCTGGTTGGCGGCCTTGCCAGTGACCACCAAAATCAATATCAATACCGCCGCCGATGAGGTGCTAACAGCAATGGGCGGCGACTTTGCAGAGCAATTTATGGAGGCCGTGATAGAAGATCGGCCATTTTCCGCTGTGGCCGACTTTCATCAGGCGATTAGCCGCGCATTTCAGCTCAGCCTGCCCGATACCTCCATGCGCTGGCCTGCGAGTCTCGTGGATGTAAAGTCAGATTACTTTCAGCTCTATATGGAAGTGAGTCTGGGGGAGGCACGCATCGAAGTAAAAAGTATAATGGACCGCAGAGATCGCGGTGCGCCGGTGATAATCTCCCGGGAAGTGGTGGTGGTTCCAGCGAGTTTGCCGGAGCAGAACCCAGAGAAGCTGTCTGCCGCCGAAGCATTATTTGCCGACGAGGGAAGAAATATTAATCAGTCCATGGAGACCAACAGAGTGCAGCCAGCATGTTTAATGATGGGAGAGTTCACTCAATGAGCCGCTTAATAGCCCATTCAGCAGACCATATTCACTGCCTTGATAAGCGTCTTATCGTTGATGGCGATCCAAGCCTGTCGGCTGCACAATCAATGAGCCTATGGGTTCCATCTGAGCGCATAGCCGTGCACCTAGTGGACGTTCCCACTGCCCCAGAGCGCAAATGGGCCGAGCTTGTTCCCTGGATGCTAGAAGATAGAATTTTACAGCCAGTCGATGAAATGCATTTTGTGATTGTTGGGCGGGTAGACAACAACCAGCTGCAGATTCTGGCCGTTAGCCAGCAGGACATACAGGACTGGCAGCGTGTTGCTCAGAATGCAGGGGTTGCTGCCACTTCAATGACCCCAGATTTTCTGGCCCTACCCTGGGAAGCTGGGCGAATGAGTATTGGCTGGCGCGAAGGCGTCTGTCTGGTACGCCATTCTGCACAGGGAGGCTTCGCGGCTAAACCCGCCGCTGCCTGGGCCATGATTGATAGCCTGATAGCGGCCTCAGACATTGCCCCAAGGTTATCTATTTCGATCCCCGATGCCGATCTGGTGCCAGAGCATCTCAGGGCCATGGCCGATATTAATGACGCCGTTATTGACTGGCAGTTTGGCGATTTTCCGCCAGCGTCCAATCTACTCACCGGTAAGTTTAAATCACAGCCCGCTCGCACTGAGTCCAATACCTGGTTGCCTGTTATTGGCATAGCCGCCATAACCGCGGTGCTGCTATTTGCCTATCTGCAGATATCGAGCAATCTGTATAGCCAGCAGATAGAGACAGTGGGAAAGCAGGTGCAAAGTACTTATAGCCGCCTGTTTACAGGCCGTAAACCCCAGCCGATGGAAGTGCGAGACGCCGCTGAACTGCAGCTGAGCAAGCTGTTTAAACAGCAACAGAGTTTGCAGGCAGCGCCTATTGCCACGCTGGTTGCTCTAGAGCGGTTAATGGCAAACTGTGAATGTGATCTTGTTGCCATGACGGCCGACCAAGAGGGCATGCGCCTAGAAATTAACAGTGCTGCGAATCTAGAAATTCAAACCAACAGTATTCCCGGATATCAGCTGTCTAGTACTCCGGGTGACAAAGACGATGCCATTATATTAACAGTGGTCGCCAAAGCAGGGGGTGCGGAATGAACAGTCAAACCATTCAGCAAGCCTTTAGGGATCTTCAGCCGAGAGAAAAATATTTTGTCAGCGCCGGTGCGGTGTTGGTTGTTATCGCAGCGATTTATTTGGCTTTCTTACCTCTGAGTGAAAAGCATAGCCAGCTTGCGGATCAGCACAGCAGGTTACAGGCCGACCTGACCTGGCTTCAGGCGCAGGCAGCGACAGTGCCGCGGCTGGTCAATAGCTGTTCTGGCCGAGAATTAAGTGCCGGCATGGACCGAGACGTTATCACCAGACTCCTCAAGCGCAGTCAGCTACGAGTAGACCAGGTCTCGGAAACAGCCAGTGGTATTGCATTGCGTTTTAATGGTTCCGATGCCAATCGAATGGTACGCCTGGCCCATCAGATTAGCTGTGAAGGCTTTGCAGTCTTGAGTTTCGAATTCAGTGCTAAGGCTAAGGATTCAAAAGCCGTCGGTTCCTCATCAGCCTTAGCGGACACCTATGTTGGGGTAATGGAGGTGCAACGTGTCAATTAATCGCGCAAAAGCAATGACGCCAGTATTGATTGCCCAGCGGGTTGTGATGGTGGCACTGCTACTGTTGTGCGCCTACATAATCGTACTGACTGTGATGCAGTTTACTCAAACCACTGAATCCCAAAAGCCCATGGCTCGAATGCCTAGCGCCAAGATCCTGTATTGGAACTGGTTTCGCGGTGCTCCGGCAATAGCCGTCGACAATGAGGAGCAACTCGGCCAACTGGAAGATGCAAAAATTAACGCCATTCTCCTCGGCGTGATGATCGCCGGAGATGCGTCCTCTGCAACCCTCAAGTTTAACGGTAAGCCCGAAGTGGTTTATCATAAAGGCGATAACCTAGGGTCAAATACCAGTCTTGAAGAGATTGAACCCTATCGAATTGTGGTAAGTAAAAACGGCATCAACAAACAGGTGTTGATGAAAAAGCCAGATGCCATTATGACCAGCGAAGAGGTCTCATCGAATCAGCCTGCCGAGGAAAACGGTTTTGCTTTGGCCAATATGTTTGGGGCGGTACCGATTAATATTGGCGGCAACTCAGGGCTAAAAATGAACAATCTCTCGGATGAGATTAAAATATTGGCAGATATCCAGGAAGGGGACGTTGTCATGCAGGTAGATGGGCAATCTATTCAGAGCCTATTGCAAGATCCCACTAAATGGATGAGTTATAGTGGTTCCAGCAGCCTGGCAGTTACCGTTATTCGTCAGGGTAAGGAGGAAATTATCTATGTTAATGCCGCCAGCCTGTCAGCTAAAATGTTACCGAAACTTGGATTAAGCCAATAACATGAAAATTACAATAATGAAGCGAAAAACCACCCTGGCCCGCAGCCTAGTAAATCTTGGCGGCGCACTGGTGCTGATGTTTGGTCTTATCGCCGACGCCAGCGCAGAAGAGCAGGTGCGAATTAACTTCCGCGATGCCGATATTCGCAGTGTTATCGAAAGTGTTGCCGAGATCACCGGAAAATCCTTTGTTTTAGACCCAAGGGTAAAAGGCAAGGTA
>CALSNK010000002.1 GCA_943787675.1 uncultured Pseudomonadales bacterium
GCGCGGTTGTGGTTGCGCTGAGTATTGGTGATAAACAGCAAATTAGCGCCCAGTGGGATGATCTGGCTCGCCTTGGTATTGTCCATCTGTTGGTGATCTCTGGCTTGCATATAGGGCTAGTGGCTACCATGGGTTTCTGGCTGGGGGCAGGGTTGGGGCGACTGCTGTTGCCATTGCACCGTCGGTTACCTCTTTGTGTGAGTTCAATTGGGCGCTGCTCTGGGCCATTGGCGGCAATATTTACCGCCTTGGGTTATAGCCTATTGGCTGGGTTTTCACTGTCTACCCAGCGGGCCTTGATTGCAGTAGTGGTTGTTATGCTCAGTAAGCTGCTATTTCGTCGTATAGACCCCTATATCTGCATGGCCTGGGCACTGTTGCTAATTGGGATTGCCCAGCCTATGGCGATAATGAGTGCGGGATTTTGGCTCTCCTTTGTGGCTGTAGGGCTTCTGCTCTGGTGGTTTACGCCCTGGTTATACAAACATTACCTGCCTTCTACCAAGCCCAGATTTTCCTTCTGGCGAATCTGTTCAGCCCAGCTTGCTCTATTGGCAGGGATGAGCATTCCATTATTATTTTTTATGGGCAGGGCCTCATGGTTGGCCCCGCTAGTGAATCTTGTGGCTGTGCCCTGGATATCCTTTGTCAGTATTCCACTGTCGTTACTGGGGGTTGCCCTTCTGACGGTGTGGCCTGAGGGTGCAAGCAGGCTGTGGCAATGGGCGGATTATTCGGTCGCGCCACTGTGGTTATTCGTTGACTGGTTGCCGGCTTCAGTGGGTTTTATGCATGCCCCTATGGCTTTTGATACCTGGGGGGTTACGGCTGCACTTCTGGCGGTGGTAGGGCTTTTGCTGCCAAGAGGGCTGTTACCTAACGTATTGCCTAACGTATTGCCTAATGTATTGCCTGGACGCTGGCTGTTGCTGCTGCCCCTGTTAGCTGTACTGACATGCTCAAAACCTCAGTCACCCCTGCGTCTTACTGTGCTCGATGTGGGACAGGGGCTAGGGCTGGTACTTGAAACGCCGGATAAAACCTTGGTCTACGACAGTGGGCCCAACTATGGAGAGCGTTTTAGCGCGGGAAGCGGCATTATTGCCCCCTATCTTTGGCGTCGCGGTAGGAGTCGGATTGACCTTTTTAGTGGTCAGTCATGAAGATGGCGATCATGCTGGCGGCGTCGACTCCCTGCTGGCATCGGTCGAGGTTAAGGATGTTCTTGTGGGTCCAGGCTTGGTTGCCAAAAACTATCGACGCTGCGTGGCGGGGCAGCGTTGGACATGGGGGGAGGGTGTCGACATTGTCTCCTTTGAAATATTATCTCCCACCGCGCCCAGTGCTATCGAAGGTAACAACAGCTCCTGCGTCTTACTGATTAGCTGGCGAGACCAAATCATCCTGCTGCCGGGGGATATTGAGCATTCGGTGGAAGCCCAGTTGCAGCGCAGTCCCATTTCTAAGCTCCCTTTAACCCCAGTAACTGTGCTGCTGGCTCCCCATCACGGCAGTCAAACCTCGTCCACTGCGGGCTTTGTAGACCGAGTGCGACCAGCCCATGTGGTTTTCTCTAGCGGATATCGCCATCACTTTGGGCATCCTCATAGTGCTGTTGTGGATCGCTACCGGTCTGTTGAGAGCCAGCGATGGCTAACATCTGAGCAGGGGGCGATTAGTTTTGTTTGGAATCAGCAGGGCGAGTTGAAGGTAGGGCCTACAAGAACCAGCCGTCCTGATCGCTGGTGGCGTTGAGACCACTATTTGCCGATACAGCATTGTCAGGGTTTGTGGTAGAGTTGCCGGGATTTTAACGGATTAATTAGGCATCTCTGTGTATCAAATTTTTGTTTCCGGCGGCTGGTTGATGTGGCCGATTCTATTATGCTCGATTGTGGTTGTCGCCATTTCTATCGAGCGATTTATCACCCTCAAATCTGAGCGCATTATTCCCGCTGGCCAGCTAGCACAGGTCTGGCAGCAGCTGCGCAATAAAGAACTCAGTGGTGATCGACTCAAAACCCTCCGGGATTCCTCTCCTCTTGGTTATATTCTCGCCTCAGGCATCAGTAATTCAGGCCATGGCCGCGATGTGATGAAAGACAGTATCGAAGAGGCGGCGGGGCAGGTAATTCATCAGCTCGAGCGATTCTTAACTATTCTGGGCACCATTGCCAATACCACCCCATTGTTGGGTTTACTAGGCACTGTGCTGGGTATGATCCAGGTTTTCGCGGATATTATGCTGTTTGGCACCGGCAATGCTGCTGAACTAGCCGGAGGCATCTCTCAGGCGCTGATTACCACAGCAGCTGGCCTTACGGTGGCGATTCCTGCGATGGTCTTACATCGCTATTTTGAGCGTCACGTTGAATCCTTAGTTGTGCGGCTAGAAGGGCAGGCAACCAAGTTGGTTGATGCTATGCACAGCGACCTGTTTAAGCAGGCTTAGTGGCGTGAAGTTTCGACGTAAATCAAAACAAGACAACGGTATTAACCTCACGCCACTGATTGATGTGGTGTTTTTACTGTTGATATTTTTTATGGTTACCACCACCTTTACCAAAGAAACTCGGCTGTTGATTACCCTGCCCGAAGCCAATGGCGAACCCGCCGAAGAGACCGCGCAGACTCTGGAGCTGCTGGTCAATGCAGAGGGCAACTATGCGGTCAATGGGCAAAATTTGATAAATCGTGAGATCAAGACCATTATGGCGGCATTACAGGATGCCTCTGGGGGCAATGTAGAGATGCCACTTATTATTACCGCTGACGCTCAAGCTAGCCATCAAGCCGTTGTTATTGCGATGGATGCAGCTGGGCAGCTGGGTTTTAGCCGACTAAATATCGCCACGCAGCAGACACAAGAGCAATAAAATATGTCCCAGGATTCTGCCTCAAGCGGCGCTAAAACCTACGTCCGGTTAATGAGTTATGTGGCTCGCTACTGGGCCGCATTTGCCATCAGCATATTTGGTTTGGTTATGCACTCGGCAGCCGAAGTGGCCTTTGTGGATCTGCTCGGGTATATCACCGATACAGTGGGCATGCTCACTGGTTCGGCTTCCGAGAATAGTCTGCCCAGTACGGGTCTTACCGCATTCTTCGCCAACTCTCTGTTTGGTGATTCCCTGGATGAGTATCGCTGGTTAGTCATTCCATTGTTCCTCGTGGTGGTGAGTATGATTCGTGGGTTTGGCTATCTAATTGGCAGCTACGGGTTGGCGTACGTATCTAACTACCTTGTCCATGCTCTGCGCCTAGATATCTTTGAAAAATATCTACTCTTACCCTTTCGCTTTTTTGATCAATCAATGTCGGGGCATCTGGTTTCCGTGGTGACCTTCAATGTTCAGCAGGTCACTCAGGCGGGCACCAAAGCAGTTAAAACATTGTTACAGCAGGGCAGTCTGGTGATTGGCCTAATGAGCTATTTGTTTTATGTAAACTGGAAGTTAACCCTATTTTTTATTGCGGTAATGCCCTTTATTGCCATCTTGGTGAGTATTGTCAGCAAACGTTTTAGACTGATCAGTAAGCGTATACAGTCGGCCATGGGCGATGTGACTCATGTTACTCAGGAAGCCGTGAGTGGCTATCAAGAGGTACGAATGTTTGGCGGGATGGATGCGGAGCGTGCTCGTATCAATGACGCAAGCCACAGCAATCGCCGCCAGAATATGAAAATGTCCCTCACAGAAGGTATTAGTAATCCCCTTGTGATGCTTATTGTGTCGCTGGCCTTTGGTGCCATTACCGGCTTTATGCTCAACCCGGCAATTCTCGAGACCATGACCACCGGCAGCTTTATTACCTTCCTCGTAGCCTCGGGCATGTTGATCAAACCTATTAGGCAGCTCACAGAAGTGAACAGCGACATTCAAAAGGGCATTGCCGCAGCTGAGTCTATTTTTGAAATTATCGATGCCGAAGAAGAGGTAGATACTGGTGATGTTGAGCAGGATTCGGTCGTCGGTAAATTTGAATTTAAGAATATTAATTTCACCTATGGCAGTGCTGATCGGCCTGTATTAAAAAACATTAACTTTAATGTTAGCCCCGGCGAAACCATTGCGCTGGTAGGTTCCTCCGGCAGCGGAAAAACCTCGCTGGTTAGCTTAATTCCACGTTTTTATAATCATGGTGAAGGCAATATTTTGCTGGATGGTGTGGATGTTAATGATTTTTCTCTGGCCAATTTACGTAGGCATATCGCCATCGTCAGTCAAAATGTCACCCTGTTTAATGACACAATCTTTAATAATATTGCCTACGGCGAATTGGCCGGCTGCAGCCCAGAAAAAGTAGTCGCCGCGGCAAGAATCGCCCATGCCGACGAGTTTATTGAGAACCTTTCCGAGGGCTATCAGACCCATATTGGTGACGATGGTGTGATGCTATCCGGTGGTCAGCGGCAGCGGATCGCCATTGCGCGCGCGGTGTTAAAAAATGCACCGGTACTTATTTTAGATGAGGCAACTTCTGCGCTGGACACAGATTCCGAGCGCCATATTCAGGCGGCCCTAGAAGAGTTAATGAAAGGCCGCACTAGCTTTGTTATTGCCCATCGCCTAAGCACGGTTGAGAAAGCAGACCGTATTCTGGTGATGGAAAACGGCTGTATTATTGAGCAGGGCAGCCACAAAGAGTTGTTGGCAGCTGCCGGCCGTTACTCCCAGCTTTACCATAATCAGTTTGACGAGCCAGGGGCGGGCTGAGCTTGCCCAGTGCAGAGCAGCGTCTAACCAGAGCCTGGTATAGCAATAGCGGGTGGCTGGTATTTCTTATCCCTTTTTCCTGGTTATTCAGACTGGTTACCCGCATGCGTCGCAGCCGATTGCAGTCGAAAAATCAGGGCCATGCCTTTAGTTCGCCGGTGGTAATTGTCGGCAATATTTCGGTGGGCGGCAGTGGTAAAACGCCCTTAATTATTGCCATAGTCAATGCACTCAATAAGCGTGGTTACAAAGTTGGCGTGGTAAGTCGTGGCTATGGGGGCAAGGTAGATCGCTATCCACTCGATATTGTGGACGGTGTAAGTGCCGCCCAATGTGGTGACGAGCCCTTATTAATTGCCCAGTCCTGCGGTTGCCCTGTGGTGGTGGACCCAGACCGGGTTGCTGCGGTTAATTATTTACTGGCAAACCATTCTTGCGACCTGGTGCTAAGTGATGATGGCCTTCAGCATTACCGATTGCATCGAGACATTGAAATAGCGGTGGTTGATGGTACCCGAGGGTTGGGTAATCAGCGTTGCTTACCTGCAGGCCCTCTGAGGGAATCCCCTCGCAGACTTCAGCAGGTGGACTTTGTGCTTCTTAATGGGCAGGCTAATGAAGACCCCAGCAACGCTCAGAACATGGTCTTAGATGCTGGCGTAAAGGCACAGCAAATAAGCTTGAAGCCCAGTGTATTTCGAAACCTATCAAGTGATAAAACAGTGGCTGCATCGCAATGGGCTGAGTCCTCCTCAGTGCATGCTGTGGCGGCTATCGGCAATCCCGAGGCCTTTGCTGGGACATTGCGAAGCCTCGGTTTAGACGTTGATTTAACGAGTATGAATGATCATCAGCAGCTGCATCGCCACAACCTGCATTTCGATGATAGTCTGCCGGTTATCATCACTGCCAAAGACGCGGTAAAATATACCGACACCATTCCTGACAATCTCTGGGTACTTGAGGTTGAAATGCACCTACCTCCAGAGTTTGTTGATAGCCTGATTGGCGCTTCAGGGCTATTGGTTGGCGCTCCAGGGCTGTTGATTGAGACTAAGTCCTTTGCTGAGCAGCTTTCCCTCGCGAGCCAAAACAAAGAGTAAACTATGAGTAGCTTTATTGTAATTATCCCTGCGCGCTATGCGTCCACGCGATTGCCCGGGAAACCGTTACGCGATATTGCCGGTCTGTCTATGATCCAGCGGGTGTGGCAGCAGGCCCTCAAGAGTAATGCTGCTCAGGTGGTTATAGCCACAGATGACAGCCGCATTGAAGAGGCCGCTCAGGCATTTGGTGCTCAGGTGTGCATGACCCGAGCCGATCATGTTTCGGGCACAGATCGCTTGCAGGAGGTTGCTCAGCAGCTTGGCCTTACGGATCAGCAGCTGGTTATTAATGTGCAGGGTGACGAGCCATTAATTCCGCCCGCAGTGATTAATCAGGTTGCAGAGAATCTTGCCCAACATCCTCAGGCCGGGGTTTCTACTCTTTGTGAGCCCATTGAAACGGTTGCGGATTTTCTCAATCCCAATGCGGTAAAGGTAGTATCCGATAAGCAGGGCATGGCCTGCTATTTTAGTCGCGCGCCTGTGCCCTGGCCTCGAGATCATTTTCAGGCGAGTCAGGTATCCATGCCCGCATTAGATTTAGCGCGCCGTCATATAGGCATTTACGGCTACCGAGTGGCGCAGCTGAATAGCTTTGTGACCTGGCCCGTTGCACCTTTAGAGCAGGCGGAATCATTAGAGCAGTTACGATTTATGTGGAATGGCGTGGGTATCCATGTGGCTGATGCCGTAGAGCCCGTACCGGCGGGCATAGATACCGAAGAAGATTTACAGGCAGCTATTAGCATAATTAATAGCAACTAAAACAATCAGTTAACAAGATATTGTGATAATTCACTTTAAATTCAATAGGTGTAGGTTTTAAGGCGATATGAATAAAATTTCCGTGCTGTTTGTCTGTCTGGGCAATATTTGTCGCTCACCCACTGCCCATGCGGTTTTTCAATCCATGGTAGATTCTGAGGGTTTGTCCCAGCAGATTATTGTCGACAGTGCCGGCACTGGCGATTGGCATCTGGGTCATGCACCGGATCAACGCACCAGCGCCGTTGCCGCTGAGCGCGGTTACGATATGTCTGAGCTGCGATCACGTCTGGTAGAAGCTGAAGACTTTAATCAGTTTGATTATATTATTGCGATGGACAGTGACAACCTCAACAACCTCCATGCTATGCGTCCAGAAAGCTACAACGGCCAGCTAGGGCTGTTTCTCGATTACTCCCAGCAGAATGAACAGACCGAGGTGCCCGATCCCTACTATGGCGGCGACAACGGCTTTGCATTGGTACTGGATCTGGTGGAAGAAGCGTCCACTGGTCTACTCGCGCATATCCTAGGTAACAGCCCTGAGCTGAATGACAGCCCTGAGCTAAATGACAGCCTTGAGCCGAATGACAGCCCTGAGCCGCCGCCACTTTGAACACCGTTGAGATTAAACAAAACGCTTCTCTGCAAGACTTAAACAGTTTGGCACTGCCGGCCTATGCAGAATATTTCTGCTCAGTATCTGGTATCAGCCAAATACAGCAGGCTCTAGCCTTTGCTAGGGAAAAAGGCCTGCAAGTAACGCCATTGGGCGGCGGCAGCAATATGGTCATAGCAGGGGATATACAGGGCCTGGTGCTGCATCTCGACCTTAAAGGGATGAGCAGTAAGCCAGTCGCTAATGACCAGATCGAAGTGACCTTCGCCGCCGGCGAGAATTGGCACGAAATGGTTCAGCTCTGTTTGCAAAAGGGCTGGTATGGTCTCGAAAACCTGGCATTAATTCCCGGCAATATGGGCGCAGCACCGATTCAAAATATTGGTGCCTATGGCGTCGAACTCTGTGACCTGTTTGTCTCCTTACAGGCCATCGAAATTAGCACCGGCGAATTGATGGTGCTAGATAACAAGCAATGCCAATTTGGTTATCGTGACAGCGTGTTTAAGCAGGCCTATAAAGACCGGTTCCTGATCACCCATGTCTGTTTGCGACTGTCCACCCAGCCTACAGCGCAGGTTCAGTATCCCGCGCTTGCGGAGGCCCTAGGAGACAAAGCAGTAACCCCCGAGCTCGTCAGCGAAACCGTCTGCCGCATTCGTCAGCAAAAGCTCCCAGACCCTGCCGACCTGCCCAATGCCGGGAGCTTCTTTAAGAATCCTCTAGTCCCTGAGTCGGGACTTGATCGACTGCAGAGCAATGGGGTTCAATCGCCCCGTTATGCGCAATTAGATGGCACCTATAAGATTCCAGCGGCCTGGTTAATTGATCAATGTGGTTTTCGTGGTCAGCGACGGGGAAACGTGGGAGTCCATGAGCATCAGGCTCTAGTACTGGTGAATTACGGCGGCACAGGCAACCAGCTGCTTGCCTTGGCCACAGAAATTCAAGATGCGGTGTTCGCCAAGTTTGGTATTGCCCTCGAAATAGAACCAAGACTCTACGGTGTTTAATTAAATGGCCCCCAGATAATGGACCTATTTGATCAGCAAGTTATTCCCGTGGGGCTAACCGATGAGCGTAAATCTGAAATTATATTTTGGCCCAACTGGCTGGATGGCCAGCAGGCCGACAAACTTCTTGCCACCGCTATCACTAAAACGCCTTGGCGCGAGGATATGATCAATATCGCCGGCAGACGCATCCCTGTGCCGCGCTTACAAAATTGGTTCGGCGCGCCAGATACCAGCTACACTTACTCGGGTATTCGCCTGCAGGCCCAAGCATTTCCTATATGGATGGATTCAGTGAGAGTAGCGGTAGAGCAGGTTACTGGCCACCCCTTTAATAGGGCGCTGGTTAACTACTACCGCCATGGTCGAGACAGTGTCGATTGGCATGCAGACGATGAACCGGAGCTCGGGGTAGAGCCTTTGGTGGCAAGCCTAAGTCTGGGGGCTGAACGTGTTTTTCAGCTCCGACACAACCAGACCAAAGAGCGACTGTCGGTTAGTTTGCCCCACGGATCACTGCTGCTCATGGGCGCAGGAATACAGGACTATTGGCAGCATAGGTTAGCTAAGGTCAGTGGCCTAGAGCAGCCGAGAGTGAACTTTACCTTTAGGTATATGGAAAAATAATTACAGGAGTATGTTTTGAAATTATCGCAGTTTGGCACTAAGTTTTGCGCCCCCACAGGCATTGTTGAGTTGATGGATGATCTCGGCACTGCGCTAAACGAAAACCCCGACATGATCTTTATGGGCGGCGGTAATCCAGGGCGTATTCCTGAGGCTGAGGCTATCTTTAAGGCCCGCCTAGAAACCGTGCTCGCTGACCCCCAGCAACTCCATAGCCTGATGGGCATCTACCAGTCTCCCCAGGGTGATAAAGTCTTTCGCGAGCAGATTGCCGGCCTATTGAAAAAAGAGTTTGGCTGGGATCTCTCTGAGCGCAATATCGCCATATCCAATGGCAGCCAATCAGCGTTTTTTATTCTCTACAACATGCTCGCTGGGGCTATGCCAGATGGCAGCAACCGTTCCATTCACCTGCCATTGGCGCCGGAATATATTGGTTACGGTGACATAGGTCTAACCCGAGATTTCTTTACGGCCACCCGTCCTGAGATCGAACTGATGGACAATAATCTATTTAAATACCATGTGGATTTTTCCAAGCTCGAGGTCACAGACAAGACGGGAGCTCTCTGTGTTTCAAGGCCTACTAATCCCACAGGTAACGTGCTCACCGACCGTGAAATTGAGCATCTCGATGAGATTGCTTTGGCCGCAGATATCCCACTCATTATTGATGGCGCCTATGGCTTGCCATTTCCAGGCATTATATTTAACGATGCTAAACCCCATTGGAATGAGAATACTGTTCTGGTACTGAGTCTTTCCAAGCTGGGCCTGCCCGGTGTGCGTACAGGTATTATTGTGGCGCGGGAAGATATTGTTCAGGGCTATAGCAACGCCAATACGGTGGTTAATTTGGCCTGCGGTAATCTGGGCCCAACCATTGCGCGAGAATTGTTTAGCAGTGGGGAAATACTAACGCTGAGTAATAATTTGGTTAAGCCATTTTACAAGCAGCGCGCTCAGCAGGCGGTCGATTGGTTTAGAGCGGAGTTGGGGAGTTTACCCTATCGCATCCACAGCCCAGAGGGCGCGATTTTTTTATGGCTGTGGTTCGAAGGACTTCCCATCACCAGCCAAGAACTCTATCAACGGCTTAAGGAACGCGGTGTGCTAGTAGTGCCTGGGCATAACTTCTTCCCAGGAATGGATGCTAGCTGGCAGCATCAGCAAGAATGTATTCGGGTGTCCTATGCCCAGGATGGCAATACGGTAAAGCAGGGCATTGAGATTATTGCTGAAGAAGTCGCCAAGGCTTACGCCGCTTAAGTCTGGCTTTCCAAGGTATCCATTAACAGTTGTATCTTGTTGATGGATTCCTGATATTCACTGTCGGCTTGGGAGTCCGCAACAATTCCTCCGCCGCCCCAGCAATGCAGGGTAGTGCCATCGGCGACCACTGTGCGAATGGCTATATTGGTATCCATGCGACCTGTGGCGCTTATATAGCCAATACTGCCGCAATACACCGAGCGCTTAACGGGCTCCAGTTCCTCGATAATTTCCATGGCTCGTTTCTTCGGTGCGCCGGTAATGGATCCCCCAGGGAAACAACCCCGCAGCAAATCAATCGGACTACTATCCTCGGCTAATACGCCGGTCACTGTACTCACCAAATGATGCACATTGGGAAAGCTTTCGAGGGCGAAAAGCTTGGGAACACGAATACTGCCGGGTTCACAATTTTTGCCTAGGTCATTGCGCAGCAAATCGACAATCATCAGGTTTTCAGCCCGATCTTTATCGCTGTTAAGTAGCTTAACCGCATTGTCTTGATCTTCTTCCACGGTCTTGCCGCGCAGCAATGTTCCCTTAATAGGTTTGGTTTCAACATTGCCCAGAGAGCATTTTAAAAAACGCTCAGGTGAGATACTTAGTAGAGCGCTGTCCTGCCATTGCCAGAACGCGGAGTAGGGCGAGGGGGCCGCTTCACGCAGTGCGAGATAGGCCAGCCAGAGGTCGCCCCTGTAGTCCGCTGAAAAGTGCTGGGTAAAGTTAGTCTGGTAGCAGTCGCCGCTGGCAATATAGTCTTTTATGCTGGCAATCGACTGGCTGTATTGATCGGGAGAAAGCGTGGGCTTAAAGGGCCCGGTCAGACAAAATTTTGATTCTGAGGTCTTGCGGTCCAAATTGCTCAGCCGCTGAATAACGTCCTGCATAAGTGCCGAGGGACACAGCTCATGAAAAAGCAGCTGGCTCTGCTGAGTCGAATGATTAATAACCAGGCTCCACAGGTAGCGGCCAACACGCATGTCGGGCAAATCGGCAACGGTCTTAGTGCGATCGGGAATATCCACTAGGCGCCGACCAAGATCATAACCAAAATAACCCATAACGCCGCCAACAAATGGATGAACCGACAGGCCGGGATCTATATCGATCATTGGCGCCAGTAACTGCTGTACCAGCGTAAATGGATCCTCAGTGCTGGTATGAGAGCCCTCGCTGTCGGTGAGGGTGGATAGCTCGCCGCGGGTTTCAATCAGTGCGTCTGGGCTCGCTGAAATAATATCAAATCGACCCTGCAAACTGCGAGGTTTCCCGCTGTCTAACCAGATTGCATCGGGCAGGTCACGAAGGACTGCAAACAGGGTTTCACTGTCAGGCCGATAAGGAATATCTTGAAGGGTAATACTGTGCATAGATGGCGTAACCATAGGCGCTAAAGCGCTATTTCGCAATGGTCTAATGCGGCGATCAATGTTTTAATTACGTCTTCTAAAAGACCCCAGCAGGAACAGCCCAGAATGCTAAAAATACGTATTGCAGAAAAGTCAGATGCACCTCTACTCAGTGGCCATAACTGTGCCATGGCACTGGAAACCGAAAATAAGATATTGGATCCCCAGGCGGCAATACTGGGCGTAGAAGGGCTGTTTGAGCGACCACAATTTGGTTTCTATCTGGTGGCTGAGGTTGATGGATTGCCTGCTGCAACATTGATGGTGACCTATGAATGGTCCGACTGGCGCAATGGGTTATTTTGGTGGATCCAGTCCGTGTATGTAAAAGCAGAGTTTCGCCGTCAGGGACTTTACAGTGCTATGTATGAAGAGTTAAAACGCATGGCCGCGGCTCAGGAAATACCGGTCTGTGGTTTTAGACTGTATGCTGAAACAGAAAACCACAGTGCTCAGGCGACCTATAACAACAGCGGTATGCATGCCTGTGACTATATTATGTTTGAAGAGGCTACAGCGTAATACTGCTTAAAGTAGCCACGGCGTAATTAATGCCCGAAGATCGGTTTACACCAAAAATTCAACTAGATGAAAGGTTAAAAACGCCGCCACATAGGCAAAGATACTGTAACTAATAAATAGCTGAGTGGGTAGTCGCCAGGAACCAGTCTCTTTCGCCAGAACAGCCAGGGTCGACACACATTGCAGCGCAATCGCGAAAAAGACCAGCAGAGCCACACCAGAGCCAATAGGCAGACCACTGTCTTGAATCTGCTGGCTGAGGGACACAAAGTTTTCTTCAGCGCCCTCGATACCAAACAGGGTTCCCAATGTGCCCACAAACACTTCGCGAGCTAGAAACGAGGTGAGAATAGCGACACCATATTTCCAGTCCAAACCAAAGGGCGCAAAGACAGGTTCAATCCACTGCCCCATAGTACCCAGCCAAGAATCCCCCAATGAGGCACCCTGATTGGGGAAGTATCCCAGGAACCAAATCACCACCGTGACGATAAAAATAATCTTACCGGCCTTGGTCACAAAGTGCTTGCTGCGATTCCAAGCATTGCGCAGTAGGGGCCGCCATGAGGGCAATCTGTAGGGCGGCATTTCAAGTACGAAGGGTAGGTCCGAGCGCAGCTCAGCATTACTTCGAGACACCACGGCAGTAACCAGCAGTGCGCAGACAATGCCAAACACATAGATGCCAAACATCGCCAAACCCTGCCAACCAATCAGTCCGCCCAACGCTTTCTGTGCGGGAATAAATGCGGCAATCAGCAAGGTATACACTGGCAGTCGCGCAGAGCAGGGCATGAGTGGAATAGCCAGATAGGTCAGCCAGCGTTTGCGCGGAGAGTCTACTGTGCGGGCGGCATAGATACCGGGAATGGCACAGGCAACACTAGAGAGCATAGGAATAAAACTTTTGCCCGTAAGGCCAAATACACGCAATGGTTTATGGCAGATTACCGCAGCGCGGGCTAAATACCCGCTGTCTTCTAACATACCCACAACCAGTGTGAGCACAAATATCTGGGGTACAAAAACAAGAAAGGCGCCAATACCACCAAACAGCGCATCGGCGATAAAGTCGCTGGCCATGCCCTCGGGAACTCTGGCTAAAACAAAATCAGCGGTGACTTGAATAATGGTTTCAACGCCATCCATAACTGGGGCCGCCCAGGTAAAGATTGATTGAAACAGCAGGTACATAATGACAAAGAAACTTAGGCCACCAAACCAAGAGTGCAGGAAAAAACTATCCAGTTTGGTTTGGGCGTTAATTAACAGATCGCCCTTAGGGCCATATTTATTGGCTAACTGCTGTGCCTGCCGATGGATCAATGAATCATCGCTGGCAATAATATCACCGGCAATCCCATAGGCTTCTGTTGGCGCTTTGGCCGAGGCGATAGCGCTGGGAATATTCTCCAAACCGAAGCCTGTTTTGCCGGAGATGGGTAACACCGGCACCTTGAGTGCATCGGCAAGTCCCTGGGTATCCAGCTGCATTTTGTGCTGTTCAAGCACATCGGTCATATTGGCGGCGATTAAGAGAGGTTTGTTATAGCGACGACAGGCTTCTACTACCTGAAGGGCAAAAATTAGGCCCTTTTCTAACCGAGTGGCATCAACGACACAGATAACGGCATCTAGATGATCGGCATCCATTGCCTTATAAAATGCTTCCACAGCCAGCTTTTCTTCGCCGGAAATAGTGTGCAATGAATAAACACCAGGAAAATCCAGATATTCGGTACTGTTATCGATAAGGCTTTTGCCGGCGCTTATATCGACAGTAATGCCGGGGAAATTGGCGACCTTTTGATTTAACCCTGTCAGGCGATTGAACAGCAGGCTCTTGCCTGAGTTAGGGCTGCCAATCAATGCGACATTAGAGCGGGGTAACGAGGCTGGCTGAGAAGGGGGAGTACTTGGGGTAGACATAGGTTGGGCCAGGGGGCTAAGCGACTTCGATCATCGAGGCTATGCTATCGTCCAGAGAATAGACGGTATTGTTCACGCGGTAGAGCTTAGGGGCACCAAGACTCGGGGCCATAACACAGGAAATTGACTCACCGGGGTGAAAACCAAGCTCACTGAGTCGCGTGCGGTAACCCGCTTCAATGCTAGCTGCAAACGCGCTAACGGTTGCGGATGTGCCCTGTGTGAGATCCCAAAGTGTCATCTGATGTCCTTGCGGTTATCTAATGGGCGCATTGTACGCCTTTATACTCTAAATGTTAATAATATTGATTCTCATTTGCACTATTGTATTTATGCCATTATTTGTATGCTTGAAACCTGGGCTAGATCGAGATAGAGCCTGAGGGTTGTGGGCTAGCCATTGCTGGGCTAAGCCGCTGAAAACAGTGGCTCATAATGCCGACAAATCAGCTACAATGGCCACCTTAAAATCCACTCCAGCTTATTAAGCAAGCGTATTTGACTATGCCCGTATTTTCAGCAACCCCAAGAGCACTCTTCGACTACCCAAAATACTGGGCGGAATGCTTGCTGCCAGCACCTTTTCTGCCAATGACCAGAGCAGAAATGGATCAACTTGGCTGGGATAGCTGTGATGTCATCTTGGTGACCGGTGATGCCTATGTGGACCATCCTAGTTTTGGAATGGCCGTTATTGGTCGAGTGCTTGAGTCTCAGGGCTTTCGGGTAGGCATTCTTTCTCAGCCCGATTGGCGCAACACCGATAGCTTTCGGGAGCTGGGCAAGCCCAACCTGTACTTTGGTGTGACCGCCGGCAATATGGATTCAATGATCAATCGCTACACGGCTGATCGTCGACTGCGCCATGACGATGCCTATACCGCCGGAGACGAAGGCGGCAAACGTCCAGATCGCGCGGTAACTGTTTACACGCAAAAATGCCGTGAAGTGTATTCCGATGTGCCTGTTGTCGTGGGTGGTATCGAAGCCAGTCTGCGCCGCTTGGCCCACTATGATTATTGGTCTGAGTCGGTTAAACGTTCAGTACTGATGGATTCCACCGCCGATATACTGCTCTATGGCAATGCCGAGCGCGCCATGGTTGAGCTAACTCACCGCATGGCCAATGGCGAAAATATTCGAGATATTACCGACCTCCGGGGCAGTGCCTATTTATGCCGACAGATGCCCGATGGCTGGCGTGAAATTGACTCCACACAGGTTGATCAGCCAGGCCGAGTCGAGAAACACAAGAACCCCTACATCACAAAATCTCAGGCCAAGGATTCTGATGACGCCAAAGATGTGCGTATTAGAACGGATAAGGCCTTACTCGAAGGAGAGGAGAGCGACCTGTCTTCTCAAGAGCCAAAGCCCCTGTCGATAATTCCAGATACCCAGGCGATCAAAACCGACCCTAGCACCACCTATATTCGTATTCCATCGTTTGACCAGGTCACCACAGATCCTGTGCTCTATGCCCATGCCGATCGGATTTTCCATCGTGAGACTAACCCCGGCAATGCGCGCCCTCTAGTGCAAAATCAGGGACGCAACGACATCTGGGTAAACCCACCGCCGATACCTCTGGAGACTGAAGAGCTGGATTGGGTATTTGAGCAGCCATACAAACGTGTGCCTCATCCGTCCTATGGCGATGCCAAAATACCGGCCTACGATATGATCCGTTTCTCGGTGAATATTATGCGCGGCTGTTTTGGTGGCTGTACCTTCTGCTCGATTACAGAGCACGAGGGGCGCATTATTCAGAGTCGTTCCGAGAAATCTATTCTCGATGAAGTTGAAAAAATCCGTGATCTTACCCCCGGCTTTACCGGCGTAATTTCAGATCTTGGCGGGCCAACGGCGAATATGTATCGCCTTAACTGCAAAGACAAAAAGATTGAAGAAACCTGCAGACGGCCATCCTGCGTGTACCCAACTATCTGTAGTAATCTCGAAACTGACCACAAGCACACCACCCAGCTGTACCGTAAAACCCGCGCGTTGGAAGGGGTAAAGAAAGTGGTGGTAGCCTCAGGCCTGCGTTATGACCTGGCCGTTAAAGACCCTGAGTACGTTAAAGAGCTGGTGACCCATCATGTTGGCGGTTATTTGAAGATTGCCCCAGAGCATTCCGAAGATGGCCCTCTGACCAAGATGATGAAGCCGGGCATGGGCAGCTATTATGAGTTTAAAGAGATGTTTGAGCGCTTCTCTAAAGAAGCGGATAAAAAGCAGTATCTAATACCGTACTTTATCTCAGCGCATCCGGGTTCGACCAACGAAGATATGATGAGTTTGGGCCTGTGGCTTAAGAACAATGACTTCCGTGTTGATCAGGTGCAGAGCTTCTATCCGTCGCCCATGGCATCGGCTACCACCATGTATTACACCGAGAAGAATCCCCTTAAGCCCTTGGGCCGCAATAATAGCGAACAGGTCTTCAGCGCGAAAAGTCAGGAACAGCGGACCTTGCATAAGGCCTTCCTGCGCTACCATGACCCCGACAATTGGCCGATGCTGCGCAAAGCATTGCGCCGTATGAATAGGGCAGATTTGATTGGTAATGGCGATTCGTTTTTAGTGCCGGGAGAGTCCCGTCGCGAGAAAGAAATTAAAAAGCGTGAAAGCAAAAAAGTGAAACCCCTAGCCAGATCCGCTCGTTCGGCGCGCTCTGCACCTCGTCGACGCTAGGCGGGAAAAAGCCGCGATATCAATGCGGGTACTGCGTTTTCAACCCGCAGAATCCGCGGACCCAGATGTACCGACTCGAAACCAGCTTGATTGAGTTTCTCTATTTCATAGGGAATAAAACCGCCCTCAGGCCCAATGGCTAGTGTCACTGGTGCCGAGCAGTTAATGGGGCAGGGCAGGTTGGTAATCGGATGTGCAACCAGTGCCGTACTGCCTTTTACAATCTCAGCAAGCTCATCCTCAACAAATGGTTTAAATAGTTTACGCAGGTGAATCTCTGGCATCAGGGTATCCTTAGCCTGTTCCAACCCCAGCAAAAGCTGCTCTTCCAGTGCCTCAGGTGCCAGCAGTGGCGTCTGCCAAAAACTCTTCTCCACACGACTCGAATTAATTAGATAGAGCGTCTTTACCCCCATCGCGGCAATAGTTTGCAATGATCGTCGCAGCATCTTAGGTCTGGGCAGTGCCAGGATCAGCGTCAATGGAGTAATTGCCGGTGGCGGAGTATCCAGAATGATTTGAAGGGTAGCCTGCTGGGTATCAAGGGTTGTGATTATGGCTTGACCCATAAGGCCATTTACTACTCCCACACGAACAGAATCCCCAATCTCCGCACGTTGCACCTTAAGCAGGTGCTCAAGCTGTCGGCCATTGATGGTGGCAACATTGTCAGTTATTTGTGCGGCTGTTAGCAGGAATAAATTCATGGCGGGGATTGTAATGGTCTCCCCTTCAGGAGTCGAACCTGAAATTCAAGCTTAGGAGGCTAGCGTGATATCCAATTTCACCAAGGGGAGGCGCATGCATTATAGCTAAAAGCTTATGGATGCAGTACTAGTTGAGCCCTCAAAGCACAGCAAAAGGGGGTAATTTTTGCTGGGTTATTTTGATCCCTCTACTTTTAACCGTTTTCATTTTAGCCATAGCGCTATCAACGACTGCAACTCTAAAATTCCTACGCAAATTTATTAGGTTGCGTTTACCAGACTGAAGTCTGTTAAACGGTTCTGCAAATCGCCTCTGGCGTACAAAATACTGTCACATTTAGCCGAACTCGCCAGGGTTTCTCAACCTATCTGGCCGCAACAAAAAAGGCCCCTTAAAAAGGGGCCTTTTATTGTATGGCGGTGGGATAGGGATTGACGTTTAACCGACTGAAGTCTGTTAAACGGTTCTGCGAACCGCCTTTGGCGCTCAAAATGCTTTCGCATTTAGTCGAACCCGCTAGGGCTCTCACCCTAACCGGCCGCACACAAAAAAGACCCCTTTAAAGGGGCCTTTTATTGTATGGCGGTGGGATAGGGATTCGAACCCTAGTTAGGCTATTAACCTAAGCCAGTTTTCAAGACTGGTGCATTCAACCGCTCTGCCATCCCACCGTTTCAAGGCGCTGATTATACAGCGCCTTTATTCACTGACAAGTAACAATTACGCCTTTGGAGCTTTTTCGGCAGATTCCTTATTCACAGGAGCTGCTGGCGCTTCATTTTGCGTGGATTTAGCCTGAGCTTTCTCTGCGTTACGCTTCTTACGCGGATCATTTGAGGCTCTAGGTGCCGCTTCGCTCGCTTTGGCTGCCGGTGCTGCTGCAACAGGCTCGCTTGGTTTTGCAGGCGCCGGCTTGGCTGCTGGTGGACGCTCGGTGCTTATCTCAACCTTGCTGACTGGCTTGGGCTTTTTACGCGGATCATTACTCGCGCGAGGGCCTTCGTTTGCTACCGTTGCTGTGCCGGCTGATTCAGCCTTAGGCTTGGGGCTGGCTTTGCGTCTTGGGCGAGCGGGCTTTTTGGCCTTGGCTTCATCATTAGCGTCTGGCTTTTGATCTGGTGCACTGACAGCAGCAGGTGCGGTAATAGATGCGTCAGCCTTAGCTGCTGGTGCTTGCGTGGCAGCTGTTGCATCGCTTCCAGCATCTTTGGCAACTCTAGGCTTTCTAGGGGCTGCTTTACGCTTTGGACGTGCTGGCTTTTCAGCGGCTGTATCTGCTGGGGCGCTAGTAGCAGGCGCCGCAGTCGGTGTCATTACTGGTGCTGCTGTCGCTGTCGCTGCCGTTACAGGAGCAGCTGTAGGTGCTGCGGTTGTTTCAGATGCTGGTGCTGTTGTCGCTGGTACATTCTGAGTATTAACTGTGCCTGCAATTGTTGCAGTTTGATCAATCATCTCTTTAGAAACATCCGTGCGCTGACGACGGCGACGGGGTCCACGACGTTTGTCATCGGGACGACGCTGCAGTTGATCTGCTGGTGTAGCTGCAGTCTCTTGCTTCTGTGGCGCATCAGTTTTTGCTTTTACCGGGGCAGAATCTGTCTTAACCTGATCCTTATTGCGATTGTTATTGTTATTGTTGCGGCGGTTATTGTTACTACCGCGACGGTTGTCATTATCACGGGCTTCAGTCTTTTGCTCGCCATCTTGACGCTTGTTTTCAGTACGCGGATTTTCTGAGCGATTGCCCTCAGTTCGGGTGTTTTCATTGCGAGAATCAGCATTGCGGTTGTTGGAGCGACCACGGTTATTGTTGCGCCCACGGTTATTCTGACCACCACGACTACGGTTTTGATTGTTGCGCGAATTGCGACCCTGAGTTTTAGGCTTTTCTTCTTCCTCTTTAGTCTCGGTTCCGCCAAACATGCTATCCCACAGACGTTTAACCAGACCCGGTGCCTTAACAGCAACTGGCTCGGCCTTGACTATGGTAGGTGCAGGTGTTGAAGGGACCAGCATCTTTACGGACGGCTGCGGTAATGTCTGTGTAGCTGCAGAGGTTTCTGTGACAATTTCTGTATCAGGCTTACTTAGCTCGTGTGCCATTTTGTAACTGAATTCAGAGCTGTCTTCGTCCTGGGTACGGATACGCACAACTTCAAAGTGTGGCGTTTCCATTTCTGTATTGGGAAGAACCGTAACCTGAATTTTGTTGCGTGTTTCAATGTCGGAAATTTCTTTACGCTTTTCATTGAGCAAAAAGGTAGCAACAGGTACGGGAACAATCGCGCGAATCTCGCGGCTAAATTCTTTCTGAGCTTCTTCTTCAACTAAACGCAATATAGACAATGCTAATGAACGAGTACCACGGATAGTGCCCTGGCCTTTACAGCGGGGACATATCTTGGACATGGTTTCTTCAAGAGAAGGGCGCAGACGCTGGCGTGACATTTCTAGCAGACCAAAGCGTGAGATACGACCCACCTGAACTCGCGCGCGATCGACAACCAGTGCATCACGCATTTTGTTTTCGACTTCTTTCTGGTGACGGCTATTCAACATATCGATAAAGTCGATAACGATCAGGCCGCCGACATCGCGCAAGCGCAACTGTCGAGCAATTTCTTCTGCCGCTTCTTTATTGGTGTTAAATGCTGTTTCCTCGATATCGCCGCCTTTGGTGGCACGAGCCGAGTTAATATCAATAGAAACCATGGCTTCGGTAATATCGATAACGATAGAGCCACCTGAAGGCAGGCTTACTTCACGACAGAACGCAGTCTCAATTTGGTTTTCAATCTGGTAGCGATTAAAAAGTGGAATCTCTTCTTGGTAGAACTTCACCTTGCTGGTGAAGTCTGGCATTACAGTACCAATAAAGGCTGCTGCCAATGCATAGGCTTCTTCGCCGTCAACAATAACTTCACCGACGTCTTGGCGAAGATAATCGCGAATAGCGCGAACAATCACATTGCTTTCTTGGAATAGAAAGTGGGGTGCTTTAGCGCTCTCGGCTTCTTCGGTAATGGTATTCCAAAGTTGCAGTAGGTAATCCAGATCCCACTGAAGTTCTTCAGTAGCACGACCAATACCCGCAGTGCGAACAATGGCGCCCATACCTTCGGGAATATCCAAACCGCGCATCGCTTCACGGAGGTCTGCACGTTCATCACCTTCAATGCGTCGTGAGATACCACCGGCACGTGGGTTATTTGGCATCAGTACCAGGTAGCGACCCGCCAGGCTCATTAGGGTAGTCAGTGCAGCGCCTTTAGAACCGCGCTCTTCTTTCTCTACCTGAACCAGTACTTCTTGGCCTTCTTTAATAGCATCTTGAATACGAACTCGACCGCCTTCAGACGAAGCGCCTTTTTTGAAGTACTCGCGAGAGATTTCTTTTAGGGGTAAAAAGCCGTGACGGTCAGCACCGTAATCAACAAATGCTGCTTCTAGGCTAGGTTCTACTCGAGTAATTTTACCCTTATAGATATTTGATTTCTTTTGTTCTCTGGTTCTGTTTTCGATATCTAAATCGTACAACCGTTGGCCATCGACCATTGCTACTCGCACTTCTTCTGTGTGCGATGCGTTAATTAACATACGTTTCATAATTCACCTTTTACTCGTTGTGTGGAGCGAGCGTCAGTGAAGAGAATAGGGGATAGAAGGGGAGGTAAAACAAAAGGTAACGCGCGATACCAATACCAGAAAACACTAATACCTAGTGCCTGGCTGCCTTTAAACCGAGGTTTGTAGGGCGATTAATAAGCGTATTTACAGTAACAACGACACTGTTATTTGAGGATATCTGCCTAGATCTCCCAGCGTGCTGGGGAAAGTTCTCTAAGCTAGCTCAACTCTACGCTGCTAAAATCTTGAGTTGCGATTTATAGGCGCTTACAACAGTCTCAATAAATTCTTTTGTTTGGCGCTAACCAATGTAATTCAACGTTTCGGCAAGGCTGCTTATCATAATTTGGCAGCTTGGCTTACGGCAGGGGTTAGCTAAAACCTGTTTCTAATCTTGTCTTTCACTGGCTGAGCTCACTCAGCTATTGTTGAATACCTGCTACTTTCGTATGGCAGATACTCTGTATTCTTTACCCATATTCTAATCTGGGTCCGGTTCTACCGAAGGGTATCATTGTTAGTATGATGGTTGCCTAGGGGAACGCGCGCTGCAATATAACAACAATTATGCCTGTCTACAATTATTTAGTTGGGTGAATCCGCTGCGCATGGTTACAATGGCGCGTTTTAACCAACCTCAAGTGCCTAATCTTGTCTGAATCAGAATCTAAGCCCGAATCCCAATCACCCTTTGATAAGGTGTCCTTTGTTGATGTTGGTCCAGAACATGCTGGCCAGCGTTTGGATAATTTTCTTATCCGACACCTTAAAGGTGTGCCCAAATCTCGTATCTATAATCTGTTGCGCAAAGGCGAAGTACGCATTAATAAAGGGCGGGTTAAGCCGGATACCCGCGTTAAAGATGGGGACATTATCCGCATTGCGCCAATTCGCGTCGCTCAGCGTGGGGACCCAGCCGTTCCTGGTCAGCAGTTGAGGCGTTATCTGGCAGAAAACATCCTCTTCGAAGATGAAGGCCTACTTATAATTAATAAGCCTGCAGGATTAGCGGTTCACGGTGGCAGTGGTATTTCCCTGGGAGCTATTGAGGCCTTGCGTGCCGAGCGTCCAGATGCGCGCTTTTTGGAGTTGGTGCACAGGCTTGATCGCGATACTTCAGGCTGCTTAATGCTGGCAAAGAAGCGTTCCGTACTGTTAGAGCTACAGCAGGCAATGCAGCGCAATCAGATTGATAAGCGTTATCTGGCGTTGGTGAAAGGCCAGTGGCCCAAGGGTAAGTCTACGATTAATGCACCGCTGCTTAAAAACCAGGTATCTTCTGGTGAGCGTATTGTGCGCGTGGATGTCGAAGGCAAAGCCTCAGTCACTCACTTTAAGATTAGCCAGCGTTTTAAAGAAGCTACCTTATTAGAAGTCACATTAGAAACCGGTAGGACCCATCAGATTCGTGTGCACTGCCAGTTTTCTGGGCAGCCCGTTGCCGGCGACCCAAAGTATGGCGATACCCACTTTAATGAGAGCCTGAAAGATTCTGGTTTAAAGCGCATGTTTCTCCATGCCAGCAATCTACGTTTCCGTCATCCGCTATCTGGGGACTGGGTGGACGTGGAAGCGCCTCTGCCAAAAGACCTTCAGCCGATACTTAAAAATCTATGACAATAAAATTAATAATTTTTGATTGGGACGGCACTGTTTCAGACTCTGTAGCCCGAATTTCGACCTGTATTCAGCTGGCCGCAAAGGATCATGATCTGCCTGTGCCGGACTTTAATGCCGCTAAAGAGATTATTGGGCTTGGGCTGCAAGAGGCCATTGCCCAGCTATTTCCTCAGGCACCGACAGAGATGGTTGCAGCCTTTAGTGAAACTTATTCAGCCCATTACCGCACTCAGGATCATAAACCCTGTGATTTCTTTCCGGGTGTCATGGATACGCTGGAACAGTTGCGGGACCAGAATTACTTGCTGGCCGTAGCGACAGGAAAAAGCCGCGCGGGCTTGGATCGCGTGCTTCATGCGACAGGTCTCCAAGATTTCTTTCATAGCTCGCGCTGTGCCGACGAAACTCGCTCAAAGCCACACCCGCTAATGTTGCAAGAACTACTGGCTCTGCACAATGTAGCGCCAGAACAGGCAATTATGGTGGGTGACACTGAGTTTGATATGGAGATGGCGGTCAATGCTGGGGTTCCCCGCATAGGCGTGAGCTACGGGGCTCATGAGGCAGAAAGACTTGATGCCTTTAATATTATCGCCTGCCTAGATAGGTTTTCAGATATACATAATCACTTATAATAAATAACTTATAATCAAAGGCTTATAGCGTTATTATTAAGTTAATTCTAGTATATATTGATGGAGAACTGCGGTAGTACCGAGCACAGATCCATCAATGGCAGACCAATTAATGAGGTCGGGTCGTTACTATTAACGGCCGTAAACAGGCTTATTCCCAATCCCTCTGCTTTAAAGCTCCCAGCACAGTCATAGGGCTGCTCGGTTAAAAGATACTGTTCTATCTGCGCTTTGCTCAGTGGCCTAAAGGTAACTTCGGTGGTGTTAATCAATGAATGCTGTTGCATCTCACCATCGGCCTGAATTCGAACAACGGCTAGCCCACTATGAAATAACACAGACTGACCTGCTTGGGCAGTAAGCTGTTTCACAGCCTGCTGATGGTTTCCTGGCTTGCCCAGTATTGTGCCATTCAGTTCCGCCACCTGATCAGCGCCAATGACTACCGTATTGGGAAACTTGCTGGCAACTGTCTGTGCTTTTACTAGGGCCAAGCGCTCGGCTAATGCCGTTGCAGGCTCGCCGGCCAGAGCCGACTCATCTACATCTGGAGAACTGCAGCTAAACTCTATGTTTAGGCGATGTAGCAAAGATTTCCGGTACGAGGACGAGGAGGCGAGGATAAGGTTGCTCATGGGACGTATTCTACTCAGGTTTCTAGACGAATTTTCTTTGACAGATCACTATGTTGACCCTATCATGCGCGCCTAACTGAGTACCACCTGTATTATGGCACTGCCAACTCTAATTGATCCACGTAAACTAGCGCTTCAAGAAGTTATCCTTGAGGGCACGGTTAATGTCGAAGACTTGCCCAGGTTGGCGTCCTCTGTGACGGCGATTTGTGCGCCTTTATGGGCGTCTGTGCAATTTAAGTTGGATGAGTCCCGGGCAAAGGTTGCCCTAGGCAATATAAAGGTACTGGTAGAGACGGTTTGTCAGCGCTGTCTCGACCCGCTAAAGATAGAGTTAAAGGCGGAATTTGCAGCTCAGGTGATTTGGTCTGAGGATCATCTCAACCGTGTTGCAAGCAATTATGAGCCTTGGCTTGTGGTTGACAAGATGACTAGTTTCAGCGAGATGCTGGAAGACGAGATTTTATTGGCACTGCCCTTAGTCAATTACCATAATGTAGGTGAATGTACTGGGGATACCTTTATGCATGAGGAAGTGGATGCCGCTGGTGATGAGACTGTCTCCGACAGTCCGTTTAATGTTTTACAGCAGTTGAAGAAGTAGTACGACTGCATTTATTTTTTGCTTAGGAGTAACCTATGGCTGTTCAGAAAAGTCGCAAGACTCGATCCAAACGTGGCATGCGTCGTTCACACGATGCCCTAACTGCTGCAACATTGTCAGTAGATTCAACAAGCGGTGAGAAGCACCTGCGTCATCACGTGACTGCAGATGGTTTTTATCGTGGCGCTAAAGTCATTGAGACAAACGCCGAGTAACTGAAAATTTCTTTGGCAAATTCTCCTAGAATTGCCGTCGACGCTATGGGCGGGGACTTTGGTCCTCGGGTCATAGTGCCCGCGCTTGTAGCTTCGCTGCGTAAGCACTCCGGTGTCTCTGCGCTGCTCTTTGGTGACCAGCAAAAGTTGGCCGCGGAAATCAGTCACTGTAAAGATTCTTCTGTTCTCGCCCGTATTCATGTGCGGCACTGCGAGGCCGTCGTCTCTGGTGATGATAAGCCTTCAACCGTACTGCGCCATAAACGAGACTCCACCATGGGTCTTGCGGTTAAAGCTGTTGCTGAGGGTGATGCTAAGGCCTGTATCAGTGCGGGTAACACCGGCGCATTGATGGCGCTTGGTCTGGTTTTCTTGAAAACACTTCCCGGCATTTCTCGCCCCGCAATATGCACCACCTTTCCGACGTCCCAGGGTCGCTCTTATATGCTTGATCTTGGCGCCAATCTTGAATGCTCACCGCAGCAATTACATCAGTTTGCTCTGCTGGGTTCGCTGACTGCTCAGGCCCTAGATGGCATTGTTGAGCCGACGATACGACTGGTAAATGTCGGTGAAGAAGCAGGCAAGGGTGGCCAGAGTATGGCTGAGACAGCAGCTCTGTTAAGCGGTGATCCGCTGCTTAATTATCAGGGCTATGTGGAAGGGGATGGTATCTTCGAAGGCACCACCGATGTTGTTGTCTGTGATGGCTTTACCGGTAATGTTGCCCTTAAAACCAGTGAAGGCTTGGCCACCATGATCAATGGCATGTTTAAAGCGCGGCTAAAGGGTAGCTGGACTGCCCGAATTGGGGCGATCTTTATGCGCTCTCTGTTGCTGGGATTAAAATCGCGATTGGATCCAGCCTTATATAACGGTGCCTATCTACTTGGCCTGAATGGTGTTGTGGTGAAAAGCCACGGTGGTGCCTCAGAAAAAGCCTTTGGTCATGCTTTGGATGTGGCCATCGAGGCTGCAAAACATAATCTACCTGAAGTTTTGTCGCCTATACTTCAAGGCAAGATAGACAATGGAATTAAATAGAGGATCTATGAACAGTAACTTAGCATTTGTATTCCCCGGCCAAGGATCACAGAAAATTGGCATGCTGGCAGATCTGGCATCTGCAAATCCCCTTGTTGAACAAACCTTTACTGAGGCCTCAGATGCGTTGGGTTATGACGCCTGGAAGCTGGTTCAAGAGGGCGAGCAGGACGACATCAATCTTACTGAGCGTACTCAGCCTATATTACTGGCGAGTAGTGTTGCTATATGGCGGCTATGGCAGGAGAAGGGCGGCCCAGTGCCAGCTCAGCTGGCTGGTCATAGCCTCGGTGAATGGTCTGCACTGGTCTGTTCCGGTGTTCTTGAATTTGCTGATGCGATAAAAATTGTTCGGGCCCGCGGTGCCTTTATGCAAGAAGCAGTGCCTTTTGGTGTAGGTGCTATGGCGGCTATTTTGGGTATTCCTGATCAGGTTATTCTCGATGCCTGCGCCAGCGCGCGCGAGAACGATGTGGTTGATGCGGTGAACTTCAATGCGCCCGGTCAGGTGGTTATCGCCGGGTCAGCGGCTGCTGTTGATCGCGCTATCGAGATTTGCAAACAGGCCGGTGCAAAACGCGCCATGACCCTGCCCGTTAGCGCACCGTTCCATACGTCATTAATGCAGCCCGCTGCCGAGCAGCTTGCGGAGATGGTTAACGGTACTGCCTTTGCTCAGCCGCAAATTCCGGTTTTACATAATGTGCATGCTCAGACTGAAACTAATCCAGAGTCTATTAAGGCGCTGATGTTAGAGCAGATATACAGGCCAGTAATGTGGGTTGACTGCATTCAGGGTTTGAAAGCTAATGGCACCCAAATATTAATTGAATGCGGCCCAGGTCGAGTTTTAAATGGCCTGACTAAACGCATTGACCGGGACCTAACGTCATTTTCCACAGACGATGTGGCCAGTCTTGAAAACGCGCTGACGTCAATTTAAGTCGAAAGCGGGTTCTTTTTCACAGGATTTTTACGCGAGTTTTACAGGTGTTTTACGAATATCTAATAGGAGAACAGCATGGCTGTTGAACAAAAGGTTGCTCTGGTAACCGGAGCAAGTCGCGGCATTGGCGCTGCTATAGCAGACGATTTAGGGGTTTCTGGTCATATTGTTATTGGTACTGCCACCACAGAATCTGGTGCTGAAAAAATCACCCAACGGCTTGCAGAAAAAAACATTGCCGGTCGCGGCATGATGCTAAATGTCACCGATGCTGAATCTGTTGACGCCGTATTAAAAGCTATTATCGAAGAATTTGGTGCGCCCACAATATTGGTTAACAATGCGGGTATCACCAAAGACAATATTCTTATGCGCATGAAAGAAGAGGAGTGGATGGACGTTATTAACACCAACCTAACCTCAGTTTTTCGTCTAGCTAAGGCCTGTGTGCGTCCTATGACCAAAGCTCGCTGGGGCCGTATCATCAATATAAGCTCCGTGGTTGGTTCTATGGGTAATGGCGGGCAAAGTAACTATTCCGCAAGTAAAGCCGGCGTCGAGGGCTTTGCTCGGGCACTGGCCAAAGAACTTGGCTCGCGCAGTATCACTGTGAACACAGTGGCCCCTGGTTTTATCGATACGGATATGACTAAAGACCTCCCCGAAGCGAGTAAAGAGTCTATGCTTACACAGATTCCATTAGCTCGTTTAGGGACTCCTGAAGAGATCGCTGCAGTCGTCAGCTTTCTCGTTAGTGAGGCCGCAGGGTACATAACCGGTGAAACAATCCATGTAAATGGCGGCATGTATATGGCATAACCAATTGATTTAATTGGTTATTTTACCTTTTTTGAAAAGGGCACTAGCATTTTACTGTTTGTAGGGTAAAATGCCCGCCGAAGAAAGACAGATTATCGTTATTTGGCAGAATATTTTCAGATAACACATTTATATCCGACCCCTTTAAAGGAGTAGAACCACGATGAGCAACATCGAAGAACGCGTTATAAAAATGGTTGCAGAGCAACTGGGTGTTAAAGAAGAAGATGTTAAGATAACTTCGTCTTTTGTTGAAGATCTTGGCGCTGACTCGCTAGATACAGTTGAGCTCATTATGGCTTTAGAAGAGGAATTCGACGCTGAAATCCCTGATGAAGACGCAGAAAAAATTGCCACCGTTCAGGATGCAATTAGCTATATTACTGCAAACGGCTGATTTTAGACCGTTTCAAAAGACCGCTCCAATTGGGGCGGTTTTTTTATGGGTGATCGTTTTGTTTAATGGTGTAAGTTCTGTTTATTCGGTTTAATAGCGCCATGGTAAATAAAAATATAATCGGCAGCATTGATGGCTCACTGACAGCCAGCGACTCGTTAATGGATCGAGGTCTGGCCTATGGTCATGGGTTGTTTGAGACCATGCGCCTGTATCGGGGACAGCTGCCTCTTAAGCGCTGGCACCTTAGCCGCTTGATTCGCGATGGGGCTACGCTGGGTATTCCTCTGAATCTATCTGTGGTTGAGCAGCAGCTTTACGATTTTCAACAGCATCTTACGCAGCAAAATATTGATACTGGCGTGATCAAGCTAATCGCCAGTGCTGGCCTTGGTGGTCGAGGCTATAAGAGCCCAGCATCCATTACACCGCGAGTTATCTGTTTGTACGCTGAACTGCCAGACCAAGAGACAGGGCAAGAGCCCAATATTAAGAAGGAGCAGGGCATCTGCCTGAGGCACTGTGATTATCGCCTGCCTTGTAATCCCGTTTTAGCTGGAATCAAACATCTTAATCGACTCGATCAGGTGATGGCGCGCAACGAATGGTCTGACGAGAGCTATGCCGATGGACTTATGTTTGACCAAAACAACTTTCTTATTGAAACCACCGCCGCAAATATTTTCCTCCATACCCCCCAGCAGGGTTGGATTACCCCAAGCTTAAACAATGCTGGGGTATCTGGGGTAATGCGGCATGTGCTGCTCGAAGAAATATTTCCCCAGCTAAAAATACCCGTGACGGTTGTGGAGATTGCCGCTGACCAGCTAGCTGACTGTAACCAGATGTTCACCTGTAACTCGGTACGTGGCATTCGCCCAGTGATAGGTTTCGCTCAGGGTCCTGGCCATAAAAATATTGTTGTGCCTCTGACTATCGGCAGCCACACAAACATGGTTCAATCTGCGCTGGCCGATCACTATCCCTGTTTTCAATGATTAAACCTCTCTTACGAATAACTGCGCTTTGCCTATTGCTATTGGCCATTGCTGGGGCCTGGCTATTGGGCTTTGTGCACCAGCACCTCGACCGACCGGTAAACCTCGCTAAAGAGAGCTCTATCGTCTGGTCTATCGACAGCGGCAGTAGTCTCAGCCTCGTGACTCGCCAGCTCTATAAAGACAATATTATTTCTCACCCGCGTATTCTTTCTGCCTATGCCAAGCTATCTAATCGAACATCGATACAGGCAGGTAGCTATAGTATTGAGACGACAGACAGTGCTCGCACGCTGCTGGCAAAATTTAATCGCGGAGAGGTCATTCTCCATAAAGTGACCTTTCCTGAAGGCTGGTCTTTTAAGCAGTGGCTGTCTCATCTGGCCAAGATAAAGCAATTTTCTGATATTGCTAACAGTGACCCAGACCAAATATTGGCCGCTGCAGGTCTTGATCTTGCGCATCCAGAGGGTTGGTTCTTCCCCGACACCTATAGCTACAGCGCCACAGATTCCGTCTCCGACATTCTTGTTCAGGCCCATGGCCAGATGCAGCGGATACTCGACAGGGCCTGGCAGGCTAGAGAAGATGATCTTCCCTATAAAACCGCCTATGAAGCATTGATTATGGCCTCTATTATCGAGAAAGAGACCGGCGTGACCTACGAGCGGCCCGAGATTGCCGGGGTATTTGTACGACGCTTGCAGCGGGGTATGCGTCTGCAGACAGACCCTACGGTTATCTATGGCATGGGGGATGCCTACAAAGGCAATATTCGCCGCAAGCATTTGAAGCAGCTTACCGCTTATAATACCTATCGGATAAATGGCTTACCCCCAACACCAATTGCAATGCCAAGTGCGGCTGCCATTGAAGCTGCACTGCATCCACTGCCCGGCAGTAGCCTATACTTTGTAGCACGGGGCGATGGCAGCCATTATTTTTCTGATAGTTTTGCGGAGCACCAGAGCGCGGTCAGACGGTATCAAATTAAACAGCGGGCGCAGAACTACCAGTCTGCCCCCTCGAAAAAACAGAACAGTCAGTAGAGCGAATTTCAAATGCGCGGCAAATTTATCACCATTGAAGGCACTGAAGGCGTGGGTAAAACCACCAATATTGAATTTATTCAGTCCTGGCTAGAGGCCAAGAATCTGGCCTTTGTCTGCACTCGCGAGCCCGGTGGAACGCCGCTAGCGGAGCAGATTCGTGAGCTATTATTAACGCCTCGCGAAGAGCTGGTGTGTAGCACTGCAGAACTACTGCTGATGTTTGCCGGGCGAGCTCAGCATCTCCATCAGGTAATAGAGCCGGTGCTCTCCGAGGGCGCCTGGGTGCTTTGCGACCGCTTTACTGACGCCACCTACGCCTATCAGGGCGCTGGCCGCAATATGCGCACCGATCTGATTGCTGAGCTAGAAATGCTCGTACAGGGCAGTTTAAGACCGGATCTGACACTTATTCTTGATATTCCCGTGGAGATTGGCCTTAAGCGCGCCAGTGCCCGCAGCGAGCCCGACCGGTTCGAGCAGGAGCAGGTGGAATTCTTTGAGCGTGTGCGCCAAGGATACCTAAAGATTGCCGCAGAGAATCCCGACCGCTGTGTGATTATTGACGCCTCCAGGCCCCTAGAGGCTGTGCAGCGCCAAATTACCGTCGCATTAGAAGCCTTCTGGTTCTCTTCTGAGGAATCTAATGCCTAGCTCGCCGTCTAGTGAAAAAACTGCCTCGTTGAGCCTGCCTTATCCCTGGCATCAGGAATTATGGGATAGCTATAACCAAAATATAGAGCAGGGGCGTATGGCCCATGCCCTAATGCTAACTGGCCCCGAGGGCATAGGCAAAGAGCGCCTGGCCCTGGCCTTAGCTCAACGCCTACTCTGTTCTGCCGAGATGAGTAAATACGCCTGTGGTTCATGCAAGAGCTGTCAGCTATTGCTGGCCGGTAATCATCCCGACCTTACGGTTCTTGAACCGGAAGAAGAGGGTAAAAGAATACTCATCGATCCAGTTCGTAAGCTCTGTACTCTGCTCAGCAAAACAGCCCAGCAGGGCGGTTGGAAACTCGCAGTTATCATGCCTGCCGAGTCTATGAATATCAGCGCCTCCAATGCCTTACTCAAAAGCCTTGAAGAACCTCAGGGTAAAACATTATTGATTCTGGTCTCTCATCGTCCTGGGATGGTATCCGCAACCATTCGTAGCCGCTGCCAAAAATATAATCTGCCACTGCCCGATCGCGAGATAGCGATTCAATGGCTGGCAGAGATAACCGGTAATAGACAGGAGTCTGAAACGACGCTCGATCTAGCCACCGGCAGGCCACTGTTGGCCTTGGAGTACCTGCAGAGCGACAGCCTAGAGGCTAGGAGGCAGTTCGAAGCTATCCTGAATAAACTTCGTCTGGGTGAACTGTCGGCCTTAGATGCGGCTCAGCAGTGCCAGAAGCAGAACAGCGATCTAATGCTGGGTTGGTTTATGGACTACCTGCACCGGCTGGCCACTGGTGAGCTACAAAATAAACCAAATCCCGGGCTGTTTGAGTTTTCCGATAAGTTGCGCAGTGCCCGTGGTTGGGTTTTGTCTGGCTCTAACCCTAACCCACAGTTACTCTGGGAAGAGTTATTTATGGATTGGCTGCAGGTATTTCGCCGCAGAGCCTAAGTAGTCTGTGCTAGTCTTTAGTCATAGCTCAGTGTTGTTAGGTTGATGATGTGTATTAAGGGAATTTGATATTAGTATTAAGGGAAGAGAGAGGCGGTAATATGGCAAGCACAGGATTTAGTGGTGGCAAGGCGGGTATTCTAGCCCTCGAAATTAAAGACGAAGCTGAGCTTTACGAACATTACATGTCGTTTGTGCAGGGGGGCGCTATTTTTGTTCCTACCAAAAAAGTCCATGAGTTGGGGGATGAAATTTTTTTCCTGCTGAGTATTTATCTGCGCACCGATCCAATCCCCATGACCGGCAAAGTGGTCTGGGTGACGCACAAGGGCTCGGGTAGTTCCAAAAAAGAAGGTGTCGGCGTGCAGTTTACCGACGAGCAAGCAGAGCTTAAACTACAGATTGAACAGGCGTTAACTGGTATGGTGAACTCTCATCATCCGACATTAACGATGTAATAAAACCCATAACAAGAAAAGTCTCATTATGCTGGTAGATTCTCACTGCCATCTCGACCATTTAAAGCTGGATGATCGAGAGGGTGGCCTTAATGCTGTATTGGCAGATGCCCATGCCAAAGGTATTACTCAGTTCCTCAGTGTTGCCGTTGATCTGGAAACCTCAGCTTCTCTAGTTGCGCTAACCGCTCAGTACGACAATATTTACTCCTCGGTTGGAGTACATCCTCTGCAGAAGATAACTCAGCCCGTTCCCCCAGTGGAAACCCTGGTTTCTCTGGCGCAGGCCAAAGGGGTAGTCGCTATCGGCGAGACCGGCCTGGATAATTTTTACAGTGCAGAAACACTACTATGGCAGCGTGAAAGCTTCGTGAACCATTTACTGGCTGCCCAGCAAACCAATAAGCCTATTATTATTCACACCAGAGATGCGCGGGACGAAACCATCTCGTTACTCCGTGAGTATCCCCTGGCGGCGGGTGGTGTCATGCACTGTTTTACCGAGACTTGGGAGATGGCCAAGGCGGCCATAGAGCTGGGTTTCTATATTTCGTTCTCGGGGATTGTGACCTTTAACAGTGCTGCAGACTTGCGGGAAGTAGCCAAAAAAGTCCCTCTCGATCGTATTCTGGTGGAGACCGATTCCCCCTGGTTGGCGCCGGTTCCTCATCGAGGTAAGCAGAATGAACCCCAGTATGTGCGGGAAGTGGCTCAGTGCATTGCCGACCTGCGGGAAATTAGTCTGGAAGAATTAGCCGAAATTACTACGCAAAACTTCCACCGACTGTTTAAAATACCGGTCAGCCAATAATCACGAGTCAATAGGCTCACAATAGAGATAGCCCTATGTCAGAACTTATAGTAAAGCCGACAGCAGAGCCTATGCGAGAAGGACAAACGCCTCAATCCCAGTTTATTATCCGAACCTTTCCCGTCGGTCCGTTGCAATGTAATTGCTCCGTGATTGGTGACAGTCTGTCCGGCAAGGCGTTGGTAATCGATCCAGGTGGCGACGCCGACTACATTTTGGCCCTGCTGAAGGACCTAAAGCTAAAGGCTGTGGGCATTATTCATACTCACGCCCACCTCGATCATATTCTCGCCTCCGGCATTATCAAAGAAGCCACAGGCGCGCCCATCTACCTTCACGAAGGGGATAAGTTTCTCTGGGACATGGTAGAAGAGCAGTGCGAACGTTTTGGCGTACCCAAGGTGACCCTTCCTGAGCCAGATCATTTTATGCACGACGACCAAGACCTAAACTGTTGTGGTGGTGTAGCCATTCATACCCCGGGGCATACGCCGGGTTCCCTCAGTTTTTGGTTTGAAGAATATAAAACCCTGATCGCTGGAGACACATTATTTTTGGGCAGCATTGGGCGCACCGACTTACCTGGAGGTAATTTTGATCAGATAATTACGTCCATTAAAGAACGCATCTACAGTCTCGATGACGAGGCTGTCGTGGTTACAGGCCATGGCCCAAACACCAGTATTGGCCATGAAAAAACCAGCAACAGCTTTATACGAGCTTAACCAAGGAGCAACAATGAAACAGCAACTAGCAACCATGCTGCAATTGCAGGGCGAGATGAACACCAAGGTACATAGCCAGTGGCAAGAGCAGGAATTCGAATGGTACCGTGCCATTTGGGTGGAATGTGCCGAGCTTCTCGACCATTACGGTTGGAAATGGTGGAAAAAACAGACGCCAGATGTGGATCAGATTGCCCTAGAGTTAGTCGATATCTGGCACTTTGGTCTCAGCTTATTGCTGCTTAAAGGCGACTCTGTTGAGGAAATTACTGCGAAGGTTACCAAGGAATTCGCCGATTCTCAGCCCAGTGAAGACTTTGCCACAGACCTAGAAGAGTTCACTGAACAGACCCTGGCCACCAAAGATTTTGATATCGCTGGTTTTGCCCGCCTGATGCATGGCATCAAGATGGACTTTGAAACTCTGTACATAGGGTATGTGGGTAAAAATGTTCTTAACTTCTTCCGTCAGGACCACGGCTACCAAGACGGCAGCTATCAGAAGCAGTGGGGCGGTGTTGAAGATAACGAGCACCTGGTTGAGATTGTTGGCCAGCTTGATACCGCATCGGCCACATTTAAAGATGATCTCTACAGCCGCATGGAAGAGACCTACAAGCGACTTTGCAGCTAGTCTTTAAAGAGCAGCCGTAATACCAGCTTACATAGCGTTAAATAATAGTATGTATTCGCGGCCCCAGAGATGCATTTTTCTGTGGCCGCATTATACTGTCGCTCGCTTTTACCCAAACAGATTTACTACCCAATTTTTCGGAGATACATTGTGACTTCACCCGTTCGCGTTACCGTTACCGGTGCAGCTGGCCAAATTAGTTATTCGCTGCTGTTCCGCATCGCCTCTGGCGAGATGCTTGGCCCCAACCAGCCAGTTATTCTGCAGATGCTTGAAATTACACCTGCTCTTGAAGCGCTTAAAGGTGTAGCCATGGAATTAGAAGACTGTGCATTCCCATTGCTTGCGGGCATGGTCTGTACCGATGACGCTGCGGTTGCCTTTAAAGACTCCGACTACGCGCTGCTAGTTGGCGCACGTCCACGTGGCCCAGGCATGGAACGTAAAGACCTGCTAGAAGCCAATGCTGCGATTTTCTCAGCTCAGGGTAAGGCACTTAACGACAATGCCTCTAAAAACATCAAAGTATTGGTTGTGGGCAACCCAGCTAACACTAATTCGTTGATTGCTCAGCGTAATGCGCCGGACATTAACCCCCGTCAATTTACTGCAATGACCCGTCTTGATCACAATCGTGCCATGAGCCAAATTGCCAACAAGACTGGCACCACGATCAATGACGTTACTCATATGACAATCTGGGGTAATCACTCAGCGACTCAGTATCCCGATCTCCACGAAACTAAAATAAACGGTAAGCCAGCCATCGATATGATCGACCAGGCTTGGTACGAAGCTGACTTTATTCCAACAGTACAGCAGCGTGGCGCAGCTATTATTAAAGCGCGCGGTGCTTCAAGCGCAGCCTCTGCAGCCAATGCCGCTATCGCGCATATGCGTAGCTGGGCAATGGGTACTGCTGAGGGTGATTGGGTTAGCATGGGTGTTTATAGCGATGGTAGCTATGGCATTACAGAAGGCTTGATCTACTCTTTTCCCTGCGTCTGTAAAGATGGCGACTGGGAAATTGTTCAGGGACTGGAAATCAATGATTTCTCCCGTGCCAAGATGATAGCCACTCAGACAGAGCTCACTGAAGAGCGTGACGCAGTGCAGCACTTACTGCCTTAGTCTGTCTAATTCGCATCGCGAAAAGCCAGTAAAAAGGCCGCTCAGATCTTCTGGGCGGCCTTTTTTTTCGATCCAATAAAATAAACCGCCCCAAGGGCCAAAACAACCGAGCTTTTTGTAGCTGTGATCCGCCAAAGTTTGCTAAAGTGCTGCACTGTTAATCGCAAGCGGCAAGAGGATAAATTAGTGGCATTTGCTAAAGTTGGAAATAAGGCACCCGCCTTTTCATTGCTGAATCAGCGCGGTGAAAAAAGTCAGTCTTAAGCAGTTTCAAGGCAACAAAAATGTGGTGGTGTATTTTTACCCCAAAGCCATGACCCCCGGCTGTACCGTTCAAGCCTGCGGTATCCGCGATACCCGCGCTGAGTTTGCTGCGCTGGACACCGAAGTTATTGCCATTAGTCCTGACTCCGTCGATCGACTAGTAAAATTTGAAGACAAGCAGGAATTAAATTTCACACTGCTGTCCGACGAAGACCATGCCATTATCGACAAATATGGTGCCTGGGACCTGAAGAAGTTTATGGGTCGCGAATTTATGGGCGTGCTGCGCTCAACGTTTATTATCGACAAAGAAGGGCGTATTGCCCATGTGATGGAAAAAGTTAAGACCAAAACCCATCATCAAGATGTGCTTGACTGGGTCGATGAAAATCTCCGCTAAGTCGAATAGATCCAATACCATTTATACATTATACTTATATTATACTTAATAGCCTAAAGGAAATTTACAGATGTTTTTTATCTCAAGTGCTTTTGCTCAGTCTGGTGCATCGGAACCAAATCCAATGGTTACATTGTTTATGTTTGCCGGTCTTTTTGTATTCATGTATTTTTTGATTATTCGCCCACAGCGCAAGCGTCAAAAAGAGCATACAAATCTGTTAGGTGGTTTAGGTAAGGGCGACGAAGTAGTCATGACTAGCGGAATGCTGGGCAAAATCACTAAGCTTGAAGGTGATTACGTGGTTTTAGAAGTCACCAACAATCTCGAACTCAAATTTCAAAAAGCTGCTGTTCATGCGGTGCTGCCTAAGGGCACTATAAAAGCTATCTAATTGGATCGCACCCGCGAAGGGGCCTAGGCCCCTTCGCAAAAGGCCACAATATGATTTCTTACCCCGCTAAACTCAATCTCGCACAGACACCCACGCCACTGCACCGATTGGCGCGCCTCTCGGCCAAAATGGCCGGCCCCCGTATCTGGATCAAGCGAGATGATCTCACCGGCTGTCTAACCTCCGGCAACAAGGTCCGCAAGCTCGAATTTCTCCTCGCTGAAGCCATTGCTAATGGCTGCGACACAATCATTACCTCTGGTGGTGTGCAGTCTAATCACTGCCGTGCTGTCGCGGTTTTGGGTGCTCAGCTTGGGCTAAGGGTGCATCTCCTATTGCGCTCGGATACCGAGCCTGCCCCCGTGGGTAACTTACTGCTGGATCAGCTGGTAGGGGCCACAATTAGCCATTACAGTCAGGAAGAATTTAAACAGCTCGATGGTCTCTTTGCTCATTGGCAAGCGCATTACGAGCAACAGGGTGCTAAACCCTTTTCTATTCCTACTGGTGGCAGTAATGGCACCGGTGTCTGGGGCTATATCGCTGCCGCCGAAGAACTAAAAGCCGACTTTGCACGAGAAAATATCAGCCCTAGTACTATTGTCCATGCCACAGGGTCTGGCGGTACTCAGGCTGGCTTAATAGTTGGCTGTAAAATCCATAATATGCCGGTTCAGATTGAAGCCTACGCGGTCTGTGACAATGTCGCCTATTTTGATCGCAAGGTGCGAGATGATCTCAGGCAGTGGCAAGAGCAATTTGCGCCCGACATGGCGTTAGACTCATTAGCAATTAACACCAATGATCAGTTTGTAGGCCCTGACTATGGTGTGGCTCCGCCAGAAGTGTTTGACACAATCAAAGAACTTGCGGCTCTGGAAGGGGTTATTCTAGATCCGGTTTATACCGGCAAAGCATTTCACGGTATGCTGGAAGGAATTCGTCAGGGTAAGTACGACAAAGATTCCGATATAGTATTTCTGCATACCGGTGGTCTATTTGGATTATTAGCACAACAAGATCGACTCAACTTTTAAGTCGGCTGAAAATAAAAGAGGCAGTTATGTTCGAGCAAGTGATTGATGCAGTAAATGGATTTGTTTGGGGACCAGTCATGCTGATCCTGATACTGGGTACCGGTATCTACTTAACCCTGGGTCTCAAGGGCATGACTGTCAGCCATATTCCCTATGCGTTTCGACAGCTAATGAAAGGCAGAAAGAGCAGTGGTGAGGGTGAGATCACACCCTTTAATGCGTTGATGACCTCACTCTCTTCAACCATTGGTATGGGTAATATCGCCGGTGTTGCCACGGCCATTGGTCTAGGTGGACCAGGGGCACTGTTCTGGATGTGGTTCGCCGCGTTCTTTGGTATGGCGACTAAGTATGCCGAAGCCGTACTCGCGGTAAATTATCGTGAAACTGATGAGCTCGGCCGCAAGGTCGGTGGACCCATGTATTACATTAAAAACGGATTGGGACACAACTATCGTTATCTGGGCGGAGCCTTTGCACTGTTCGGTGCGCTGGCTGGTTTTGGTTTGGCTAACACGGTGCAATCTAATGCGGTGTCTCAGGTATTAGAGACTAACTTTAACGTCTCCACAGTGTTGAGTGGCCTGGTAATGGCGAGTCTGGTTGGCATGGTGCTGATCGGTGGTATCAAACGTATTGCTGAGGTGGCTGGCAAGCTGGTTCCTCTCATGACCATTCTCTATATAGTCGCCACGCTGTCTATTTTGATTGTTAATTTTGCGGCGATTCCAGCCGCTATAGCGCTGGTTGTCGACAGCGCCTTCACCGGTATAGCTGCCAGCGGTGGTTTTGCAGGGGCGACTATTATGCTCGCTATGCGCATGGGTATTGCTCGGGGTGTTTTCTCTAACGAAGCAGGTTTGGGTTCAGCACCTATTGCCCACGCGGCCGCAGAAACCAACAGCCCAGTGCGTCAGGGCACCATCGCCATGCTGGGTACCTTTATCGACACATTGGTGATCTGTACCATGACGGGTCTGGTACTCATTGTGACCGGTGTCTGGAACGGCGATGCTCAGGGTGCTGGCATGACCCTATCAGCCTTTAAAGGAGCATTGCCCTACGGCGATATTGTGCTCTCCATCTGCGTGGTGTTATTTGCCTTTACGACTATGCTGGGCTGGAGTTACTACGGCGAGCGTTGCGCGGAATTTTTACTGGGTAGCAAGGTTATTCTGCCGTTCCGGATACTCTGGGTTATCGGAATCTTTGTCGGCACTCAGATGAGCTTGGAGCTGGTGTGGAAAATGACCGATGCGCTAAATGGCCTAATGGCGATACCCAATTTAATCGCGCTGATACTTTTAGCCCCAGTGGTCTTTAAACTGACCAAAGAATACTTTGCAGAAGAGGCTGAGACTGAGGCTAAAGCCGCATTGGCCGAGCAAGCCAAAAAATGACTACGACAAAACCTGAAGCGCCAAAGCTAGTAATAGCAATATCCTCGACCGCTCTGTTTGATATGCGCGAGAGCCACAGCATCTTCGAAAATGAAGGTGTTGCGGCCTACGCAGAATATCAGCGCGCACACGAAGACGATATTCTAGAGCCGGGTGAGGCGTTCCCCCTCGCTAGAAAGCTATTACGCATCAATGAAAAACTGGGTGGCGACCCCAAGGTTGAGATAATTCTACTGTCGCGAAACTCTGCAGATTCTGGGTTGCGGGTGTTTAACTCTATTGCTCATCACGGCCTCAAAATCTCAAGGGCAGCCTTCTCTGGGGGTAACTCACCTTACCGCTATGTATCGGCTTTTGCCTGCCATCTATTTCTCTCCACCAATGCCGAAGATGTTCGCAGTGCATTGGATAGTGGTATGGCGGCAGCGACATTACTGCCATCCCAGAGCGGCCCCAAGGATTCAGACGAACTGCGTTTTGCCTTTGATGGTGACGCAGTGCTGTTCTCAGATGCCTCAGAGCGCATCTTTAAAGAGCGTGGCCTGGATGCCTTTACCGAAAATGAAAAGGCCTCCGCGCAGGTGCCGCTAGATCCAGGCCCCTTTAAAGATTTCTTGCAGGCCCTGCATGTGCTGCAGGCTGAGTTTCCTGTCGACCAATGTCCTATTCGCACCGCGCTAGTGACTGCTCGCGCTGCGCCATCACATGAGCGTGTTGTTCGTACATTGCGTGAGTGGGGTATTCGAATTGACGAGAGTCTGTTCCTGGGTGGCTTAAGCAAAGGGGATTTTTTAAATTCCTTTGGCGCCGATGTATTCTTCGATGACCAGCAGACCCATTGCACCTCGGCGAGCGAATATGTGGCCACTGGTCATGTACCTCACGGCGTCGCCAATGAGTTACCCAAGAAGGATTAATAGGCACAGATGGCCAAGTTGATTCGATCAAACAAATACCAAACCTTATCTGACAAGCAAATACTTAAACGTCTGGGTGACAGTCCCGCAGGTGAGGAGCTGCACTTTCTCGAGGTAGAAATTGAAGCTCGAGGTCTCCAGGAACAGTTCGCTAAGCAGACCCAGAAGCAGCAAAAGAAACCCCGCCATTCGATCTTCTACTATTTGTTTTATGTATTTTTGGCCGCGATGTTTCTGGGCCGGTTTGGAAATAGTCTTTTCTAGGCCGCTAAAAACCTGCATTAACGCCTAGATTAAAAGACCGCAAACTTCACACCCATAGCCAGTAGCATCATGGCGATAGACGTCTGCAATAGCTTACCGGGTATACGTGCCGCTAGCTTGGTGCCTACCTGAATAGCCGGTAACGAGCCCACCAGCAGACAGGCCAACAACATAAAGTCGACGTTACCCAGCAGTATTAGGTGGGCTAATCCAGCAATTAATGTGAGGGGTACGGCATGTGAGATATCTGTGCCGATTATCTTTAGAGCTGGCATACGCGGGTAGAGCACCATCAGTATCGCCGCACAAAACGCGCCAGCGCCCACAGAAGATAGGGTGACAAATACCCCCAAAAATAATCCTGCCAGAAAGATTACCAGATCGGTATGATCATGAAAAAATCGCGCTAGGGCACCTTCGCTCTGAACCGTTTTTTCTCGAATATGGCCGTTGAATAGAATCACACTGGCCGTTAATACCAGCATCACACCCAAACTGCGGGTGAGAATACCCTCATACTCGGATGAATCGGCAAATACGGTTTTAAGCAGCTGCGCGGTGACGATGGATGCCGGAATACTCCCTGCCGCTAGAAATCCAACCGTGCGCCATTGCACTGTGCGCTGCCGGGCATGGGTGACCATTCCACCCGCTTTAGTAATAGCCGCATAGAGAAGGTCTGTGCCAATGGCAACGTTATAGGGGAAGCCAAACATAATGAGCAGGGGAGTCATTAGGGAGCCTCCGCCGACACCCGTCAGGCCAATTGCCAGACCAACGCCTGCGCCTGCGGCGATATAGAACAGGATATCCATGGAGGTATTTGTATTTCCTTGTAGGCGCGTATAAAAACTTAGCAGGGACTTTAACAAGAATGATCTATACGAAGAAGGAATGGTTTTGCATATTTTTATAGCTTTATAGTATATTAAACCCCTAGGTTGCAGTCTGCCAAACCAAAGGATGCTTATGAAACTCCAACAGTTGCGGTATATCTGGGAAGTGGCCCACCACGATTTAAATGTCTCCCTAACCGCCAAGAGCCTCTACACCTCTCAGCCGGGCATCAGTAAACAGATTCGGTTACTGGAAGATGAGCTAGGCGTAGAAATATTTTCTCGCAGCGGCAAGCACCTCACCAGAGTGACCCCCACCGGAGAGAAAATTCTTAAGATTGCCGGAGATATCCTGCGTCAAGTGGACGGCATTAAGCAGCTGACTCAGGAACATAACAGCCCCAATCATGGCAGCCTGTCGATCGCGACTACCCATACCCAAGCCCGCTATGCCTTGCCCTCGATTATTGAGGGATTTATTGGCAAGTACCCAGACGTTTCATTGCATATGCATCAGGGCACACCGGTGCAGATATCCGAAAAAGCCGCCGATGGTACAGTCGATTTCGCCATCGCCACTGAGGCCCTAGAGCTATTTAGCGATTTGCTAATGATGCCTTGCTACCGCTGGAATCGCTGTATTTTGGTGCCCAAGGATCATCCTCTCGCCCAGTTAGATTCTCTGACATTGGAAGACGTGGCCCTGTATTCGATCGTGACCTACGTGTTTGGCTTTACCGGACGCTCCCGATTAGACGATGCCTTTAGAGATAAAGGCCTGAAGCCCAAGGTGGTGTTTACGGCCACAGATGCCGATGTGATTAAAACCTATGTAAGGCTTGGCTTAGGAATTGGCATTGTCGCCCATATGGCCTACGACCCAGAGGCGGACTCTGATCTGGTAGCCATTGAAGCAGGGCACCTGTTTGAATCTAGCGTAACCAGTATTGGCTTTCGTAAAGGGACCTATTTAAGGGGCTATATGTACGACTTTATTGAGGCGTTCGCGCCGCACCTGACCCGCAATGTGGTCGATGAAGCTATGGCCTTGCCGAACAAAGAGGCCCAGGAGAGGTATTTTGCAGACATTAAGCTGCCGGTCTGTTGATGCTGTGTTCTGGCCGACGGTTTTTAGCGCTGAAATCTGCGCGGGAATGGCACGGCCTGCCTCTTTCACTGGTTATATAAATAATTTCGACTTGTTATCAACGGCCGGTTTATAAAAAATCCAGATCAACGTCGTTCATGATTTCCTGAATCTCTTCGTCTTCCGTGGTCTTTTGATTTAGCACGTCTTTGACAAACTTAAAGTACACCGTGTAAACCTCAGCAGGCTGGTTATCTCGTTCGACAATAAAGAAGGGGGCGCGGTCGACGCTGTGCTGTGCCGCAAGAAGCATCCCCTCTGACTGAGGATCTGCTTCATAGGCAATCACCGTTTGATCAATCTGCTCTAACTGCCCAGCGTCACGCATCTTCTGTTCTACCTCGCCACACTTTTTACAGGCCGAGCCATCAGCGAATACTTTTTTGACCAGGGTGATCTTCATTTCCGTTATTTCTCGATATTCACTGCGTGCAAACCACATTCTTTCTTAGTTGCTTCTTCCCACCACCAGCGACCTTCACGTTCGTGCTGACCTGGGCCTGTGGGGCGAGTACAGGGCTCACAGCCAATGCTGATAAAACCTTCGTCGTGTAGGGCGTTGTAGGGCACGTTATTTTCACGAATGTAATCCCAAACCTGCTTTGAGGTCCAGTTTGCCAGCGGATTAAATTTGGTAAGTTTGTCATCTGGGCGGGCAAAGGCTTTGTCATCCTGAATTACAGGAACTTCGGCTCTTGTACCTGGGCTCTGATCACGGCGTTGACCGGTAATCCATGCGTCTACTGTCAGTAGCTGCTTGCGCAGTGGGGCAATTTTGCGGATGCCACAGCATTCTTTATGGTCATCTTCGTAAAAACTAAACAGGCCTTTTTCTTTGACTAGCTTTTCGACCCGCGCGGCTTCTGGGTAGACCACATCGATGTCGATACTGTAATGCTTGCGTACCTCTTCCATAAACCGGTAGGTCTGGGCATGAAGGCGGCCGGTATCCAAAGAGAACACCTTTATATCTGGGCGGATTTTATGGGCCATATCAATCAGTACGACATCTTCAGCGCCACTAAAAGAGATGCTGATATTGTCATGATTTGCCAGTGCGTAACGGAGAATATCCTGGGGCGACTGGGTGGACAGTTCAGAATCGATATCGGTTACATTAATCGAATTTGCGGGGTTGCTCATAAAATTGGCTCAGTTGATTGGCTCAGTTGACTGGATAGGTCCGAAAATAGGACGGCATCATAACAAACAGCGCTAATTCATAGAACTATCTAGGTGTTATAGCCTTATAACCTTTTGCTTTACCTTATGTTCAATTGCACGCGAGATTAATTTTCAGTAGAGTGCATATCAAATAATATGTGGGGTAGTTTTGTGGAAATTGCATGCTTGGATTTAGAGGGCGTCTTGGTCCCTGAGATTTGGATCGCCTTTGCCGAAGAGACCGGCATTGAAGGAGTTAAACCGAACGACCAGGGATGAACCTGACTACGATGTTCTGATGAACTATCGCCTCGATATCCTCCGCCAGCACGGCCTGGGTCTGAATGAAATTCAAGAGGTTATTGCCACCTTAAAGCCCCTCGATGGCGCCTTGGACTTTGTAAACTGGCTTCGCGAGCGATTCCAAGTGGTCATCCTCTCAGATACCTTTTACGACTTCGCCAGCCCCTTTATGAAGCAGCTGGGTTACCCAACATTGCTCTGCCATAAGCTTGAAGCCGACGATAAGGGCATGCTGGTGAATTACCATCTCCGCCAAGCTAACCCAAAGCGCCAAGCCATTGTGGGCTTTAAAAGCATGTATTACCGAACCATTGCAGCCGGCGATTCGTATAACGACACGACTATGTTGGCTGAGGCTGATGCCGGTATTCTGTTTCATGCGCCGCAAAATGTGATTGATGAGTTCCCGCAGTTTCCAGCTGTTCAGTCTTTTGCTGATTTAAAGCAAGAATTTCTCCGCGCCAGCAACCGGCCACTTGAGTTATAGTACCCTCACTAAAAATTATGGCCATTGTATGAGTAACAAAACATCCAGCTCCGATCGTATTCGTGAAAAGAAAAAGCTCTTTCTTGATCGTGAACAGAAGATTATTGATGCGGCGCTGGAGCTGTTTCTCAAAGAGAGCATCGACTGCGTAACTGTCTCCAAAATCGCCAGCAAGGCGGGGATTGGTAAAGGCACAGTCTACAAGCACTTTCTGACCAAGAATGAGATGCTGGTGCGGATCATGCTCGACTACGAGAGAAACATTACCGACTGTCTGGCCGCTGGCATTATCAAAGCCGAAAAGGGTGATGCGGGTGCAGCATGTCAGGCTTATTTTCAGGCGCGGCTAGCTCGCCCTGATCTCGATCGATTGGTACAGCAGCTGGAAGGCCGCTTGGCCGATGCCGTCGACATTGCCGAGCAGCTTGAAGAATTACATAACATCCGTCGTTCTAACGAGGATTCCCTCAGCGATATGCTGACCAAACAGATCGGTGCTGGTGTGCTAGAAGATGTACCCCCGCATTTCCATTATCTGGCCTGCTGGGCTCTGGCTCAGGGTGCCGTCGACCTCTGGTATAGCAAAAGCTGGAACTATCGCCACGATACTGCTGATCTCATGAAGTTTATTACCAATATTGGCGTCACCATGGGTAACCGAGGCCAGTACCATCCCGTCTCGAAAGATACGGCTAAAAAGAAAAAACTCAAGTCTAGCTAATGTCGAAATCAGACTTAATATCACCGCCTGGCAACGCCTCTGAACCATCGTCTAAAGTTCCTTCTCAAGGGGGTACAGCGTCCCTTGATAATCTGTTTGCGGATCTCCTGACATTACAAAAAGATAGCTCAGCGAGTCTACCGCCCGTCCATCTCTGGGATCCGCCCAAAAGTGGTGACATGGATATGGTAATTGATCGGGAAGGACGCTGGATTCACGAGGGTGGTGAGATTAAGCGCGAACGGCTAGTTAAGCTGTTCTCAACTATCCTGAAGCGGGAAGGGGACGACTACTTTCTGGTTACCCCGGTTGAGAAATGGAAGATTAAGGTCGATTTTGCGCCTTTCTATATTGTCGCTGCCAGCATTAATAATCGTGACTCACAGCAGGCTATAAGCCTCTCTACATCTACGGGTGAAAGCCTGGTGCTCGGTGCCGATAACCCGCTATGGGTCGAGTCTCCTCAGGGCTCTGACCAGCCAATTCCTCTAGTCACAGTCCGCAACAACCTACCCGGTCTACTCAGCCGCAGCGTTTTCTATCAGCTCATCGACTGGGGTCAACCTGCAGAGGATGGCGGTCTTTATATCGAAAGTATGGGCCAGCGCTTTCTTCTGGGGATGCTGGAGTAACTCGTAGCTCCTAAGAAACGTCGTAAAATATAGGATTCAGCACCTTGTTGAATCCCGCATGTTGTAGTTAAACTTCGCTCCGTTAATATAAATTGGGCTCGGCTAGGTTGCCGGTCTCTTGACAGTCTGGCTGTCACCCAGTTTTTAGCGAGGTTTTTTGGTATTTCTTGATACTTCTTAATACTTCTTAATACTTCGCGCGACCTCTTCAAACATAACTATAGGGAAATTGTAATGTTCAAATCTTCATCGATTATTAAAACTAATGTGGCTGCCTTGTTGGTGGCATTTTCAGCTCTTTCCTTTGCGGGAGATTCTTATATAGCGGCCAGTGTAGGCTTTGTCGATGCCTACGAGAAGGTCACTGCCGATGAGTTTGGCGATGCAATAGAGCCCTTTACTGTAGAAACCAAGCTTACGGCTCTCAATGCACGCCTAGGTAAGCATTATGGCGAGTACTTTGCAGCAGAGGTGCGCCTTGGCGTTGGTCTTGGTGATGATGTTATTCAGATAGATGGTGTAGATACCATTGCTAACCTTGAGATTCGGGATATGTATGGGATCTATGCACGTGCCGGTGCGCGCATTGCCGAGCGTTTTTACCCCTACGTGTTAATTGGCTACAGCCATGCCAACCTTGAAGGGTCTATTGATCAATTTACCGCAGAAGGCGATTTTGGTGGCGTTTCCTACGGTATTGGCTTAGATGTTCAGATTAAGCGTGACCTCAGTGCGAATCTTGAATACATCAGCTACTTTGATTCTCTTGGACTTGAGCTTTCTGGATTTTCGTTAGGGCTTTCAAGAGCGTTTTAATACAGCGCTTAAAAACTGCAGTACATAAAAAAGCCCAGCTTTTAGCTGGGCTTTTTTGCTTTACCTTTTACGTTACATCGCTGGATAGTTTGGTCCACCAGATCCCTCAGGAACCACCCAATTAATATTCTGGCTGGGTTCTTTGATGTCACAGGTTTTACAGTGCACACAGTTCTGTGAATTGATCTGAAAACGCTGGCTGCCATCATCATTGGCCACGACTTCATAAACACCGGCAGGGCAATAACGTTGCGCAGGCTCATCGTAGAGTTCTAGGTTCTTATTGATGGGCATATCAGGGTCAGCCAGCACTAGATGACAGGGCTGATCTTCTTCATGGTTGGTATTAGACATAAACACCGAAGAAGACTTATCAAAGCTTAACTTGCCGTCATGCTTGGGGTAGTCAATCTTCTTGCACTCGCTAGCGGGCAACAATGTCTCATGGTCTGCAATCTTATCGCTTAGGGTCCAAGGCAACATACCGTTAAAGATATTGATATCAATAAAGGCATACGCCGAGCCGATAATATTACCGAACTTATGCTGGGCTGGGCCAAAGTTGCGCTGCATGTGGAGTTCTTTGTAGGCCCAAGACGCCTTATAGGCCGCGGCATAGCTCTCAAGATCATCATTGCTCTTGTCTGCCGCCAAGGCCTCAGCCACAGTTTCTGCAGCAACCATGCCCGATTTCATGGCGGTGTGACTGCCTTTAATCTTGGCAAAGTTCAAGGTACCGGCATCATCACCGACCAGAATGCCGCCGGGGAATGACATCTTAGGCTGTGATTGTAAGCCACCTTTCAGTAGAGCACGGGCACCGTACGTTAGGCGCTCGCCCCCCTGCAAATATTTGGCGATTTCTGGGTGGTGCTTATAGCGTTGAAACTCATCAAAAGGGCTTAGATGTGGATTTGTGTAGGAGAGGTTGGTAATAAGGCCAACAGCTACGGTATTGTCTTCGAGGTGATAGAGAAAGCCGCCACCGAGTGACTTGCTTTCATCTAGCGGCCAGCCAGCGCTGTGGACGACTAAGCCCGGCTGATGCTGTTCTGCGGGTATTTTCCACAGCTCTTTGATACCAAGACCATAATGCTGCGGGTCCTTGCCGGCATCGAGAGCGTATTTGGCAATAATTTCTTTACCCAGGTTACCGCGACAGCCTTCAGAGAATAAGGTGTACTTGCCACGCAGTTCCATGCCTGGCTGGTAAGAGCCTTTCTGCTCGCCGTTGTGGCCAACACCCATATCGCCTGTAGCGATACCCAGCACTTCATTGTTGTCGCCATAGAGTACTTCTGCAGCGGCAAAGCCTGGGAATATATCAACCCCGAGATTTTCAGCTTGCTCAGCGAGCCATCGGCATAGCTTGCCCAGGCTGATAATATAGTTGCCATGGTTGTGCATGGTTTTCGGGGCAAACAGATTTGGCACCTTGATGCGTTTGGTCGCACCGGTAAAGACGAAAATCTTATCGTCAGTTACTGGGGTCAGCAGGGGCGCACCCATCTCTTTCCAATCGGGAAACAGCTCATTCAATGGCGTTGGCTCGAACACAGCACCAGAGAGAATATGAGCACCTACTTCAGAGCCTTTTTCGACCACACAGACAGAAATGTCGGCATTGACCTGCTTGAGACGGCATGCAGCGGCCAGACCTGATGGGCCTGCACCAACGATGACGACATCGTAATCCATAAATTCGCGTTCCAAACTCATTCTCCAGTGTATATTTGAATTTTGAGTGTGCATTTTACTAACTTCATATGGGCATAGCTATAGGCACAGCTATAGTCATTATAAATATCCATAATTTATAATGATTACGTGGCATGGAAGCGAACTCATGGGTCGTATTTTGGCTGCTAGACCCTTGATTTATTTGGCTTATCTAGGCAATATAACGCCCTCAAAAATATGCACTGATTATTCGTTTAAGACGGTGCCCGTAGTCCCAAATTTTAATTACTAAGCTTAAGCTAAAAGGAAAACCATGAAAGTACTGGTAGCCGTGAAGCGCGTTGTTGATTACAACGTCAAGGTTAGACCTAAGTCAGACATGACAGATGTTGACTTGGCTAACGTCAAAATGTCCATTAACCCATTTTGCGAGATTGCAGTAGAAGAAGCTGTGCGCTTAAAAGAGAAGGGCATCGCCACTGAAATTATCGCAATCTCTGTAGGCCCGCAGCAATGTCAGGAGCAGTTACGTACTGCACTCGCATTGGGCGCAGACCGCGCTATTTTAGTTAGCTCAGACGAAACACTAGAGCCATTGGCCATTGCCAAGTGCTTAAAAGCAGTATGTGAGACTGAGTCTCCCGATATTATTCTGCTGGGTAAGCAGGCGATCGATGGCGACAACAATCAAACAGGCCAGATGCTGGGTGCACTGACCGGTTATGGTCAGGCGACATTTGCCTCTGAGCTTAGTATCGATGGCGGCAATGCAATGATTATCCGTGAAGTAGACGGTGGTTTGCAGACTCTGACATTATCTTTACCCGCTATCGTAACTGCAGATTTGCGTCTTAACGAACCTCGTTATGCCTCACTGCCAAATATTATGAAAGCCAAGAAAAAGCAGCTTGATACCACCACACCAGCAGATCTCGGTGTCGATGTAGCGCCCCGCGTCACGTTGATGGGTGTAGAGCTTCCCGCCGAGCGTTCGGCTGGCATTAAGGTTGAGGATATCGCTCAGCTGGTTGATAAATTGAAAAACGAAGCGAAGGTGATCTCATGAGTACATTAGTTATCGCTGAACATGACAACGACAGCATGAATATTGCAACACTTAACTCTGTGGCTGCGGCCCAGGCTATGGGCGGCGATATCGACATTTTGGTCGTTGGCACAGCCTGTCAGGCCGCTGCAGCACAGGCAGCCCAAGTTCCAGGTATCGGCAAAGTTATCGTTGCAGACAATGGGGCTTATGCCCACTCATTGGCTGAGAACGTTGCACCTATGATCGCTGAAGTTGCGGCTGGATACAGCCACGTTATGGCGACAGCAACTACTACGGCTAAAAATATTATTCCTCGTGTTGCCGCCTTATTGGATGTTCAGGCTATTTCTGACGTCAGCGGTGTGGTTAGCGAAGATACATTTAAGCGCCCAATCTATGCGGGCAATCTTATTGCCACCGTTAAGAGCAGCGACGCCATTAAGGTATTGACCATTCGTGGTACAGCCTTCGACGGCGCACCTGCAGAGGGTGGTTCTGCCACTATTGAAGCAGTTGCATCGGCACATGACTCAGGTAAGTCTACCTTTGTCGGTGAAGAAGTGGCTGTGTCAGACCGTCCTGAATTGACGGCAGCGGATATTGTTATCTCTGGTGGTCGCGGCATGGGCAATGGCGAAAACTTCGACATGCTTTACAGCCTTGCCGACAAACTCGGTGCTGCAGTAGGTGCTTCACGCGCTGCTGTTGATGCGGGCTTTGTACCCAACGATATGCAGGTGGGTCAAACCGGTAAAATTGTTGCTCCAGACCTCTATGTTGCAGTGGGTATCTCTGGTGCTATTCAGCATTTGGCGGGCATGAAAGACAGCAAGGTTATTGTTGCGATTAACAAAGATGAAGAAGCACCGATATTCTCGGTTGCAGATTATGGGCTAGTTGCCGATTTGTTTGTTGCTCTACCTGAGTTGGATGCTGCGCTTTAAATAGCCTCCAAGCTAAACCGAAAAAGGCTCCGAAAGGAGCCTTTTTTATTGGGTATGTTTATTTGTCTTTCTGGGCGTTTAATTCATCCAGAAACTGACGCCGTTCCTCGGCGGTCATTTCTCGCACCTTATCGCGAATTTCTTTCTGCTTATGCTCTGGCATCCCCTGAAATTTCTCATGCTTCTTGTTAACGCGGCGGCGCTCTTTAGGGCTCATATTTTCAAAGCGTTTGCGCAATTCTTTGCGCTCATGAGCTGGCATCTTATCAAAGTGTTTTTTAGCTCTGTGCAGTCTCTTACGCTCTTCCGGTGAAAGGTTCTTGAGGTGCTCGGCATGCTTCTTAAACTGTGCTCGTCTTTCTGGGTCAGAGTCCTGTGCCCGAGCTAAGAGGCGCTGCTGCCTTGAAGGCTTGAACCTGTTCCAATGCTTTTCGAAGGGTGCCAGCATCACACGCGTGTCTTGTGGAAGCTCATGGAAAGGTATCCGGGTACCGTCATGATCCGCTGCAAATAGAGCAGGAGACAGCATTAGCATTCCCGCAGCCAAACCGGCTAATAGTAATCGTGGTTTCATCAGTTAACCTGTCCCGCCCTGTTCGTTATCCGCAAGCCAATAATAAAAGTCTAGGTCTTCATAGAGCTCAATGTTTTCATTATCAAATTCAAAGGCAGAATCTGCGCTGTTTTAACTCAGAAATTGTCTCATTGTTTAAAGGTACTGGGGCTTCTTGGAAAAAGAAAAATGCCACCAGTAGTATGGTTGCTGTTGAAGCACTCAGCGCAGGCAGAAAACCTCTTTTTCGATCTGAGCTATCTTGGGACAATGCTTTATTGCGCGCCTGGGCGAGACGGAAAATATCTCGCGCTTCAGTGTCATTTTCTAAACACTGCAGATCTTGCTGCAGGTTATTCTCTAACGTCTGCTTACTGTGATTAGTCATAATTATAATCCTCCAACAGATCTCGCAATGTATGCATTGCTCTAGAGTAATGTGTTTTAACGCTGCCCTGCGAGCATTTCATGGCATCGGCAGTTTCAATGGTACTCATGCCTTCCCAGCATCTGAGCATAAAGGCTTCGCGCTGGCGTCGGGGCAGGGCATTCACCGACTGGGTTATTTTATCGATGCGCTGGGAGCGCATCATCATTTCATCTGGGGTATCTGAAATACGTCCAGGAGTCAGATCCACTGTATCGGCGTTCAGGCCATTGTCGCTGTTAGTGACAATTTTACTCCAGGGAAACACCCTGTCGCGAACGGCTTTACGCCGATAATAATCAATGGTCTTGCTGTTTAAAATACGATAAAACAATGGTTTCCATTCCTGAGCTGTCTTATCGCCATACTTTTCCACCAACTTGTACATACTGTCTTGCACAATATCCATGGCGGTATCTGCGTTACCCGTAGCCATTCTGGCCATATGAAAAGCACGGCGCTCGATGGTTTTAAGAAACTCCTCCATCGAGCTATAGCCGAGTGCTTTTTGGGCGTCTTCGATAGACCGCTCCTCAGCCGCTGTTTTCTCCACGACGGATAATGTCATTCGCTTAGTTCCCAGGGAACATAGAAATAGGCGCGCTAGTCATAATAGTCGTCGCCATAAATATCATTCAATAGGTACATAATAGTTACCCATTCCAGATAGTCGCTGTCATGCTCATGATGACCATGCTGACTGTGAGCCCTGGGCTTACGATGGCGACTATGGTGTTTTTCGTAATGGCTTCTGTGCTGATCATAAAAATAAATATCGCCGTAGCCATAGTAATGATTATAAAAATCCCGGCGTGTTAAAAACCTGCTGTTACTGTGATTGATAACCCAACGACGATCTCGTCGGTAGTCATTGCGCAGATGTTTCTTCCTGATGTCTCTGGCGAAATGATGCTTATTAACTCTACGTTCAACCGCCTTGTGATCGGTTTTATGGCGCTTATATCGCTGGTGATTTTCTCTCGCCTGGGTGCCGCTACGCCGTTCATTGCGAGCTTCAGACCGATAGATTTCTTTATCTGAGTGGCGCTTCTGAACATGCTGATGATTAGCCTGACGGTCAAAGCGTTTGAAGGCTTTATTATCCCTGTCCGCCATTGCGTTTATGGGGAAGGCTAAAAGACTCAGTCCCGCAACAGTTGCTATTAGTATCCTTTTCATCACAGTCTCCTTTGTGTGGCTCAAAGCTTAAAACGCCAGTTAAAAAGATCGGTTGACCCAATGCAAAACTATTTAGCTCTCTGTCTCGCCTGTAAAGGTAGCGTCCTCTATAGTTTGAAATCAGCCCAAATAGGGCAGTGGTCAGACGGCTTTTCGAACGCCCTGGCGTCAAAGTCGATACCGGTGCCAACAAGATCTGACATAGCAGGATCGGAAGCCAGAATCAGGTCGATACGCAGACCGCTCTGAGGGTCCTGTTCAAAGCCACGACTGCGATAATCAAACCAGCTGTAAGAGCGGTCATCCTGAGGGTTCATTGATCTGTAGCTATCGGTGAGGCCCCAGTCTTGCAATGTTTGCAGCCATTCACGTTCTTCAGGCAAAAAGGCAGACTTGCCGGTCTTGAGCCAGCGCTTGGCATTCTCTGGCTTAATACCCACATCTATATCCGCAGCGGCGACATTCATATCACCCATCACAATCACACGATCTTTATCGGTAAAGGTGTTGCCAAGGTAGGCTGTTAGGTCTGCATAAAACTTTTCTTTAGCAGGAAATTTTGTGGGGTGAGCACGGCCTTCGCCCTGAGGAAAGTAACCATTAATCACATGGACAGTCTGGCCATTAATTTTATATTCACCGTGAATCATCCGACGCTGGGCATCTTCATCATCGGTAGGGTAGCCGCGGGTAATCGCGGTCGCAGGTATTTTGCTCATCATGGCGACGCCGTAATGACCTTTTTGACCATGAAAGTCTACCGTATAACCCATCTCGGCTATTGCCTCGAGAGGGAACTCTTCGTTGCTCACCTTAATTTCTTGAAGGCCAATAATATCCGGCGCATGTTGATCAATAACCGACTGCAATTGATGCAGACGAGCGCGCAGTCCATTGACATTAAATGAAATAATACGGGTTGATGTTGCTTCAGGTTTGGCAATGGCATTCACAGAAATCTTAACTCGCTTTTTTATTATTTAGTTGAACTAATTGATTGTTTTTAGCGCTTGGCGCTAGACCTATTTGGTCAATAAGAATATGACCAGCCTCCTGCAACATTGGATCTGATTCGGCAATATTATCTTCATCGACTTCGGATTCTTCTTTCCAAATTTTAACATCGACATAGGGCTCTAAATCCTTGCCAACACGACGAATGTTTTCCAGAGATAGTCGCTCTAAATCCCATTGCTCTGTGCGCGCACGGCGCTTTTCAATGTTAAGAGAAAGAGAGTCATCTGCGGCCCAGTCGTCGTTAAGTTTGAGCTGGCCGAGCATATGGGCATAGTCTGGATCGGTAACGCTGCGCGCCTTGTGCTTAGTAATTAGCGGCGACACAAATTGTTGTAGCTCGGTGGTGGATTTGTGGGGCACAGCATGAATACGATCCCAGGGTAGGGCATTGTCTTGGTGGCTCTCGCCGACCTCTTCAGCATCATAGGCCGAGGGAAATTCTATGTCTGGCAACACACCACGATGCTGGGTGCTATCACCGGAAACCCGATAGAACTTTGAGACGGTTAGCTTGAGCTGGCCACTGCTAAGGCCGGTGACATCCTGGACAGTGCCCTTGCCAAAACTCTGACTACCAACGATTAATGCTCGGCCATAGTCTTGTAATGCACCGGCAAAAATCTCAGAGGCTGATGCGCTCAAACGGTTAATCATAATCAGAAGAGGGCCCGTATAAACCGCCGGCATAGTGGCACGCTGATTGCGAAAAACCCGCTGATTAGAATCTTTTATTTGTACGACTGGGCCACTGTCAATAAACAGATCTGTTAGTGAAGTTGCCTCATGTAGAGAACCACCGCCATTGTTACGCAGGTCTAAAACAATACCGTCAACTTTTTGCTCTCTCAGTTCTTGGAGTAATTTAAAGACATCTCTGGTGGTGCTTTTAAAGTTTGGATCTCGTGCACGGTACGCTTCGAAATCCATATAAAAAGCGGGGATATCTATCACACCAAGCTTGTAGCTTTTACCCCCTTGCTGGATATCTAAGATTTTACTCTGGGCAGATTTCTCTTCGAGTTTTACCTTATCTCGGGTGATAGCAATAATGGCAGTACTGTCTGCGGACTCGCCTTTTCCTGGAATAATCTGCAGCCTAACAATGGAGTCTTTGGCACCGCGAATCAGTGCCACGACTTCGTCAATTCTCCAGCCCACCACGTCGACCATTTCGTCCTGGTCCTGGGCGACACCGATAATTTTATCCTCTGCCTGCAAAATACCCTGAAGGTCTGCGGGGCCACCTGGAATAACTCTAACGATTTTAGTGTATTCATCTTCCGTGCGTAATTCGGCGCCAATGCCTTCTAATGACAGAGACATATTAATTTGAAAATTCTCTGTGGTCCGTGGTGAGAAATACGAAGTATGGGGATCATAAAGGGAGGCGAGGGCGTTAACATAAAGTTGAAAAACGTCCTGACTGTCTCGTTGGGTAAACTGTTTTATTTGATTTTGATAGCGTTTTATAAGCAGCTCACGCGCCTTGTCAGCTTCTTTATCATTGAGTAACAAACGAATCATCGCGTCTTTAATACGCTTGTGCCAAAAGGTCTCTGCGTCTTCCGCTGAGCTAAACCATTGCCGCTTGTCGCCGTCTAGAATAATAGTTTCATCGGCGGTAAGATCAAACTCATGGTCTTCAGTTTCAAGCAGGGCAATGTTGGCGTTGAGCTGACTGATGGCGCGGTCGCGCAAACGGTTATACATGATATAGCCAGGCTCTACATCACCACGTTTGGCAAGATCATCAAGTCTGGTGTCCCACTGCATAAACTCGTCAATATCAGTTTGTAGAAAATAGCTCTTTACCGGATCTAGGTTATCTAGAAACTGGGCCAGATAGCGCTGGGATAATTCATCATTAATCTTTTGCCCACGATAGTGACGCGTAGCCAGACGGTCGAAGATCTCTCTATAGAGTGCTGTGTACTCAGGTTTCCGCTCAATGGGGACTATCGGCGTTTTCTGTTATCGATATGGCTTCGGCTGATGTAGATGTAGATGTAGATGTAGATGTAGATGTAGAGGTTGAGGTCGTTACAGGTTCACTTGAGAAACCTGTAATGACGAAAAGACTGCTAACACTGATAATAGCGAATAAGATGACGGCAACAGCGCGCGGCATAATCATTTTCCTTTTGTAGAATGCAGGGAGTTTACCAGAACCTGAATTGTTAAATAGTGGCTTTAAGGGTAGACCACGACTAATTACCTTAATTTCATTGTTTTGCTTGGCTGAGGCAATAAGAGGTGGCTATGGTTACTCGTGAGTGGGATAGCCTCTCTGCTGTGTCCTCTAATCTCAATTAGTGGACATAGGTAGACAGTAGCATAACAGCCTGATACAGTACTTTCCAATGCCCCAGCGGCCTCAGGCGCTATTAGTCGCTCGTCACTATTTTCTTAACGGCTCTTAATAGTTACCACATAATGGTTACCACATAATAGACAGCACAATCTTATGTCCAAAGCATTTAACGCCACACCATTATTCGACGCTCACAAGGCGTTTGTGCGCCTGCCTATGGGTCTGACCATGCTCAATGAGTATCCAGACTCAAAACAGTTTGTCGAAACGATCTGTGAAACCATACCCGATGCCCGTGAAGACTTCTTACACACCCAGGCTTTCCTTAAAAGCTACAGCCGTAAGTCTGAGGCCACCTATCGTGGCTACCGCAATGAGGTTGAACGTTTATTACTCTGGGCCTGGACTGTGGCTAACAAGAGCGTTATCCAGCTTAAACGTCCAGATCTCGAGGCATACTTCGATTTCGTTCATGGCCCAAGTTCAGCCTGGGTGGGCGCTTCAGTCCAGGATCGCTTTAAAATAATCGGCGGAGAGTCCCGTCAAAATAAAAACTGGCGGCCATTTGCCGCGAAAATCGCCAAGGAAGACCGTAAAGAAGCCTTATCTGAGGGGCTCAGTGTAGAAACCAGTAGAGACGGGCACTTACTTTCTCACGAGGCCATGAAGATCTGTTACTCGGCAGTTTCCTGTTATTACGACTATCTGACCGATGAAGGCTATGCCTTTGGTAACCCGATACCGGCCATTCGCAAGCAGTCGCCCTTTTTGATTAAAGGCGCCACCCAGAAAAATATTAAGCGGCTGTCAGATTTACAGTGGGACTATGTGCTTGGAAAGCGCACAGACTGCAGCAGACAGTTCGCCAGATCATGAGCGCACGTTATTTGTGATCGCCATGCTTAAAACCCTGTATTTAAGAGTATCTGAGCTATCTGACAGAGCTAACTGGCAGCCAGCTTGGAAACATTTCTGGCAAGACAGTGACGGTAATAATTGGCTCAAAGTACTGGGCAAAGGCAATAAGATACGGGATATTTCAGTGCCAAATGCCCTTTCTCCCTATATTGATCGTTACCAGAAATACCGAGGTTCAATTAATACTACCTTTGGCGTTAACTCGACTCTGGTGTCCAAAAACCGCGGCACTGGCGGCATGACATCCCGCCAGCTGCGACGAATCGTCCAGCAGGGCTTTGATTTGGCCTACGACAGAATGATGACCGAAGGCTTTACTGAAGAAGCCAAGGCATTGCGTGAGGCAACAACCCATTGGCTGAGGCATACTGGTGCCTCGCAGGATATAGCCACTAGGCCGCTCAAGCATATGGCCGATGATTTGGGTCATGCCAGCATGGGTACTACAGATCAGGTGTATATTCAGTCGGATATGAAGGAACGCGCAAGGTCCGGGAAGACTAGAGAAGTATAACAAAAACAGATAGTTAAAATACAAATCTAATGTAATCTGTTACATATTAGGGCCACTTATAACAAGAGCGCGAGCATAAGATTCGTGCCTAGGGGATATATATGAGTATCGATTCGCAGCTTGAGGCTCTCATCAGGCCGCTAGCAAAGGGACTGTCGGATGTGGTGTTTTACCCCATCGAAATTTTCAATCAGGATTTTCCGCTTATTGTGATCTGGCTCGCCCTAGCCTCGCTCTGGTTTACCTCTTATTTACGCCTAATCAACTTCCGCGGCTTTAGTCATGCTATCGGGATACTGCGCGGTTCCCAGGCTGGCGGCAGTAAAAAAACCCGGTGAGATTTCCCACTTTAACGCCCTATCCACGGCCATTTCAGGCACTGTGGGTGTCAGTAATATCGGTGGCGTCGCAGTGGCGATTACCATTGGTGGCCCAGGCGCGGCCTTCTGGCTGTTTATGGCAGGCTTCTTAGCCATGGCTACTAAGTTTGTTGAATGTACGCTGGGTGTTAAATACCGCCGTATTAATGCCGACGGTTCGGTGTCTGGCGGCCCGATGTATTACTTAGAGCGCTATTTTCTCGATCGTAACTGGCCAAAAATCGGCAAGTTTCTAGGATGTTTCTATGCAGCAGCCCTAGTCATTGGCTGTTTGGGTATTGGCAATATGTTCCAGTCTAACCAGGCCTATGTGCAGGTGCTGGGCATTACTGGCGGCGAAAATAGCTTCTTCTACGGCCGTGGCTGGTTATTTGGCCTGCTAATGGCGGGCACCGTTGCTCTGGTTATATTGGGCGGCATACGCTCGATAGCCACCACCGCTTCGCGGATCGTACCCTTTATGGCGGTACTTTATATGGTCTCTGCACTGGTTATAATCGCCATGAGCGCAGAGCACCTTCTAGGTGCTATCGCCTTGATTTTCAAAAGCGCCTTTACCTGGACCAGTGCTCAGGGCGGCATGGTCGGCGCCATAATTATTGGCTTTCAGCGTGCGTTATTTTCAAACGAAGCCGGTATTGGTTCA
>CALSNK010000003.1 GCA_943787675.1 uncultured Pseudomonadales bacterium
CGCCTAAGAGCTTTCAAAGCCCTTAGGCTATCGACAGCCTTATGACTTGCTGCTAATTTTTTCGATCATCGCGGCAATAGAATCTCGAGCAAAGGGCTGTTCAATCGACCAGATTTGCTCGGCGGTTTCTACATCCAACATCTCTTTATGACTGTTGGTGCCACCAGCCAGTCGCAAGGTCTGCTTGGTGCGCAGCAGCAGCTCCTTAGGCAGATCACGGATATTGGCAGTAAACGCAATCGCCTCCTCAATCAGCTTATCCCCATCGACACATTTCCATGCCAGACCCTTTTCAACCGCTTCAATACCACTTAACGACTGAGAAAATAACAACATACCCGCCGCAGTATTCCAGCTGGTTAACTGACGCAACATCCAGGTATTACCGCCACCAGGGTGTAACCCCAAGCCAAAAAAGCGTGGCTCAAAGCGCGCCTTTTCGGTGACAATACGCACATCACAACCCACCGCCATATTAAAACCAGCACCCACAGCCGGGCCATTAATCGCCCCAATGGTTGGTAAGGTGCAGTTGGCAATGCTCAAAAAGCCACTGTAAATTGTCTCAAGCATTTCCTTGTCCGGCGTAAGGTCTTTAAGCTGACCACCCGCACAAAATGCTCTGCCCGACCCTGTAACAATCAGTGCCTTAACATCAGGATGCTGTTCCGCCTGGCCCACATAGTCAACGATCAACCCACAGACTTCTCGGGTGAGCATATTGCGTTTATCGGGGTTATTCAGGGTTAACAAAGCGATATTATCGCGTATTTCAAACAGTACTAAAGACATCTTCAAGCCCTTTAAATTTTAATCCTGCAAGGATACCATTAGCCCAATCAGTAATGAATCAGGCACCAACAATGATCCACCCGAAACAGTTAGTCGCTCACCGTGGCTATCAGGCCAAATATCCAGAGAATACCGCTCTGTCTCTCAACAAAGCGATTGAGGCTGGCGCCCGATTTATTGAACTCGATGTGCAATTTAGTCTTGATCAGCTGCCTATTATCTACCATGACACCGATCTTATGCGGGTCAGTGGCGCAGATATCGAGGTTGCCAAGACGACCCGAGAAACATTACTCGGCTACCCTGCCTACGAGCCCAAACGCCTAGGAGAGCAGTTTATTGAGGAACGAATTTCACCCTTGGAATCCCTCATTGGCATTCTGCAACAGAACCCTGCCGTAACGGCTTTTGTTGAGATTAAAGACGAGTCTATCGCCCATTGTGGCCGGGAGATTATCGCTGAATCTGTGCTGGCAATTTTACAGCCAGTAGTTCGCCAGACAGTGATTATGAGCTTTGACTACCAGCTAGCTGTAGCCGCTCGCGAGGCAGAATGGCCGCTAGTGGGAGTGGTATTGCGCAACTGGGATGATCTCGATCATCCCCTAGTCAATCAGGCGCGCCCAGACTACATCTATGTTGACCATAAAATAATTCCGGCTGATTTTGATCTAAGTAATGCCCCACAACTAGCCAACTGCAAGCTGGTAACCTACGAAGTAGGCAACACTGCACTTGCCAAGGCGCTATTGGGCCGTGGTGTCGACATGCTCGAGACCTTTGAAATTGTTGCGCTGCTTGGATAATTAGTCATCAGAATAAACAACGAAAAAAGGCGCTTTAGGCCCTGCTGCCGCACCGTTGAAAATAATACAGCGAACCTCAGCTTGGGTTCGCTTATAACCTGAAAGAGCTGGCTTAAGCAGTTCCCAAAAAAAGCCTCCGGTCACATGAATTTTCTTGGAATTTGCGCTTAAAGCCTCCAGTCGACTTTTGATCTGGCCGCTAAAAGCTTACCTTTTAGCTGGAACCCATATTGGCAGTAATATAATCACCAGGGCGATTACCAAAAACAAAGAGAATACAGGTGTGTTTATCAACCCGGGCTCATTAGCGCTGTAAGTAGTAATAAAATTTTCAGCTGAGAGGGCTGATAGCAGTACCAGCATCTTTTATCCCAGAAAAGGCTTTGCTTGTATTAATAAACACGCTCTGGGCCAACATTAAAAATATGCCATTGATGGTTTATGGCACAGAGAGCAAATATAGATAATAAAATCTTAGCGACCATATTCGCGCCCCTATCAATCGCTACCTTAGTAATGCGCGCTGCGAGCCAGATTGCAAAAATACCGGTTTAACCCATCCACTGCAGAAGAAATTCGTAATGTAGAGAATGTCGACCAGATTTCATTTTCCATAATGTACGCCTAATAGAATTTTTTATTATTGTAATAAAAACGTCTATAAAAGTCTATGCGTAAATGAATATGAAGTGAATATATATGCAGTGGCTATATATACAGTGACTCTATATACAGTGACTATATTAGTTTCTTCACTAGCTTCTTCGCCAGGTAGTGCCCTCGCGGCTATCTTCTAGGATAACGCCCAGGTCCAGCAAATCCTTGCGCGCCTGATCAGCGCCCGCATAGTCTTTATTCGCTTTGGCCTGCTTGCGCTTTTCAATCAGTTCTTCGATATCTTCGGCGCTAATAGCATCACCGCCACGGGCCAACGTAAACCACTGCTCAGAGTCCTGCTGCAGTAAACCCATCAACCCCGGCCAGACCCATTAGTTCAGCGTTTAATTTTGATTCTAAATCACTATTACCGGCACTATTGGCAGCATGCATTTCTTTAGCCAGTCGATACAATTCGCTGATGGCCATGGGTGTATTCATGTCATCGAGCAATGCCTTATAGCCAGCACTGTCTTGATTAATAATGGCAGTCGCTGGTTCATGGCCGCGTAAAAAACCATAGAGTCCATCGAGGGATCGCCATGCGCTATCCAAGAGCTCTTTGCTAAATTGTTGCTCAGAGCGATAATGTGCCGACAAGATTACATAGCGCAGTACCTCACCGGGATATTCTTCCAATAGCTCGTTGACCATACGGAAATTGTCCCAGCGACTTGGACATCTTTTTCGCCTTCGATATTAATAAAGCCATTGTGTAGCCAATAGTTGGCAAAGGGCTTGCCATCGTGAGCGCAGCAGCTTTGGGGCAATTTCATTTTCATGGTGGGGAAAGATTAGATCCTGACCGCCGCCGTGGATATCGATAGTCTCGCCGAGATGCTTTTCGATCATGGCGGAGCATTCAAGATGCCAGCCTGGGCGCCCTCTTCCCCAGGGACTGTCCCAACCGGGTTCATTGTCTGCCGAGGGCTTCCAGAGAACAAAATCTCCTGCATATTTTTTATAAGAAGCCACTTCAACCCGCGCACCCGCGAGCATATCGTCCAGCGCTCGGCCGGAAAGCTTGCCGTAATCGTCCATAGACTGGACCGCAAACAGCACGTTACCCTCAGCAACGTAAGCATGGCCTTTGGCAATTAACCGTTTCGATCATATCGATCATTTCCGGAATATGCTGGGTGGCATAGGGCGTGATGGTTGGTTCGAGATTATTGAGTGCCGCCATATCTTCAAAATAGGCCTGGGCATAGCGCTGGGAAAGCACCGAAATATCTTCCCCTAATTCCGCCGCCGTGCGCATAATTTTTATCGTCAATATCGGTGATATTGCGCGCGTACTGAACATTCGGATAAAGGCTCTGCAGTACTCGATACAGCGTGTCGAAAACGACTGGGGGTCGCGCATTGCCTATATGCACACGGTTGTACACCGTGGGGCCACAGACATACATGGTTACCCGCTCAGCATCTAATGGCGTAAAGGGCTCTTTCTTTCTGGATAATGTGTTGTATAGGGTAAGGCTCATCGATTATTTCCAGTTATCGCGCAATCCAATGGTGCAGTTAAAAACTAATTCACCTGAATCGGTGACTATATCTCGCGTAAAGTAACCCTCGCGCTCGAACTGATAATGATCACCAGCTGTAGCATTCGCCAAACCTGCTTCTACTTTACAGCCAGAGATAACAGTTAATGACTCTGGATTAATATGCTCTAAGAAACTTTCGTCCCCGGCATCGGGCGCCGCTTTATTAAACAGGCGATCATAAATTTTGACGGTGCAGTCGGCGCTCTCTAAAGCAGACACCCAATGAATCACACCGCGGGCTTTAATACCCTCAGGGGCATCCTTTCCTACAGTGTCAGGCACAATGGCGCCTACAATTTCAATAATCTCGCCTGCGCCATCTCTAATGACTTCATCGGCCCGAATAATATAGGCACTGCGCAAACGCACGTAATCGCCAATCACTAGGCGCTTAAACTTCTTACGTGACAAGGTGGTGTCTTCACTAAAGTCGTTGCGGTCGATAAAAATCTGTCGACCAAAGGCCAGTGATCGCTCGCCCATATCATCGCGATTAGGATGACCGGGTACGGTGAAAGACTCAGATTTATCCGCCTCATAATTTGCCAGGGTAACCAGCACCGGATTCATAACGCACATGGCCCGGCGTGCATTGTTATTAAGATCATCACGAATAAAGTGCTCAAACTGAGCCATATCCACAACACCATCGGTTTTAGCTACGGCCAGGCTATCGCAAAACTCTCGGATTGCAGAGGCAGAGACTCCGCGACGGCGCAGGCCGGAAATAGTTGGCATACGCGGATCGTCCCAGCCCGCAACATGCTTCTCGTCCACTAGCTGCTTGAGCTTGCGCTTACTGGTAATGGTGTAATTTAAATTTAGGCGACCAAACTCATACTGCCTCGGTGTTGAGGGCAGTGGCAGATTGGCCACGAACCATTCATAGAGAGGACGGTTAGCGGCAAACTCTAGGGTGCAAACAGAATGAGTCACTCCTTCGATGGCATCTTCTTGACCATGGGCAAAGTCGTAGGACGGATAAATATTCCATTTGTCACCGGTGCGCTGGTGGGCCATCTTTTTAATGCGGTACATTACCGGGTCGCGCATATTGAAATTCGGCGATTCCATATCAATTTTGGCCCGCAATGTCATGGTGCCCTCGTCTATGGCTCCGAGCTTCATCTGCTCGAGCAGATCAAGGCTCTCACTGGCAGGACGGTCACGGTAAGGGCTGTTTTTGCCAACTTGCGTTAAGGTACCGCGATATTCTCGCATCTGCTCGGCATTTAACTCACAGATATAGGCTTTGCCTTCACTAATAAGGTACTGGGCCCAGGTATAGAGCTGGTCGAAATAGTTTGAGGCATAGCAGATATCGCCCTGCCACTCAAAGCCTAACCATCGAACATCTTCGATAATAGCGTTGACGTATTCCTCGTCTTCTTTCTCCGGGTTGGTATCGTCAAACCGCAGATTACAGCCGCCACCATTCTCAGCCGCGAGACCAAAGTTGACGCAGATCGACTTGGCGTGACCTATATGCAGGTAGCCATTGGGCTCGGGTGGAAAGCGGGTAACAACCTTGGTGACATGGCCAGCTTCGAGATCAGCGTTAATTACGTGCTGAATAAAATTAATAGGTTTATCGGTGTCAGTCATAGATCCAAATCGGGCAGGCTAAGTAAGGCCGAGATTATAGCCGCAGCAACCAGTGCAATAAACAAAAAGCCGGTATAAAGCCTGAAAATGATAAACATTGGTTTAAATCAGGCCTGTTACAAACTAAAATGCAGGCGACAGATTTACTTACTCTCAAACAGGTATAACCAATGATCACATTCCGCACCACTATGGGCGACTTCTCCATCGAACTGGACTTCGACAAAGCACCGTTAACTGCAGCTAACTTTTTGCAGTATGCCAAGGATGATTACTACACTGGTACCATCTTTCACCGTGTTATTAATGGCTTTATGGTTCAGGGCGGCGGCATGAATGCTGATATGTCACAGAAAGAGACACGTGACTGCATCGAGAACGAAGCCGACAATGGCTTAAAGAATGAAATCGGCACTCTGGCTATGGCCCGCACCGGCGAACCTCATTCAGCGTCTTCACAGTTTTTTATCAATGTTTCCGACAACGGCTTCCTAAACCACAGCGGCAAGAACATGCAGGGCTGGGGTTATGCGGTATTTGGCAAGGTTGTTGAAGGTATGGACGTGATTGAACATATTAAAGGCGTTGAAACCGGCAACCAAGGTGGCCATGGTGATGTTCCTAACGATCCTATCGAAATTACTGAAACAGTGATTAGCGAAGAATACGCCGCTAAGTAGATAGAAAGTTGTAGATAGCAAGCTAACGGATAGAGCACCTTATGCCCGTACTGTTTATATCAGATTTGCATTTATCACCCGAGCGCCCGGCAGTTTCCCGGGCGTTTTTGGTTTTTTTGCAAGAGCGAGCGGCCAAGGCCAGTGCACTCTATATTCTTGGCGATCTATTTGAAGCCTGGATTGGTGACGATGACCCAAGCGATCTATCTCTAGAGATTCAAGCCGCTCTGCGGACTCTCAGTGATTCTGGCGTGCCCCTGTTCATTCAGCAAGGCAATCGGGACTTTATGCTCGGCAAGGGTTTTGCAGCCAATACAGGTGCCAAGATGCTCGGCGATGAGGCGATTATTCAACACCATGGCCACAGAGCACTGGTTATGCATGGGGATTCACTCTGTACAGACGACGTCGACTATCAGCGTTTTCGCCGCAAGGCACGCCATCCAGTCTATCGCTGGCTCCTTGCCCACCTGCCACTAAAACGTAGGCAAAAACTGGCCAGCGACTGGCGCGCCAAGAGCAAGGCTGCCAATAGCAATAAAGCCAGTGCGATAATGGACGTTAATAAAGAGGCTGTAGCCGCTGTGATGGCCAAACATGGGGTCGATATTCTGATCCATGGTCACACCCATCGACCCGACCGCCACAAAATTGATAACGTGCAAGGCAATCTCGACGGTCAGTCAGAACGTATCGTTTTAGGTGACTGGGAAGCCTTTGGCTGGGTACTGAGTTTGAATAAAAAGGGCTACAACTTGGAAAGTTTTACCATTGATGGGGTCTATAACTAAACACTGACAATATCGAATTTAATCGGTATTATTAAGCGCATAAATACAACGATTTAGGATGTAAAAAATGGACAGTAAAGACTACGGCAGTAAAACAGCAACCCGCGGCATTGAAAGCACAGCCCTAAGCCCTGAAGTCAGCAAGGTTCTGCGCAGCACTTACCTGTTGCTTGGCGCCACTGTAACCTTTAGCGCCATGATGGCAGGCCTATCAATGGCCATGAACGCGCCCTACTTTGGTCTTTGGACCCTATTGCCCTATGTTCTCTGCCTATGGATGACCGAAAAGAACAAAAATAACGCCAGCGGCCTGTTTTGGGTATTCGCACTGACTGGCTGGCTTGGTTTCACCCTCGGACCAATCCTTAATATGTTTCTTGCCACTCAGGGTTCAGAGCCCATTATGCTGGCGCTGGGTTCAACTGCCCTGATTTTCTTCGCCGCTTCAGCCTATGTATTGACCACTAGAAAGAACCTGAACTTTATGACCGGTTTCTTGATGACGGGCATGTTAGTGGCATTCGTAGCCGCTATCGCCAATGTTTTCTTGCAGATCCCTGCTCTTTCACTAACCATTAGTGCCGTGTTCGCTTTCTTGTCATCGGCTATGATCATGTGGCAGACCAGCGCTATTATTCACGGCGGCGAGCGCAACTATATCTCTGCAACCGTTACCCTGTTCGTAATGATCTACAACCTGTTCCTGAGCCTGTTACATATATTCGGCATCATGAACGACGACTAAGTATCGACTTACGTTTCAATAAAAGCCCTGTTTAATCCCAGGGCTTTTTTAATGGCCTAAAAAACACTATGACTACAGAGAGCAACTATCTTAATAATCTGCCTGACTGGAGTATTGAACATGCTCAGGTATTTGCTATGGAAGATAATATTACTCTGAGTCCTGCGCACATTGAGATATTACAGGTCGCTCGCGAATTTTATAATAGTTATGGGTTCTCCCCGTCGATGCGTCCCCTGTGCAAAAGTATCAGTCATAGCCTTGGTGTCGAAATGGGCCGAAGTGTTTATCTGAATCAACAGTTCCCAGGAAGCCCTGCCAGATTGGTGGCCAAATTTGCTGGATTACCGAAGCCGAAGAATTGCTTATGAAACCGACAACTAATCTTAAGGACTTCAGCTGTAAAGCTACGCCGGCCAATGCAACTGCAGTTAGCGGCGCTGACCTAAAGACCTTAGGTGAGCAGATTCCCGACTGGAGTCTTGAAAACCGTGACGGCATTTTGCAACTTGAGCGCACCTTTAAATGCAGCAACTTTTTACAGGCCCTAAGTATTGCCAACCAGATTGGCGACATTGCTGAGAGCAATGACCACCATCCGGCCCTTGTCGTGGAATGGGGAAAGATTAAGGTTACCTGGTGGTCCCACAGTATCAATGGGCTCCATCACAATGATTTTGTAATGGCTGCAAAAACCGACGAGATTTATAAAACCCTATGACAGACCCCCAATATAGCCGCGAGAAATATCGCGACCAGCTCAATAATAAAATCGCAACCTACACAGACACTGTTTCGAATTTAGACTTTTCTGAAATTGATGTTTTCCCATCCCAGCCTCTTGGCTTTCGCATGCGTGCTGAATTTCGTATCTGGCACGAGGATGGCAAGGCCCATTACGCGATGAATCGCCCCGGGGAAAAGCGCCCCTATATCATTACCCAGTTTCCCATTGGTGGCCCCCTGATTACGCAGCTGATGACGCCCCTTTTGGGCGCCATTAATAACAGCTCGTTGCTGAGCAGAAAGCTGTTTAGCCTAGAATTTTTAACCACTCGCAGCGGTGAGGTACTGGTGACATTAATTTATCATCGGCCACTGGATGCAGACTGGGAAGTAGAAGCAAAAGCACTGCAAGACGAGTTTTCGATTGGTGTGATTGGCCGCAGTAAAAAACAAAAAGTAGTTTTGCAGTCTGACTTTGTCACTGAGACCTTAGAGGTTGATGGCCGGGAGTATAGCTACCAGCAAGTCGAGTCGGGGTTTACCCAGCCCAATGCAGGGATTAATCAGCAGATGCTAACCTGGGCCAGTCAATGCCTTCAGGGCAGCACGGGCGATCTGGTTGAACTCTACTGTGGTAATGGCAATTTTACCGCAGTACTGGCGCAACATTTTAATCAGGTACTGGCCACAGAAATCTCTAAGGTATCCGTCGCCTCAGCACGCACTAATTTTACCGCCAACGGGATTGAAAATGTGACCGTGGTGCGAATGTCGAGTGAGGAATTTACCCAGGCACTCAACAGAGAGCGGCCTTTTAGACGGTTGGCAGAGATTGATTTAGACAGCTATAAGTTTTCAACTATTTTTGTTGATCCGCCCCGCGCTGGTCTCGATGAGGATACGGTAAAGCTCATTAGTCGTTTCGATAATATTCTGTATATTTCCTGTAACCCGCAAACCTTAGCGGATAACTTAGAACAAATATGTGTCACCCATAAGATTGAGTCTGCGGCGGTTTTTGATCAGTTCCCATGGACAGCACATTTGGAATCTGGCGTGCTTTTGAAACGCAAAAAATGAAACCTAAGGTAAATACAATAATGGGGCTAGCGCGTTAAGCTCAGGGTCATCAGCGCCTTGGCACTGGCTTGCATAAATTCACTGTAGTTCTTTTCAATGCTTTCCCGTTCGGCGGTAAGGCGTCGCTTTTCAGAGCGCTCTAACATAACCCAGTCATCGAGAATCGGAATATGAGACGTCGCTTCCGCCAGCTGTTGAAATACCGAAAATAACGTCGCCTCTTCCTCGCTGGCAATTACCTTTTGCGACAAAAACCCAATACGCATGGCCGCTTCTGTTTCAGTTAAATCTTTTTGCACTAGGGCGCGAGCAATAATTTGAATCGATTGTCGGGCATCCTCATCACGGGTAGCACGGCCTTCGTTAAGGCTATCGGCAATGGCTTTTTGCTGCTGCTTCTGACGGCGTAACTGCATCGCTAGATAAAGTGAATAGGCCGCCAGAACCAATAGAATGACTGTTGCTGCACTCAAAGTGATGGTGTTAGTCATTGTTATCTTTGTCCTCGTTGAGCATGGCTACGGAATCATCCATTAGCTGTAAATCGTCAGGCAGACTTTTCTTGGTTTTAGCGCCGAGCTTTTTTAGCTCTTCAGTACGTCGAACTAGGTTGCCACGGCCGCTGGTTAGACGCTTACGCGCTGTGTCCCAAGCGTCTTTGCTTTTGTCTAAGTGCCTGCCCACATCGTCCAGCGCTTCAATGTACATAACAAACTGGTCATAGAGCGCGCCCGATTTGTCGGCAATAAGCTGAGCATTGCGATTTTGGTCGGCATAGCGCCACAGATTTTTAATGGTTCGCAATGTCACCATTAAGGTAGTGGGACTCACCAGAATAATACCGCGGTCATAGGCATCGCGCATCATCTCTGGATCATGGTCCAGCGCCAATACAAAGGCGGCTTCGACAGGCACAAAAATCAGTACAAAGTCGAGACTGTTAACCCCCTCGAGACTTTCATAATCTTTACCGCTAAGACCTTTAATATGAGCACGCAGTGATGCGAGATGCTGACGCAGACACTGAGCTTTGGTCTCTTCGTTCTCGGCATGAAAGTAACGTTCGTAATCTACCAGACTAACTTTGGCGTCGATAACAATATCTCGCCCCTCTGGCAGATGCACAATCACGTCTGGGTTACGTCGTTTACCCGTATCATCTTTAAGGGCAACCTGAGTATCGTATTCGCGACCATTGGTCAGGCCAGAATCTTCGAGCAACTTCTCTAATACAAATTCGCCCCAGTTACCCTGGGCCTTATTGTCACCGCGCAGAGCATTGGCCAGACTGACGGCGTCCGCAGAAACCTGCAAAGTCTGCTTCTGAAGCTCGCTAATCTGCCCCGCCAGCTTATTGCGGTCGGCATTCTCTTTGTCGTAGGCACTTTCTACCTGCTTGCGAAAATCACCAATATCACGGCGCAACGGACTTAGAGTAACTTCCAAGGCCTCTTTATTCTGTAATGAAAACTTAGCCTGTTTGTCGTCAAAGATGCGGTTAGCAAGATTCTCGAACTCCTGCCCCAGGGTCTGTTTAGCATCCTGCAATAGCTTTAACTGGGCTTCATATTGATTCTGCTGGCCAATCAGGCGCTGTTCGAGCACACCGTTGCTGGTGGTGAGTTCAAGGCGAATGGCGCTTAGCTCATCAAGCTCGGCATCGGTTTTTAAGCGGCTTGCGCGACCTAGCCACTGGCTGATAAACAGGCCGAGTGCTAGACCCACAAGAAGTCCGCCAAGGGCCCAGAAAAGTAAATTGATATCATTGGATAATTGCATGGCTTTATTGTATCAGCCTACTGTCAATTGCACCGCTGTTTTGCGATTATACTAGCTTCTTTAATTGTTAATAAAAGTTGCCTATCCAGGGATGTTGCCACCACTTATAGATATAGCCCCCTTTCGCGAAGCTATTCAAAGGGACCATCTGATTTTGACGCCAAACCATCGTCTGGCGGCCAAAATCACCGATGCCTGGGCAATGGATACCCAGCATTCCGTGTGGTTAGCCCCCAGAGTTTACTCAATCGATCATTGGCTTAAACATTGCTGGGATGAGCTCCAGGACCAAAACCATGAGCTAGTTCGAGGCCTGTCGGTCGTCGGCAGTCAGCAAAGCCGCTACTACTGGGAAAAAGCCATCGGGAAAGAGGATGCCGAGCACAGTACCAGCTATGCCAAAATTGCCGGTGACACCTTGAAAACTCTGCAGAATTGGAATCTTTCCATCGATCAGGTTCCAGACGAAACCCCTGCCGTTGAGTTTTTTAAACGTTGGTTGCACAATTTTAATGAACTGCTTGAACGCAATCATCTAATCACTCAGCAGCAGAGCTGGCAGCTTATTGAGCGAGGCTTTAAATGCGGCGCACTGCCTCAAGACAGCGCAATATTACTGTACGGCTTTCAGTCCACGCCGCCTCTGCCCGCCACTATTATTAATAGCGCCAGTAGTTCGGTCAATACTGTCCAGACAGTGGCTAGCAGCAGCGACAACACCTTTCGCCTCGAAACCCAGGATCGACATCAAGAGCTGCGCCTAGCCTCCAGTTGGGCCGCCCAGCAGTTAGCCATCAACCCAGACCAGCGCATTGGCATAGTGGTGCCAGACCTCAATAACTGTCTCCATCAGGTGTCACGATTAATGGGGGAAGCGCTTAAATCCCAGGGCACTGAAACCGTCGTCAATATCAGTGCCGGCACAGCCATGGCGGATACCGCATTAGTCAATGCCGCCCTTGAACTGATTGGTATTTTACAGCACAAAAGATCATTGCAAGAATGGTTGCAGTTGCTCTATTCACCCTACTGCGCGCTTAATCAGCTATCGGTGCAATTTCGCGCGGATGCCGAACTGGCTCTGCGTAAAACTAGACGCTTTGACTTTACTCTGGAGCAATTTCTATCTGAGATTATTCCCCATCAGGAGTCGGACCAGCGTGAAGCCGCCCTACTTATTCTGCAGCCATTAATAGAGCTAAAAACCTTTGCTCGCCTAAAAACCGGCAGCCAAAAAAGTTTCTCGGGTTGGGCGGCATTTTTCAATCAGTTTCTGGAGCCAATGGGTTGGCCTGGCAAGCGGCAACTCAATAGTATTGAGTATCAGCAGAGGCAGCACTGGAATAGCCTGATCGAACAGTTCTGTAGCCTCGACAATCTGGGCATTGAAGTGGGTCTGTCTACCGCACTCAAACACCTGCAACAGCTGGCTCGAGAGTCGGTGTTTCACCCGCAAACTGCCGATGCTCCGCTACAGATTCTCGGGTTACTCGAGGGCGCGGGGCTACGTTTTGACCAGCTGTGGATTGTGGGCATGCACAGTCAGAACTTTCCTGCCTCAGTGGCTATCAATCCTTTATTGCCAGCAGAGTTCCAGCGCCAACACAGAATGCCCCACAGCCTGCCCGAGCGAGAATTACAGATAGCCGAAGAATTATTAGCCGATTATAAAAACAATGCTGGACGACTAATTCTGAGTTATCCCCTGATGCGTGGCGAAGAGCAGCTTGAAGCCAGCCCATTGATTCGCAGCATAGCGACGGTGGATAGTTCAGCGTTACTACAGCAGCCGCACACTCATCCCCAGTGGTTGTCACGGCCCGATCAATGCCAGCTCATAACGGATAAGGCCCCTGCCTACAATCCTCAGATTGAACGTATTCGTGGCGGCAGTGGCCTGTTAAAAAATCAGTCTGTGTGCCCCTTTAATGCCTTTGCCATTCATCGCCTAAAAGCAGAACCCCTAGAGGAACCCAGCCAGGGTTTATCGGCCATGGATCGCGGTATGTTACTCCATGAAATTCTCTATCGCCTCTGGGATCAATGGAAAACCTCCACGGTTTTATCGGCACTGTCTGAACAGCAAGTCAGGGATCAGCTCGGCGCCGTAATTGCTGATACCTTGCATGAATGGGCACCGAAGTATCCCATATTACTCGGCACCAATTACCGAGCGCTGGAGCAGCGACGCTTGGAAAAATTAATCGGCCAGTGGCTCGAGCAGGAGAGGCAGCGACCGGCCTTTGAGGTGATTAATTTAGAGAGCAAAGCCAGCATAGGTTTTGGTGACTTGGAAATTTCCCTGCGCATTGACCGGGTGGACCGCATCGGTGACAAGCTGCTGATTATCGACTACAAGTCTGGCAGCGTGAAACCTTCGAGCTGGGTCGGCGATCGGCCTTCAGACCCGCAATTGCCTCTGTATGTATTGGCCAGTAATCCTGCCGCCAATGGCTGTGCCTTTGCCCAGATAAAAGGCGGCCTAATCAAATTTGTAGGTACCAGCGATAGTCAGTTAATCCCCTCTGAAAAAGCGGTTGAAGACTGGCCAGCACAGATTGATCAATGGCAAGTTGCCCTGACTAAGCTGGCCGATGAATTTACGTCTGGTTATGCCCCAGTAGAAATATTTGATAACGCTTCGTTTACTTATCAAAGTCACCTGTTGCCGTTAAATCGCTGGTTAGAAGAGCCCGAAATAACGGCCATGGTTAATCCGAGGGCCGACCTATGAGTACCGTGAGTGATCAGCCGCAGCGCAAACTAGCTCTCGATCCCAAACAGAGTTTTATTGTTTCGGCACCGGCGGGGTCGGGTAAAACCGGTCTGATTACCCAGCGAGTTTTACGCCTGCTCTGTACCGTGGAAAATCCGGAAGAAATTCTAAGCATTACCTTTACCCGCAAAGCCGCGGGAGAAATGGCCAGCCGTATCCACAGAGCCCTCCATGCCGCCGCTTATGAACCTAGACCTAGGGATGACTATGAGGCGCAAACCTGGGATCTGGCCGCACTGGCCGTTGAGCGCAGCGTTGCACTGGGATGGAACCTGCTGGATATGCCCGGGCGTTTGCGCATCCAGACTATTGATGGATTTTGCCGCTATATCGCCAGTCAGTTTGCCCTAGAAACCAAACTTGGTGCGCTGCCTGAACCCAGTGATAACCCCCAAGCGCTTTACGAAGTTGCCGCCCGCGCTCTGCTCGACAAGATTGAGCAAGATAGCGATACGGCCAGGCAGTTAGCGGTATTACTGGAGCATACAGGCAATGATCTGGCGCGCTGCGAACGGCTGCTTTCGGAGCTTCTAAGCAAACGGGAACAGTGGCTTCCTTTAATCTTTAACGCAGCGGGCAATCAACAATATTTTCAGCAGGTAATCGATCAGGTAATCGGCGAAAACCTAATGCAACTCCATGAGGCTCTTATGCCTATTGCTGGAGAACTAGCGGAATTAGCTGACTTTGCCGCCAACTATGGCGATATGGAAAAGAGCCCTAGGCTGTGTGAACTAAGTGGCATGATTGAACTGCCAGACAGTAGCCTCGATGGTATTTTACAGTGGAAGGTTCTAATCAGCCTGCTAGTAACCAAAGATCATGACATTCGCAAGAAGCTCACCAAAAACGAAGGCTTTCCGGCAGATCAAAAAGACGCCAAAGCGCGCATGCAGGTATTGCTCGAATGGTGTCGTGAGCGCCCTGAGATTAAGGAAATGATAGCCAATGCTCTGTGTCTTCCCGAAGCAGAAATTAGCAGTGCTCAGCATTTAATTCTCGATGCTCTGGGGCACCTGCTGCCCCGGCTAGCCGCCGAACTAGAGCTAGCCTTTAAACAGCAGGATCAATGTGACTATCCCGCGATTACGCTCACCGCGCTTGAAGCCATAGAGCCTTCCCCTGAGGATGAGGCGATCTCCGATATTACATTGCGTCTGGATTATCAGTTACGCCACATCTTAGTGGATGAGTTTCAAGATACCTCTGGGTCCCAAGTAAAATTACTTGAACATTTAATCGCTGGCTGGCAACCAGATGATGGCAGAACTTTGTTTCTAGTGGGCGACGCCATGCAGTCTCTATACGGATTTCGCAATGCCAATGTGGGACTGTTTATTAATGCCCAGCGCCACCCCGTCGGCCCAGTGCAGTGCACGCCACTGACCCTTACCGCTAACTTTCGCTCCGAGCAGGGCATTATAGAATGGGTTAACCAGGCCTTTAGCCAGGCGTTTCCGGCTCAGGCTGATATCAGTCGGGGCGCCATTCCCTACTCGCCTTCGGATGCATTTAAAGGCCCTGGTGTGGGCCCTGCAGTCAGCTTCCAAGGCTTTGCCGGAGACGAGGGCGATAAAGCCGAAGCTGTGCATATTGCCAATATCTGTACTGAACTCGCGGCACACAAACCCGACCAGTCGGTGGCTATTTTAGTCCGTGGTCGCAGTCATCTAAAGACCATAGTGCCGGCCCTTAGAGCCGCCAACCTTAACTGGCAGGCCATCGACATCACGCCATTGGCCAGCAGAATGCCCGTGGTCGATATGCTTTCACTGACTCGTGCCCTGCTGTCTCCCGCAGACCAAATTTCCTGGCTGGCCGTTTTAAGAGCCCCTTTTTGTGGCCTGACATTGGCCGATCTTTTAGTGGTTTCAAACAGCACCAGCAATAACCCCAAACAGGGGGATGCCGTTCTTGCTCAGCTTTTAAGGTTCTCTAGCACTGAATCTGAGCCCCTTAATGACCTATCCCCTGAGGGTCAGAAAATTCTTTGCCGCGTTATCCCAGTCTTATTAGATGCCTGGAAAAACCGTGGCCGAAAAAATATACGCGATAGTATCGAGCAACTGTGGCTAGAACTAGGCGGCCCCGATAGCTTAATGGCCAGCAGCGATCTCGATGATGTGCGGGCCTATCTAGACCTATTGGAAAACTGGCAGGTGGCCGGAACCCTGCCAGACTGGAACGGCTTTCAACAGGCGGTGGACAAACTCTATGCATCCCCTGCCCCAGAGGTTGGACCCAAAGGTAGCCATGTTATTCAGATCATGACCATCCATAAGTCTAAGGGCCTTGAGTTTGATCATGTGCTGCTACCCGGCTTGACCCGTGGTTCTGGCTCCGACAAAAAACCATTGCTGCGCTGGCGTGAACATATCGATGAATACAATCAGATATCGTTAATTATGGCGCCACTGGGAGCGCATGATGAGGAAGATGATAGCGTTTATCAGTACCTAAAGCATGAAGATGCGGTTAAGACGCGACTGGAAAATACGCGAGTACTCTATGTGGCTGCAACCAGAGCTATTCGTAATCTCTATCTGTTTGCCAACCTTAAACCGGCTAAAAAAGAAGACTGGCAGGCACCGGGTAAAACCACCTTACTAGCACCGATTTGGAAAACAATCGAAGCCGGTATTGATGATGGGCAATACCCTATTGATCAAACAGAGACCGATGACAGCTTTGAATCTAGACCTCGCCTAAACAGTCTTCGACGCCTGCCCGCTGCCTTTGAGGCACCAGTCCGGGAGGCCGATGCCATGACCCTGGGTACAGAGGAAACTCAGTCTGCGGCTGGCACTCAAGTTGATGCAGACCTGTCTCTCCGAGCACGTTTACTAGGGACGGTTATGCATAGAACCCTGAAACAGATAGCCAATGAAGGCATCGACAGATGGCCCGAGCAACGGTTGCAATATCTGCCCCCTGCTTGGTCGGCACAGCTTAAGGAGCTGGGCATACTCGCAACCAGCGAAGAGCTCGATCGTCTAAGCCGCGCACTGACCACCATGCTTGAAGATTCTCGCGGCCAATGGATACTGCACAACCATGAGCAGGCCCAGTGCGAACAGGCTCTGGGGTACCATCATCGAGAGAGTAATCATGCAGGTACCTCCGTACTCGATAGGACTTTTGTGGATCAGGGAATTCGCTGGATCATCGATTACAAATTTTCTATGCCCGCCGAGGGAGAGCCTGAACAGCAATTTATCGCCAGACAGATCAGCAGCTATCAGGCACAGCTAAAACATTACGCCAATCTCTACCTCGCTCTGGAAGAAAATCCTGTGCGCTGCGCGCTCTATTTCCCGCAAATGCCCTTGTTTATTGAGGTTGAAGCCGAATAATCTTCAAAACCGTTGATATTTAAGTACAATAGCGCCTCTCTATTTAAAGCGACTAGTTAGGAATTTTCACATGGACAGCCATGCTGTAGAAAACATCAATATTGAAGTGCCTGAGATACTCATTACTCCGGCCGAACTGAAGCGCACAATACCGCTGTCAGACAAAGCTCGAGAGACTATTTCAAAGGGTCGTAAAGACATTGAAAATATTCTTGAACGCAAAGACCACCGCGTCGTTGTTGTGGTTGGGCCCTGCTCAATTCACGATTTAAAAGCCGCTCATGAATATGCCCAACGTCTAAAAGCCCTGGCCGAAAAAGTCAGTGACACATTGCTTATAGTTATGCGCGTCTATTTCGAAAAGCCACGTACCACGACTGGCTGGAAAGGTTTGATCAACGATCCGTTTATGAACGACTCGTTCAAGATCACCGACGGCCTGCATATTGGTCGTCAGCTTTTACATGATATTTTAGAAGTCGGCCTGCCAACGGCAACCGAAGCCCTGGATCCTATTTCACCACAATATATGCAAGACCTAATTGCCTGGTCTGCTATTGGCGCCCGTACGACAGAATCTCAGACTCACCGAGAGATGGCCTCAGGCCTTTCTTCCTCTATCGGTTTTAAAAACGGCACAGACGGCAGCCTCACAGTGGCGATTAACGCACTGCAATCAGTGGCCAGCCCCCACCGTTTTCTGGGTATTAACTCAGATGGCAATGTGTCTATTATCACCACCAAGGGAAATCAGTATGCCCACGTCGTTCTCCGTGGTGGCAATGGTAAGCCCAACTATGATTCCGTCAGTGTTTCTATCTGTGAGCAAGAACTAGTTGCTGCCGGTATTGCACCGAACATCATGGTGGATTGCAGTCATGCCAACTCCAACAAAGATCATATGTTGCAGCCTCTGGTGCTAGACAATGTCGCCAACCAGATTGTTGAAGGTAACAGGTCTATTATTGGTGTGATGATGGAGAGCCACCTAAACGGTGGTAATCAGAAACTTTCAAGCAACCCAGATGAGATGGAATACGGCGTTTCAGTAACCGACGCCTGTGTCGACTGGGAGACCACAGAGGCAGCATTGGTGTCTATGGCTGATAAGTTGCGGGATGTTCTTAAGACGCGCTAACCCGCGCTTGAATTAGTAGCGGTAGTAAATTAGTAACCGCGACTAAGTGTAATAACCTAGCAATTATAGAAAGCCCCCGCTGATTTAGCGGGGGCTTTTTTTTGCTGTTCTGGTTACCTCTACTGTCTTATCGATAGCCGCTTTTTTAGCTGATACTTTCTTTAGTGAAACTTTTAGTACCGCGATACATTTCGCCGATATCTACCTTAAGGGCTCTGGCAAGCATGGCGGCCTCGGTATCCTTGACCCGTCTCAATTGAACCTCGATCTTAGCCAATGTGCTGCGACTGATATCCCAGCCTAAAAGATTACAGCGGGCAGCCAAGGCCTCCTGGGTTAACCGTTGTTTTTCACGAATTTGTTTAACTGTGGGTCCGACTATATTCATCTCATGCGCTCCCTGCGAGGAGCCTGATTCTGCCAGTGAAAGGCATGACTAAAGTTCCGCAAATGGAGCAGCTTAGCGTCAAGATTTTATAATAGTCAAAATGTCACACTCAGGTCAGTTAATCACCGATTACTCAGCCGATTGACTCGCCCCAGGGCCAATAAAAAGGTATTGTTAGGGATTCTGATTCCCAACCGCAGCTACTCACTATGCCTAGATTACTCCTCCTCGTCGCCATCGTATTCTCACTGTGGTACTGGTGGTCAACGGTTAAGCGTTTAACGCCAGAAGAGCGACGACCCTTTTTTTGGCGCACGGCGTTCTGGGGTGTTCTGGGGGCATCGATAATCTTAGTAGCAACTGGGCGTATGCACTGGTTGGGTGCTGGTCTAGCGGCTCTGATACCCGTCGGCAAGCTGGTGCTGGGTTTTGGTCTGCGTGCTCTTCCAATCTTGCGAATTCTCAGTCGATTTAAAACCAGTCCATCCCAATTTGGCACCAGCTCATTAAAGGTAGAGATTAATTTTGCCAGCAAGAAAATGGATGGCGAAGTGCTCAAGGGTGAATTTACCGGCAAGTGCCTGTCTGAATTAAACCCCGAACAGCTCAAAACACTGTCTGAAGAATTTCGGGCTGCTGACCGAGAATCCTTTGTGTTGCTGCAGGCCTACTTAATGCGCAATGGCGCCGGTGAACAGACCAACGATCATTATCAAGCAGGTAATTTCTCAGATATCTCCAACGACGAAGCCCATAAAATTCTCGGCGTTGAGGCCAATGCTTCCAAAGAAGAGATCGTCAAGGCCCATAAGCGTCTGATGCAACGTTTGCACCCAGATCGCGGCGGCAGTGACTATTTGGCTGCAAAAATTAACGCCGCAAAAGACCAACTTATTGGCTAACCCGTAACTGTTAGCGCCTTAGCTTGGTTTCAGCACAGAACCTAGGCTAACCCCCCTATTACCAAACGAGCTAACCTATGCAACCTGGCAACTATGCTGTTGATGCCGACAGAAAAATCAACTGGAAAGTCTTTCAAATTATCTGGCCCTATATGCTGGAGTACAAGACACGCATCGGCATTGCGCTGGCCTGCCTAGTACTGTCTAAAGCCGCCAGTGTTACCGGCCCTTTCCTGCTTAAATACATCGTCGATGGTCTGGGGATGGACAGCAGCAGCGGGCTGCCCGCCGAGAGTTTGCTCGTGGTGCCCGCGGCTCTTATTATCGCCTACGGCTTTGCTCGCCTGTCGATGATTTTGCTGGGTGAAATCCGAGATACGGTGTTTGGCCGTGTCACCGAGCGCGCACTGCGCCGCATTGGCCTGCAAGTTTTCAAGCATGTTCACGGTCTGGATTTGGACTTTCATCTCAATCGTCGCACCGGCGGTCTATCGCGAGATATTGATCGAGGAACTAATGGCATCAGCTTCTTGATGCGGTTCTTTCGTCTTTAATATTGCCCCTACACTAATAGAAATAACCCTAGTGATCGGTTTGCTGTTCTATAACTACGGCATTGCGTTTGCGGCTATCACCATGAGTTCTGTGGTTTTGTATATTCTATTTTCCATGGTCACCACCGATTGGCGCACCCAGTTTGTCCGTGAAGCAGCGAAGGCAGACTCTCACAGCCTAGCACCATCTCAATCGACAGCCTACTTAACTACGAAACCGTTAAATACTTTACCAATGAAGACTATGAAGCCAATCGCTACGACGTAGCCTTAAAAACATGGGAAAAGGCCCGGCGCAAAAATCGCCTGTCGCTACTCAGTTTAAATGCCGGTCAGGCACTCATTATCACCGTCGCCATGACCGCCATGATGTGGCTGGCCGCCCAGCGGGTTACAGAGGGCACCATGACCATTGGTGACTTTGTCCTGATCAATGCCTTCATGATGCAGCTCTTTATCCCGTTAAATTTTTTGGGTTTTGTGTATAGAGAAATCAAGGGCTCCATGGCCAATATCGAAAATATGTTTGCCCTAATGGAACTCAGTTCTGGGGTAAAAAATATTGATAATGCACCTGATCTTGAGATAACCAAGGGGGCTATCAGCTTCAACAAGGTGTCTTTTCATTACCGACCAGACCGCCCTATTGTTAAAGACCTTAGTTTTGAGATCCGTGCCGGCGAGAAAGTCGCCATTGTTGGCGCCAGCGGCGCGGGTAAATCAACCCTAGTCAAACTACTGTTTCGATTCTACGATCCCAGTCAGGGCAGCATACTGGTTGATGGGCAGGATATTAGTCAGGTAAGTCAGCACTCTCTCCGACAGGTCATTGGCATAGTGCCCCAGGACACGGTGTTGTTTAACCAGAGCATCTTTGAAAATATACGTTATGGCAATCCCGAAGCATCAGATGCAGAGGTATTACAGGCCATCAAGCTTGCTCATCTGCAGAGCTTTATTGCCGAACTGCCCGATGGCGCCGAGACAGTTGTTGGTGAACGCGGGTTAAAATTATCCGGCGGAGAAAAGCAGCGCGTCGCTATCGCCAGAACTATATTAAAACGCCCGCCTATTCTGGTGTTTGATGAGGCAACCTCGTCACTGGACAGTAAATCTGAGCGTTCAATCCTCTCCGCACTCGAGGAGATTTCACAGGGACATACCAGCATGGTTATTGCTCATCGACTATCCACCATTGTCGATGCCGATAGAATTGTCGTAATGGACCATGGCTCCATTGTCGAACAGGGCTCCCATCAGGCGTTACTGGCCAAAAAAGCCCGTTACTTCGAACTCTGGACTGCACAGCTGCGGGATCAAACCTGATACTGAAATTACGGCTCTTTGCCGGCTCAATGCACTGAATTAGCGTTAGAAAGGCTTCAGTTGACGAAAAAATGATAACCAGTTCGCGTTTTTAAGGCGGTCTGGTTGCAGCAATGCCAGCAATGCATAGAATCTCCCCTATCAAAAACTGTTTCAAATATTTGTGTTGGCAGGATGCTAATAGGGAGATATACCATGAGAATCAATACTAAATTTAACGCCAAAGGCCTATTTAAGCTATTTGCTGGCGCCAGTCTCGCGCTGCTAATAACGTCGCCCTCTTTCGCCGGAACCGTTGCAATTACCTACGAAGACGCTGGCACATCTACTGGTGGTGCGGGTGCACATAACCTTACCATTGATGGTGTTAGCACCTATGCAATGAATGCCGCGTCCAATACACCAAAGTCTGGTGATACCTGGACAGCCACTGTAAATACCTACAATGATGTACAGAATGGTGCCGGCAAGTTCAACAAAAAAAAGAAGGACATTAAAAAGTACAACCAGGTTGGTTGGTTATTCAACTACGTCAACCTCGCTGATACCATCAGCACCAACACTCAGCGCTGGAATGCTGCAATCAACCAGGCTGTGTGGAAAATAATGGGCAAGAAAGGCAGGTTAAGCTCAACAGCCCAATATGTTTATAAATATGCTACCAGTGGCCGCTACGACGACTACAACTGGAGCAACAGCATGACCGTGTACACCGCGGGAAAATTTGAATTTTTTGCCTCAAACCCTCCAATAGCAACACCTATCCCCAGCGCCATATTCCTGTTCGGTTCAGTGATTCTTGGCATGTTCGGGATTGTTCGACGCAAGTCTGATCTGCAAATCGGTACTCGCTGAAAACATCATTTTCAAACTAAGTAATGCAAATGAAAAAAGGCTCAGTTAGAGCCTTTTTTTGTGTCTGTTGTTTTTAATTATTTTTACCAATAGCAGCAAAACAGTTAGGCCCGCATATAGCCTGAAAAACAATTGGCCACTACAATGGAGCCATTACTTAAAGGGCCCCTACCATGCACTCTGCCACTCTCGAATTAACCAAACAGCTTATCTCACGCTCTTCGGTCACACCGGACGACAAGGGCTGTCAGCAGCTAATGGTCGAGCGACTGGAAGCCATTGGCTTTGTGGTTGAGCATCTACGCTTTGATGACGTCGATAACTTCTGGGCGGTGCGGGGTCAATCGGGCCCTATTCTATGCTTTGCCGGCCACACCGATGTAGTGCCCACAGGCCCAGAAAGCGACTGGACTCACCTACCCTTCGAACCCACCGAGCAAGACGGTCAGCTCTATGGTCGCGGTGCCGCCGATATGAAAGGCTCTTTGGCTGCGATGGTTGTCGCCGTTGAACAGTTTGTTGCGGAACATCCCAACCACAGCGGCCGCATTGCTTTTTTAATCACCAGTGATGAAGAAGGCATTGCCAGCAATGGCACTGTGAAAGTTGTTGAATGGCTCCAAGAACAAGGTATTACCCCTGAATACTGTCTGGTGGGAGAACCTTCCAGCACAACTCGCTGTGGTGATGTAATTAAAAATGGTCGCCGTGGATCCCTGGGTTGCATCATGCGTGTTAAGGGTAAGCAGGGCCATGTTGCCTACCCCCATCTGGCCAGTAACCCGATCCATAGCGCCGCTCCAGCACTCACCGAACTTGTGGCTGAAGTATGGGATGCGGGCAATGAATTCTTTCCCGCTACCAGCTTTCAGATCTCCAATATCAATGGCGGCACCGGTGCCACCAATGTTATTCCCGGCGAGTTGCAGGTCACCTTTAACTTTCGATTTTCGACCGCATTAACCGATCAGATACTTCGCGAGCGCACCGAAGCTATTCTAGACAGGCACGGTCTCGACTATGAATTGGACTGGAAGCTCAGTGGCCAGGCATTTCTCACGGCAGAAGGCGCCCTAGTCGAAGCTGCTGTTGCCAGTATTCTAGAGATCACCGGCATCGAGACCGAGCTGTCCACCGCTGGCGGCACCTCCGATGGACGTTTTATTGCGCCTATGGGTACCCAGGTTGTTGAAATTGGACCGGTTAATGCGACCATTCATCAAGTCGATGAGAATGTAAATATTGCCGACCTAGATATCCTGACTTCAATCTATCAGAGATTATTAGCCAAGCTGTTTACACAGTGAACCAGACTAGCCTATTCCTCTATGCCTCTACGGTAATGATCTGGGGCTCGACCTGGATCGCCATTACTTTTCAACTAGGTGAGGTGGATCCGCTAATTTCAGTGATCTATCGTATGGCTCTGGCGTCAGCGCTGCTCTTCGGCTGGTGCAAGTGGCGCGGCATTCCACTGGCACTGAAACCAGGCAATCATCGCTTTATGGTTGCTCAGGGCGTTTCTCTGTTTGGAATTAATTACTGGATGATCTATTGGTCGGAGACCTTTCTGCCCAGCGGGATTATTGCGGTGCTTTTCTCTCTGATCGTATTTTTTAATATTATTAATGCGCGGATATTTCTAAAGCGCCGGATTGACATTAAAACCGTTGTCGGTGGCATTATCGGTCTGTCTGGCATCTGTATGCTGTTCTATCCTGAGCTAACCAAATTTGAAAGCGAATCCAATAGCGGCGCTATTAAAGGCGCGTTATTTGCACTTGCTGCAGTATTTACCGCATCCCTGGGAAATATAGTGGCCACAAGAAATGGCAATACAGGAATTTCAGTGTGGGCCATTAATGCCTGGGGAACTCTCTATGGCACGGCTGCACTATTAATTATTGCACTGGTTACTGGCGCCACATTCTCTTACGACAACAGTTTCGAATACACTGCCTCTCTAGTGTATTTATCAACCTTCGGGACCATATTGGCCTTTGGTGCCTACCTTAAATTACTTATTTTAATTGGCCCAGAAAAGGCAGGTTACAGCGGCTTACTTATTCCCTTTGTGGCGATTATATTGTCGACCATATTTGAAGACTATCAGTGGACGCTGTTGGCGGTAATGGGATTTGTCTTGGCTGCATCGGGCAATTATTTAGCCATGCGCAAGTAAAACGAATCTAAAAGCTGCTTTCAAATGGGTAATTTTTGTAGGGCAAACACATCGAAGCGCGTCGACTTGCCCTCTAAGCTATAGGTAGGCTGCCTATCGGCAAGATATCCCGCACTCGCCGAGCGTTTAACCACCACTCTATAGCGGGCTCTCACCAGAGCCAGATCAAGTAACGCCGACGCATCTTCATCCGCACCCACTATGCCGTGAAACGCCTGCATCTCCTTTTTTACCTTCGCGCTTTTCTTACGCTCGGGAAACATGGGGTCGAGATAAACAATATCGCTAAGCTTATCCACTGGCAGAGCGTTTAAATAGGTTGCTGAGTCCCCTTCTAGCAGGTTCATTCTGGCCATTATTTCAGCCAGCTCAGTATCACCCTGACCTTCAATCGATGCACGCTGTAAGCCGTCAGAGAGTAGGCTGTGAACAATGGGGTTGCGCTCCAGCATCTGCATTTGGCAGCCGAGTCCAGCCAGCACAAAGGCATCACCCCCCAGACCAGCAGTGAGATCCAGCACCTGGGGGGAAAACTTTCCCGAGACACCCACCGCTTTGGCGATAGCCTGACCATTTCCGCCACCATGCCTGCGGCGGTGAACATTGGCGCCGCTGTTAAAGTTACAGCGCACCGGCCCGTGGTTGGAGCGCACCGCCGGCTTTAGACAGAGTCCGTCACTGGCATATTCAAGAAAATAATCTACTTCTGCTACAGGGGTATGTTTAATCTGAGAAAAATCAATTAAAGGCAGATTAAGCTTCTCCGCTAGGGTTTCAGCATCTTGCTGCAAGCGGATATCGGAGTAGGTTATTTTAATAGTAGGCATGTTCATATTTTACCCCATATACTTCACTAACTGGCCTACGAGCGACCTCCTTTATGAAAATCTTACTCAGTATTATTACTCTGCTAACTATTGTTGCCTGCGATCGCTATCAGGTGACTCTCAATGAACGTGAAATCTATGCCCCACCCGTATTATTTAGTGATTATAAGATCCTCGATCCTGCGTTACGCAACTGTGTCGCCCAAGCTATTAGCGATCAAAAAATTACTGTGGCTGAAGACCTGAGGCTATTAAATTGTTCCTATGGGGGCATTGCTAGCCTGACGGGCCTAGATCGCTTTACTAAGCTAGAAACGATCAATCTATCTAATAATAAGCTTGAAACGATCAAACCTCTGATGTTTTTTGGCGACCTCAAACGGCTTAATCTACAGGGAAATAGCGGGCTTTCTTGTAAGGATTTACTTAGTTTAGAGCAATTATTAGCGGCAGATCTCTACAGGCCAGAAAGCTGCCTGTAGTTTTTATATTTTGTAATTTGAAGATTGCAAAGGCGACATTTTGGTGCAGAAACATATCCACAGAAGCTGTGGATAACTTTGTGGATTAACCACTGTGCAACCCTCCATAAGCCCCAAAAAGCGGGCATGTTTGTTAGATTGGTTATTTTTTGTACAGATGTAAAAAGCTAGCAAAATCAATTAGTTATGTTTTTCGCAAGTAAATATCAATGACTTAGAGCGACTTATTAAGACCGTTTGTAGAATAAACAGCCCTCTGTGGAAAAAAAAGCCAATTTAACTGAAGACTATTCACTAATTAGCATTGCCAGCTCGAATAAAAAGTGCTTCACAAATTTATAACGAGCCAGTTTGACTGAAAAAATCCGGTCTAAATAAGCTCCAACCAGTCAAAACCTTCCTGCTGGCAGGCATAGTGCAGATTGCCCTGCCCCGTATAGACTTCTTCCACCGCATCGCGAACCTTATCCAGACTATTGTTCTTATCACTAATATGGCCAATCACCAGCTGCTGGATCAGACTTTGATCAACATTGGCCAGTAATCGAGCAGTTTGCTGATTATTCAAATGCCCCCACTGACCGCTGACGCGATCTTTTAAAAATGCAGGATAGGGTCCCATAGCCAACATATCGAGATCATGATTGGCCTCGAGCAGCAGACCATGGCAGTTATCGTACTGTGCTTCCACATGAGGCGTTAGAGACCCAATGTCGGTCAGCACACCAAGCTTGTGATTAAGGCTGTTAAACAGGTACTGAACAGGTTCTCTGGCATCATGAGGAACAGGGACTGGGGTAACCGTTAAATCCCCCACCTGAAACTCGGTATGACTATCGATGATATGGAAATCGGTGGTGGGATTTTTGAGGTCACGGCTTTTTAAACAGCCGGCGGTCAGATAGACCTTAATACCAAACTTATTGGCCAGAGGCATAACCCCTTTCCAATGATCACTGTGCTCATGGGTCACTAAGATGGCGCTGAGATCCTGTGGCTGCTTTCCCAGCTTAGCCATTCGTAGGGTAGTCTCTTTTATAGAGAAGCCACAGTCGACCATAACGCAGGTGTCACGCCACTCGATTAAAGTGGCGTTGCCTTTACTGCCGCTACCCAGGGATGCAAATCGCATTGCGCGAGGTGCCTTAGGACATATTGCCCCGGAGTACTTTTAACAGACGCAGTGACTCGGCTTGATTTAAGCCCTCACCGTCGGGGCCTATAATACGGACCTCAACACTGCCGCCAACGGTCTCCACCAGAACTCGATAGTTAACTTCAAGAATTTCATCACCGGCGCCACCGCCAAACCAGCGATTAAAGAACCCAGGTTCATCGGTAGTTTCTTCAGTGTAATTAACGTACATGACACCTTCAGAGCGATTCTTGTCTACGGTAACAAAACCACCGCGATCTGCAGAGTAACTTATAGAGGCCCAGGTTCGGTCAAAGCTCAGCTTCACCTGAATATAGGGGTCAGCGACTGCAGGAGTGACTATCTCGACCTTGGCTTCACCACCAATATCCTGTGCGAGTAGCGACACGCTGGCGTACTCTGCCGCATAAGCCAGATCATTGGCGACCAGACTTAACATGTCTGATTCTCGAGTGTCGTTCTGTGATTTTTCAGGCCAGTCCAAGCCCTCTTCTTCGCCTTTAGCAGCCTGCTGATGCAACGCGGAGATCTCAGTGCTGTCGATCTGCACACCTGGCGCTATCTCGAAGCGAAAGCGGTGAGCGCTGTCTTCATCTGAATTAAAGTTGACCCAAACTGTTTCAATAATACCCGATGAACCCTCGGCCTTGGCAGACGGAATACCGTTACGATTGAGGATATTGCGAACGCGGGGCCAGGCTTCACTGGGAGAGATATTAATTAGAATCCAGCGACGGCCTTCAACAGACTGTATCTTTACTAGCTGCTCAAACGTATTCACGGAGGCGGGTTGTGGCCGAGGAACCTCGTAAGACACCAGTTCCACAGAATTCACCGGAATCACTGGAATCGGATAAATCTGACCCAGGGTCGCACCGTCTAAATCTGCAGGCACTACTGTTGGCTGAGTTTCCTCTGCCAACAGGTAATCGTTAGAGCGATCACGTAACCCCAACCAGCCACAGCCGGTCAGATTTAAAATAAGTACAACGGAAAATCCGGTAAGAATCTGTTTCATTATTTTGTAGCCCCTGTGCGCGCTATTGTTAAGCGCTTAGTAAATACAAATAGCTTATTAAATCAGTTTGGCACTTTTTAGTGCAGTCGCCACTTGCTGATGATGTTGATCGGAGAGCACTGTCATTGGTAGTCTCAATGCATTCTCCATCAATCCCAGCTGGCTGACAGCCCACTTGACTGGAATCGGATTAGCTTCAACAAACATAGCATCGTGGACGGGCAATAACACTGCATCCAGCTCTGCAGCTTTAGCCGCATCACCTGCAAGTGCAGCTGCGCACATTTCAGACATCAGTTTTGGAGCAACGTTTGCCGTCACTGAAATATCACCCTTGCCACCCAGCAACATGAGCTCTCGGGCGGTATGGTCATCACCGGAATAAACGGCAAAATCAGCGGGGCACTGAGCAACAAGCTGCTCAGCTCGTTGCAGGTCGCCGGTGGCTTCTTTGATACCCACAATATTATCAATGGCACTTAGACGCAGAACGGTTTCAACCTGCATATCGCAGGCCGTTCGTCCTGGCACGTTGTAAAGAATCTGGTCGATGGCAACGGCTTCTGCAATGGCTTTATGGTGCAGATATAAGCCCTCCTGGGTGGGCTTATTATAATAGGGAGTCACTAGCAGGCAGGCATCTGCGCCAGCTTCTTTAGCGGCCTTGGTAAGCTCGATCGCTTCACGCGTGCTGTTGGCACCAGTGCCGGCAATAATCGGGAGACGTCCAGCCGCCTGATCTACCACCGCACGGATAACCGCACTGTGTTCAGAGACATCTAGGGTTGCTGATTCCCCTGTGGTACCCACAGCAACAATGCTGCTAGTGCCCTGCTCTATATGCCATTCAATAAGGTTTTTAAGCGCATCCCAGTCTACCTCCAGCGAATCTGAATGCAGTGGGGTAACCAGTGCGACAATACTTCCTGTGATCATTTTTTCCCTAACCTCTAAATACATCTATTACTTAATAACTAGCCCTTAACAAGTAGCGCTTAACAAGTAGTGCTTAAAAAGTGCAGCATCTAACCAGCAGCAATGGTACTGATGGGCCTGTAGTGGCACAAGTGAAACCTCAGTCTCAATCGGCTTAACGGCGTTTTTTTCTTTTTCTCGGGCAAATTATACAAATCGGCCTCCCCTTCGGGACGATTTTTAAAGCGTCGGTGCACCCACAGATATTGCTCTGGCTGCAGCATAATCATGTCTTCAACAATCTTATTGATTCTGCGGGTATCGACAGCGTCATCTCCCACAGGAAAATCTTCAAGTGCGGGATAAACAGTAATCTTGTAACCCTGGGATCCGGGTAACCTCACATGGCTAAAGGGCACGACAGCAGCCCCCGTTTTCTCGGCAAATCGCGCTGTCGCGTAAACAGTCGCAGCCTGAATACCAAAAAACGGAACGAACAGCCCCTGGCCAAGACCATAGTCTTGATCTGGGCCATACCAGAGGGATCGGCCTTTCTTAAGGGCCTTCATGGTGCCGCGCACATCTCTGCGCTCGAATACCATGCCATCCCCCAGTCCCTGATTAAGTCGGCCACGGGCCTGTAAAAAATCATAGACAGGATTGCCATGAGCGCGATACATGCCGTCCATCTGAAACACCGAAGAAATCGCTGCAGTGCCTATTTCTAAGGTGGTGTAATGAATACCCAGCAACATAACGCCGCGACCTTTTGCTGCACTGAGATTCTCTAGCCCTTCAAACTGCAGTAGCTTGGAGAAACGCTTTTTAGACCACCACCAGGCAATCCCCACTTCCATAAAAGCGATGCCCGTACTAATGAAATTTGCTCTGAGCATGACTTCGTTCTGCTCAGGGGTCTGCTTTGGAAAGCACAGTTCAATATTGCGCTGGGCGATGGTTTTTCGGCGACTAGGAAAGCGATAGATAGCCAATCCAATTCCCTTACCCAACAGTAATAGTAGTGGAAACGGCAACGCAGTGACGGCACGCCACAGCCCAAAAGCCAACCAGATTGGCCAGTGGCGCGGGTGCAATAGGTTGGTCTTAAACTGCGTACCTTTAGAACTCATAGCAGGGCCTTAGATTAAATTGCCAATGGCGACATCTGGGTTCACCTCAGCCTGATAGTCGACGCCCTCGACTTCAAACCCGAACAACTTTAAAAATTCCTGTTTGTAGCCCACAAAATCCGTGGTCTCATGAAGGTTTTCGGTACTGATATTGGCCCAGGCATTGGCAACCTTGGCCTGAATTTCTGGGCGCATCTCCAACTCATCAACACGCAGGCGGCCCTCTTCATCAGTGCGCGGGCTATCGCTGTACAAGCACTCACTGAACAAGCGATAGAGCTGTTCGATACAGCCTTCGTGGCTACCGTCAAGCTTCATTTCTTTAAACAGCATGGCCAGATAGAGGGGCATAATAGGAATCGCTGAACTAGCCTGGGTGACTACGGCTTTGAGTACCGCGACTCGAGCGTCGCCACCGGTGGCAGCTAACTTGTCGCGAATGGCCAGCACCTTGGTATCCAGATCTTTCTTAGCCTGACCAATGGTGCCATCCCAGTACAGGTCCCAGGTGATCTTCTCACCTATATAGGTAAAGGCAGTCGTTTTAGCGCCGTCGGCTAATACACCAGCCTCGTCTAGAGCATCCATCCACATCTGCCAGTCTTCGCCACCCATAACGGTCACTGTGTCAGAAATTTCCTGATCATTGGCCGCATCTAGGCTAAATTCTTGAATGGTTTCTTTGTCGGTATTAATGCCGCGCATGGTGACATTTTTGCCCACGGGCTTAAGTGTAGAGTTAAAGACCTCACCTGTTTTAGGGTGCTGTCGGCGCGGAGACGCAAGGCTATAGATAACCAGATCGACCTGACCTAAATCCGCTTTTATAGTATCGATGCAGCGCTGCTTTACATCATCGGAAAACGCATCGCCATTCAGGCTCTTGGCATACAGGCCATCCTGCTCGGCAAATTTGTGAAAGGCTGCACTGTTGTACCAGCCAGCGGTACCTGGCTTGGTCTCGGTACCTGGCTTCTCAAAGAACACACCCAGCGTTGAGGCACCGCCGCCAAAAGCTGCTGTGATACGGGCTGCCAAGCCATAGCCCGTAGACGAGCCAATGACTAACACGCGCTTAGGGGCGCTTTCTATCGGGCCCTGAGCTTTAATAAAATCTATTTGATTTTTGACATTGGCTTCGCAGCCAGTTGGGTGTGTAGTGATACACATAAAGCCGCGAACGCGGGGCTTAATTATCATGTCGCTGTCTCCATACATTGTGTTAGTGGCAGGTACTGAAATTTCAGCGGCAATGATACAGCACTGGCCCTAATCTAGTAAGGTTTGTTCAGGACTTAAAACCACGCCGATGCTATGCTGTGGCACATAAAAAGAAGTCGTGTAATTTATTAGGCGTTTTAATGACCCAGCCCAAAAACCTCCCCTACCCCTTTATGCGGCCAGAGTTTCTGCAAGCATTAGAAAACAGCAAAAGTGCCTCTGAACAGTCTGGCTGGCAGCCCATTCATCTATCGCTTGTGGACGGTGATCAAACTGGGTTTATGCCCCTGTATCTCAAAGAGCACTCCATGGGTGAATATGTTTTCGATCACGCCTGGGCCAATGCCTACCATGAAAATGGTCTTGAATACTTCCCCAAACTTCTCACTGCTATTCCCTTTACACCCTCTACAGGCCCCAGAATACGCGGCATAGAATTACTCGAACAGAATCACTGCAATCAGCTTTTCGAAGAGGTGCTGAGCGTTGCCGATGAAACAGATGCCTCAAGCTGGCACCTGCTGTTCCCTCAGGCCCGGGAGTTAGAGCTGTTCAATGATCCCCGCCTATTACAGAGAAGCGGCGTGCAATACCATTGGCACAATCGTGATTTTCAGAGCTTTGATGATTTTCTTGGCACCATGAATTCCCGCAAACGCAAAATGGTGCGCAAAGAGCGCGCCGAAATTGTACGCCAGAATATCGACGTTGAGGTTTTGGTGGGTGCTGATATTAGCGAAGAGATTTGGGGCCTGTTTTATCAGCTTTATGAGCGTACCTACGCTAAACGCAATGGCACTAGAGGTTATTTAACTCGCGCATTTTTCACTGAAATAGCCGCGACCATGCCTGACCAAATTGCCATGGCTGTGGCCAGCCAAGAGGGCATTCCCATTGCCTGTGCACTGTACTTTTTCGATTCAGATACATTGTATGGACGCTACTGGGGAAGTGTCGCTGAGTTTTCCTACCTGCATTTTGAACTCTGCTATTACCTTGGTATTGAGTTTGCCATCGAGCGAGGATTACAGCGCTATGATGCCGGCGCTCAGGGAGAACACAAGCTTATGCGCGGCTTTGAACCGATTAAAACCCATTCATTACATTGGATAAGGCATCCAGAATTTAGAGATGCCATTGCGCGCTATTTAACCCAGGAAGAGCGATCTATTGATAGCCATATGCAACAGGCGGAAGACCTGCTGCCCTTTAAGAAGGCTCAGGCCTAACAAGATAAAGAGTAAGAGACTGAGTGAGATAAAGACAAAGTAAAAGCAAGTGCAGGTATAGAGAAGGAAAGCGTGACTTAGAGGGCCCGGCTAAAAAGACAGCACCCTGCTTAACTACCACTCACCAATATTTTCCATTGATGCCCAGGGCTCGAGCACTGGAAGCGCATCACCTTGCTGCAGCAATTCGATAGATATATTGTCTGGTGAGCGTATAAAGGCCATATGGCCATCACGTGGCGGACGGTTAATAGTCACGCCCGCTTGCATAAGCTGCTCACAGGTTTCATAGATATTATCGACGCGATAAGCCAGGTGACCAAAGTTGCGGCCGCCGGTATATTCTGCAGGATCCCAGTTATGGGTCAGCTCAATAACCGGAGCACTGTGCTTGTGGGCCGTATCAAGATCTGCAGCCGCGGCGAGAAAAACCAGCGTGAAACGCCCTCTTTCACTGTCCTTTCTGTACACCTCAGTTAACCCTAAACCCTCACAGTAAAACGCCAGTGATTGTTCAAGATCAGAAACACGAACCATTGTGTGAAGAAATTGCAGACCCATAATTTTTCTCTAATTAATAAACGTTACCAAGCGCCGAAATTATAGCGCGAGATAACGTATATCGCTCAACAGTTTTACCAAATGGGTCATAAAGCGACCCGCATCGCCACCATTAATTACCCTATGGTCGTAGGATAAACACAGGGGCAAGGTCAGTCGTGGGGCAAATTCACTGCCATTCCATACCGGTTTCATCTGAGATTTTGAAACCCCAAGAATACCTACCTCAGGGGCATTAACGATCGGGGTAAAACCCGTTCCGCCAATTGCGCCTAAGCTAGACAGCGTAAAACAACCACCCTGCATATCTGAAGGTTTGAGCTTTCCATCACGGGCTAGACCTGCCAGAGACATAATATCTTCAGAGATTTCCCAGATGCCTTTTTCATTGGCATCTTTAATAACGGGAACCATCAGGCCGCGGGGCGTATCTACTGCCATGCCGACATTGATGTAATGCTTCTGAATAACATGCTCACCATCGCCAGCCAGTGAACGATTAAATTCAGGATTGGCATGCAATGAGGCAGCAATAGCTTTGATCAAGAAGGCCACGGGCGTCACGCGAATACCGCGCTTTTCGCCCTCGGCTTTAAGCGACTTACGGAAGTCTTCAAGTTCGGTAATGTCTGCATCATCAAACTGGGTAACATGGGGAACATTGAGCCAGTTACGCTGCATGTTGCTGCCAGTCAGCTTTTGAATCTTGGTCAGCTTGATAGATTCGATCTCACCAAACTGACTGAAGTCGACTGCAGGTACTTCGGGAATACCTGAACCGGTTGCCGCTGATGCAGGATTGTTTAGCGCATTCTTTACGAAGCTATCGACATCGTTCTTTTGGATACGGCCACGTGGGCCTGTACCTGAAACCTTTTCGAGGCTAACCCCAAGCTCTCTTGCTAGCATCCGCACCGAGGGACCTGCATATACGTCTGCTGATGCGCCGTCTTCTGTAGCGGCTGGGGCAGATATTGCAGTCGGGGCTTTGACTGGGGCCGGGGCTGCTGCTGGTGCTACTGACGGGCTTTTAGCCGCAGCCGCAACCGGTGCCGCTTCTACTGGAAAAGCGGTTACTTCTCCCTCAGCATTCGACACCTGCAAAATAGCGACCTGACTGCCAGTGCGCAATTTGTCACCTTCGGCGGCGAGGATTTTAATGACTTTGCCTGAATGGGAGGAAGGCACATCCATGGTTGCTTTGTCTGACTCTAAGACAACTAAGGTATCGCCCTCTTCAACCTGATCACCAATGGCAATGGAAATTTCAATCAGATCCACTTCATCGTCGCTGCCAATATCTGGGACAACGATTAATTGCTCAGACTCAACCGCTGGAGCTTTAGCGGCTGGTGCTTGTTCTGCTGGCTGAGGCTCTTTATTTGGCTGAAGCTCTTTATTTGACTGAGGCTCTTTATTTAGCTGAGGCTCTTCCTCTTCAACAGGTGTCTCTTCAACAGGTGCTTCTTCTTGCGCAGGCTGTTCAGCAGCACCAGTTTCAATCTCGGCAATGGCATCGCCCACCTTAACGGTTGCGCCGTCCGCCACCAGATACTTAACCAGGGAACCGGCAAAGGGGCTTGGCACATCCATGCTGGCCTTATCAGACTCTAGCACTATCAGGGAATCTTCCAGTCCTACGGCATCACCTGGCGTCAAATTCAACTCAATTACATCGACGCTCTCTGCACCACCAAGATCCGGAACTGTTACGATTTCTACTGCCACTTTATTGCCCTTTTATAGTTACCTAAACGTTACCCTAAATACCACTTAACAGTTGCTGCTATTTACCAACTTACAGATAGAGAGGATTAGCTTTCTCTGGATCAATACCAAATGTCTCAATTGCCTTGGCAACCACTGACGACTTAATAGCACCCTGATCTGCCAACGCTTTCAATGCAGAGACCGCAATAAAGTAACGGTCAACTTCAAAGAAATGACGCAGTGCCGCACGGCTATCACTGCGACCGAATCCATCGGTACCCAACACACTCATGGGGCTACTAATGTAGCTCCGCATCTGCTCGGCGTAGTTTTTCATATAGTCAGTGGCGATAACTACCGGCGCACTGTTGTCGCCAAGTTGCTCTGCTATATAAGAGTTTTTAGCCTTCTTAGTGGGGTGCAATAGATTCCACCGATCGATTGCCTGACCTTCACGAACCAGTTCATTAATACTGGTAAGACTCCAGATATCGGCGTCTACTGAATAGTCTTGCTTAAGAATTTTAGCGGCAGCAATTACTTCATTAAGAATAGTACCTGCACCCATTAAGGTTACGTTCAGCGACTTGCCCGATGCTTTCTTAGCCACAGCAGGCAGTTTATACATGCCCTTAATAATGCCCTCTTCGACTCCTTTCGGCAGCTCAGGCTGAACATAGTTTTCGTTCATGGTGGTGAGGTAGTAGAAGCAGTTTTCTTTTTTCTCGAACATGCATCGAATGCCGTCTTGAATAATCACAGTCAGTTCGTAACTGTAAGCCGCGTCATAACTCTTACAGTTGGGAATGGTATTGGCCAGTATCAGGCTGTGTCCATCCTGGTGCTGCAAACCCTCACCGTTCAAGGTGGTTCTACCGGCAGTGGCACCAATCAAAAAGCCGCGCGCCTGACTGTCGCCAGAGGCCCAGGCCAGATCGCCAATACGTTGAAAGCCAAACATAGAATAGAACACATAGAACGGAATCATTGGGCAGGCACTGGTGCTGTAGGCCGTTGCCAGTGCTAACCAGGCCGACATCGCGCCCGCTTCGTTAATGCCCTCTTCGAGAATAACGCCCTTTTTATCTTCTTTGTAATACATGATCTGCTGGTGATCATGGGGAACATATTGCTGGCCCACCGAGGTGTAGATCCCCAGCTGACGGAACATACCTTCCATCCCGAAGGTGCGGGCTTCGTCCGGCACAATGGGCACCACTGACTTACCAATATTTTTGTCTTTAATCAGCGTAGACAGCACTCGAACAAAAGCCATGGTTGTTGAAATTTCACGCTCGCCGCTGCTTTCAAGCTGTTTTTTAAACGCACTTAAGGGCGGCACAACCATGGGCTCAAAGTGATGCTTGCGCGCGGGCAGTGGTCCACCCAGCGCCTCGCGACGTCTCTTCATATAGGTGAGTTCGGGGCTGTCTTCTGCCGGGCGATAATAGGGTACATCTTTTAATTCATCGTCCGAGATAGGCAGACCAAAGCGATCTCGGAAGCCACGCAGGCTGTCCATATCAAGCTTTTTAACCGAATGAGTATCGTTAGCGGCCTGACCATCTCCGAGCCCATAACCCTTAACCGTGTGAGCAAGAATTACCGTGGGCTTGCCCTTGCTGGCAACGGCTTCAGAATAGGCGGCATAAACCTTATAGGGATCGTGACCACCGCGGTTGAGAGCCATAATCTGGTCGTCGGTCATATCTTTTACCAACTCGAGCAACTCTGGGTACTTGCCAAAGAAATGCTCACGAGTATAGGCACCACCATTGTATTTGTAGTTTTGCAGCTCGCCATCGCAGACTTCATTCATGCGCTTGATGAGCATACCGCTCTTGTCTTTTTCTAACAGTGCGTCCCAGTGACGACCCCAGACCACTTTGATCACATTCCAACCAGCACCGCGGAAGACGCCTTCCAGCTCCTGCATGATTTTACCGTTACCACGCACAGGACCATCAAGGCGCTGCAGGTTACAGTTGATTACAAAAATAAGATTTTCTAGACCTTCGCGACCAGCCAGAGAGATTGCACCCAAGCTTTCCGGCTCATCACATTCGCCATCGCCCAAGAATGCCCAAACCTTTCTCTCACCGCGGGCAACCATGCCGCGCGCCGAAAGATAGCGCATGATGTGCGCCTGATAAATAGCCTGAATTGGGCCAAGGCCCATAGAGACGGTGGGAAACTGCCAGTAGTCCGGCATTAACCAGGGGTGCGGGTAAGACGATAGGCCAGTGCCATCGACCTCGCGGCGAAATTTGTCCAGCTGCTCTTCGCTAAGACGGCCCTCAAGGAACGACCTTGCATACATACCAGGTGCACTGTGGCCCTGAAAGAACACCAGATCACCAAGATTGTCGCCCTCATTGCCGCGGAAGAAATAGTTAAAGCCAATGTCGTAGAGGGTTGCTGCAGAGGAGAAGCTGGCGATATGGCCGCCAATACCTTCACTCTGCTTATTTGCACGCATCACCATAGCCAGTGCATTCCAGCGCACCAATGAACGAATACGGCGCTCCATAAACAGATCGCCGGGCATGGCTTTTTCGCGGCTTACGGGAATAGTATTGCGGAAGGGAGTGGTCACCGACTGGGGCAATTGCACACCGGTCTCTGCTGCATGCTCCTGTAACTGACTAAGAATATAGTTAGCCCTGTCGTCACCCTGAGCGCGACAGATTGAATCAAAGGCGTCTAGCCATTCTTGCGTTTCAGTGGGGTCTAAATCCTGCAACATGCGGCACCAATCTAAGTTAGTTAACTTTGAGGTTATTGCGGGCCAAAATAGGACCGCCACGCTATAACCCTTTCGAGGCGCAATTTTAATGTAGCTAAGCTACAAAATCAACTTAATGAATATTCATTATATAAAATATTATTATACAATCTACCTTACAAAAATACGCTAAGCCACTGTTTTTAAACAATTACGTTAAAATTAAAGCAAAACCCTAACAAGTTAGTTTAACTACAAGATATGCGGTTAAGGCTGAATATCTAAAAATCATACTTATAGACCTTCCCGGACTTACGCAGATCAACGGCTGTATTTTCCCCTGAGGAATCGGCAGTTTGTAGCCATAGCGCCCGAGGATTTTTGAGCACAATACGCTGATAGGCATCTTGCAGTGAAACGGCTGTTACCGCCCTTACCTCTTTAGCAAGCTGTTCACGGAAGTCGAACTGCCGATAACCAAGACCTACAGACTCCATAAACCGGCCATTCATTTCCGCCAGGTTTTTGGGCTTTTCCTCAAGGCTGTTCAACACCGAGGTCTGGTAGCGTTTGATATCTTTACTGCTGAGCGCGTCAACCTCGGCACTGTAGTTAGTGATAAATTGATTGAACTCACTTCTTAAACGGGCCTCATCGGCCACCGGAGACTGCACAAGCATTCCTAAGCCGGGAACTCGACCCTGGTTACTGGCGAATGCCGAGACCACATACCCAAGCTGCTTTTCAGTGCGCAGGCTGTTGTAAAACGGCGACGACAACATCTCGCCGAGCAGCAGTACTTTTGCCCGCTCTTGCAGGCTGTCCTCCGCCCCTTGTAGGTAGAGTACAACCGCGGCGTCAGCATGATCCACCGGTATCTGGGCCTCTACAACAGCCTGCTCCAGCTTGGCAATACTGATGGGGGCCGCAGTCTCTTTTAAACTTATAAAGGCCTCTATCTGAGCAGTGAGCGCCAGCGCCTCAGCCGCCCCATGGTTACCGCTTACCAGCACCTCCACTGCGACTTCTTCCCGTAAACCCTGAGAGAATTCCTGCAACTCAGCCATGATTATCTGCTCGAGTACCGGCACCTGCTGTAATGGTGTCCAGGCTCCTTTGATCATGGCGTATAGTCCAGATATTGCCTGACGGAAAGGATATTCTCGCTGAAAATTCGACAGCTTGCGTAGACGTGTCTGCTTGAGTCGCTCAAAGCGCTCTGTGTCCCATTCAGGGTTGGTTAGGGCCCGGAGAATATCCCCCAACAACACTGATTGCTTATCGGAATAACCCCCAACCACAATGGAAATACCACGATTACTGGCGCTTAGGGAAAAGCTCAGACCCGCTTCGGAGGCCGGATACACCTGAGCGCCTAGCTGATCTTTGACTAAATCTAGGTACAGCTGCGCGGCAGTAAGGCCTTCGATGCTTTCAGTTTTATTACTAATTAGACGAGTAATAACATGTGCCTTGGGCACACCGAAATCTGTGTCCAGTAGATGCCAGACCTCAAGACCCTCTCTCTTTATAAGCGACTGAGGTTTTTCATTGCCTGTGTCTGCCTGTAACTCAAGACTGGCGGGAATGTAGGGGTTACGTCCGGGTAGCTTAAGCCCTTCAATCTGAGCCGGGTCGCGCCAAGCTGCCGCCAGCTCAGGCGCCACAGGATTAACCGCAAACTGAGCCTGATAATGTTCGGTCACCTGATCGGTTGCAACCTCTGGTGCAGTGACCATCAGGAATAAATTATCCACCCTCAGCTGGTCAGCCACCTGCTTAATAAGCTGTGCATCGTAGTCGGTCATCAAATAGGGCGCGCGCAAAACCTCGGTCACAGGATAATGCTGCATCTGCCCCGCCAATCCAGACACATAGCCCATGGGGTTTTGCTTTTCCTGGAACTTAAAGGCGATATCAGACATTCTCGAGCGTTCTTCATAGCGCCAGTTCTGAATGCCCTGCTCGCGAATAATGGCAATCCAGGCAAACAGCATCTCAACGATCTCAGTCTGATGCTCAAACCCGGATGGCGTAAGCCCTATATCAACAGAGAAAAGCGTGGAACTGCGATCTTCAAGGCCACTACCAGCACTCAGACTTTCAGCCCAACCCTTATCTTTTAAAAGCTGTAGAAGACTGCCCTCGCCTTCATGGCCGACGATCCCCGCAAGATAGGTGGCAGGCTTCTGCTGCCAGTAGGGAGACATCTTGGGCAGCTGAAAGCTCAGACTCAGCTCGCGCAGGTCTTTGAGGGGCTTCATAGCAATGGTTAATGGCAATCGATCCGCCTGAATAAACCGGTCAATATGGGGTGAAACCTCGGTGTTACTGTTATTAATGGGCGCGAAGCGTGGCTTGACCATGGCTTCAAGTTCATCGAGATTCTCTCGACCTAGCACTACCAATTTCATGAGGTTGGCCGAATAGTATTTTTTGTACAGAGCAATCAGGTCATCGCGCACGGGACGAGCATCACGATCTGCCAGAGTGTCTAGATTACCCACCGTAAACTTAGCCATTGGATGCGCCGGATCAAGCTGCTCCTGAAGTACATCCCACTGGCGACGACTATCGTCTTTAATTTTTAAGCGATACTCAGACTCCACCGCATTGCGCTCACGGTCGACATATTTAGCATCAAAATTGGGACTGGAAAAGAACGGGGAAAAGCGATCGAGGGCCTGACTTAAGTAGCTGGCATCGATATCAAAAAAGTACGTGGTATTTTCTAGGCCTGTGCCGGCATTGTGGCTACCACCATGCTCGCTGATAAAGGTCTGATAGTCACCAGGATTAGGATAATCCTTGGTGCCCAAAAATAGCATATGCTCAAGAAAATGCGCCAGACCCTCTCTGCCAGCAGGGTTTTGATAGCTGCCGATATGGACATCTAAAGAGGCCGCAGCCTTATCGGTACTGGGATCAGAAATAAGCAGCACATCAAGCTTATTGTCCAATGTGATGTGGCGGTACTGGCGCTCATCGTTGGCGCTCTTGATGATCGGTTTAGTGGTTTCTATTGCAACCTCAGAGCTCGGTGAACTCCCTGAACTACAACCCTGAAGCGCAATAACTGCAGCCAATACCAAAAACCCTGTGTAACCATTAATTTGCAGGCGTGCAGTTAATTTTTTGATCATTCCTATTTCCCTTTTATGCTGTACAGATTTATAGCGGTCAGGTGTTTCGATGCAAAGCCCATTAGCCCCATTAGCCTACTTTGCGTCCGTTGCCAGGCCTTCATCCTCGGGCTGAAGATTACCGCTACTCGGCCAGGCGTTATAGACCGCCTTAACCAAGGTGGCCAGAGGAATGGCAAAAAACACCCCCCAAAAACCCCAGATTCCCCCAAAGAAAAGCACCGCGACAATAATGGCGACGGGATGCAAATTAACCACTTCAGAGAAAAGTAACGGCACCAAAAGATTGCCATCCACAAACTGGATAAAACCATAGACCATAAATAACCAGAAAAAGTCACCGGAGTACCCCCATTGCACATAGCCGACTAGCAGCACGGGAATGGTTACCACGGTTGCGCCGATATAGGGAATCAGCACAGATAGCCCTACCAACAAGGCTAAAAGGGCCGCGTAATTAAGGCCGAGTATCAAAAACGCGACATAGGACACAGCGCCAATAATAAGTATTTCAATGGCTTTACCACGAATATAGTTAGCAAACTGCATATCCATTTCTGACCAAATGGTGGTCATTACAGTGCGCTCTTTGGGTAGCAGGCTAGATAGCGCACCGACCAGCAGGTCTTTATCCTTAAGCATAAACAGCACCAGCATAGGCACTAAAAACAAGTAGATCATGATGCCCAACAGACCGGGGAAACTGCTCAGTGACAGGGCTAGAATTTGCTCGGCCAAATGAGCCATCTCTTCAGACACCCGACTCCAGATAAGCTGAAACTGATCAGGGGTAATGTAGTCACCATAGGTTTCTGGCAATGTGATCGCCAGCTCTCTCAGTTTAGCCACCATATTGGGCAACTCAGCCAGCAGCAGCGATGTTTGACGGCCAACGCTTGGAATCAAAATAACCAGTACAGCAATAAACCCTGCCACAAAGAGCAAATAGGTGGTGGTGATAGCCCAGCCCTCAGAAAAACCGCGACGCCGTAGCCAGCTCACTAGCCCCTGAAGCAAGAATGCCAGAATTAAGGCCGTAAACACCGGACCTAAAACCGTACCCAATGTCGCCATAACAATCAGTGAAACCACTAAAATCACTGCCAGCAGCACCGCCTCTTCATTACCGAAGTACTGCTCAAGCCATTTGTGAATTACCTGCTTCATCTGCATTCCTTTCGTTGTATTGCTTTAATGTTATTACTTTCTATCCCACCTGGGCGTCAACCAACTCTAGCTAAGGCCCGTTTATGTTGGCTATCTGACCTGAAACTAGTGCATATTTCAACTGTCGTACTAAACTCAGTTATCGGCTAAAGTGGGATTAAAGTATTATTAAAATACGCTGCACATTGGCATTTGTTTACCAAAGGGTTTTAAATCCAATTTTGAACGTCTCAACACGCCTAAAACGCTCTGGCCTGCGCCTCTTTTCGACTCTCGTTGTTACTGGTCTATTAGGCTTGCTGCCCAGCACCCCCTCGATGTCAGCCGATATCAAGCTACCTCTGCTCGGTGACAGAGCCTCTGGGGTTATATCTAAACAGCAAGAATATGAGCTGGGTAGACTCTGGTTAAAAAGCTTTCGCAGTCGCGTCCGTGCCTATGACGACCCCCTCATGCAACAATACCTTGAGCAACTACTTTATAACCTGGCCACCTACAGTGACCTTGAAGACCCTAGGCTCGAGTTGGTTATTGTCAAGAATGCCTCAATGAATGCATTTGCCGTTCCCGGTGGTGTAGTGGGCTTTCATACTGGCGTTTTTGCCTATGCCGAAAATGAAGATCAAATGGCCTCGGTGCTCGCCCATGAATTGGCTCACCTCAGTCAGCGACACTTTGCCCGTGGTGTCGAGGCACAGCGCGCCTCCTCCATAATTAGTATGGCGGGACTGCTCGCAAGCTTAGTCATCGCTGCTACCGTGGGAGGCGATGCGGGTATGGCAGCTATTACCTCTACCCAAGCAATGTCTATGCAGGGGCAGCTGCGCTTCAGTCGATCTAATGAGCAGGAAGCTGACCGTCTGGGCATGCAAACCATGGAGCGAGCCACTCGAGACCCAGCCGCTGTCGCCGGAATGTTTGAAACCATGCTCAAGGCTACGCGCTTTGCCGGCAGTCGACTCCCTGAGTTCCTAAGGTCTCACCCTGTCACCGAAAAGCGTATCTCAGATGCCCGTGGTCGAGCCATGGCCCATACCATGCGCCACTATGTGCGCAACCCAGAGTATTTCCTGATGCAGGCCCGCGCTATTGTGGCGATGGAAAAAGATCCAAAAGACTCTATTAAACGCTTTCAAGCCAAACTGGATAGCAATACACAGAATGCGGATGCGGCTCGGTACGGATTGGCACTGGCCTATCTTAAATTAGGCAGCCATGACCAAGCAGGCGAAATACTTACCGACCTTATTGCAACCAACCCCTACCTACTGACCTTTCGCCATTCCGATATAGAACTAGATATCGCCCGTGGCAACTACGACGGCGCTCTGGGCAAGCTCAACAAACTACTGAGTATCAACCCCAACAACTATCCTCTCACCACTCTTAAGTCCGAGGCACTCTGGCAAGATCATCGCTATGAAGATGCCGGTGAAGTTCTCACAGCGTTATCGAGAATGCGTCCTGAGGACCCTATGATTTGGTATCGATTGGCAGAGGTCCGTGGTCTAGCGGGTAATATCTCTGGTGTTCATCAGGCCCGCGCCGAATACTTTATTCTCGTCGGTGCCTTTGACAGGGCCCGAGACCAACTTAGTCTTGCGGTTAAACTGGTTGCTGCAGACTTCAAACGCTCCGCTATTATTCGCCAGCGCTTAAAGGATATCGCCGCGATGGAAGATCGGCTGGAAAAGCTTTAACCCTCTCTTTAGCAAGCGCCTCAGCGGCCCTAATAGAGAGCCGGTTCACATATTGGTGAAAACTCATGGGACACCTGTCACCCCAATCCCTACATTCATCACATATAGCTCGCGACATCTCTCTCACTGTGTGACTGTTGCATCCAGATCGGTCCTACTTGCTAATCCACAAATTAATAGGCCCCCTCTAACCAATTATTTCAGTCGCTCCAATCCTTTTCTGATCAAACCCTAAACAAGCCCACACCCCGTTCTTTGGGCACAATGCTCGGGATCACATCATGAATACTATAACTTCTCAGGCTGGCAGAATTCTGCCTGCTCTGTGCCTACTGCTCACTTTTTCTGCAACCACTCAGGCAACCTGTATTGCCACCGATTCAGGCTCACCTGAAAATACCATTACTGGCTGTAAAGCCTTTAGCTCTAATACCACTGGAGCCTCAAATACCGTCAATGGCTATTTGGCCATGCAGCACAATACAACCGGTGGCTGGAACTCCGCAGTGGGCAATCTAACCATGCAATACAACACCACAGGCTCGCGGAATACCGCAACCGGTGGCGAGGCTCTGCTCAATAACACCACGGGTAATAACAATACCGCGACGGGATTTTTGGCGCTGGGTAACAGTAAAACCGGCGAAAATAATACGGCGACCGGGGCCCAGTCTCTGTACACCAACACCACCGGCTACGAAAACACTGCCACGGGTATGCAGGCGATGTTTGCCAATACTACGGGGTATCACAATACCGCCACCGGTGTTTTAGCCCTGTACAGCAACACCACTGGAACCTTTAATACTGCCGTTGGCTTTAATGCCCTGAAAAATAATACGGGCCCTACCGCTACCTACACTAAGGGCGGCACCTCAAACACGGCTCTGGGTTACCAGGCCCTTACCGCCAACACCACCGGCTGGCAAAGTACAGCCATCGGTGAATCTGTGCTCACCAGCAATACCATCGGCGCCCACAACACGGGTATCGGTGAGGATTCTCTGAATAACAATCTTTCCGGCAATCACAATACTGCCTGGGGTGAATCTACCCTGTATAACAATACGGCGGGCAGTGACAATGTCGCCGGTGGTTACTACGCCCTAAATAAGAGCATGGGCAGTAATAATGTGGCTATCGGGCATCAGGCTTCCTACGTACTGGCCAGTGGCGACTTTAATACCGCCCTTGGTTATCAGGCCGGCTTCAATGCCACTAGTGGCAGTTACAACCTGTCTATTGCCAACGCCGGTGTCACTGCAGATAACAACACCATCCGCATTGGGACCAAGGGCAGTTCATCAACCGGCGTAACCACAGGCCAAAACAGAGCCTTTATTGCCGGAATCTCTGGCAGAGGCGTCACAGGATCGGCGGTCTATGTCTCCAGTAATGGTCAGCTGGGTATCATGTCTTCCTCAAAGCGGTTTAAAAAAGACATTCGCCCTGTCGATATCGCCAACAAGAACATTCTCGATTTACGGCCCGTGAGCTTCCGCTATAAAGCAGCCGATGAGCAAGGCGGCCATCCCCTTCAATATGGCTTGATTGCCGAGGAAGTGGCTAGGATATTCCCCGATCTGGTACAGTATGATGAAGACGGTAAGGCCGTTACTGTCTACTATCATTTACTGACCCCTCTGCTATTGGCTGCCCTGCAGCAAGAGCATAAAAACGCGGAACAACAGCTTCTTACGGTGAGTCTGTTACGCAAACAGAATGAAATATTTAGAGCAGAACTGCTCGCTGTTCGTAACCAAATGCTACGTCAAGCTGCGCAGATTGCATCGATTAATAACCGGCGCAACAGGGCACAGGTCGACACTAGTCTTAGCAATAACTACTAGGTACTTTTTTGACCTGATCAGACGTCAGAATAGACATTAGCGCTTAGCATTATGATTAAGGCCCAACCACTAACTACAAGTGGTTAGGCCCCTATTGCTTAGGCAGATTTAAAACTCATCATGCGGCCGAGGCTGACCATGGCCTGTTCGCCAATCGACTGATCAACAAACACCTCATTGCTGCCCTCTTGCAGACAGGACAGTAGATTTTCCAAACTATTCATACCCATCCAGGGACAGTTTGCACAGCTGCGACAGGTCGCACCGTTACCACCAGTGGGTGCAATTAATAGCTGCTTTTCGGGCACTGCCTGCTGCATCTTGTAAAAGATGCCCTGATCGGTTGCCACTATTAACTGCTGCTGAGGTAGATTGGCCGCGGCGGCAATGAGCTGTGAGGTTGAACCCACACAGTCTGCAATGTCGACCACTGATTCAGGGGACTCGGGATGAACCAACACAGCGGCCTCGGGGTAGACCTTCTTCAGATCTAGAATACCCTTGGCTTTAAATTCTTCGTGAACAATACAGCTGCCATCCCACATCAGCATGTCGGCGCCGGTGTTCTTCTGTACATAGGCACCCAGATACTTATCCGGTGCCCAGAGTATTTTCTCGCCTAGACTATCAAGGTAATCCACAACCTCTAGCGCAATACTTGAGGTTACAACCCAGTCTGCTCGGGCTTTAACCGCGGCCGAGGTGTTTGCATACACCACGACAGTACGATCTGGATGCTGATCACAGAATGCCGCAAACTCATCTGCAGGGCAGCCTATATCCAAGGAACAGGTTGCTTCTAGGTAGGCATTAGCACACGTTTATCGGGGGTGAGGATCTTAGCTGTCTCACCCATAAACTTAACGCCCGCCACCACGAGGGTCTGAGCTGAGTGGTTATTGCCGAAGCGCGCCATTTCTAGGCTGTCGGATACAGTACCACCGGTCTCTTCAGCCAGTGCCTGTATCAGGGGATCGGTATAATAATGGGCAATAATCACCGCATTCTTGGCGATCAACTGCGCCTTGATAAGGACCTGAAGCTCGGCCGTCCGCTCGGCACTTATTGCAGATTCAAGGGGAACCTGATTGAGGTAGCGTTCAACCACCTCGCGCTGGCTTTGGTTTTCTACCACCTGAATGTGCTTCTGGGAGTCAGACATAGTGCGTAATTCTCGGGGCTCATTTTACGGCTCGTTTTACGGCTCGGTTACAGTCAGGGTACCGCACAGTTACAGCCAAGCTGAAAGCAAGGTTAAAACGTCGACAACCAGTTAACAACCGCGACCAAAATCACAGCCAGTACGGCAACCACTGCAATTGCATCTGCGGTTGAATCGCCATCGGTATTTATTTCTACTTTTTTTGCCCATTATTACAGCCCTTTTTTTAATTAAGTGTCTGGTCATCTGTCTAGTAAACTGTCTATTACCACTTACCTATTAAAAGGCCTATTTGAGTACCGAGTTCAATAGCGTACTTATCGTTCTGTCTAAAAGCCGGGCATTCTATCAATCTATAGACGTGCTGTCTCGCTTTCAACCCTATTGGTTATTCCAATTTTTGAGTCTGTTATAGGCAAATAGCCATTTAAAACAAATGCCACTGAGGCTATGATAGCCGCCTTAAATAAGTACCCACAAAACGGACATGCATGTACCAATACGACCAGTACGATCAAAAACTTGTTGATGAGCGCGTCGAGCAGTATCGCGACCAAACCAAACGCTTTCTTGCCGGTGATATCAGCGAGGAGGAATTCTTGCCTCTGCGCCTTCAAAATGGCCTCTATGTGCAGCGTCTGGCCCCTATGTTACGCATCGCCGTGCCCTACGGACTAATGTCGAGTAATCAGGTACGCAAGATCGCCCATATCAGCCGTAAGTTCGACAAAGGCTATGTGCACTTCACCACCAGACAGAATATCCAATTGAACTGGCCCCTACTCGAAGAGGTGCCCGATATTCTCGCCGAGCTGGCGAGCTGTCGAAATGCACGCCATTCAGACCAGCGGCAACTGTATTCGCAACACCACCACCGATCAGTTTGCCGGCGTGGCTAACGATGAGATTGAAGATCCTCGCCCCTGGTGTGAGATTATCCGCCAATGGTCGACCATACACCCGGAATTTGCCTTTTTACCGCGCAAATTTAAGATTGCCGTCTGTGGCTCTGAAGAAGATCGCGCCGCATTCCTGCTCCACGATATTGGTATCCAGCTAGTTAAAAATGATCAGGGCGAAACAGGCTTTCATATCTATGCCGGTGGCGGCCTGGGCCGAACCCCGGTTATTGCCTCATCGATTAGAGAATTTTTACCCAAGGAACATCTACTCACCTATTTAGATGCCATTCTGCGTGTGTATAACCGCTATGGTAATCGCGATAACAAGTACAAGGCACGCATCAAGATTTTAGTGCGAGCCTGGACTCCAGCCGTATTTGCCGAGCGCGTTGAAGCAGAGTGGTTACATATTAAAGATGGTCCAGCCACATTAAATGGCCATGAAATAGAAAGAGTTAAGGGCTTCTTTAGCCTGCCCGACTATCAGACTGTCGACATTGCCGCTGTTGATACCGAAGTGCAGGCACTAGCCGCAGAGCACAAAGGTTTCTCCCGCTGGTTAGATCGCAATGTTACCGAGCAGAAGCAAACCGGCTACGCCTGTGTGACTTTGTCTCTAAAACCAGCTGGGGTCGCCCCAGGTGATGTTACTGATAAGCAGCTCGACATTATTGCCGATCTCGCCGACCGATTTTCGTTCGGTGAAATTCGCACCACCCACAACCAAAATATTGTGCTGGCCGATGTTATTAAAACGAAGCTCTTTGAGCTCTGGCAGCAAGCCAAGGCTGCTGGCCTAGCCACACCCAATATCGGCACTATCAACGATATGATTTGCTGCCCCGGTGGTGATTACTGCTCTCTGGCCAATGCCAAATCAATTCCCGTCGCTGAGGCAATTCAACGCAAATTTGATGATCTAGACTATGTCTATGATCTGGGCGACCTGGAGCTCAACATCTCCGGCTGCATGAACGCCTGCGGTCATCACCATGTTGGCCATATTGGTATTCTTGGCGTCGATAAAAAAGGCGAGGAATGGTATCAGGTTCAGCTGGGTGGTAGCGCCAATAAAAACGCAGCACTCGGCAAGGTATTGGGGCCCTCTTTATCGAGAGACGACGTGGTCGATAGCATTGAAAAGCTACTGGACGTCTATGTTGAAAACCGCCTTGAACAGGAAAGCTTTTTAACCACCTACCAGCGTATCGGCTTGGAAAAATTCAAGGAGCGAGTGTATGCCCCAGTATCTTAAAGACGGTGCCGTTGTCGATAATAGCTGGCAGCAAGTCAGTGCCGATACCGAGACATTGCCTCAGGGTGATATCTTACTGCCGGTTAGTCAGTGGCAGGAACAGCAAGAAACATTGGCCAGTCATGTGGGCGCGGTTGGCGTCTGGATCGATAGCCATGAAGAGATTGAAGGGTTTGTCGAGTCGATTATAGGTTTACCCCTGATTGCGATTAATTTCCCTAAGTTTGCGGATGGCCGCGGTTTCTCTATTGCACGCCTGCTGCGCGAACGCTATGGCTACCAAGGCGAAATACGGGCTGTGGGACAGATTATTCGCGATCAGCTATTTCTTATGCAGCGCTGCGGTTTTAATGGATTTGTCTTTGACGCAGACATCGACCTCGTCGAAGCCAGCAAGTCATTACAAGATTTCTCCGATGCCTATCAGGTTGCAGTCGATCAGCCAGAACCGCTTTTTAAAAGAAGAGCGTAAAAGAAGAACTAAGAAACCGCTCTAAAAGCGCCTGTTTAAAGGACAGGCTTAAAAATCTGATAAGGTTAGTGAATGGATCACCATCTAATACAGCTGTTCTTTCTAATCTTTACGGGCTCTGCCGTGGTTGCCTCTCTGGCGCTATTTGGTCGACAGCCCTTATTAGTCGCCTATATTTTACTGGGCGCGGTTATGGGCCCCCATGGTCTGGCCTGGGTCAATGACGTTGATCTAATCAGCGAAATTGCCAGTATCGGTATTATCTTTCTACTGTTTTTACTGGGTCTGGATATGCAGCCTCAGGCACTGGGCCGCGTGTTGCGCCAGGTTACCCACATCACATTAATTAGCTCATTGCTGTTTGCCGCCGTGGGGTTTGGTGTCGCCTACCTCTTCGAATACAGCCTGCTTGAGTGCATTATTATCGGCACCTCAATGATGTTTTCCAGCACCATTATTGGCATCAAACTTCTGCCCACCACGGTGTTGCACCACAAGCATTCCGGCGAACTGATGATTGGTATGCTGCTAATGCAGGATTTCCTGGCGATTTTTGTATTGCTGATGCTGATATCCGGCCTTGATGGCGGCGACAGCCTAATTACTTTTGGCAAGAGTATTGTTGCCCTGCCGCTAATTATTGGTGGTGCCGTGCTGATGGTGCGCTATGTTTTACAGCCACTGTTTGCGCGCTTTGATCGGATTGGCGAATATGTGTTCTTACTGGCTATTGGATGGTGCCTAGGGGTTGCGGAACTTGCTGAATTCGTCGGTCTGTCACGAGAAATTGGTGCCTTTATCGCCGGGATCTCTCTTGCCACCAGCCCAATATCACAATATATCGCCCTCAATCTGAAGCCGCTCCGCGACTTCTTTTTAATACTGTTTTTCTTCTCTCTAGGGGGCGGCTTCGATCTTTCACTGATTCCACAGATCGCCGTTCCCGCGCTGATTCTCGCTGCTCTGATGCTGACACTAAAACCCACGGTTTATCAGACACTGTTGCGCGGTCAAAGTGAAAGCCAAAGTCTGTCATGGGATATTGGCTTTAGGCTGGGGCAGAACAGCGAGTTCTCTCTGCTAATCGCCTATGTCGCCTTTAATACCCAGCTAATTGGCAATAATGCTTCGCATTTAATACAGGCCGCTGCGATTATCACGTTCTTGGTTTCGAGCTATATAGTAGTGTTCAACTTTCCAAACCCTATCGCGACAAGCGGAAAGCTGCGGCGGGACTAGTTACCAGCTATCCTTATACACAAGTAATAAATTGTCATGTAATAAGTAGTCATGTAATAAATAGACATGCAATAAGCGTCAAGGAATAAGAAACAGCAACAAGGGACCAGCAACAACGTCACGGAGAGACGACAATTGCCACAGGTAAAGACAACAAAAGTATATGTTCATCAGGTCGAACCCGGTATGTATGTATCTGGTCTGGATCGTCCCTGGCTGGAAACCCCCTTTTATCTGCAAGGGTTTATGGTCCGCAATACCTCTGAGGTACAAAAGCTCGCTCTCTACTGCGACTATGTGTATATCGACTACAACAAAAGCATTGCCAACTTTGAGGTTGCGGTGGCCCACAAAATTGGCCACGACCGCAAGCTTGGCGTCGCAGAAACCCCCTTTGACAAAGAGTTAGCCACCCGCCGTATCACCAAGTATTCAGAACAGGTTGCAGTAACCAGCGAGATTAAAATCGCCAACCGCGCCTATCAGAATATTCGTGAAGAATTTGATGGCATGGCAAGCCGCATCAATGCGGGTAAGTCATTAAACATCGCCAATCTCAGTGAAGTCGTCAATCCCCTGGTGGACAGTGTTATTCGCAACCCGGGTGCCAGCATCTGGCTGGCCAAGCTTAAGTCCCAAGACTCCTATACGTACCGACACTGTCTGGCTGTCGCTATCTGGTGTGCCGTTATTGGTCGCCAAATCGGACTACCCAAAAAGGAACTGGCACTGCTCTCAACAGGCGGCATGCTATTAGATATTGGCAAGCTAAAAATCCCCGGGCAGATACTCAACAAAAAAGACCAGCTGACTGAGCGAGAGTTCTCGCTGATAAAAAAGCATGTGGATCTCAGCCTAAAGATGGCCAGTGAATCATCCCGCACCATTGCCAAGCCAGTGATCGACATGATTGCCTATCACCATGAGCGCTTTAATGGCAATGGTTACCCTCATGCCCTCCAGGGCACGCAGATACCACTCTACGCCCGCATAGCCGCTATCGCTGACTGCTACGACGCCATTACCAGCCAGCGTGTCTATGCCCACCCCATTCCCCATGCCACGGCCTTAAAGAAAATGTACGAATGGCGGGGCTATGACTTTCAGCCAGAGCTTATTGAGGCCTTTATCCAGTCTGTGGGTGTCTACCCCACGGGCACATTAGTTGAGCTAACCTCTGGCGAGGTGGGTATTGTTATTAAAGAAAACGCCGGTAAACGCCTGCGACCTCACGTGTTGGTGATACTAGACCGACAAAAAAACCAGCTTGAAGACTTTGTAGAGATGGACCTCTCTACCCACATTGGCGCAGATAATAGAAATGTAGACATAGCGCGAACACTGGAAGCTGGAGCCTATGGGTTAGACCCAGAAGCGCTCTACATTTAATGGGATTCGTTAATGGCAACTGTTTAATGGGCAAGCAACCACCCAGTGTTGACCGTTCGACATTTCTATCCATCATCGTCGAGCAGATGACGATTGCTGACCCCAGTAAAAAACTCAGCATTGTGGCGGCTATTGACCTCAGACAGTTCCAGCAGATCAACCAGCTCTATGGACATCTTGTGGGGGACACCATTCTTGCAGAGCTCCATCAGCGGCTCAGTGGACTCGCCAAGCAGCCCTCATTTTGTGGCCGTATTGACGGCGATAAATTTGCACTACTGATCTCTCCCCTACTGGATATCCAGCTGTTGCCACTGTTAGCCAAGAAGATTAACGCCCTAATAGCACGGCCCTTTCAGCGGGAAAAGCTCAACATCCAGATCAGGGGTTCGATTGGTTTTAGCGCCTCTAATAGCAAGTCATTATCGGCTGAAAGACTATTGCTAGAGGCTGAGTCTGCCGCCAAGAAGGCCAGGCAAAGCGGTGAGGACTACCATATTAGTGAGGCCTCCAGCTATGATCAGGCCCCTACCTTGGTGGCCCTAGAGCAGGATATTGACGAGGCCCTTGAGAGCAATGCCTTTAATCTGTTCTATCAACCTAAGCTGTGCCTGGCAACACAGGTACCTATGGCCGCCGAGGGCCTTATTCGTTGGGACCAGGCCCATGATCAGAATATAAATTCAGAGCAGCTTATCGCCATTATCGAGCGCTCAGGGCGCATGTCTGATCTGTTTCGCTGGACTATTAATACCGCCCTGCGAGAATCCGCCAGCTGGCCTAAGGCGCAGGGACCTATTACAGTGGCCATTAACATCTCTGCCAGCTGCCTTAAACAGCCCGATCTATTTCCCCTAATAGAGTCGAGCCTCAATCTCTGGGGCGGTGATCCGTCGGTGCTCTGTATTGAGGTCACCGAATCCGCGATTCAGCAAGATTTAGCCCAGGGTTTTCAGGTGTTGAGTAAAATCAAAGACCTTGGGGTAAAGATATCCATTGATGACTTTGGTACCGGCTACTCGTCACTGGAGTACTTTAAATATATTCCTGCCAGTGAACTCAAAATCGACAAATCATTCGTCTTAAACATGCTCGACAGCCCAGTTGATATGGAGATTGTGAAGTTGATCATTGAATGGGGGCGGCGCTTTAACCTGCTGACTGTTGCCGAAGGCGTTGAAAATCAGCAGGTACTCAATAGTCTCTGCGACCTCGGCTGCAGCTTTGCCCAGGGATACCACATTAGCAAGGCACTGCCCCAAACCACCTTTATGCAGTGGCTTACAGACTACCGTCGAGAAGACTATTTTGAACACAGCCTGAGCCATTAATTGAATCTCAGTAGCCATTTTCTGCTATTCTTTTTGGTAATGGATTTTGTACTTTAAACAACTGGATGTTTAGAACTCAGATGAATCAGACCCTTTCCGACCATAAAATATCTCAGACCGGCAATACACGCCAGTCTCTCGCCAGTGAACTGGCCACAAAATCAATCACTGATTACAGCATCAGTACCGACCTATCCTCTGAATTACGAGTGGCAACCCTTGCCTACTACAGTATTCAGCAGGAATTTAATCGTATCGGCAAAACCATTAAAGCCGGCGGAATACCCAGAATTGACCGCGTTACCCCCTTACTCGAAGCACTGGTTGAAAGCATTATTCGCAACCCTGCCGCCGGGGTCTGGCTGGCACGACTCAAGAGCAAGAGCAGCTATGGCCATCGCCACTGCATCTCCTGCTCAATACTCTGCGTGGTCATGGGCCGTCAGCTGGGGCTGGGGCGGGACGAAATGTTTCACCTGGGACTCGCAGGCCTGCTAATGGATGTGGGTAAATTACTGCTTCCCGATGGCCTACTGCGTAAAACTGGCGGCCTCACCGATAAGGAGCATGAAGAGACTCAGACCCACATAGAGCTGGGTTTGAGTGCCATTAAAGAATCTCAACTCCCCACCGAAGTGATCAATACCATTCAATACCATCACGAGCGCTTTGATGGCACCGGCTACCCTGCAGGCCTCGCGGGTAAGGGCATCCCTCTGTATGCCCGCATCGCCGCGGTGGTTGACTGTTACGACGCCATGACCAGCCCCCGATATTACGCCACACCTATCCCCCATTCAGAGGCCATCATGAAAATGGCTGGCTGGCGCAAGACGCTGTTTCAAAAGGAATTGGTGGACACCTTTATCCAAGCTATTGGCCTCTACCCTCCGGGGTCATTGGTGGAGCTGACCACAGGCGAAGTCGCTGTGGTGAGCGATTTTCGATCGGGGATGGGCAGAAAACCTGAGCTAACGGTTATTCTTGATGCCAATAAGAAACGCCTCTCTCGCAAGAAGGTGTTGGTTCTGTCTGGGCAGGAAGGCAATGTTGATATTGCCAAGAATTTGCCCCCGGATGCCTATGATTTGGATCCAGAAGCACTGTTTTAGAGATACCAGCCTGCGCTGGTATGACGCGGTTCTCAGACCTAATAGTTAACCCAAACCTAATGGTCACCTCAGGCCTAATAGTCACCCCAGCGAAGGCTGGGGTCTCACTGGGATTGATACGACGCTGGTTGTAGGCAGAGATACCAGCCTGCGCTGGTATGACGCGGTTCTCAGACCTAATAGTTAGCCCAAACCTAATGGTCACCTCAGGCCTAATAGTCACCCCAGCGAAGGCTGGGGTCTCACTGGGATTGATACGACGCTGGTTGTAGGCAGAGATACCAGCCTGCGCTGGTATGACGCGGTTCTCAGACCTAATGTCACCCCAAACCTAATCGTCACCCCAGCGAAGGCTGGGGTCTCACGGGGACTGATGCGACGCTGATTATGGGCAGAGGTACCAGCCTGAGCAAGATGACCCCTAAAACTGCTTGTTGGTGTCTTGGGTTAGGCGGGCCCACCATCTGAGGAGAAGGCGATCTGCGCTCTCTTCGGCGGCGATGCCCAGGCGCTGATGGAGTTTCTTCTTCTGTACAAACGACACTTCGAACACATCGGCTTCGGCGATACGCGATACCAGATACTCATCACTGGTTTGCACATCATCCACCAACTTCAATTCCATGGCTTGAGAGCCGTACCAGATTTCACCCGTGGCGATCTGTTCGATATCAATTTGTGGGCGACGTTCCGAAACGTAGCTCTTAAACAACTGATGCGTCTCTTCAAGTTCTTCTACAAACTTATCGCGGCCTTCGTCAGTGTTCTCACCAAACATAGTTAAGGTGCGTTTGTACTTACCCGCAGTGAGGATTTCAAAATCCACATCATGCTTCTTCAATACCTTATTAAAGTTCGGCATCTGCGCCACAACGCCAATAGACCCAACAATGGCAAAGGGCGCGGCTAGAATCTTGTCCGCCACACAGGCCATCATATAGCCACCACTGGCCGCAACCTTATCGACACAGGCGGTGAGTGGAATACCTTTTTTGCGTAGGCGATCGAGCTGGCTGCTGGCCAGGCCATAGCTGTGAACCATACCACCCGGGCTCTCCAACTTAATCAACACCTCATCATTACTGGTGGCCTGAGTTAATATAGCGGTAACTTCTTCGCGAAGATGACTCACCGCCGATGCGCTGATGTTACCGTCAAAGTTCAGCACGAATACTCGACTTTTGGCCTTAACAGTCTCCGGCTCTGCAGTACCATCATCAGTCTTAGCCATTTTAGCGGCTTCTTTTCCCGCTTTCTTTTCTTCTTTCTTAGCCAGAGCCGCCTGCTTCTTCTTAGCCTTATTTAACTTCTTCTCTTCGGCCTTTTGCAGGGACTCATCCATGGTCGCCAGCAACATAGATTCGCTCATATGCTCAAACTGTTCGTTGAGCGGCGTTATTTCAAGATGGCCCTTCTCATTACCCTGGGAGTTTTTTTTGCGGGCATTAACAATGATGCTGACAATCATGGCAAAGGCAAATACAAAGGTCGCTATCTTGGCCAAAAACAGGCCATATTCTAAAAGGAAATCCAAGGTTCACTCCAGAGTAATAAAAAATGTGTTCGTTAATAAAATTACAGTATAGACGCTCTTAGCGCCTGGCTATTGGCTATTCGCTAGCGCGTTGTAACCAATAGCCCTAGCCATAAGTCAACGTGGCATCATCTATATATTGCTGCAACAGGCGGCCAGACATAATCGTGGGCGGCGCAATAATCCCCGGCATCTGGTCATACCGAAACCAATCTGCCTCGGCAATTTCAACGCCATCAATCTTAATGTCGTCGGTAACCGCATCGGCAATAAAGCCCAGCATTAGCTGACCGGGATAGGGCCAAGACTGACTGCCAAAGTATCGTAGATTGGTTATTTCTATGCCTACCTCTTCAAATACCTCGCGATGAAGGGCCTGCTCGGCACTCTCTCCCGCCTCTAAGAAACCGGCCAAAGAGCTATAGCGATTGGGGGGCCAGGCTGCATTACGTGCTAACAGGCAGTGGTCGCCTTTTGTGACTAATACAATGACACAGGGGGAAATTCGTGGGTAATTATTGATATTACAGGGCGTGCATTGCAGGGCATGCTCGCTGTCGGAAGCACCGTTGGGCTCTCCACAGCTACCACAAAAGCGATGCTTATCCTGCCAGTCGAGAAGTTGCACGGCACGACAGGCTAGGGAGAATTCCTCGTCACCCGCACTCATTAATAGGGTGCGCAACTCAATAAGTTTAAAGCCTTCAGTGCTCGCAGCCTCGGGCAATAGCTCCCAGACTTCACAGTCCCGACCATGCCACTGGCCTAAAGTAATGCGTCGCTCACAGAAAAATTTCAGCAGGTCTGTCTCATCGCTGTCAATGACGGGGCCAAAGCCAGAGCCGGTCACTGCAACCGCCGCAGGAACTAGAAGCTCCCCAGCAATCACTGCAATGATCCATTTCTTATCCGTATTAATAGCAACAGGACTAGCATAAAAACCGTTTAGGCTTGGAGGAATGATCACAGGGGGAGATACCTTTGATATAGAGTGTAAATTCGGTTGAAAAAGACCGTGAAAGCTTGCAAATAGGTATAGCTACAGCTAAGGTTTCGGCCAATAATTTTTAAGTTTACCATGAAAGCATCATCGAATTGAGCAGTGATTAAAATCAACAAATGCTGCTTATTAACAGGCTTATAAAGTAACTAAGGATCTACAAATGAATCCAACAATGTCCCATGCATTTAAAAAGAATTTTCTCGGTAACTCTCCCGGTTGGTATGAGAGCGCCATTATTGCCTTTTTAGTGTTCAACCCTCTCATACTCTATGTGTTTGGTCCGTTTGTTATGGGCTGGGTACTCATCGCGGAGTTTATCTTTACCCTGGCTATGGCCCTAAAGTGCTATCCACTGCAGCCAGGTGGCCTACTTGCCATTGAAGCCGTACTGATGGGGCTAACGAGCCCCGAAGCGGTCTATAACGAGACTGTCAGCAACTTTCAGGTAATCCTGCTGCTAATGTTTATGGTCGCCGGCATCTACTTTATGCGCGACATGCTGCTGTTCACCTTTACTAAGATTCTTTTAGGGGTGAAATCTAAAACTACTCTGTCGTTTTTGTTCTGCTTCGCAGGTGCTGTCTTATCTGCGTTCCTGGATGCTCTGACCGTAACAGCGGTTCTGATTACCATCTCAGTAGGCTTTTACTCGGTGTATCACAAGGTCGCCTCCGGTAAGAAAATTGTCGACGTAGACCACGATCATAGTGACGACGACAGTGTGCGCGAACTTAACCGTGAAAAACTTGAAGACTTTCGCGCCTTCCTGCGCAGCCTGATCATGCACGGTGCCGTTGGTACTGCTCTGGGTGGTGTAACCACTCTGGTCGGTGAGCCGCAAAATCTGCTGATCGCTGAAAAAGCAGGCTGGACGTTCATTGAGTTCTTTTTAAAGATGACTCCAGTGACTATGCCAGTTTTAGCCTGTGGTTTGATTACCTGTATTTTGCTCGAAAAGACCAAGATATTCGGTTACGGCGCACAGCTTCCAGAAGCAGTACGTCAGGTTCTGCAAGAATCTAGCGACCATGACGACGCTCACCGCACCCAGTATCAGAAGGCTGCAATGATCACTCAGGTAGTCGTTGCACTGATCCTAGTGGCTGCTCTGGCCATGCACTGGGCACCCGTTGGCCTCATCGGTCTGATGGTTATCGTGCTGCTAACAGCGTTCAACGGCATTACTGAAGAGCACCGCATTGGCCACGCCTTTGAAGAGGCTCTGCCCTTCACTGCGCTTCTGGTTGTGTTCTTTGCCATTGTTGCGGTGATTCACGAACAGCACCTGTTCTCACCCGTTATTGCTATGGTACTAGAGCAGGATGAAGCGATTCAGCCCGGCGTATTCTTCCTCGCCAACGGCCTGCTTTCAGCCATTAGTGACAATGTGTTTGTGGCTACGGTGTATATCAATGAAGTCCGCGCTGTATACGATGCTGGCGACATAAGCCGTGAGCACTTTGACAAGCTAGTTATTGCAATTAACACAGGTACTAACTTACCCAGTGTTGCCACACCTAATGGTCAGGCTGCTTTCCTGTTCCTGCTGACCTCGGCAATCGCACCGCTGATTAGACTGTCGTACATGCGCATGGTGATCATGGCTCTGCCATACACTATTGTGCTGACAACTGTTGGCTTCCTATGTGTGGTCTACCGACTGTAATAGCAGTACCGCAGTAACAAAAAAGGCGATCCATCAAATGGATCGCCTTTTTTTATGCCTTCTACTTTACTGAGTAGGGCCCTTGATTACACGAGCGCTTTAGTAGAGGCCTTTTTAGTAGAGCTCTGTTTAGTAGAGCGCTGTTTAGTAAAGCGCTTTACTAGAACCTATTGGTAGCAACACTAAGCCCGCAATTTCTTCTTCTCATCAGCCTTAAGGTCTTTGCGCAGTACCTTGCCCACATTAGTCATTGGCAACTCATCGCGGAACTCAACGAACTTAGGCACCTTGTAGGCCGCCATATTCTGCTTACAAAAATCAATAACCTCAGCAACGGTTAATTCAGGGTCGGTGCTGACCACAAACATCTTAACCACCTCACCCGCCTTAGTATCAGGAATGCCGATAGCAGCACATTGAGACACCGCTGGGTGCAGCGTTAGAGCCTGTTCTAATTCATTGGGGTACACGTTAAAGCCAGAGACGATAATCATATCTTTAAGACGGTCAACAATCTTGATATAGCCCTCTTCGTCGACCACAACAATATCTCCCGTGTGCAGCCAGCCATCGACAATCACTTCGGCTGTTTGGTCTTCGCGTTTCCAATAGCCAGCCATAACCTGGGCGCCACGAACACAGAGCTCACCGACACCGCCAACTTCCTGCACTACGCCATTTTCATCCACGACTTTAATATCAGTGCCGGCAATGGGGATGCCTGCAGTACCAATTTTCTCAAAGCCCGAAGGATTCATCGAAATAATCGGCGAGGACTCGGTCATGCCATAGCCTTCGCTAACAATACAGCCGGTCGCTGTTTGCCAGTCATCGGCAACAGATTCCATTAGGGCCATACCGCCAGACAGGGTCATACGTAAATTAGAGAAATCGAGTCTTTTGAAATCTTTACTTTCAAGCAGGGCGACAAATAATGAGTTGAGGCCGCAGAAGATTTCAAACTTAAACTTTTTGATTGCACTGACAAACAGCGCGATATTTCGTGGATCAGGAATCAGTACTGTATGCCCACGCGTTGCTGGCATAAGCCCCATGCATAGTGAGTAGGCATAGATGTGGTAGATTGGTAAAGGTGCCACACAGGTACTGTGGGTAATGGGTTCTTTGAGAATAGAGATAACACTCAGTGCCTGGGCAACATTGCTCACCAGGCTACTCTGAGTAAGCATTACACCCTTCGAGGCACCGGTTGTACCGCCGGTATACTGAAGCGCACAGACATCATCTAGGCTGGCCTTATGCGCAATATAATTACTGCCACCGGTGAGTAGATCAGAAAAACCTATATGACTGCCCTTAGCCAGAGAGGGGCGTTTACCCATCAGTTTCATGGCACCACTGAGTAGCATATTTTTTGGCTGAGGTAACAGGTCAATTGGACGGGTCACAATGACATGTTCGATACTGGTGTCCGGCAAGGCTTCGCAAAGGGTGTCATAGAACTGGTCTAATACGACAACCGCTTTAGCGCCAGAATCGTTAAACTGGTGGACCAGTTCGCGAACCGTGTACATTGGATTGGTGTTAACAATTACCAGACCCAGTTTCCAAGCGGCAACAACCACAATAGGATACTGAATAAGATTGGGTAGCTGCACCGCGATACGATCGCCGGCTACCAGTTTTAATTTCTTTTGAAAGTAACTCGCCACACGTCTTGCCATCTGGTCAACTTCACCATAGGTCAAGGTTTGCCCAATACAGGTATAGGCTGGATAGGTAGAGGAATCAGCAACCGCCTGCTGCCAAATCTCGAGCAGAGATCCGCCCGGTAGCTCTGGTTGCTTACTGCCGATACCTGTCGTTTTTTGCGCCTTTAATACCGCGTCTTGAACCTTCATAGCAACATCTCTACTTATTATTGTTGTAGGCAAATCTCAAATTGTTTTGTCCGCTTAGCGAGACAGCAACGACATGCCCTTCTCGAGACCACCCAGTGTCAGGGGAAACATCTTATCGTCAACCAGCTCTTTTAGCATCTGAATTGAGGGCGTGTATTCCCAATACTTTTCCTGCACAGGGTTAATCCAGATAAGCTTCTCAAAAGTCTCGGCCATGCGTTGCATCCAAACCGCACCAGACTCTTCATTGTGATACTCAACACTGCCACCAGGGCTTGTGACCTCATAGGGTGCCATAGAGGCATCGCCCACATAGATCACCTTATAATCAGCCGAGTACTTGTTCAGCAAGTCGAAGGTAGAAATCTGCTCTTCGCGACGGCGATTGTTGTCCTTCCACACATAGTCATACATGCAGTTATGGAAATAGAAATACTCGAGATGTTTGAACTCGGTTTTAGCGGCCGAGAATAGCTCTTCGCAGAGGCGCACATAGGGGTCCATCGAACCGCCCACATCAAAGAAGATAAGTACCTTCACCGCATTGCGACGCTCGGGGACCATTTTGATATCCAACATGCCCCCATTGCGCGCCGTACAGCGAATGGTGTCATCCAGATCCAGATGATCTGCAGACCCCTCACGGGCAAACTTACGCAGACGACGCAGGGCCACTTTAATATTGCGAGTGCCAATTTCAACAGAGTCGTCTAGGTCCTGATACTGTCGTTCATCCCAGACTTTAACCGCAGTGCCCTTGCCTCCCGGACCGCCAATACGCACGCCCTCAGGATTAAAACCGCCATGACCAAAGGGCGAAGTACCATTGGTACCCACCCATTTGTTGCCGCCCTCGTGGCGCTCTTTTTGCTCTTCAAGGCGTTTTTTGAACTCCTCGATCAGCTTTTCGAGCCCCCCTAAGCTTTCAACCTTGGCTTTTTCTTCGTCGGTAAAATGCTTTTCAAACTCTTTACGCAGCCAGTCTTCAGGCAGCAGAGCTTCAATAATACCGTCGATATTTTCTAGATTCTTAAAGTAGGCACCAAAGGCACGGTCAAAACGATCGTAATACTTCTCGTCTTTAACCATCACCGTGCGCGCCAACAGATAGAAATCGTCGATGGAACCGAAGGCTAGGTTTTGTTCCATCGCGGCAAGAAGATCCAATAGTTCCTTGATAGAAACAGGCACATTGGCTTTCTTCAGCGTCTGAAAGAAGTTAATCAGCATAGAATAAACTCGTTTACTTCAGGCCAGTCTATTTGGCTTCGCGGCGTGTCATAAACGCCAGTCGCTCAAGCAGATGTACATCCTGCTCGTTCTTGAGCAAGGCACCATATAGCGGTGGAATCGCCTTGGTCGGATCGCGATTAGTCAGGATATCATCAGGAATATCATCAGACATAATCAGCTTTAACCAGTCGACAAGCTCAGAGGTTGAAGGCTTCTTCTTGAGGCCAGGAATCTTGCGCACATCAAAGAAGATATCCATGGCATCGTCCACCAACTGCTTTTTGATCTTGGGAAAATGCACATCAACAATACGTTGCATAGTCATACGATCAGGGAAGTTGATAAAGTGGAAGAAGCAGCGACGCAAGAATGCATCGGGAAGCTCTTTTTCATTATTACTAGTAATAATTACGATCGGACGTCGTATCGCTTTAATGGTTTCACCCGTTTCATAAACATGGAATTCCATCTTATCGAGCTCATGAAGTAGATCGTTGGGGAATTCAATATCCGCCTTGTCGATCTCATCAATCAGCAGCACTACCTGCTCATCGGCAGTAAAGGCTTCCCACAGCTTGCCCTTATCAATGTAGTTGCGAATATCGTTGACCTTGTCACTGCCCAGCTGGGAGTCGCGCAGGCGGGAAACCGCATCGTACTCATAGAGACCCTGCTGTGCCTTGGTAGTCGATTTAATGTGCCAAGACAGAATAGGCATGCCCAGCGCGCTGGCAACTTCTTCAGCCAGCAATGTTTTACCTGTGCCAGGCTCGCCCTTAATCAGTAAGGGGCGCTGTAATGTTACTGCAGCGTTTACCGCCATCTGCAGCTCTTCTGTTGCTACGTATTTTTCCGTACCCGTAAATTTCATATCGTCTGAATCCACATTAAGTAAAGTTAATCTTCTTATTTAGCCCTGCATAATAGTCTAATCTTGCACTAGTTTTCCGGCTAAATGGACTCAAAAGAGCCTGTAAATGATAAATATTGGCACTATGTATGACTCTACAGTCAAACCGGCAGCGACAGCCAGCCTTCAAGAACCGCGCTTTAAGACAGACTGTTTAACCGCCACTGCTCAAAAGCAGATAAGCCCTAAGCATGCGCCTAAGTTACAGCACCTAGCCTAAAGCACCGGTCCCGCTTTGATCTTCTTCATTAGGCTGCCTGCACCGCGAATGCCAACCACTGACATCGCCGTCACCATGCCTGCCATCAGTGCGCCAACCACACCACAGCTAATAACATCCTGACCGGTTAAATAAAGCCCCGGTACTGCCGTCTTTGGTTTCAACCAGTCCTGCTGAAAACGGGCTTTGTTATGAGCCAGACCATAGGCCTCGCCCTTCTTGTAGCGGCAGAAATGGCTGGTAGACAGCGGTGTTGAGACCTCTGAATAATCTACTTTGCCTCGCAGCTGTGGCATCTGCTTATACAGAGCTTCAAGCATGCGCTCTGATAAATTTTCCTTTAGCGCCTCGTAATCGTCTCCGCGCTTGCCCCAGGTTTTATCCGCCCACTGGCGATACGCCTCAAAGTCACAGGGACCAATCACAATCTCAATGGTTGAGCGGCCCGGATAACGGCGCTGAAAGTCTGGATCTTTGGCAGAGGGAAACGACACATACACTAGCGGCAGCGGCGCACTGGGATCTTTGCGCAGCGCCGCCACATTGTCATCATGATGTTCATCAATGTAGATCCACAGATTGGTCTTCGGTAACTGAAGCTCTTCTGCAGTGCCTTTTAACCCAAGGTACATACCGCCATGAGACATAGACGTTTCTAAGGCATCAACCTTTTGTTGGTAGCCGAGCTCTTTGCTTAGGGCTGCAGGTAATAGCTCTGAAAAAGTATTGACCACCCCAGCATTAGAAATAATATGCTCGGCATAGAGGCAGTGACCATCGACCATTTTCACGCCAACGGCGCGGCCTTTGTCGATAATAATTTCCTGCACATCAGCATAGGTAAATACATCGCCGCCGGAGACCTGTATCTGGGGAATAATCGTCGCCGCTATTTGTGAGGCGCCGCCCACGGGATAAAAGCCGCCATTAAAATAATGACCCGCGATTAGCGCATGCATAAGAAAAACGGATTCTTTTGGCGGACAACCATGATCTCCCCACTGTCCACAGAGCACGGCAATGAGCTTTTCATTGTCGGTTAATCTCCTGAGTACATCATAGGATGTGTCGAGGGCATAATCGGGGAATTTGTTTTTCGAAGACAGGGACATCAGCTTAGCAACAGGCGTTGGCATAGCCTTAGCCTGACTAACCGCGCCCATGTATTTAGTGGTGGCGGTTACTAATTCAACATACTTATCGATCGCATCGACATCGTCTGGAAACTGTTCCTTTAATGAATTTTTAAAATTTTCTTTGCCTGCGACAAAATCGAATTTTTCATCCCCAAGAATAATTCGGTCATAGACAGGGTCCATCTCAGCCCATTTGAGCTTGCCCCCAGAGATAAAATCAAAGAGTCCACGACCCTGGCTTTTGCGACCCATATCACCAATATAATGAACACCCACATCCCATTCATAACCATTGCGCTCGTAGGCATGAGTAAAGCCACCCGCGGTGTAATGCTGCTCTAGGACGATCACCTTCTTGCCCATTTGCGAGAGTAACGCGGCACTACAGAGACCGCCGATACCAGAACCTATAACAATGGCGTCATAGTCCCCATCGATTCGCTCAGCACGATATCGAGTACCGATACGCAACGTACTTGCGCTAGTTTTTGGTTTTTTAGACGACACTGTGTCTGCGGATTGGTCGTTCATTGCAGCCCCTCTTTCAATTATTATATTTTTTTATTTTTTGGAAGGCACAGCCCTGAGTTTCGCCTAATTATCTGTTGGCGCTGCAGGGACAGAACGTTTACTGCCTTTGGTAAATCGAGAAATTAAGAATCGAGCCAGCGCATAAAAAATAACGGCCAGAAAACAAAAAGCCAAAATAGGTGCCAGGCCACGCTGAAACCCTAGATTATCTCCCGTGGCTAACAGCCCTTCATAAAGACTAACAAAAAACGCGGGTGCAAGATGAGGATCATCGCGATAGGCCGTCACTGGCGTCACTAAAAACACAGTGGCAAACAGCAATACCAGATGCCGAACAGTCGTAAAACGCAGATTACGCATCCAGTACCAGAGCACAAACAGCAGACAGGTAACCCCGGTGCCGTAAGCAATCCATCCCCATAAATAATTTTCAGCGCTATACATAATTAATCAACCCATTGCACAATGTGGTCTTCAATATCGTCGTCGTGAACATTAAGTTCCGAGACAACCTTTCCCTGTAATGAGGCACCATAACTATGCAGTGTCTCAAGGCTTCCTGTCACTAGATGGTGCCATTCTGGCAAGGGTTCCCCGGCGGCAATCAACCGATAGGAACAGCTCTTTGGCAACCATGCCAGAGAGTGAATATTTTTCTGATCAAGTTGAATGCAGTCATCCACAACCTTGTGGCGCCCAGCATAATCACTGCAGCGACAAGATTCTGTATCTAGCAATTCGCAGGTGACATTGGTATGAAATATCTCACCCGTGTCGTAGTCCTCGAGTTTTACCAGACAGCATTTGGCACAGCCATCACAGAGTAACTCCCACTCGTCGGTGGACATCTGCTGAAGGGTTTTTGTCTGCCAGAACTTTTTCATGCTATCTTTTATGCTCATCAACTCTTTAGGTTTTGGGTGCCCGGTATTGAGGCTACTGCCTGTACTCAGGCTGAATATTTGCCTGGGGGAATTTTGCCGGGGGCAGCTGTAAGTAAAACCCGTTTTCAGTAATATCTGACAAGACCTTATTGATGTCTGCCCGGGCAAGTTTCCGCGACGGGGTCAGAATCATGGTAGTCACCAACTTAAGCTCACCGAAGCTCGTCAACAGCTCTTCTGGCACTTTTGAAGGGCCGCCATCTTTAGGAACATAGAGGTACATTTCCTCTTTCTTGTCGCCCTTATAAATATCACATAATATTTTCATTAAAATGTTTCCGTACTTTCAAGCACTGCCTGAATGGCTGGTTTAACTCTGGCTTGACGCCATCCCTGATTTAATCTTTCCGGCCAGTTGCACTGACCTTTATTCTCGCTTTCCATGGCACTGCGCAGAATAGCCTCGAGCTCTTTTTTATTAGACAAGAACTCCTGGGGAATCTGCTCTGCTTCGGCAACCGAGGTCAATGCACTGCGCATGGCTTTCATCACCGTATTGGCTGACTTTGTTAGGGGCTCTGGAATTGCAACGACAGGCGCATCGCCATCGGAATCTTGAACCTGTTGCAGAACCATCTGGCCATGACGTTGAATAGAACGAGAATACCAGTCTTCAATACCCTGCAGTTGCTCGTTAGCGGTTGGCATGCGTCGAGCTATCTCGAGCAGTACCTGATCTTTAATAATATGTGAGCGTGGTTTATCCAGTTCTCGAGCGGTGTCTTCACGCCAGTCGCAGAGTCGTCGCAATGCACTTAATGACTTAGCCTGTAAGCGCCATGCACCTTTTACGCGCAGATAATAATCACTGTTATCTTTGCGTCCTGCGGCCAGATCGAACATGGCGACAGTTTCTTCGGCAAACCATTCCTGACGCTGCTGGTCTTCCAGCGCCCTAGTCAAAATATCATAGATGCGGTGGAGGTAAAGTACATCGATGGCGGCATATTCCAGCTGGCGATCGGTTAAGGGTCGCTTTAACCAGTCCGAGCGAGTCTCCTGTTTATCCAACTCCACTTCAAACATATGGTTAACCAGACGGGCGTAGCCCATGGAGTAACCGATGTTGGCAATACCGGCCGCAATCTGGGTATCAAAAATATTGTTTGGGCGAATATCCAGCGCATGATCCAGTACTTCTAGATCTTCTCCGCAGGCATGAAAAATTAGCGTGCGGTCAGGCTCTTCCAGCAAGGTTTTTAGAGGACCAAACTCATCAATCGCCAGCACATCAACTAGCCAGCACTGCTCGCCATTCGAAAGCTGAATAAGGGCTATTTTTGGGAAAAAAGTATCCGTGCGAATAAACTCGGTGTCTATAGCGACGACTTTTACCTCAGCCAGTTGATCACACATCTGCTGTAACTTGTCATTACTGTCGATCCAAAGATTCATCTACAGGGCCTTTCTGCTTTGTAATGCCATATTTAACGTTCCGCCATCCACATATTCCAGCTCGCCACCCATGGGCACGCCATAGGCAATTCGCGAGACAGCTACGCCGAGGGCCTTGGCTTTGTCGGCAATAAAATGGGCCGTGGCCTCACCTTCAACGGTTAGGTTGGTGGCCAGTATAAGCTCGCTGACCTCTCCCTGTTGTAAACGATCGATTAGCTGATCAATACCCAGCTGTTCTGGGCCAATGCCATCAATGGGAGACAGATGTCCCAACAGAACAAAGTATTTACCCCTGAAACTGCCTGCCTGTTCGATGGCATAGAGGTCAGCCGGATTTTCCACCACACAGATCTGAGAGCCCAAACGGCGATCATTGGTGCAGATGCCACAGACCTGATGCTCTGTAAGGGTGCGGCATTGGCCACAGCGACCAACTTTTTCTACCGCCTCGACAATGGCCTCGGCCAGATGGGACGCACCCACTTTGTCACGCTCTAAAAGCTGCAGAGCCATTCGCTGGGCAGACTTTGCGCCGACACCGGGTAACACTCGCAGCGCTTCGATCAGCTGATCAATTACATTTCCGTACAAGGAATAGCCTCAATTAATAAGGGTGCTAAATAAGTTCTTAATAAATAAGCGCCTAATAAACGGCAGCCCAATAAAAAGAAGTCCTAAAATGGCATTTTAAAACCGGCGGGAAGATCCATTCCGCCGGTCATTGATTTCATCGCGTCCTTACTCTGGGCTTCAACTTTGCGCACTGCATCATTCACCGCAGCGGCCAGTAAATCTTCGAGAAAGGTTTTGTCTTCGCTCATCAGCGAAGGATCCAGAGTGACCTTGCGCACATCGTGACGCCCAGTCATAACCACCTGCACCATACCTGCGCCGGACTCGCCTGTTACCTCAGCAACAGCGGCCTGTTCCTGCATTGCAGCCATTTTTTCCTGCATCTGCTGGGCCTGTTTCATCAGGTTGTTTATATCCATTTTTTTCCTCAATTTTTTTCTTAGTCTGCGGCTCTTAATCTATGGCTCTTAATCGATAGGCCGCACAGACTTTTCGTCTAGAGCACCATCAAATACGGCTTTAAATTTAATCACTTCAGGGTCGCTGTTCAGCGTCTCTACAGCCAAAGCACGACGCTCCGATGTCTCGCGAATATTGGCCGCTCGCGGCGTTTCCTGCTCGGCGACACCAAAGGTTATGTCAACGGTGACTGGCTGCTCAAAGTAGTCCGTCAGGGCCTCAGCGAGACTCTGCTGATGGGCGCTATCGTAGAGGCTGGTCTCATCACTGTCGATAAGAAAGTTGAGCTGGTTGCCCTCTCGCCCTTTGTATAGGCAGTGGCTGGCAATTTCACCGAGGGACGCGCCAATACTGAGCTGCTTGCGGATTTCTATCCAGTTGTTGGGGTTAAATTTTTGGAGAGATACGCGGTCTTCAATAGGGGACGCTGAGGGTTGCCCTTTAATAGGAGGCGCTGAGGGCTCCTTAATAGGAGGCGCTGAGGGCTCTTCGTTTATTGCAGCCTTTAATTCAGGTGGGGCAGACGGCTCTTTAGTATAGGGCGTTGAAGGCTCCTCAATATTGACTAAAGCTGAGGGCTCTACATTAAGAAACGCTGAAGGCTCTGCATTCCCCATCGCCGAGGGCTCTACGTTACGCAACGCTGAAGGCTCTGGATTAAGCAATGCCGAGGGCTCTACATTAGGCGCTGCGATGGGCTCTTGAGCAGGCTGCAAAGCCACAGCAGCATTGCTGTTCACTTCATGCAATAGGGCAACCGGTCGCGGCGACTCACTAGGCGCGACCGTTTCAGGCTTTTTTACCGTTGGCTCCGCCTCCGCAGGAGCAGCTGGCGGAGCAGCAACGGTTTTGTTGGGCGGCAGTGGCCTAAAGGCCAGTGCGCGCAACATAATCATTTCGAATCCCGACTTAAGGTCTGGTGCCAGATGCAGGTCTTTACGGCCTAACAGGCAAATTTGGTAAAACAGCTGAGTATCTTCACGAGACACTGCCTGAGCAAGGGCCAATAGCGCAGAATAATGACTCACGCCCTTATCCAAGGCCTCAGGGACGGCCTGCAGTATGGCTACCTGATGCCAGATAGACAGCACATCGGCCAGAGCCAGATCGTAATCCGGTGCCTGCTCGGCCATTCTCCCTACCGCAGCCAGCACGTCAGTGCCCGTGCCAGTTGATAGAGCGTTACAGATATCCACCACATAGCCACGCTCAATGGTACCCAGCATAGCGCTGACTTCGGTATCGCTAACCTGACCACCTCCATGGCCAATTGCCTGATCAGTGAGGCTCAGTGCATCGCGCATACTGCCATCGGCCGCTCTTGCCAGAGACCAGAGTGCCGCCTCTTCGAAGGGCACCTGCTCTTCACCCAACACAAATTGCAGATGCTGAGTAATGCGCTCGGCGCTAAGATTTTTCAAGTTGAACTGCAGACAGCGAGACAACACGGTGATCGGCAGTTTCTGCGGATCTGTGGTGGCGAATAAGAATTTTACATGGGGCGGTGGCTCTTCCAATGTTTTGAGTAGCGCGGCAAAGCTCGACTTAGAGAGCATGTGCACTTCGTCAATCAGGTAGATCTTAAAACGGCCGCGAGATGGCGCATATTGCACGTTGTCGAGCAGATCGCGCATATCATCAACACCGGTTCGCGATGCCGCATCTACTTCGATTAGGTCGATAAATCGCCCTTCATTGATCTCATTACAGCTGGCGCACTCGCCACAGGGAACCGAGCTAATACCCTTCTCGCAGTTAAGGCACTTGGAGAGAATACGCGCAATGGTGGTTTTACCGACACCGCGGGTGCCAGTAAACAGATAGGCATGGTGCAATCGGTTGTTATCTAGCGCATTAATTAGCGCCTGGAGCACATGTTCCTGCCCCGCCATTTCGGCAAAGGATCGCGGACGCCACTTTCGGGCAAGGACCTGATAACTCATCGCATAATCTGCTGTAGTGTAAAGACACTTATTATAGGGAGATAAGCGGAGCGCTGGAAGCGTTAATGGCGATGACCCCCAATAGCCACACCTCGGCACACAGCGTAATCATTACCGTTGCTCCCTTCCGGGCCTGGCGGAGTTCATGACTGGCTGTTGCGAGGGGACCAAAGGGGGTCACCATTAAAACGAAGCGCGAGATTATCCGAGGTTTACTCGGTAAGTGCAACCGCTTATGCCAATAAATTGTGTAGCCCGCAAACAGTGCCCTATACACTGTCACCACCCACCGCCACTAACTTATACCTACCGTCACCCCAGCGAAAGGCTGGGTCTCTAGATACCAGCCTCCGCTGGTATGACGGAGCAAGGAGCAAGGAGCAAGAAGTATGACGGAGGCAAGGGGGTATGAAGCAGCAAGGAACGAGAAGTATGGCGCAGACATCAAGAGATGCCAGCCTCCGCTGGCATGACGAAGCCTGAAATCAGGCCCAAGCAAAAACCACCGAACCACCAACTCAATACAGGGTCAAATACCCCAACAGCCAAAGCGGCGTAGTCTGGTAAATACTGTATTGATGCTGAGATTGCTGGTCACTTTTTTGCTAGACTCGTACTGTGCAAGAACTACAACCAAAATTATAAAGTGAAGGGTTCTCTGTTAATGAACAACCGTGCAAGGCAGCAACTAATACTTCCACTATTATTACTAATCCCTACCCTGCTGCTATCAGCCTGCGGCAGCAGCGAAAGCAATGTGGATTCAGGCAATCGCACCGGCACATTGCACTGGGGCAACGGCGCCGAACCCCAGAGCCTTGACCCCCATATCAGCGTCGGAGTACCCGGAAACACCATCGTTTCTGCTCTAATGGAAGGGTTGATCCTAAAAGACAGCAAAACCTTGGCCCCCAAACCTGGGGTTGCCGAGTCATGGACAATTAGCGACGATGGCCGTGTTTATACCTTCAACCTGCGCAAAAATGCACGCTGGTCAAATGGTGACCCCCACAATGCCAATGACTATGTCTGGTCCTGGTGGCGCGCACTACAGCCAGCACTGGGCAACCTCTATGCCTATATGTACTTCTCAATTGAAAATGCTCAGGAATATTACGAAGGCACAGTGACCGATTTCGATCAGGTGGGTGTAAAAGCCCTCGATGATTACACTCTGCAGGTAACCTTAACGAACCCAACTCCCTACTTTTTACAACTGCTTGACCATAGCAGCCTCTATTCCGTGCACCGTGGCACCGTCGAAAAGTTCGGCGCAGCAGATGAGCGCGGCACCCGCTGGACCTATGAAGGCAACAATGTCAGTAATGGTGCTTTTAAATTAGCTGACTGGAAAATTAATCGTCGCATTACCGTAGAGCGTAATCAGTATTACTGGAACTCAGACCAGGTTCAGCTCAATAAAATTGTTTTCTACCCCACCGAAAATGTCGTCAGTGAAGAGCGCATGTTTCGTGCCGGACAATTACACCGCACTAACCTTGTTCCCGCCGATAAAATTCCGGTCTACCTCGAAGCCAACGATTCCTCCCTGCATATAGCGCCCTACCTTGGAACCTACTTTTACCGCATTAATACCCGCGTGCCTCACCTCCAAGACAAAACTGTGCGCCGCGCACTGGCCATGACTATTGATCGCGAGACCATCTCCAAAAGCATTCTTAAAGCCGGGCAGATTCCCGCCTATGCCATGACCCCTCCGGGCACCATGGGGTATTACCCAGAGAGCGATTTACGTTTTGACCCCGAGGCGGCTCGACAGCTATTAGCCGATGCTGGTTACCCCAACGGCGAAGGTTTCCCCACCACAGAGATTCTCTATAACACCAGTGATGACCATCGCAAAATTGCAATTGCTATTCAGCAGATGTGGAATAAACATCTAAACATTGATATCAAATTACTCAATCAGGAATGGAAGGTTTATCTCGACATGGCCAGCGCCGGCAACTATCAAATATCCCGCGCTGGCTGGATCGGTGACTATGTTGATCCCAATAGCTTTCTCGATATGTTTCTCTGCAATGGCGGAAATAATCGCACCGGCTGGTGTAATCCAGAATATGACCGCCTAATTTCAGAGGTGGCGCCGACTGTAAAATCTCATGCCGAACGACTGGCTGTCTTTGGTCAGGCAGAGCAAATACTAATGGATGAACTGCCGGTGATTCCTATCTACATTTACACCTCGGTTAACCTAGTGAACAAATCCGTCAACAACTACGCCGACAATATTCTCAACCAGCCTTCATTTACTGAAATGTCTTTACAGCCAGAGCAAAGCAAAATTGATGGAGGGGAACAGTAATGTTGAGATTTGCTTTCTATCGATTACTGCAGGCCATACCAGTACTTTTAATTGTTATCAGCCTAACCTTTTTTCTGGTGCACTCAGCACCGGGCGGCCCCTTCTCCGCAGACAAAGCAGTGCCACCGGAAGTCATCAAAGCCTTAGAGGCCCAATACAATCTCGACCAGCCCCTGTGGCAACAATATGTCAGCTATCTTGGCGATATAGTGCAGGGGGATTTTGGCCCTTCATTCAAATATCCAGGCCGTAACGTCAGCGAACTTATTGCCGCCGGTTTGCCGGCCACCGCAGAGTTGGCCTTTTATGCCATGTTGGTGGCCCTTGTTATTGGTGTCAGTGCAGGCGTTGCCGCCGCCATGCGACCCAATACAGCCCAGGATTACATCCCCATGTCCGCCGCCATGATCGGTATCTGTATGCCATCATTTTTACTCGGACCCTTACTGGTATTAATCTTTGGCATTCATTTGGAATGGCTACCGGTGTCTGGCTGGGGAGATATGCCCGGCGATAAAATACTGCCGGCCATTACCTTGGGAACTGGCTATGCAGCCTATATAGCGCGACTGTCACGGGGCGGTATGCTAGAAGTACTCTCCCAAGATTATATTCGTACCGCCAGAGCCAAAGGGCTATCAGAGCCTCTGGTAATTGCCAAACACGCATTGCGCGGCGGACTAATACCAGTCGTGGCTTTTTTGGGACCCGCCTTTGCCGGCCTGCTTGGCGGCTCATTTGTCGTCGAAACAATCTTTCAAATTCCGGGTCTGGGTCGCTTCTATGTCCAGGCCGCCTTTAATCGCGACTACACCATGATACTAGGCACCACCGTGTTTTTTGCCACCCTGATTATTGTCTTTAATTTACTCTCGGATATGCTCGCGATTTGGTTAAACCCCAAACTGCGTCAGCAAGCACAGGGGAAAAGCTAATGACCGCTATCGAAGAGCAAGGCACATCCCTGTGGCGTGACGCCTGGATCAAACTCTGTAAAAACTATCTGGCCCTATTGGGTTTGGCCATTATATTACTGCTCTGCCTAGTGTCTTTATTAACCCCCTGGATTGCCCCCTACGGTTACGAAGAGCAAAACCTGCTGCTAGGTGCCACACCACCTTCCGCCGCACACTGGTTGGGTACCGATATATTTGGTCGCGATATGCTCACCCGTATTATGTATGGCGGCCGCGTCTCGCTAACGGTTGGCTTTATCGCCACCGCTGTCGCACTGGTAATCGGCGTGCTCTGGGGTGCCATTGCCGGCTTTGTTGGCGGCCGTGTCGATGCGGTGATGATGCGTATTGTCGACATTATGTATGCCCTGCCCTTTATGATTTTTATCGTGTTATTAATGGTCGTTTTCGGTCGCAATATACTGCTACTATTTTTAGCCATTGGAGCCGTCGAATGGTTGACCATGGCGCGTATCGTTCGCGGTCAAGTAATGAATCTCCGCAAGCAAGAATTTGTTGAGGCAGCCTATTCCTTAGGTCTTTCTCAATGGACTATTATTCGTCGCCATATTATTCCCAATACATTGGGGCCAGTGATTGTTTACACCACATTAACCATTCCCAGCGTGATGTTATTGGAAGCCTTTTTAAGCTTTCTCGGCCTCGGTATTCAGCCCCCACAGAGCTCCTGGGGACTGCTGATAAACTATGGCGTAGAAACCATGGAAGAATATCCCTGGCTGCTAATTTTTCCCGGTGTCACTCTTTCTCTCACACTGTTTGCACTCAACTTTCTCGGCGATGGTTTGCGCGATGCACTCGATCCACGAACCTCCAAAGACCAATAAGGAAAGACATCATGGCGCTGCTTGAGGTAGAGGGTTTAAAAGTGTATTTCCATACCAGAAATGGCGTGGTTAAAGCGGTCGACGATGTCAGCTTCAGTGTCGACTGCGGCGAGACATTAGCCATTGTCGGTGAATCAGGTTCCGGTAAATCTGTTACCTGTTACAGCCTACTCGACCTACTGCCCAAACCACCGGCGCGGATCGAAGGTGGCACGGCATTATTTGATGGCGAAGATTTATTGACCTGCGACAGTACGCGCATGCGTCACTTTCGCGGCAATGACATTGCCGTTATTTTCCAAGACCCGATGACCTCATTAAACCCCTTTATCAGCATCGGCGAACAGTTAATTGAGCCGCTAATTTATCACCCAGATCCGGCCCGCAAACAGAGCCGAGAAACCGCGCGCAAACGGGCCATAGAACTCCTCGACGAAGTGGGCATTATCGATCCCAAGAGTCGCGTTGACTGTTATCCCCATGAATTCTCTGGCGGCATGCGCCAGCGTGTCATGATCGCCATGGCACTGATTAACGAACCCCGCCTGCTGATCTGTGACGAGCCAACCACTGCGCTGGACGTGACTATTCAGGCGCAGATTCTAACGCTAATTAAAAAGCTCCAAGAGACCCGTGATGTTGCGGTTATTTTTATCAGCCATGATTTAGGGGTGGTCGCTGGCATTGCTGATAAGGTACTCGTCATGTGCGAAGGCACCATTAGAGAAGCCGGTGATACGGACACAATTTTCTATCACAGCCAAAACGACTACACGCAAAAACTATTGGCCGCGATTCCTGAAGGCGCAAAACAGTTACCTAACCGCGCGCAACCAGACAATGTGTTAGTAGAGGTAACGAATTTAAAAACGCACTTTACCGACTACAACAAACCCAGCAACCAAGACAATGTGATCAGGGCAGTCGATGGCGTATCACTGAGTATTCAGCGTGGTGAGATTTCAGGTTTAGTGGGAGAGTCTGGTTCAGGAAAATCCACATTGGGCCGCTCCATTTTACAACTCGCACCCACCACCGCCGGTCAGGTTACCTTTGATGGCACGTCGCTCACTGGACTTAATGCCAAACAGCTGGTGCCTTGGCGGCGCAAGATGCAGATGATATTCCAAGACCCCTATGCCTCTCTAAACCCACGCATGACCGTCTATCAAACCCTCGCCGAACCTCTGCTTTATCATGGGCTCGCCAATCGCAAAACCATTGACCAGCAGGTGCGCCAGCTAATGGATGACGTGGGATTAGTCCACAGCCAACTGCGCAAGTATCCCCATGAGTTTTCAGGTGGTCAACGTCAGCGTATCGCCATAGGTCGCGCTATTGCGACGAAACCAGAACTTATTATTGCCGACGAACCTGTCTCTGCTTTAGACGTCACTATTCAGGCGCAGGTACTGGATTTAATTCTGGATTTGGTGGAACGGCACAATCTAACCATGCTGTTTATTTCTCATGATCTTTCTGTGGTTCGTTATATTTCAGATCGGGTAATGGTGATGAACAGAGGTGTGATTATTGAGCAGGGTGATACAGAGGCACTCTGGGCTGACCCTCAGCAGGCTTACACCAAGCAATTATTGAAGGCTATTCCCCTGGCTGATCCTCGAATGGAAAGGGTTCGTTTGGCTGATGCTCAAGCTGATGTTTAAGCGCTTAGATAGTTAGAAGCTTAGACAGCAACGGGAGTCAAAGCTCAGTCCCCTTGAGATCGACTCCATGGTTTGCCCTATTTTTAGCGCTGCGGAACTCGCTAGCGCTCAGACAGGTCCTCGCTTCTTCTAAAAATACGGCAAACCATAGACGGAGCCTAACTGATCCCAAGGGGACTGAGTTTTAACTCTGCAAGATGAGCACGTAATTCTTCGACTCACCCAGCTCACCGGCCAGATAACGCTTAAATCAGCGGCGCGGCGAAGCCGCGTCCGACTGCCATTGTTAGTTATATGACTTGTGGATTAGTGTGCCGATAACCCCCCCAATTGCAAAACTTGGTATTAGCCATACCGGCCAATACCAAAAGAAAGGATTTCGCCCTAACAAAGGAAAGCGATCTCCAGAGAACATCACGGCAAGTAAGCCTATTCCAAATATAATTCCTATAGCTATCGTGAATTGTAATTTCTTGCTAGATGCAATTAATGCGGAAACAATTCCACCAGAGACCCCCGCAAAGATCACTGGCGCTAAGCCCAATATACTCATTCCAGAAAATGGTCCGCCGTAACTTACAATTCCCGCCCAAATCAATACTGCGGCCAGCGGACCCACAATTGAGCTCGCTATGAATCGCAATTTTTCAACTTGGCTCATGTCATATAACCCTGTATTTGGTTTAATAGGATCTACAAAGGTTCGAGCCTGTCTCGACCATTGGGGTCAATCAGGCCCCGCTTATGCTGACTGTTATTTTTAGATTGAGTGAGGACCTGTCTGAGCGCCAGCGAGTTCCGCAACGCTAAAAATAACAGTCCGCATGGGGCCGACCCCAATGGTCGAGACAGGCTCAAACCAGCACCAAACCCCCAAACAAACCAAATCAGCTACAACTAATACCAGTACCACGAAGCCCACAATAACCCGCAGGATTCTTAGCCAGATACTGCTGATGATATTCCTCGGCATAATAAAAATGCGGCGCCAACATAATCTCACTGGTAATCTCAGTAAAACCCAACTCAGCCAACTTAACCTGCACTGACTCAGCCGATGCTGTGGCCTTGGCTAACTGTACCTCATCATGACAATAAATAGCCGAACGGTACTGGCTACCTCTGTCATTACCCTGACGCATTCCCTGAGTGGGATCATGGGATTCCCAAAATACCGCCAGCAATTTCTCAAGACTGGTTACCTGAGGATCAAACACCACCAACACAGCTTCCGTATGACCCGTTAATCCAGAGCAGGCTTCTTCGTAGGTTGGGTTAGGCGTGTGCCCACCCGCATAGCCAACAGCGGTGGTAACCACCCCAGGCTGCTGCCAAAAACGACGCTCAGCACCCCAGAAACAACCCATGGCAATAACCACAGATTCAAGACCCTCAGCAAAGGGAGCCTGAATGGGTTGGCCTGTAACGAAATGCTGGTTAGTAACCGGCATTTCAACGCTACGACCTGGCAGTGCCTGTTCGGCGGTTGGTAGTTCTGGCGTCATTGAAAACATAGTAACCCTATTCTTTTAAAGTGCGCCTAAACCAAGCTCAAGGTCGGCTTTAATATCAATAATATCTTCGAGGCCTACAGCCACGCGAATAAGGCTCTGGCTGATACCAGCAGCAGCGCGATCTTCGTCAGTTAAGCGGCCATGGGTAGTAGTTGCCGGATGCACGATAGTAGTTTTGGCATCACCCAAGTTGGCCGTGAGCGACAACATTTTTGTGCTGTCGATAACGCGCCAAGCTTCCTTCTGGCCACCCTCGACACAGAATGAAACAACGCCACCAAAACCGCTCTGTTGCTTTTTGGCCAGCTGCATGACCGGGATGATCTTCCAGACCCGCGTAATACACCTTGGTAACCTTGGGGTGAGTATTTAACCAAGTTGCCAATTCTGCAGCGCTGGCTGAATGTGCCTGCATACGAATACGCAATGTCTCTAACCCTTTGAGAAATACCCAGGCATTAAAGGCGCTCATGCAGGGGCCAGCTGCGCGCAAAAAGCCCACAACCTTTTCCATCAATTCGTGACTGCCCACCACCGCACCGCCAAGGCATCGGCCCTGGCCATCGATATATTTGGTAGCCGAATGGAGCACAATATCTGCGCCCCAGTTCAGTGGTTTTTGTAAAATTGGTGTGCAGAAACAGTTGTCCACCACAAACAGTGCCTCGGCTTTTTTCGATAGCGCAGCAAGCGCCTCAAGATCAGCAATCTCGGACAGTGGGTTTGAGGGAGTTTCGCAAAACATCATTTTGGTATTGGGCTGAATAGCATCGGCCCAGGCATTCAGATCAGCCAGCGGCACGTACGTCACTTCAACACCAAATTTAACAATGTAGTTATTCATCATCACGCGGGTACTGCCAAACACATCTTGGGAGCAAACTACATGATCACCAGACTTGAGCAGCGCCATAATGACCGACAGTGCCGCCGCCATTCCAGAAGCCGTAGCAACCGCCTGCTCGCCCTCTTCCATCGCCGCCAGCCGCTCTTCAAAACTGCGTACCGTGGGATTCGTGTAGCGAGAATACACATTGCCTTTTAGTTCATTACTAAAATATTTTGCCGCCATTTCAGCATTTTCAAAAACATAGCTCGAGGTCAGAAACATGGCTTCTGAATGTTCATTTTCATGGGTGCGCTGATAACCGCCACGAATTGCAGTGGTATCCTGTTGCCACTCATCTTCCTGATTAGCCATGTTGTTCCTCGCTATGTTTCTCTTGATTCTTAACGCTTACTTAATCTTGACGCGTTTTTAAATAGCCTTGCTCGTTACTGTAAAGACTGTGAATTATTATTGTGTATACCAATAACCTGTCGCTCTCTGGGCGCTCCTGAAGAGTCGACATTGTGCTTGGCGGAATCATTGCGCAGGGCTTCAATACGGTCTAAGTAGGCCCTATCCACATCGCCAGTAATATAGTTACCGTCAAACACTGAACATTCAAAACGCTTGATACCCTCGGCTCCCTCAGTACCAGAATCAATAAGATCCTGCAGGTCCTGATAGATAATCCAGTCGGCGCCAATTAACTCCCCCACTTCTTCATCGGTGCGACCATGAGCAATAAGCTCTGTGGCAGATGGCATATCGATACCATAGACATTGGGGTAGCGCACGCCGGGGGCCGCTGAGGCCATATATACCTTATTGGCACCGGCATCTCTGGCCATCTGAATAATTTCTTGAGAGGTAGTACCGCGCACAATAGAATCATCCACCAGCAATACATTCTTGCCCGCAAATTCTAACTTAACCGCGTTGAGTTTTTGGCGCACCGACTTCTTGCGCTCGGTCTGGCCGGGCATAATAAAGGTGCGACCGATATAGCGATTTTTCATAAAGCCTTCACGCAGCTTTACACCCATTCGCTCGGCCATGGCCTGGGCAGAAACACGGCTGGTATCGGGAATAGGAATAACCACATCAATATCGTGATCGGGTTTTTCGCGCATCAATTTGTCCGCCAACTTCTCACCCATGCGCAGGCGACATTTGTAGACTGAAATATTATCGATTAAAGAATCTGGGCGGGCGAAATAAACATGTTCAAAAATGCAGGGGACTAACTCGTGATTTTTAGCGCACTGCTGTAAATGAATCTGGCCAGATTTATCCACGAACAGTGCTTCACCCGGAGCTAGGTCACGGATCAATTCAAACCCTAAGCTATCCAGTACCACTGATTCGGAGACCACGGCATATTCAGTACCGGCTTCGGTTTCACGCTTGCCAAAACACAGCGGGCGAATACCGTAGGCATCGCGAAACGCAAACATGCCGTAGTTGGCAATAAGCCCCACAACGGCATAGGCACCGCGACAGCGCTCATGGACATGGGTTACTGCTGCAAAAATATCTTCGCTGGTTGGCTCGAGTTTTCGACGTGACTGGAGTTCATGGGCGAAGACATTAAGTAATACTTCAGAATCGGAATCTGTGTTCAGATGGCGTAGATCGTCGCGGAAAATATTGTGGCGCAACTCGGCAGCATTGGTGAGGTTACCGTTGTGAGCAATACAGATACCATAGGGGGAATTAACATACAGTGGCTGAGCGAGCGCAGGGCCAGAGCTACCCGCGGTGGGATAGCGCACATGACCAATACCCACGTTGCCCACTAGCCGCAACATATGACGACGATGAAAAACATCCCGCGCTAGGCCTTCGCCTTTGCACTGGTGCAACTCACCATCGGATTCGGTAACAATGCCTGCTGCGTCCTGACCGCGATGCTGCAGCATAGTCAGCGCATCGTAAAGGCGCGTATTAACATCTGAAATTCCGGAGATTCCTACTACACCACACATCTGCTATATCCAACCCGTAATAAAGTCTTTAACTGCCGTCGCCAGGTCTCTGCCCCAGGCTTCGAAGCCCTGAAACAGCGGAATTAGCGACGACGCCAACCACCAGGGATCCTGATTTACCGGCACTGCTTGCGGTAATATTATTACCAGCGCCAAGACAATCAATAGCCCCCTAAACACACCAAAAACCAATCCTAACGTCCTGTCGGTGCCGCTCAATCCGGTTGAGCTGACCAGTTTCCCCAATAAAAAATTAACCACGGCACCCAGTAACAATGTGCCTACAAACAAACCACCCCAGGCGACTAGCTGCCTAATGGATGCCAGGGCAATAAAATTGACCAGCAGATCTGCGGCCGGTTCTTTAAAATTCATGGCCACGGCAAACGCCGCAATCCAAATAACCAGAGACATCGCTTCTTTAACGAAGCCGCGCACCAAACTAATCAAACCAGAAACACTGATAATGCCAACGATTCCCCAGTCTGCTGTTGCTATGTCCATTGCTATTAAATCCTGTCCGTTTAAAGCCAGTGTTTATGCGAGCTTAGAGTGCGTACTTTAAAACAATCGAATCTGTGTTAAAGGCTGCATCAATTTTTGACTTGTCCTGCACCGCGCGGCGCTTATCTATTTTAGGACCAACGTACACCCGATAGCGGGTTTGGTTTTTAACCTTGGCACTTTTAACAAACGCTTTGTAATCGTTTTTGCGCAGCCGATTCATGAATTCATCGGCATTTTTCTTGGTCTCAAAACTACTGACCTGTAATACCCAGGCCTTGGGCAAATCCTCGGCACTGAGACCATAAGGTGCCTCACTACTGTCGGTAGCAGGCTTGGAATTATCGATATCGAAGATGGCAGAGAAAAGAGACTTCTTGGGCACCCCGGCTGGGCGCTCGGCTTTGACGACTTGCACAGATTCTATTTCGGGGGCGGCAGGCAGTTTGCTGGTGCGATCAATTTTAAGCGGGTCAGCAAAATCAAATAGCACCGGCAATATGATTAAGCCAAGCGCACCCAATACAAGTGCCCCGGCAATTCGCTGTTTTAGACCGTCACTCACTAGAGACCTCTGCCAAAATAATTTTCAACACCGCTGCCACCGTATGGAAGGAGCCAAATACAACAATTCTATCTGTGGCTGTTGCCTGTTTGAGCGCACTTAATAGAGCCTGCTCAATAGATTCGCACAACCGCCCTGACTGGTCGGCATTGTATAACACTTCGAGCAGAGTTTGACCCTTGCTGGCCCTCGCGGTGTCGCTTATTTGCGCAATAAACCATTCATCCACAGATTGACTCATGGCCGCGACGATTCCGGTCCAGTCTTTGTCTTCCAACACCGAGGCAATGGCGAGGGTACGCCCTTCTATTGCCGGTAAATTTTGCGCCAGCGCCCCAGCAGCTGCGGGGTTATGGGCAACATCCAAAATTACTTCAACCCCCTGGTAAGAGAGGGTCTGATGACGGCCAGTTAAGCCCACGGCATCCAGTGCGTTGCGACTATCCTGTTCGTTCAATGTTATACCGGCTGATAGCAGCGCCTGTAGCGCCAAGGTTTTATTCACCGGTAACAGACCAGATGCAGATAGCTGATCAAACTGCATAGGACCAGCACTGGAGATCAGCTTGGCACTAAACAAAGGCTCCTCAGAATAGGAAAAATCCCGGCCCATATATAGTGCATCGGCACCGGTCGCTGCGATCATCTGTTCAAAACCCTGAGGATAATCCTGTTCGCCAATAAGGAGTGGTCGACTGGCTCGAGCAATACCGATTTTCTCAGCCGCGATGGCTTCTCTGGTATCACCCAACCAGTCTTGGTGGTCGAGGGCAATACTGGTAACCACGGCAACATCGGCATCGATGATATTGATCGCATCTAAACGGCCCCCCAGACCCACTTCCAATAACATCACATCGGGGCTGGCATCTCTAAACACCAGTAGCGCCGCCAAGGTGCCAAACTCAAAATAGGTCAATGAGATATCGCCACAGACCGCTTCAATCTGTTCAAAAGCCGCCACAATAATGGCGTCTGAGACCGGCTTGCCGGCAAGGCAGATGCGTTCGTTATAGGTTAAAAAATGCGGGGACGTAACCATGCCTACGGAATAGCCATGCTGTAACAGGAGCGCCTGCATACTGGCGATACAGGAGCCTTTGCCATTGGTGCCGGCAACGGTAATTGCGATAGAAGGTTTGGTGTGGGTGTTGTTTGTGACAGTGCTAACTTGAAGTCTTTCCCAAACGGCCCTGACCCTACCCAACCCCAGTTCTATTTCACTGGGGTGTCTGCTCTCCAGCAGGGTCAACCATTCCGCTAAACAGCGGTTAGGCATCGACAGGTTCTGGCACATCGATCAACTTAGACAGGATGGAACCAAGACGGTCACGCATCTGGTGGCGAGAAATAATCATATCAATATGACCTTTCTCCAACAAAAATTCACTGCGTTGAAAGCCCTTGGGCAGCTTCTGACGGATAGTCTGCTCAATAATATTAGGACCCGCAAAACCGGCACGGGCGCCTGGCTCTGCAACATTTAAGTCGCCTAACATAGCCAAACTCGCCGAAACACCACCATAAACTGGGTCGGTCATCACGGAAATATAGGGTACGCCTGCGGCACTTAAACGCTCAAGAACTGCACTGGTTTTAGCCATCTGCATCAACGAGATCAAGGCTTCCTGCATACGCGCTCCGCCAGTGGCAGAGAAACAAATAAACGGACGTCTTTCAGCCAGCGCCAAGTTAGCCGCGCGGGTGAATTTCTCGCCCACTGCATAACCCATAGAGCCACCATGAAAGGCAAATTCGAAGGCGACAGCCACCACAGGTAGACCCTTAACACTGCCACTCATGGCAATAAGTGCGTCTTTTTCACCGGTTTTTTTCTGTGCTTCGGTCAGGCGATCTTTGTACTTTTTAACGTCGCGAAACTTGAGACGGTCAATGGCGACAACATCTTCAGCCACCTCTGTACGGCCCTGCTCATCGAGGAATACATCCAGGCGACGACGCGCACCGATACGCATATGGTGCTCACATTTTGGGCACACATCGAGATTGCGTTCTAATTCGGGTCGGTACAGCGGAGAGGTACATTTAGGACATTTTTTCCATAGCCCTTCGGGCACGGAATTTGACCGCTCAGCACTGCTTGAGGGTCCCTTAGGTCTAATTTTGTTCAGCCAGTTCATCTATTTCCCTTCAGCTAGCCTATTACTACAGCTGGTACGTGAAACGCTACATTGCTAGAAGGGTCCAGACCGCTACTAGCTAGAAAGCCGCATTCTAACATGACAATTTCATGATGGATAAGGCCTGCACCATTTATTTACTAACTATATAACTATAGCCGCTTCTTTAGCATTGCGGATAAAAGCCCTCACCTTGGCTTGGTCTTTAATGCCCGGGGAGGATTCCACCCCGCCACTCACATCCGCAATATCCGGCTTCACCAAACGCACCGCCTCGGCAACATTGTCTGGGGTCAGACCTCCAGCCAATATCAGCGGATAATCGGTGTTCGCTGGCAGGCGACTCCAGTCGAACTGATGGCCCGTGCCACCGTACTGATCTTCAACCCAGGCATCGAATAAAAAACCGCCCTCGGCCCTATAGGCACTGACCTCAGCATCAATATTCAGGCCTTCACGCATGCGAATAGCACGAATAAATGGCACCTTAAACTGCTGACAAAACTCAGGGCTTTCATCCCCATGAAACTGCAGTAAGTCCGGCTTTACCTGTGCAATAACCTCAAGCACCAGAGCCTCGTCGGCATTCACCAGTAACACCACACATTGGGTGTCGGGGCCAATCACCTTCCGAATCTTTGCCGCCTGCTGCACATCGACGTATCGAGAACTTTTTGCATAGACCACCAGCCCCAAAAGATCGGCGCCAGCAGCCTGGGCCATAAGCGCCTGCTCTGGAGAAGTGATACCACATATTTTTACACGTACTGACATGGCGTTAAGTCTACTCTAACTATCGTGGGAAAGTTGATCGGGCAAAAATAACGGCCCCCGAGGCAAGTTGGGAATACCCAGCTCTTTAGGATAGCCCACATTAACTAGATACAAACCATTGGGCGCTGCGGTCGCTGCACTTTTACAGCGATTGCCCTCGGCCAGAAGCTTCTTAATCCAGCCCGGCTCTTGACGGCCAAACCCCACTTCCATTAACGAACCAATAATATTGCGCACCATATGCAGCACAAAGGCATTGGCCGTCACTTCAAACACCAGTAACTGCCCAAGCGGATAAATATTGGCGCTGGTTACATTGCGAAATGGCGATATCGACTGACAGCCTGCACCGCGAAATGCCGAAAAGTCTTGCTCCCCAAGTAGATGCGCGCAGGCCAGTTGCATGGCAGCCGCATTTAACGGATACCTCACCCAGGTAACACCCTGAGAGAAGATGCCAGGACGGGCTTCCGAGGAGGCAATTACATAGCGATAGGTGCGCTCTGTGGCACTAAATCGAGCATGAAACCCCTGCTCTACCTGATCCGCCCAGACCAGGGAAATACTATCGGGAAGTTGGCTATTGGCGCCCTTGACCCAGTTGCGGCCGGTGCGATCGGCCGCTGTATCAAAATGCACCACCTGATGGCTGGCATGGACCGCGCTGTCGGTGCGCCCTGCACAGCTAACCACTAGGGGACTGTTGGCAACATAGCTCAGTGCGCGCTCTATTTCGGCCTGTACCGAGGGGCTGTGCTTCTGTTTTTGAAAGCCACAAAAAGCACTGCCGTCGTATTGAACGACGGCAGCATAGCGTTTGATTCCTTGGGGAAGACTCTGGTCTTCGGGAATCTTACAATTTGGGGTATAGACCCATTCAGACACGTTTACAGACTCTCCAATACCGCCCGAGCTTTAGCCTGACCTTCTTCGTCAGCCTCACCAATAATCTCTTCAAGAATTTCTCGAGCACCCTCTGGGTCACCCATTTCAATATAGGTGTTAGCCAGATCGAGCTTCACATCAACCGCGTCAATATCTTCGTCGCTATCGTAACCGTCGAAGTCATCTAGGTCAGTAGAAACACCCTCACTGACGGTTTGCTGAAGCTCTGCTGAACTTGGCATCTCGACGTCTAAATCTGAGTTTTCATTGGCGATTTCACTGGCGCTTCCGTCAGCCTCTGGACTCGCTTCGTCGGCAAAGATACCACCATCCATAAAGTTGTCATCAAGGAAGTCTCCAGACAGTACCGACTCATCGAGTGCATCAATAGCCATATCGTCACCCGACTCTAAAACATCTTCGAGCAGATCTGAAATATCGATTTCTGGTGTGTTGCCTAGGGTGCTTTCTGATGAGTCCGCTGGCTCTGCAGACTCGGCTTCCAGTAAGGATTCAACGTCAAGAGACGCTTCATCAGCTGAGGGCTCTTCATCCGCTGACGGCTCTTCATCGGCTGAGGGTTCTATATTTGCTAAGGGCTCTTCCTCTGCTAAGGGCTCTTCATCCGCTGAGGATTCTTCGTCGGCTGAGGGCTCTTTATCAGCTGAAGGCTCTTCATCAACCGTAGGCTCTTCATCCAGCTCGGCGACATCTTCAATAATATTCTCTACAACTTCTTCCTCTGGACCAAGGATAACCGACGCCATCGCTGTCGCCACATCATCACCGATCTCTTCGACCTCGTTATAGATTTCTTTTAAATCGTCTCGGCGATCTTCTCTAAAGAAGATTTCCATTAGCTTCAACCGCGACGCAGTGTCCGAGGAATCAGCAGCTCGAGCTTCCTGGAGAATCTCCACGGCCTGATCCACATTACCCAGCGATAGATACACATCCGCTTCGGCAACAGCTTCCACCATAGAATCAAAGATTTCAGGGCTAACGGCACTGTCCTCTTCAGGGAAGATTTCTTTGTCTGTTTCATCAAACAAATTATCTTCTGGATTCAGGTTCAAACCATCGAGATCATCGATCAATAAATTAGAGTCGGTATTAACAGAAGGCTCTTGGTCATAGTCCTGATAGCCTTCGCCAAGCGGTCCACTATCACTAAGCGGCTGATCAAGATCTGTTTCTTCGTTCTTGTTTTTAGAGCGACGTAAAAACAGCACCAACAATAAAACAACCAATCCAACCAGAGCCCAGATCCAAGGCTGGTTCTCTAAGGTCTCAGCGAGATCAAACGGCTTTTTAGGCGTGGTAGTTTTGACAGGCGCTGCAGCAGTAACTTCCGCCTCATCAGCGGCTTCAGCCAATGCCTGGTTATCAGACGCAGCAGCAAGATCGCTCATCAGATCAACCTGAGCTTCCAAAAGAACCATGCGCTCGCGCAGTTCAATGTTCTCCAACTCCGTTCTGTTCATCTCATCCTGAGCAACAGCGAGGTCAGAGTTCAGCTGGTCGATATCATCATTGGAATTGCCAGTCGAGTCGGAGAGAGAGTCAGCGCCTTGAGTATTTTCGTTAGCAAAGCTACTCGCAGCAGCCTCGTCGGTATCATTTGATGCAGAGGCAAGTTCTAAACGGCCTGCACTGGAATCTTCAGAATCAGACTCGAAGGTACTTTCATTAAAGGTACTTTCATTTGAGGCGCTATCATTTACGCTACTATCCGCAAAAAGGTCATTCTCAGGCACAGCGTCTGGCTCGGTTAAGCCAATTTGAGTGGCGACAATATCGCCCACTTCTTCATTAATTTCATCAAAAGAAGGTAACCGAAGAATCGCCCCTTCCTTCATTTTATTCGCATCACCCGCCACAAACGCACTGGGATTTTGGCTATACAGCGCATCCATGGTTTGTAAAATAGTGGAACCGCGAGGCCGCAAACGTTTAGAAACATTCCACAGGGTGTCACCCACAACAACCCGATGCGCATCCCCGGCCAACTCTCGCTTAGACGCTACTTTTGGTTTAGGGCTCGCAGCAGCAACATTCACAACCTGAGCAGGCGTCACTTCACCGCTATAAATAGGTAAGTCCAACAGCAAGGTATATTCACGCACAATGCGGCCAGCAGGCCATTCAAGCTGCACTAAAAAGTCCAGATAAGGCTCAAGAATTGGCCCTTGACTGGTCACTTTAACCACCGTTTCATCGGCAGCATTGGTATCCACAGAAAACGCCAGCTGAGTAAGATAATAATCTCGAGACACGCCAGCCTGAGCAAAGGCACTTGCCGGTGCCAGTTGCACCAAAAGCAGCCCCTCTTCAATGCCCTCTATATTTGTAAGAGATATCTCTGCATCCAGAGGTTCATTGAGCGCCGAGTTAAGCGTAATATCGCCGAAACCAACAGCGATAGCTGCGGTTGCATACAACAGCGCCGCTAACGCAGAGGCTGTTGCCAGTTTGATCGACCATTTCCTGGTTATCATATTTTTTTCCTGTTAAGCCAGATTTGCCCATCAATACAGCGGCCTGAAAGCAGCACTGAAGTCCTTTTGATTAGCCTGTGGCTAAATTCTATAGCCCACGGTGAAATATTCTAGTCATACTTACATTATTTTGCCGAATAGCGCCTAAAACCCATAAAAAAAAGGCTCATCAATGAATTTCTTCACAGAAAAGCCCTTTTTGGGGACAAAAAGAAGATTTTACATTAACCCTCGATAACAATTCTCAGCATACGACGCAACGGTTCCGCCGCACCCCAAAGCAACTGATCGCCCACCGTAAACGCCGACAGATATTGCTCACCCATGTTCATTTTACGCAATCGACCCACCGGAACATCCAAACCGCCAGTAACCGCTGCAGGGGTAAGATGCTTAACCGAAGACTCTTTATCGTTGGGGATAACCTTGGCCCATTGATTAGACTCAGCCAACATAGATTCAATTTCATCCATTGGCACATCTTGAGTCAACTTAATGGTCAGCGCCTGACTGTGACAGCGCATAGAACCAATACGCACACAAAGACCATCCAATGGAATAGGATTGCCCTCACGATTCAAAATCTTATTCGTCTCCGCCTGATTCTTCCACTCTTCACGGCTCTGGCCGTTCTCAAGCTGGGAATCAATATACGGCAACAGACTGCCGGCTAAAGGATAGCCCCAGTTATCCACCGGAAAGCTATCCGATCGCAGCGTATCAGTCACCTGACGATCAATATCCAGAATCGCCGACGAAGGATTAGCCAGCGCCTCAGCAACAGACCCCTTAATAGTACCCATCTGATTAATCAGCTCACGCATATTTTGCGCGCCGGCACCAGAAGCTGCCTGGTAGGTCATAGACGAAGCCCACTCCACCAGATTGGCATTGAACAGACCGCCAAGCGACATTAGCATCAGGCTCACAGTGCAATTACCGCCAATAAAGTCTTTAACCCCGCTGGCCAAACCGTCTTTCACGACAGACATGTTGACCGGATCGAGCACAATAATCGAACTATCCTCCATCCGCAGCGCCGAAGCCGCATCAATCCAATAGCCATCCCAGCCCGCACTGCGCAGCTGTGGGTAGACTTTCTTGGTGTAGTCGCCACCCTGGCAAGTAACAATAATATCCATCTGCTGCAGAGCTTCGATATCGAAGGCACTTTTAAGCAGCGGGATTTCAACACCCACATCAGGGCCAGTTTGGCCAGCCTGAGACGTCGTAAAGAAAATTGGCTCAACTTGGGCGAAGTCGTTTTCTTCGCGCATTCGCTCCATCAGCACAGATCCAACCATGCCACGCCAACCGATAAATCCTGTTTTTTTCATTGCTCTAGATCCTGTTGTAAATCTTTAGTTAAATTCTTTTGCTAAGTGCTGCTGCTCAGCTATGAGATCCCTCGTCGCTTCGCTCTGTCGGGATGACATCATTAAAGTACTCTGTCAGTGCCAAACACCCCACACTGTCATCTCGAAACACCCCACACTGTCATCTCGAAACACCCCCCACTGTCATCTCGAACGAATGTGAGAGATCTACCATCAGCACTCTCGATCTCCCAGCAAAGCCATGCAGACCCTTTGCGATCAATCAGGGCCCGCTTATGGGTTCGTCATTTTCAGGTCAAGAGAGCGCCTTGTCTGAGCGTCAGCGAGTTGCGCGAACGCTGAAACTGACTAACCCATGGGACCGATCGCAAAGGGTCTGTATGGGTTTGCCTGCACCCAACAAAGAGATCTCTCGTCGCTACGCTCTGACGAGATGACAAACTAAGCACCTATGTCGAGATTACAAACTACCCACCTCTATCAAAATAAACAACTAAGCACATCTCTCAGAATCACAAACTAAGCAGCTCTCTTATGACGGCAACCTAAAGCGCAGCCACCACCGCATCACCCATCTCAACAGTACCCACCCGCGTCATGCCATCCGTATAAATATCCCCAGTCCGCAACCCCTGATCCAGCACATCACTCACCGCCTTCTCAATCGCATCCGCCGCCTCAACCGCATCCAGCGAATAGCGCAACATCATCGCCACAGACAAAATCGTCGCTAACGGATTAGCCACACCCTGCCCCGCAATATCCGGCGCCGAACCATGACAGGGCTCATACATACCACCCCCATCCTTATCCAACGAAGCAGAAGGCAACATACCAATAGACCCAGTCAACATAGCCGCCGTATCCGACAAAATATCGCCAAACATATTACCCGTCACCACCACATCAAACTGCTTAGGCTCCTTCACCAACTGCATCGCCGCATTATCAACATACATATGGCTCAGCTCCACCTCAGGGTAGTCCGCCGCCATCGCAGTCATCACCTCGCGCCACAGAATAGTCGCCTCCAACACATTCGACTTATCCACCGAACAGAGACGCTTACCCCGCACCATCGCCGCCTCAAAAGCCATACGACCAATACGACGAATCTCAGACTCATTGTATTTGTAAGTGTTGTAACCCTCGCGCTCACCATTCTCCAGAGTACGAATACCCCGCGGCTCACCAAAGTAAATGCCACCCACCAACTCACGGACAATCAAAATATCCAAACCCGAAACAAACTCAGGCTTCAGCGAAGACGCATGGGCCAACTGCGGATACATAATCGCCGGACGCAAATTACCAAACAGCTCCAACTCAGAGCGAATGGTCAACAAACCCTTCTCCGGACGCAGATGACGCTCAACATCATCCCATTGCGGGCCGCCCACAGCGCCCAACAAAATCGCATCAGCAGCTCGGGCCTTATCCAAGAGTTTCCTTCGGGCAAGGCTCACCCACAGCATCCAACGCCGCACCACCCAAATGGGCGTAATCCAACTCAATACCTAGGCCAAATTTCTCATTAACCGTCTCAAGCACTTTCACCGCTTCAGTAATAATCTCTGGGCCAATATTGTCCCCAGGTAATACCAATACTTTCTTCATACTACTCGCCATTATTTTATAGCTCCAAATACCCAAGGATGCTGAGCCGCACGCTCAGTCTCATACTGTTTAATCGCATCGGCTTCTTTCAGCGTCAGACCAATCTCGTCCAAACCATTCAACAGACACTCCTTACGAAACTCATCCAACTCAAAGCGAAACACATGGCCAGAATCTGTAGTGACAGTCTGAGATGGCAAATCAATCGACAGCTGATAGCCCTCTTCAGCCTCCATCTCCTTAAACAGAATATCCACCTGCTCCTCAGTCAACATCACCGGCAACAAACCATTTTTAAAACAGTTGTTATAAAAGATATCCGCATAACTCGGCGCAATCACCGCATTAAAGCCGTAATCCTCCAACGCCCAAGGCGCATGCTCACGGCTGGAACCACAGCCAAAGTTCTTCCGCGCCAAGAGTATAGAGGCACCTTTATAACGAGGGAAGTTCAACGGAAAATCTTCCTTAAGCGGACGATTAGTACAGTCCTCACCGGGCTGCCCCTCATCCTGATAACGCAGCTCATCAAACAGGTTCGGCCCAAAGCCACTGCGCTTGATCGACTTTAAAAACTGCTTGGGAATAATCATATCCGTGTCTACATTGGCGCGATCCATAGGACCCACCAAACCACGGTGTGCAGTAAATGCCTTCATTAAACTGCTCCTCCTACTTCTTGTATACAAAGCTTCGTACATCAACAATATGACCCGCCACCGCAGCCGCAGCCGCCATCGCCGGACTCATCAAATGGGTACGCCCGCCATTGCCCTGACGACCCTCAAAGTTACGGTTCGAGGTAGAAGCACAGTGCTCCCCCGCCCCCAACTTATCCGCATTCATCGCCAGACACATAGAACAGCCCGGCTCACGCCAATCCATTCCCGCGGCAATAAAGACCTTATCCAGTCCTTCAGCTTCCGCCTGCGCCTTCACCATCTGCGAACCAGGCACAATCAATACCTGCTTAACCGAACTGGCCACCTGACGACCCTTAGCCACAGCCGCCGCCGCACGCATATCTTCAATACGGGAATTAGTACAGGAACCAATAAATACACGATCCACAGCAATAGACTCAATCGCCTGACCGCCCTCAAGACCCATATATTCCAGAGCGCGCTCAAGACCTTTGCGCTGCTCATCATTCGACTGCTCTTCCAAGGTTGGAACAGAAGCCGTAACCGGCGCCACCATCTCAGGAGACGTTCCCCAGGTCACCTGCGGCGCAATATCATCCGCATGCAGAACAACCTCAGTATCAAACACCGCATCCGCGTCACTGACTAACTCATTCCAGTACTCAACCGCCTGATCCCACATCTCACCCTTGGGCACAAACTGACGACCTTCACAGTAATCAATGGTCTTCTGATCAACCGCCACCATACCCACACGGGCACCCGCCTCAATCGCCATATTGCAGACCGTCATACGCCCTTCAATCGACATATCGCGGAATACCGAACCCGCAAACTCAATGGCATGCTCATTACCGCCAGCCGTACCAATCTTGCCAATAATCGCCAACACTACATCTTTAGGGGTCACACCAACGCCAACCGTGCCATTCACGGTCACACGCATATTCTTCATCTTCTTGGCCACCAAACACTGAGTCGCCAGCACATGCTCAACCTCAGAGGTACCAATACCATGGGCCAAACAGGCCAGCGCACCATGAGTCGCCGTATGGGAATCACCACAGACCACGGTCATACCCGGCATAGTCGCGCCCAGTTCAGGACCCATCACATGGACAATGCCCTGGCCCATCTCATTGATCTTGAATTCCTTAATCCCGTAAAGGTCGCAGTTATCATCCAACGTCTGTACCTGAATACGAGACACCTCATCAGTCATACCCGCAACACCGGCATCACGCTCAGTCTTGTCAGTAGAGATATTATGATCAGGGGTGGCAATATTCGTGTCCAAACGCCAAGGCAGACGACCCGCAATACGCAGACCCTCAAAGGCCTGAGGTGACGTCACCTCATGAATCACATGGCGATCTATATAAATTAACGATGAACCATCGCTGTTTTGCTTAACAAGGTGGCTGTCCCACAGCTTGTCGTAAAGTGTTCTTCCAGTCATCACAGTCTCCCAGACGTGCTTCTTTCAAGTTGCAGCCATTGTAGACCTGCTTTATTATGAAATAAATTCATATTTAGCATAGCTGTCATTCCTAGCAGGAATCAAAAGGGCAAGCCATTGGATAATCAAAACCTCAAAGCCTTTATTACCGTCGCAGAAGTGGGATCATTTTCAGAGGCCGCCGACCGGCTCTACCTGACTCAATCGGCGATCAGCAAGCGTATTGCCCTGCTAGAGCAGCAGATAGGTAAAAGACTGTTTGATCGGATCGCCAGACAGGTATCGTTGACCGAAGCCGGTAATGAACTATTACCCAGAGCCAGACGCATACTCCAGGAATATGAAAATGCCCTACAGGCAATTAATGATCTCTCTGGTGAAGCCAGCGGCACACTTAGATTGGCGATTAGTCACCACCTCGGCTTGCATCGTCTGCCCCCTATTCTGAAACAGTTTGCCCAGCAGTATCCCAATGTCACTTTGGATATTGAGTTTATGGATTCAGAGAAAGCTTATGAGCAGGTGTTGCACGGAGACTCAGAAGTAGCGGTAATTACATTGGCACTGGAAGCCCACCACAATATTAATAGCAAGAAGATATGGAATGACCCGCTGCGCTTTATCTGCGCCCAGGATCATCCATTGGCCGAGCTAAAGAAACCGGCGCTTAAAGATCTTGCGGAGTATCCGATTATTTTGCCGGGGTTAAATACCTATACCGGGCGGATTATTCAGAATCTGTTTCAGAAGGAAGGGATACCCTTAAAGGCACCTATGTCGACTAACTATTTGGAGACCATTAGTACCATGGTAGAGATTGGGCTTGGGCTGGAGTGTGTTGCCGGAGACACTGGTGAGGGACCTGCATGTGATGCCATTTGAGGAACTAGCATCGAGAGGGAGTTGGGGTATATTCATCATACTAAAAGAAGTTTGTCGAATGCGGCGGTGGCGTTTTTTGGGCTTATTAAATGTCACTATAAATCAAAAATGAGCTATAGATCCCTTAGCACAAAAAAACCGCCTTAGGTCTAAGGCGGTTTTTTGCTTTTTGAATTCCGAACCACAACACTTAATTCCGTAGCTCTTTGATTTTAACCATCATTATCTGGTCGAGTCATCTTGGTATTCCTCCAAATTTTCCCTGTAACAAAATATAACCGTCGGTTATGTATTTAGTTAAGACAATTACTGAGGCCCTGTCAAGCTCCCTTCTATTAACTGCTTAGCTTCTTGCGCAATCTCAAGCGCATCTTTTTTAGATACCTGCTCAAAGTCGCCATTAAGGACCTGATCAATAATACGTTTGGCTAAGCTCACTCCCTTGGCTTTTTTACCATAGACATAATAAGCCTTGGCCAAGGTGTCCATATGA
>CALSNK010000004.1 GCA_943787675.1 uncultured Pseudomonadales bacterium
GGGCCATGTTCAACCACAAAACGCACCGCGTCTTCGTGGCATAGGCCAGCACCGGCGACCAATGTGTCTGCAACATGGGCGTCGGCACTGTCGTTTTCATCAAACACCGCAGCAATACCACCCTGGGCATACCAAGACGCGCCACCGGTTAAAGCGGCTTTACTAATAAGGGCAACGCGCAGATGTTTTTCGAGCTGCAATGCGAGGGTTAGGCCAGCAGCGCCGCTGCCGATAACGAGAACATCGTAGACATGGGTTTGTTTCATTGGATCGCCACACAAAATCGGATTCGCATGATAGTATAAGCGCCGAAATCTAGCTAACGAAATAGGCGAACTAATTGGATGTTAGTGGGTCTGTCTAGGGTGATTACGGGAATGGTAGTTGCGGATAGCTGTGATTTCTCAGCGATAAAAAAATATAACCCATAGGGTTGGGAAACGGATTGCTACATGACGGAAACTAAAACTGAACCAACAGATCAGCAGCTAGTACTTAGAGTCCAAAAAGGCGATAAGCGAGCATTTGATTTATTGGTGCTCAAATATCAATACAAGGTGCATGCAATAGTGGGGCGGTTTATTCGCGATAGCCATGAGGTGAGCGATGTCACCCAGGAAGCGTTTATTAAGGCCTATCGTGCACTGCCGCGATTTCGTGGTGACAGCCAGTTTTATACCTGGCTCTATAGAATTGCCGTGAATACGGCGAAAAATTACCTGGTGGCGCGCAGCAGAAGGCCACCGCTATCGGATGTGGATTTGGCTGATGCCGAGTATTATTCTGGCAGTGATCGTTTAAAAGATGTGGGTACGCCGGAGAATCAACTGTTTCGTGATGAGCTTGAGGCAGTGATTAATACCGCTATCGAAGAATTACCTGAAGACCTGCGCACCGCGGTGACATTGCGCGAATATGAAGGTCTGAGTTATGAGGATATCGCGGCGGTGATGAATTGCCCGGTGGGTACGGTAAGGTCGCGAATTTTCCGCGGACGAGAGTCAATAGACAGCCGTGTTTTGCAATTAATGGACGGTAGTTAAGAGATTGGTGAACCTTTTGAAAAAGCACCGGTCATACCCCACAGAAGTTTTTAGCAATACAACTTATTCATAGGATTGAGGAAAATAAATGAGCGACCACGAAGAGCGTTTAGCCGAGTCCCTTTCTGCCCTAATGGACGGAGAGAGCACGGAGCTTGAAACCCATCGAATCCTCAAGGAAGTAGGTACTGAGTCGGGCGCTAAGGATAGCGTACTAAGCAAATGGCAGCGCTACCATATGGCGTCTTCGGTAATGTCTGGAGACCCTGTTGCCAATATAGATTTCTCCGCGGCTATTTCAGCCGCCATCGATGAGGAAGAGACTCATCGCATTAACCCCATTCAAAGATTCGCCGGTTCGGCAGGGCGCTTCGGCATTGCAGCCTCTGTTGCCATGGTCGCAGTTCTGGGTATGCAGCAGTTTAATACTGTGGCGCCTAGCAGCTCAGACGCGGTTCAATTTGCCGAAGTAGCGGTTGATGCGGCACAGCAAAATACCGGTCCCGCTATTCAGTTCCCTTCTGGTTTCCAGCCTAATATTCAGGCTCGCACCGTGAGTGTTGGCGGCAATAACCGAGCTTCGCAGCAGCCTGTGATGCCAGCAATACAGGTTAGGCCTGCGCTGAATCAGCAGTACTCAGAGCAAGAGCTTCGCGCCTATCTTAATGATATTATGCTTAAGCACAGCAGCCATGCAGCGTTAAACAGTAATCAGGGTATGTTGCCATTTGCTCGGGTTACCAAAAGCCAAGAGGGCTCTTCTATCCAGGACGCTGAAGGCTCTTATACCAAGGGCGCTGAAGGCTCTTCTACCCAGGACGCTGAAGGCTCTTATACCAAGGGCGCTGAAGGCTCCTATTCCAACGGCGCTGAAGGCTCTAGGGATGACTGAGTTGTAAGACCACAGATTCGAAACAGGATAAACCATCAAGATGTTGGTTAAAGTGTTAAAAAATATAAAACTGGCGGCTCTTATAGCCGCCGTTTTTGTGCATGGGCCTTTATTTGCTGAGCCCATGGACTCCGCCCATGATCTTATGGCGCGTATGGCCAAGGCCTCTAAAGAATTAAGTTACAAAGGCCTATTTACCTACGAGTTTAGAGGCAATCTGACCAGCGTTAAAGTGGTTCACCTGGTGCGTGATGGCCAAACCTATGAGCGCATAGTGCACATGGATGGCCCGGAACGAGAGCTTGTTCGTCGCGGTGATGACATGGACTGCATGCGTGCCTCTGACATGCTGCTGCGCGGCAATGTTCTTAAAATTAATGACGACAGTTACTCTCACCTGCAAGACTTTTATAGCTTTTACATTCGCGGCGATGCGCGCATAGCCGGCCGCGCAGTCTCGGTAGTGAACGTTATTCCCAAAGATAAATTTCGTTATGGTTACATTGTTGCCATCGACAAAGAAACCGGTCTGATGCTGCAGTCGATACTGATCAACAGCCAGGGCAAGCCCATGGAGCGGTTCCAGTTTGTGGATGTGTCCATTGGCGCCGATGTCGATGATGTTGAATTTACCTCGGCGCTATTTTCTTCTGAGATATCAGCCTCAGATGATATTGATGTAGACCAGTCCGACTGTTTAAAAGCTAATCAACCGGTCAATGTTTCCAGCTCACAATGGGTACCCAAGTGGTTGCCACCAGGTTTCGTCCTGTCTTCCTATCAGCCAGTGGATGCCGAGGGTCAAGAGTCTCTGATGTACACTGATGGTCTGGCCGTATTCTCGGTGTTTATTGATTATGCAGAAAAAAGCCGTCTTCTACCGCCAGTGGATGCCAATCTGGGTGCCACCGTTGCGGTACTGACCAAGACGAGCCTCAATAACCAGCAATACGCTATCTGTGTGGTAGGCGAAATACCGCGTAGTACGGCGAGTCAGATTGCCAATGCTATTTCGCCACTACTGGCATCGCCAAGTCCCTAAAGGGCAGAGCAAGCAATGATTTTGGAAACTGGAGTCGTGGTCGCCGTAGAATCAGATAGTCTCTGGGTAGAGACTATTCAGCGCTCTACCTGCGAGGCCTGTTCCGCTCAAAAGGGCTGTGGTCAGCGGGTTCTTTCCAAGCTAACCGGCAAAACTAATCGCATTCGCGTATTGATTAACAGTCAGTCACCCAAAGACGTCTCTGCCGGCCAGTCTGTGACTATTGGTATCCCCGAAGACGTCATTGTCAGCGGTTCACTGCTGGTGTACATGCTACCCATTATGGCTGCCGTTATTGGCGCCTGGATTGCCGGGCCCGAGAGTGATGCCGTCGGTATTCTCGGTGCGGCTTGCGGTCTGCTGCTGGGTGGCCTAATAGTTAACCTGCGAAGTAAGAAAACACGGAACGATTTACGGCTTAACCCTGTCTTACTTGAAGACCCTAGCGAAAACCAGGTTTTAGACTTCCCCTAAAGATTGATTCTAGAGCCGCCTTCGTTTTATTATTTATTTTGGAGAGTGCTTTGTGCTGAAGAGATTCATTGTTGTTAGTGCGTTTTTTATCGTTTTCCTTTCATCCGCTCAGGCCCAGTTACCGGATTTCACCCGTCTTGTTGAAGATGTTTCCCCCGCTGTTGTAAAGATCAATACGATCAGTAAGGGCCGTAAGCCGCAGGCTCAGCAGATTCCTCAGGGTCAAATTCCCGAAGCATTTCGCGACTTTTTTGAACAGCGCCAGAAACAGCAAAAGCCCCGTCCGGCAAGGTCCATGGGGTCCGGGTTTGTTATTTCCGACGACGGCTATATTCTGACCAACCATCATGTGGTGGATAATGCCGATGAAATTCAGGTGCTGTTTGCCGACCGTCAAGAGTACATGGCCACAGTCGTGGGCACCGATCGGCGGTCAGACTTAGCCCTATTAAAGATTGAAGCCAGTGATCTACCTCGCCTTGAATTTGCTACTCCAGATGCCCTTAAGGTGGGTGCCTGGGTGCTCGCCATCGGTTCACCGTTTGGTCTAGATTACTCTGTGACCGCAGGTATTGTTAGTGCCATAGGGCGCAGCCTCCCCACCACGAAGGGCGAGAACTATGTGCCCTTTATTCAGACCGATGTATCCATTAACCCCGGCAATTCCGGCGGCCCGCTATTTAATCTCGAGGGTCAGGTGGTAGGCATTAATTCGCAAATTTATTCCCGTTCAGGGGGTTCCATTGGTCTTTCTTTTGCGATTCCCGCCAGTGTGGCAGTGGGGGTGATAGAGCAGCTTAAAGATCATGGCAAGGTTCAGCGCGGCTGGCTTGGCGTGGCCATTCAGGATGTCGACAAGAATCTTGCAGAGTCGTTGCAGCTCGGTGCGTCTCAGGGTGCGCTGATCAATGCTGTGGAACCTGACAGCCCAGCAGATAAGGGCGGCATCAAGCCTGGCGATGTTATTGTGCGTTTTAACGGCCAGACTATTGTTGATTCTGGAGACCTGCCCCATGTGGTGGGTATTATGGCCCCAGGTGATTCGGCCAAGGTGATTGTGTACCGGGAAGGTAAGCGCAAAACACTGACCATGAAAGTGGGCTCGCTCGATGCGGACAGGGACAGTGTTGCGAGCAGTGCAGACGGCACTGATCGACTGGGGTTAATAGTTGAGGCTTTAGATGATCAGGAGCGTCGGGCCCTGCGTCTGCGCGGTGGTGTTTTGGTTACCCAGATATCACCGGATTCTGCTGGGGCTGAATCAATGTTACAGCCGGGGGATATTATTGTGCAGCTGGGCTACAGCCGCATCGACGATATCGAGGAGTACGTTCAGGTGATCGCCGAGCTGCCTAAAAACACGCCGGTGGCGATTCGTTTTTACCGTCAGGGGCAGGCAATTTTTCGCACCATTGAAATTAACGAGTAAGCGTTTCCTATCATTACTGCTGTTCCCACAGATGACGTTGTGTAACCGCTTGAATTTATAGGTTGATAATCAAGCGGTTAATAGCGTCTGGCCTACAAATAGGCTAGAATCCGCACGCAAATTTTAACGGCAGTACAAACACTTTGTCCGATCTCAGTCATATAAGAAATTTCTCAATTATCGCCCACATTGACCATGGGAAATCGACCATTGCGGATCGATTTATCCAGCACTGTGGTGGCCTTGCTGCCCGTGAAATGGCGGCCCAGGTCTTGGATTCTATGGATATCGAGCGCGAGCGCGGTATTACTATCAAGTCCCAGAGTGTGACATTGCCGTTTACCGCCCAAGACGGTAAAACCTATCAGCTAAACTTTATTGATACCCCAGGCCATGTTGACTTCACCTATGAAGTGTCGCGATCACTGGCAGCCTGTGAGGGTGCGCTACTGATTGTAGATGCTGCTCAGGGCGTAGAGGCGCAATCGGTCGCTAACTGCTATACCGCCATTGCTCAGGGCCTTGAAGTGATTCCGGTACTGAACAAGATGGATCTGCCTCAGGCTGAGCCTGAGAAAGTGATTAACGAAATTGAAAATATTATTGGCATTGAGGCTACCGATGCGGTGCGCTGCAGTGCTAAAACTGGCGAGGGGATCACCGATATCCTCGAAGAGCTGGTTAAGTTGGTACCGCCACCTGTGGGCGATGTAGACGCTCCCTTACAGGCATTGATTATTGACTCCTGGTTCGACAACTACCTAGGTGTTGTTTCCCTAGTGCGTGTGATGCAGGGGACGCTCTCGGTAAAAAATAAGATTGTCGCCAAATCGATTGGCAAGCCCCATGTGGTTGACAGCGTGGGTGTCTTTACGCCGAAGCGCAGAGAGACAGGCGTACTGCGCGCTGGTGAAGTGGGCTTCATGGTTGCCGGCATAAAAGATATTCTCGGTGCGCCAGTGGGGGATACATTAACCCACCACAGCACTTCCGAGGTTGATGCGTTACCCGGGTTTCAGCGTATTAAACCCCAGGTCTATGCGGGTATGTTCCCGGTTGATTCCGATGACTTTGAAGAGTTTCGCGAAGCCCTATCCAAGCTGGCTGTCAATGATGCTTCCCTGTTTTATGAACCCGAGAGTTCCGATGCCCTTGGTTTTGGTTTCCGCTGTGGATTCCTTGGCATGCTGCATATGGAAATTATTCAGGAGCGCCTCGAGCGGGAATACGATCTAGATTTGATTACCACAGCCCCAACCGTGGTTTACGAAATTATTACCTCGAAGGGCGAGACGCTGTATATGTCTAACCCCTCAGATCTGCCAGATCCCAGCCAGATCGACGAGATGCGCGAGCCAATCTGCGAAGCCAATATTTTGGTGCCCAAAGATTATGTGGGCAATGTAATTTCACTCTGTGTTGAAAAACGCGGTGTGCAAAAAGATATGCAGTTTATTGGTGGTCAGGTATCCATTCGCTATGAACTGCCCATGAGTGAAGTGGTCATGGACTTCTTTGATCGCCTTAAGTCGGTTAGCCGCGGGTTTGCCTCGCTGGATTACAGCTTTGTGCGCTTTGAAGCGGCTGCGCTGGTCAAGCTCGATATTTTGATTAACGGCGATCGCGTCGATGCACTGGCGGCGATTATTCACCGCGATCACGCGATACAAAAGGGCCGCAATCTCGCCGATAAGATGAAAGAGCTTATCCCCCGCCAGATGTTCGATGTGGCTATTCAAGCGGCTATTGGGGGCAGTGTTATCGCCCGTACCACCGTGAAGGCGTTACGTAAAAATGTAACAGCCAAGTGCTATGGCGGCGATACGTCCCGTAAAAAGAAATTATTGGAAAAACAAAAAGCCGGTAAAAAGCGTATGAAGCAGGTGGGTAATGTTGAGATACCCCAGGATGCGTTCTTGGCGGTACTTCGCACTTAATGGTCAACACCAATGGAGGTAGATCCTAATGGATCTCAATTTCGAACTGATTCTTACCATTATATTTTTGTTGGCAGGCGCTTTTTGGTTGCTGAATAAATTTGTTATTAAGCAGGAAGAGGGTCTAATTGAATTTGCGGGCTCTTTGGCGCCAGTGTTGGGACTCGTTTTAGTGCTGCGTTCATTTATGATCGAACCTTTTCAAATTCCCTCGCAATCCATGGTACCTACCTTGCAGGTGGGGGATTTTATTCTGGTGAGTAAATGGACCTACGGTATTCGTCTACCGGTATTGCGCACCAAAATTATTGATGTAGGTTCACCGGAGCGCGGTGATGTAATGGTATTTTTTCCACCTCATGAAGAGCGTTACTTTATTAAACGCGTAGTGGGTCTTCCCGGAGATAAAATTCATGTGCTCAATGGCATTGTGTTTATCAATGGCGACAAGATGGAGCAGGACGCCTCGGCTGAAGAACCTAACTCAGCCCGCTCTGTGGTGATGACTGAGAATCTGGGTGGTGTTGAACATATGATGCAAAAGCGCATCTCGCCCACTCGCCTCAGCCAGAACTTCTCGGCCGTGGTGCCAGAAGGGCATTACTTTATGATGGGCGATAACCGTGATAACTCGAGCGATAGCCGTGTCTGGGGCCCTGTGCCGGAAGACCGCATTGTAGGTAAGGCCTTTGCTCGATGGATGTTTTGGGATAAATTTTTAAGTCTGCCTAGTTTTGATCGGGCGGGCAAAATCCAGTAAGGTAATCAAGTAAAAAAGCTTTGCAGGTTTTCATGAAGAAAAATCGATAACAGGGAGTTTGTTATGAGAGCAAATAAGCAACGTGGGGCAACATTAACCTCGACCATTATTACTGTTTTTATCGCCGGATTTTTTTTAACGCTGGTGTTTAAATTAGGCCCCCATTATTTGGATAATCGAATAATCGCGGGTGCAATACAGCAGGTCGGCCAGTCAGATTTGGACGATGAAACCATTCCAGATATCAGGCGCAAAGTATCAGATTTTTTTACCATTAATAATATTCGTGATGTGCCTGCCAATCAGGTGGTTATTACTCGAGATAGAGACGGTGTCCGGATAAGTCTGGACTACGAAAAACGCATTGAAATGTTCAGTAATGTTGATGTTGTGCTTAAATTTAATAATCACTACGACACCGCTGAACCCCACGATTAATCAGAGGATTGTTAGTGAGCAATGTTCAACAGCTCCAAAAGCGTCTTAACTACAGCTTTAGTGAAGAAAAGTATCTAACGCTGGCCCTGTCTCACCGCAGTTGCGGCAGCAATAACAACGAACGTCTGGAATTCCTAGGAGACTCTATCCTTGGCCTCACCATCACCGACATACTCTACCGTGACTTTCCCAAGGCCCGCGAAGGCGAGCTGAGCCGTATGCGTTCACATATAGTGAGAGCGGAATCCTTAGCGGTGGTTGCCAAAACATTAGAGTTGGGTTCTGAGCTATTGCTTGGGCCCGGTGAAATGAAAAGCGGGGGTCATCGCCGCGACTCTATTTTGGGTGATACAGTGGAGGCGTTGATCGGTGCTGTGTACTTAGATAGTGGGATGGATGCCGCGCGTAACTGTATTGTGCTCTGGTTTAAAGATTTGTTGGCCGAGGCATTAGAAGTACAGCCCATCAAGGATCCCAAGACCAGTTTGCAGGAATGGTTACAGCAGCGCGGCAAGCCGGTTCCTGACTACAGGCTCGTCGATACAGGCGGCGAAGCCCATAGTAGGTTGTTTACTGTGAGCTGTAAGATTGCCGCCGTAGAAAAAGAAATGAGCGCCACTGCCAGTAGCCGCCGCAAGGCAGAGCAAATGGTAGCGGAGCAATTAATCACTGAATTGGAGTTGTCCTCTTGACCGAACCTCGCTGCGGCTATGTCGCCATTGTTGGCCGCCCAAATGTGGGTAAATCCACATTGCTCAATCATATTCTTGGCCAAAAGCTGTGCATTACCTCACGCAAGCCTCAGACCACCAGACATACGTTGCTGGGTATCAAGACCGAAGATGACCTGCAGATGATTTTTGTGGACACTCCAGGTATCCACACCAATCAAGAGCGAGCGATTAACCGGGTAATGAATCGCTCCGCCGCCTCGGTTATTTCTGATGTTGATGTACTTATATTCGTGGTAGATCGGTTTGAGTGGAGTGAGGCTGATGAATATGTGGCCAAATATCTCTCTAATAGCAAAGTACCAGTGATAGTTGCGGTTAACAAAGTCGATATGATCGAGGATAAAGAGGCGCTGTTACCCCATCTTAAGTTTTTAGAAACGAAGGTTAGTGCCGCCGATTTTATTCCGCTTTCGGCCTTGAAGAACACTAATCTGGATCAGCTACAAGACAAGATTAGAACTTATATGCCAGAGCGCATGCATATGTTCCCTGAAGATCAGATTACTGATCGCAGCGAACGCTTTTTGGCTGCGGAAATTGTTCGTGAAAAAATTATGCGCCAGCTGGGTGCAGAAGTTCCCTATCAGGTCACCGTAGAGATTGAAGAATTTCGCGCTGAAAAGAAAGTCACCCATATCAGTGCGTTAATTCTGGTTGAGCGAGATGGTCAGAAGAAAATAATTATCGGCACCAATGGCGATCGCATTAAAAAAATTGGCGAACAGGCCCGTGCAGATATCGAGAGCTTACTGGATTGTAACGTAATGCTTAGAACCTGGGTCAAGGTTCGCAGTGGCTGGTCAGATGACGAGCGAGCACTGCGCAGCCTTGGCTACATGGACGACTGATAAGCGGTGAGGGTCGACGCTGAAGCAGGCTTTTTACTGCACGCCACACCCTACCGGGAAACCAGCCTGCTGGTAGACCTATTTAGTCAAAATCATGGTCGTATACGCTGCGTGGCCAAGGGTTTTCGTAAACCCAGCAAGCGCGGCATCAGTCGCGCTATTTTTCCTTATACCGAGCATCAGTTTAGCTGGCAGGGGCGGGGCGAATTAAAAACCCTTACCAGCGCAGATGCCATCCAGGCCCACATTTTTTTACAGCAGGAATGCCTATTCACTGGCCTCTATGTCAATGAACTACTCTATCGCCTGCTCCATGAACATGATCCCCACGAACACCTCTATGAAAAGTACGCCGAATTTATGGTGCAGTTGGCGGGCACTGGTCCCGATGAGCTAATGCTACGGCAGTTAGAAATGACCTTGCTCGATGAGTTGGGTTATGGGCTAGTATTGGACTGTGAGGCTAAAAATGGTTCAGCGCTATTACCGGACAAACTCTATCAGTATGTTCCCGAGCAGGGGCTTATCGAGGCTGTTAATCAGCGTAAGGAACAGCCTGGATCCTATCGTGGTGCAGATATTATAGCCCTCACTCAGGGTGATTTTAGTCAGCGGTCAGTAATGAAAACCGCCAAGCAACTTTTGCGTAATGTAATAAACTTTTATCTCGGCGGCAGGCAACTGCACAGCCGTGAGCTTTATCGACAGCATCTGATGTCGGTAGCGCCTAAACAGGAGCCGAGCAGCTAATGATCATGGGAATTGGAACAGACATCGTCGAGATTGAGCGCATCACCAACATACTTGCGCGACCGGGCGATAAATTTATGCAGCGCGTTTTAACCCCTGCTGAGCAGGCCGAATTTCTTCGCTTGAATCACAGTGCAGCCTACCTAGCCAAACGATTCGCGGCCAAAGAAGCCGTGGCCAAAGCATTGGGCACTGGTATTGGTCATGGAGTTAGCTTTCAAGATATGAATGTTGTTAGTGACGACAGAGGTGCGCCAGCGGTTGAACTCTCTGGCGGTGCCAACGATGTGATGCAAGGCCTTGGAGCAACCAAGGTGCTGCTCAGTATTGCTGACGAGCGTCATTATGCCGTGGCTTACGCTATTCTTTGTTAGTTTGCCTTCTCTGTAAAAGATGAATGTAAAAACACTTATGTAAAAAAGTTATTTGATATAGCCGACTCAAAGAAGCGTTCAGCCGAGGCTTAAGGCACAATCACCCCTTTATTTAGACGCTATAAAAGGCCCCAGTATGGATTATCCAACAATTGATCAGTGCATTGGCAATACTCGCCTCGTGCGTTTACAGCGTATGCCTGGCAATACCAGCAATACCATTTTGGGTAAGCTCGAGGGTGATAATCCAGCGGGCAGTGTCAAAGATCGCCCAGCCCTAAGCATGATCTCCAAAGCCGAGGCGCGGGGCGACATTAAGCCCGGCGACCGTCTTATCGAGGCCACCAGCGGCAATACCGGAATCGCTCTGGCAATGGTTGCCGCCATGAAAGGCTATAGAATGACATTAATCATGCCTGACAACGCCACAGATGAACGCAAATGGGCCATGACAGCCTATGGCGCCGAACTTATCGAGGTCAGTCAGAGCGACGGTATGGAAGGGGCTCGAGATCTGGCGCAAAAAATGCAGCAGCAGGGGCAGGGCACTGTGCTGGATCAGTTTAATAATCCAGATAATCCACTGTCTCATTATGAAGGCACTGGCCCGGAAATCTGGCGCGATACCCAGGGCACTGTGACCCATTTTGTGAGCTCCATGGGTACCACTGGGACTATTATGGGCACCTCGGCCTTTCTAAAAACTAAGAATCCAAATATTCAAATTGTGGGCCTACAACCAGAAGATGGCGCGTCGATTCCTGGAATCCGTCGCTGGCCGGCAGCCTATATGCCCGGAATTTTTGATGCAGCCAAGGTGGATCAGCTTATGGATATCTCTCAGGTAGATGCAGAGAATGCCATGCGCCGTTTGGCGCGAGAAGAGGGTATTTTCTGTGGCGTTTCCGCCGGTGGTTCTGTCGCCGCGGCTCTCAAACTGAGTGAGCAGGTTGAAAATGCAACCATTGTCGCGGTGATCTGTGATCGCGGCGATCGTTATCTATCCTCGGGTGTTTATCGTTAATGGACAATTACAGTATTGATGACCTGCGCTATCTGATGTCACGCCTGCGTGACCCGCAAACCGGTTGCCCCTGGGATATTAAGCAAAGTTACACAACTATCGCTCCCCATACGGTTGAAGAAGTCTACGAGGTTATCGATGCCATTGAGCGGGGTGATCTTGAGCATCTCAGTGAGGAACTAGGAGACTTACTCTTCCAAATTATTTTTTATACCCAGCTGGGCGCCGAAGATGGGCTGTTCGACTGGGATAAAGTGGTTAACGGCATCACTGACAAGTTGGTTAGGCGACATCCCCATGTATTTCCCGATGGCACATTGCAGTCAGTGCGATCTGCCAACGCTGTTTTTGATACCAAGGCGATTAATAAGAAGTGGGAAGCGATTAAACAGCAGGAACGAGTAGATAAAGGCGCGGGTGGAACTCTTGCAGATATTCCCACGGCGCTGCCATCCTTGAGTCGTGCTTACAAATTACAAAAACGTGCCGCCTCGGTTGGTTTTGACTGGACCGACCCCAAGGATGTTTTAGCCAAAGTAAAAGAAGAGATCGCCGAGCTAGAAGTAGAAATAGCCAAGGGTGATAAGTCCGCGATGGAAGACGAAATGGGTGATCTGTTGTTTAGTTGTGTCAATCTTGCCCGGCACCTGTCGATAGATCCTGAAAAGGCCATGCGTCTTTCAAGTAATAAGTTTAAGGGTCGTTTCGAGGCCATGGAGTTACTGGCAGCGGGTGAAACATTCTCTACCATGACAGCGGCTGAGATGGAGTTGCTATGGTCGCGAGTAAAGGCTCAGGAATAAGGCCATTGTTTAAGGGCCTCCAGTAGGGCCACCGAATAACTTTATGAAATGATAGCTATATGTTCAACGGCCCTAGGCTGAGCTAGCTAGGCTTGTCTGGTATTTCCAAAACCTGTATGGTGACCGGCCATTTTAGGGTTGGTGGTTACAGGGGTTTGTATCAAAATTCCCCGTTAACCTGCCATCAACTCCCACAATGAATTTATTGAAGGAATAGGTTTAATGAGACTAATTTTACTAGGACCCCCTGGTGCAGGTAAAGGCACTCAGGCGCAATTTATTACCCAAAAATATGCTGTACCGCAGATCTCTACGGGCGATATGTTGCGTGCCGCAGTGAAAGCCGGCAGTGAATTAGGTGTGCAGGTTAAAGGTGTTATGGACTCTGGCGGTTTGGTCTCTGACGATTTAATTATTGCGTTGGTAAAAGAGCGTATTCAGCAGTCAGATTGCGATAACGGATTTTTATTCGATGGTTTTCCCCGCACTATTCCTCAGGCAGAAGCCTTAGTTGATGCCGGCATTGATATTGAATGCGTTATTGAAATCTCTGTCGCTGACGAAGAAATTGTCTCTCGCCTAAGTGGTCGTCGTGTTCATGAAGGTTCTGGGCGCATTTATCATGTGCAACACAATCCGCCAAAAGTTGCCGGTCTTGACGACGATACGGGTGAGGCGTTAGTGCAGCGTGTTGATGATCAAGAAGCGACGGTACGCAACCGTTTAAATGTTTATCACGAGCAAACTATGCCATTGGTAAAGTTTTATACCGATCTTTCAACATCAGGAAAAACCGCGCCTGTGTTTGCGTCGATTGATGGCTTAGGTCAATTAAGTGATGTGCAATTGCGAATAGTTGCCGCACTCGGCGAGTAAGTTTCTCTTTTTAAATTTTGGTATTCCTTAACAAAAAACTTAAAAAATCAAAAAATAACCCCTAAAAGCGCGTTAAAAGCACTTTTTTAGGGGTTATTGCGTCTAAAAGGTTGCTAAAGTAATTGGCTGGCGATTAAAATTCTCACCTGAATAGATAGCTAAATTAATTTCATTTCTTTAAGCCCTAAAATTAGCGAGTCCACGGAGAGTTAATGTGAAAAAACCAGCCAAGAAAAAAGTTGCATCTAAAGCACCAGCCAAAAAAGTTGTTAAAATCACTGCAGCACAAAAAGCGGGCGTAAAAGTCACGGCAGCACAAGCTAAGCTGACTACCCAGGCTACAAAGTTAGCTGCGACTCGCACAAAGATTGCAGGCGCCAAAGCAAAATTGGCTGCTAAGTCCTCACCGGCAACAAAAAGAGCATTGATTGCTGCTCGTAAAGATTTCAAAACCACTAACGCCAGATTCAAGACTATGCAGAATGATGTAAAGGCAGCGAAGAGCGTTTTACGTTTAGCGCAGGTTGCTGATTCTCTAGCCGCTGCAGAAGCGACTGCTAAAGCCGGTCTGGTAGATTTAGAAAATAAGCTGCAAGCGAAAGTAACCTCTGATCTAGCGGCTGCTGTTAAGAAGTTTGAGCAGCGATGGACTAAGGTTCGCGCTGCCAAGAATGCCAAGAAAGTTAAGGCTGCTGCCAAGAAGCTAGCCGCTAAAATTAAAGCTGCTGAGAAAAAAGCAGCGGCTAAAGCGAAAGCGGAAGCCGCTAAAGCAAATGCAAAGCCTAAAGCTAAAAAAACGGCTAAGAAGAAAGTTGTAGCTAAAGTTGCTAAAGCGCCTGCTGCTAAGAAGCCAGCTGCTAAAAAAGTTGTTAAGAAAGCCGTTGCTAAGAAGCCTGCAAAGAAAGCAGTTGCCAAAAAAGCAGTTAAAAAAGTATCCCCTAAAAAATCAGTTGCTAAGAAAGTTGTTGCCAAAAAGGCACCGGCTAAGAAGGCAGCCGCTAAAAAGACTCCAGTAGCAAAATCCTGATAGTCTAATTAGTTCTAGACCTGTAAAATCCCTCACCTTCTGGTGGGGGATTTTTTTTGCCCATCAATTATTGAGATTTTTTGTTAGGGCGGTAAGTAGGCCTTTAATTAGAACTTCTCCCTGAATGAGAATCACAATGACGTCAATGTTAGCAATAGAGACCTCCACGCCCGCCTGCTCGGTGGCTCTGCGTGTGGGTGATGCTGTGATTTCACGTTATTGCGAAGAACCGCGCTCCCATACCCGACTTGTGATGTCGATGATTGATGAGGTGCTTGGCGAAGCTGGCATAAAACCCAATCAGCTTGATGGTTTGGCTGTGACATTGGGTCCAGGATCATTTACTGGCTTGCGCATTGGTTTTGCTACTGTTCAGGGGTTAGCTTTCGGGCTTGATCTGCCTGTAGTGGCGCTGTCTACTTTAGAGGTAATGGCACAAACCACGGCACGTAAGCAGGGGCTAGAAGAGGGCGCGATAATTATGCCTATTCTCGATGCGCGCATGGGCGAGTTTAACTGTGGCTGCTACCAACTAGCATCCAGTGGTGAGTTTATTGCCCTGTTCCAAGATCAGCTAGTCAGTGCCGAACAGACACTTGAACTTGTTCAACAGTATCAACCTAGTGCACTGGTGGGTGAAGGTGGGCAGCTTGAGGTCGAAGGCTTTATCGATCTATATCCAGATGCAGCCGATCTATTGAAGCTTGCTGAATTAAGATTTTCTCAGGGGCTGGCACAGCCTATTGATGCCATCGAGCTAGTCTATCTGCGGGGCACCGATGCCTGGCAAAAACGTAAACGTATAAGAGCAATCTAAGATATGGATATTTTACAGGCGATTTGGTTGGCAGCGATTCAAGGCTTTACTGAATTTCTTCCCATCTCCAGTTCCGCTCACCTGATTTTGCCTTCTCAGGTTCTCGGCTGGCCGGATCAGGGGCTCGCCTTTGATGTTGCCGTACATGTAGGTTCATTTGTGGCGGTTGTTGTTTATTTCCGTGGCGAAATACGGCAGTTGGTGACTGCCTGGGCTAAGAGTTTAGGTGGCCCGCAAACATCAGAGAGTCATCTTGCCTGGTACATTATTATTGCTACTGTTCCTGCAAGCATAACCGGGCTTATATTTGGTGGGTTTATTGAAGTTCACCTTCGCTCCATGGCAGTGATAGCTGCAACTACTATTTTGTTTGGCTTGCTGCTGGGTTGGGCTGACTATCGGTATCGGGGCAGTAAAACAATTGACCAGCTAACCTGGAAAACAGCGTTAATAATAGGTGCCGCTCAGGCATTGGCGCTTATTCCCGGAACGTCTAGGTCAGGAATTACGATGACCGCGGCACTGATGCTCGGATTTGATCGGATTTCAGCAGCGCGTTTTTCTTTTTTACTGTCTATTCCGGTTATTGCCCTTAGTGGCGGCTACAAGGGGTTGGAGCTATTGGGGCAGGCCTCAGTACCCTGGTTTGAAATTTTGATTGGCACGGTGTTATCGGCGTTAACAGCCTACCTCTGCATCCATAGTTTTATGCGGTTTGTGGAGCGTGTGGGTATGCTGCCCTTTGTTATTTATCGTTTGCTTTTGGGCTCTATATTAATTTATCTACTATTAGAATAAGGACGTTTTAGTATGGCAAAAAAAGTCGCGTTTTTAGGTCTTGGGGTAATGGGTTATCCCATGGCCGGATGGCTGAGCCGTAAGGATTATCGGGTAACCGTTTATAACCGTACCACCGCCACTGCGGAACGTTGGTGTGAGGAATATAGCGGCGACATGGCTGTTACTGCGTGCGCCGCAGTGCAGGATGCCGAGATTGTTTTTCTCTGTGTGGGCAATGATCAGGATGTCGAAGAGGTCGTGTTGGGCGAGCAGGGGATACTCGAGGCCATGAAGCCTGGATCGATTCTGGTCGATCACACCACTACCTCTGCCTCCCTAGCGAAGCAGATAGCCGCTGAAGCCAATACCAAAGGCATTGGCTTTGTCGATGCCCCAGTGTCTGGGGGTCAGCAGGGAGCAGAGAATGGTCAGCTCACCGTAATGTGCGGTGGCAGCGAACCGGATTTTGCCCAAGTAGAATCCTCCATTACTAGCTTTGCCAAGGCAGTGCAGTTGATGGGCCCGGTTGGTAGTGGCCAGCTCTGTAAGATGGTCAATCAAATATGTATTGCTGGCCTGGTGCAGGGTTTGGCGGAAGGCCTTAACTTTGCCGAGAACGCGGGTTTAGATGCTCATCAGGTTATTGAGGTTATCTCTAAAGGTGCCGCGCAATCCTGGCAAATGGAGAATCGTCATAAAACCATGTTAGCTGGAGAGTACGAACATGGCTTTGCTGTCCAATGGATGCGTAAAGACCTCGCATTTGCGCTGCAAGAAGCCGAGAATAATGGCAGTCTGCTTCCCGTTACGCGTCTGGTTGATAGTTATTATGCCGAGGTGCAGGCGCTGGGTGGAAATCGCTGGGACACGTCTAGTTTACTGGCGCGACTAAAATCAAAAAATGACATTAAAGGACGGTAAGGATGACCCTGGAGACTAACGATTTTAATCAGCAACTGAGAGCATTCTTAGATGCATCGCCGACCCCCTTTCATGCGGTGTCTAGTATGGGTGACCTACTGACTAAGGCCGGCTTCACGCAACTCAATGAGTCTGATGACTGGGCCCTAAAGTCGGGCGACAAACATTTTGTCAGCCGCAATGGTTCATCTATTATTGCCTTTACAGTCGGCTCTGAGCCGCTCAATAAAAATGGGTTGCGTATGGCGGGTGCCCATACCGACAGTCCCTGTCTTATGGTTAAGCCTCAGCCTGAAATTTCTAAGAATGGTTATTTTCAGCTCGGCGTAGAAGTCTATGGTGGCGCGTTATTAAACCCCTGGTTTGATAGAGACCTATCCATTGCCGGACGGTTGGTTTATCGGGATGGCAATCAGCAACTGAAACAGCAGCTGGTAGATTTTGAACGACCAGTGGCAATGATTCCTAGTCTGGCGATTCATTTGGATCGCGAGGCCAATAAGGGGCGTACTGTAAATGCCCAGAAGGATATTCCGCCCATACTCATGCTGAGTAACGGAAAGGAAGATTTTCGCGCGCTCTTAGCCGAGGAATTTTTACCGGCCGGTGCAGAGGTTTTAGATTATGAACTGTGCTTTTATGATACTCAGGGCGCTGCCATGGTGGGAATCAATAATGAGTTTCTCGCGTCGGCGCGACTGGATAATCTGCTCAGCTGTTTTGTTGCCACTCAGGCCCTGTTGCAAGCCGATAGCAGCAATACCTGTTTAATGGTGTGCAATGATCATGAAGAGGTTGGCAGTGTCTCAGCGGTAGGTGCCGACGGCCCTTTCCTTGAAGCGGTTATTGCTCGCCTTAATGGTTGCCATGAAAGCCACGAGCGAAATCGTGTTATTGAACAGTCTCTAATGGTCTCTTGCGACAATGCCCATGCTGCGCACCCCAACTATCTCGATAAACACGATAGTTCTCATGTGCCGGTATTGAATGGCGGTCCGGTTATAAAAGTGAATGTAAAGCAACGCTACGCGACCACCAGTGTGACCGCGAGTCTGTTCAGACAGTTCTGTGCCAGCGTTGATGTGCCGGTGCAAACCTTTGTTTCTCGCAGTGATCTTGGTTGCGGCAGCACTATTGGCCCTATAACGGCCTCGCGCCTCGGTGTGCCAACCCTAGATGTGGGCATTCCGCAGCTAGCCATGCACTCCTGTAGGGAAGTCACCGGTTCAGAAGATCCCTTAAGATTAACCTGGGTACTGAAAGAATTTTTTAATAAGCCGGGAAACCTAAACGTCGAGAGCGCTTAGAATCTAAGTCGGTTTTAATTAGAAAATATTTTAAAAGAATATTGGGGGTAACTACCCTCTGTGTATTATGTCCATCAGCCTTAAACAGTAGAATTATTTATGACTAAGCAGCGTGTTTTAACAGGTATCACCACCTCGGGAAGTCCACACCTAGGTAACTATGTAGGTGCCATTAGGCCCGCGATTGAAGCCAGTCGCACCGGAGACTATGAGTCCTTTTTCTTTTTGGCCGACTACCATGCATTAATCAAAAGTCAGGACCCTGACATGGTGCATCAGTCCACCTTGGAAATCGCTGCTGCCTGGCTAGCACTGGGACTGGATACAGATAAGGTCACTTTTTATCGCCAGTCAGATATCCCCGAAATTCCTGAATTAACCTGGTTACTCACCTGCATGACAGCCAAGGGCATGATGAATCGCGCCCATGCCTATAAAGGCGCTGTGCAGACGAATGTTGAAGCTGGGGAAGATGAAGATGCGGCGATCAGTATGGGTCTGTTTAGTTACCCCATACTTATGGCTGCCGATATCCTGATGTTTAATGCTCATAAAATTCCCGTGGGGCGAGATCAGATTCAGCATGTAGAGATGGCGCGAGATATTGCCCAGCGCTTTAATCATCATTATGGTGAACATTTTGTATTGCCCGCGGCTCAGGTGAGCGATGATGCAGCTATTTTGCAGGGCCTTGATGGACGCAAGATGAGTAAGAGCTATGGCAATACTATTCCTTTGTTTCTCACCGAGAAGCAGCTGAAAAAACATATCAATAAGATCAATACCAATTTACTGGAGCCCGGCGAGCCTAAGGATCCCGATACCTCGTCTGTCTTCCAAATTTGGAAGGCATTTGCCACTGTCGAGCAAACTGCGGCCATGCGCCTAGAGTTTGAAAAGGGTATTGCCTGGGGTGAGGCTAAAAAGCAGCTGTTTGAACTGATTAATGACCAGATTAAAGAGCCTCGAGAGAAATATCTGCAGTTGCTGGAGAACCCGGCGCAGGTGGAAGCCGTATTACAGAAGGGTGCTTTAAAAGCCCGTGAGCAGAGTGCAGTGCTAATGGCTAAGGCCCGCAGATCAGTGGGTATAAGGCCGCTGGCATAGCCGGTTAATTTAAATCGCGCTGGTGAGTATTTGTAATTACCTATGTATAATGCCACCCACATTATTATCTAACCATTTCAAGCTTCAATGGAGCCAACAATGAAACAAACTTTTGGACTGATTACTTTAGCCTGTGCACTTTTGATTGGTTGTGGCGCGCAGGATGGCAGCGTTGAATTGACTGCAACTCAGGAGCAGCAAGTTGCCGAGCGTATTGCGCCTGTAGGCCATGTCGTTAAAGCGGGCCAGGTGGTTGCTGCAGTAGCCAGTGTTGGCGGGGCAGGACGTTCTGGTAGCGACATTTACAGCACTAACTGCATGGGTTGTCATGCTTCAGGCGTTGCTGGTTCACCTCTATTTGGTGATGCTGGAGCCTGGGCTGAGCGACTAGAGCAGGGTATAGAGACTGTTTATACCAATGCTATCAACGGTATTCGTGGCATGCCTATGCGCGGCACCTGCATGGATTGCAGCGATGACGAAGTAAAGGCCGCTGTTGACCATATTCTGGATAACAGTAAGTAATAGACTGAGCACAGATTGCCCTGAATTCCTGAATTTAAGGGCAAAAAAAACCGCACTACTTGGTAAGGAGTGCGGTTTTTTTATTGCCTGCTTTAAAGCGTTTTAATACTCTAGAGCTCTTTATCTCTAGAACTCTTTATCTCTAGAGCTTTGGGCCTGCATCGATCACATCCTGTGAGGGTGCAAAGCTGACAATGTTCTTCACGAAAAGCTCGGCTAGATTAGTCGCCTGCTCATCGTATTTGGCACTGTCATCCCAGTTATTACGTGGGTTGAGATAAGACTTATCAACACCAGCAATTTCTGTGGGGATATCCAAGTTAAGCAGATCGAGATGCTCAGTCGCGCAATTTTCCAATGACCCATTAGTGATCGCCGTCACCACTGCGCGGGTTACCGGAATAGGGAAGCGGCTACCCGTTCCTTTAGAACCACCTGAACCACCAGTCCAACCGGTATTAACCAGATACACCTTAGAACCAAACTCTTCGATACGGCGCATCAGTAGCTCCGCATAGACTGCAGCGGGGCGCGGCATAAACGGCGCACCAAAGCAGGTTGAGAAGGTTGGGTGAATACCGGCTTCGCCGCCCATCTCAGTAGAGCCAACGCGAGCCGTATAACCACTCAAAAAGTGATAGGCCGCGGCTTCTTTTGACAGCAGTGAAACGGGGGGTAATACACCAGTAACATCGCAGGTCAAAAAGATAATATTCTTAGGTTCGCCAGCTTGGTTTTCGATGCAGCGTTTTTCAACATGTTCTAAGGGATAGCTGCAGCGACCATTTTCAGATAATGAGGTGTCGCAGTAATCGGCGACCAGAGTCTCTTCATCGATCACGACATTCTCAATAATGGCGCCAGACTTAATGGCATCCCAGATAACTGGCTCATTCTTCTGGCTAAGGTCGATGGTCTTGGCGTAACAGCCACCTTCTAAATTAAAGACCGTACCCTTGCCCCAACCGTGCTCGTCATCACCGATCAAGAAACGATCTGGATCAGCTGAAAGGGTAGTTTTACCTGTGCCCGAAAGGCCAAAGAACAGTGCGGTATCACCGTCGTCACCGACATTGGCTGCACAGTGCATAGACATAACGTCATTGCCTGGTAGCAGATAGTTCTGCACTGAGAACATGGCTTTTTTCATTTCGCCGGCGTAACGCATGCCAGCCAAAAGTACTTTGCGTTGAGCAAAGTTAATAATGACTACACCATCACTGTTGGTGCCATCGCGCTCAGGGTCACAGACAAAGTTGGCTGCATGAAGAATTTTCCACTCGCCTTTTTCACCATGGTTATAGCTGTCGGCGCGAATAAACATATTGTGTGCGAACAGAGCATGCCAAGCAGTTTCAGTAGTGACGTTAACCGGAATGTAATGGGTAGCGTCCTGGCCTACATGAAGGTTTGAGACAAAGCGTTCTTTATCGGCAAGATAATGATCAACGCGCTCCCAGAGAGTATTGAAACTATCTTCGCCAATAGGGCGGTTGACTGAACCCCAATCGATAGAATCCGATGAACTGGGTTCATCAACAATAAATCTATCGCCAGGTGAGCGGCCGGTACGGCGGCCAGTGACAGCTAAAAAGGCGCCGGTACTGCTTAGGCGGCCCTCGCCTCGTTGTATTGCAATATCTGTAAGCTCGCTAGAGCCCAAATCTGTGTGAATTGGTGCCTCGGCCATTCTCTTCCTCTCTTCCCAAAGTGAACGAAAATAAGTAACTGGGATCCTCTGATCCCGGATCGGGGATTATGCCAGATTCTGAGTCGTCTGACCTCATCTATGTGCGGTCTTTTGCGAGACTATTGTGAGGTGACCGGAAGGCTATTGCGAACGGGGTTTAGTGCAATGTTGCCTGGGGGCCGCTGAAGAGTGCTTCGATATAATTTTCGTCAAAACGATATTCTTCATCGCAGAACTGACAGGTAATAAGCACCAATCCTTGCTCTGCAATAATCTCGCGCATCTCAGTGATGCCCAAATTGGTTAGGGCACTCTCTGTTCTCTGCTTCGAGCAACTGCAAAAAAACTTCATGGCGATCGGATCAAAGAGGCGAACTTCTTCTTCGTGGAATAGTAAATATAACTGGTCATTATGAGAGAGGCTGAGTTGCTCTTCGGTCTTTACGGTATCGAGTAGGGTCGACACATGTTCCCAGTCGGCGATGTTTTTTTCAATGTCGCCAGTGCTGGGTAACTGTTGAATCAGAATACCTGCAGCGATTTCGGGGCTTGCGCTCAACTTAATTTTGGTCGACAGCTGTTCCGACTGCTGAAAATAAAATTCTAAACATTGGCTGAGATTGCCGGCATCCATGGGAACTATGCCCTGATAACGCTCGCCACCCTCAGGTTCAATAGTAATGGCCAGAGTGCCTTTGCCCAGCATGCCCTGCAATGTGATTTGCTCTTCGGCAGCCTCTAAATCCCCTTGGACAATACCGCGCAATTTTGTGCCTGCGGTACATTCGGCCATGATGGTAGACAGGGGGCCATCGCCACGTACCTGAATGGAAATAATGCCGGGAAATTTAAGCGAGGCGCTAAGCAAGCTGGCAGCGGCAAGAAACTCACCGTATAGCTGTGCCACTAATGGTGGGTAGTTCTGTCGGCTGGCAACGTTTTGATAGCTAGATTCGAGGGTTACTATATCGCCGCGAATATCGGTACCGTCAAAGAGGAAGCGCTGTAATGTATCGTGATTTTTCATAGGCGGCATTGTACTTATTCTGTGAGACTAAAGCTTGATTAACCCATAAATATTAATGGCTTCAGGTGTTTTTATTAGATGGGCGGTAGTCGTTACTCTTTACTACTTACTGGTCCGTATCATTGATATTTACAAACCGATGAATTTGGCGGCGCTGTTTTTTGTTGGGACGCACAGAGGCTGGGGTCGAGCCATAGAATGCACTGCGTTCGGCAGATGTCTTTTCGCGCAGCTCAAGACTTTCCTGGGGTTCTCGATAGAGCAGTTCAGCTTCTGGCGCGCCACGGCGATGTTCTGACAGGGCCATCACTTCAACCGTCTTGCTGGTGTCTCCCTGACGGATATGCAACATCAAGCCTAGCTCAAGCATGCGGCTAGGTTTGGATTTTTGCCCATCAATATGGACCTTGCCGCCCTCGATCGCTGATTTGGCCAGGGACCGGGTTTTATAAAACCGTGCCGCCCAGAGCCATTTATCGATGCGTACCTTTTCCATAATTTAGAGACTGTCCTTGAAGTTGAGAATCTGTTGAAAATCCGCAAGGGACTGAAAGCCAGACGATAGTCGCGCCTGCTGTTGGCTGTCAGGTTGGTCGATACAGAGTAAATGGGCAATGCCGTACTTTTCAGCAGAGCGAAGCACAGGCTCTGAATCGTCGATAAATAATGTTCTGGCGGGATCAAAGGGCATATTTTCCTGGAGCTGCTGCCAAAAGAGCTGATTTTCTTTTGGGTAGCCGTAGTCGTGAGATGAAATCACCAGATCGAGATGCGGTTCGATAGTGGTCACGGAAAATTTGATATCAACACTGTCACGGTGAGCATTGGTAATTAAAATACGCTGCTTACCTTGGTTGCCCAGCGCTTTTAAAAAGTCGAGTACCTGGGGGCGTTCGCCCACCAGATGCAGTACCTCTCGCTTAAGTTCAACTATATCCACATTGAGTTGGCCGGACCAGAAATCGGTGCAATACCAATCTAGAGTTCCCTGTATCGACGCCATACGTTGCCTGATGTCGAGGCGCGCCTCATCCACATCTACACCATGCTGTTCGCTGTAACGCTTGGGTAGGTGATGAAGCCAAAAGAAGCTATCAAAATGCAGGTCTAACAGGGTGCCATCCATATCGAGCAGCACGGTGTCTATGTTATTCCAGTCAGGGATTATTGGACTCATGTTAAAACAGATCTTCTGGTAATGGACTTTGATTGTCGGCTGGGGCGATGCTACCAGCATTGATAAGTTCTGGGACATTATCGGTTCTAAAGAACTCAAAAATACCTGTTTGATTGGGGCCAACGCGCTTACCTGTTTTGGCATCAATTTTAACCATAACAATGCCATTGGGCTGGGGATGTTTGACGTCCGGTTTACCCGCCAGTGCTGCGCCCATAAATTCGATCCAGATGGGTAGCGCCGCAGAGCCGCCATATTCATTGCGGCCAATCAGAGCATTGTTATCAAAGCCAACCCAGGCAGTGGTGACAAGATCTGGAGAATAGCCAGAGAACCAAGCATCTCTGGGACCATTGGTCGTACCCGTTTTACCCGCCAAGTCGGTGCGGTTAAGTTTTTTAGCCTTGGTACCGGTGCCGCGCAAAATAACGTCCTTGAGCATTGAATCAATTAAAAATGCAGTCTGTTCGTCAATCACGCGGGTGGCCGGAACCATGCTCACATTATTACTGTTCTGTAGGGCCTGCTTAATGACAGCCCAGCTCTCTTTCTCATTGTCGGGCAGGGATTCCTGAGCCAAATTATTAAGGAGTTCTTCGAGCCGAAAATCAATCGAATCCACGACATCGCTGGCAACGGTCTCTTCACAGGGATTACAAACGGTCGCTGGACTGGCCTGATAAATAATGGCGCCATTGCGGTCAATCACCTTATCGAGAATATGCGGTGTGACCCTGTATCCGCCATTGGCAAATACGGCGTAACCGGCGGCTATCTCCAAAGGGGTTAATGCATGACTGCCAAGTGCCAGTGAGAGATCGAGCGGCATATCGCTGGTATTGAAGCCAAAAGCCTGCAGACCTTCTAACGTGCGGTCTATACCCATGCGTCGCAGTAAGCGTATAGAGACAAGGTTGCGCGAACGATACAGGGCTTCACGGAGTCGGGTAGGGCCATAAAACTTGCCGCCATCGTTCTCTGGTCGCCAGGTATCTTCCAATTTACTGTCGTCAAACACGACGGGAGCATCGTTAATAATAGAGGCAGCGGTAAATCCACTGCTTAGAGCCGTGGTGTAAACAAAGGGCTTAAAGTTAGAGCCAGGTTGGCGTGTGGCCTGAGTAATTCGGTTAAACCGGCTCTGTCTGTAATCAAATCCGCCCACTAGGGCTCGTATACCACCATTATTAGGGGCTAGGGCAACCATGGCTGCCTGGGCTTCTGGCAGCTGTGCAAGGCTGACTCGATCCTCGGAATGACGGTGAATACGAATCAAGTCGCCGACAGTAAATAGGTCACCCGCAGATGCAATAGGTGCGCTGCGGGCGTTGACGGTTCTGTAAGTTCTAAGGTCTTCCAGGCCATCTGCCCAGTTTAACGGTAATTGCAGGCCATCTTTGCTGAGTAGCTGTAAATGGTCCTCGGCAACCTCAGTGATTATGGCGGGCTCCAGGCCGCCATAGACTCGGGCTTTCCTGAGCACTTCCGCCCAGCTGTCCTCTTCAAGCCCTGACTGCTCTACACCACGATAGCCGTGGCGTCGATCGTAGGCCATTATTCCCGCCTGCAAGGCTTTAACTGCGTGGGATTGCATAGCAGAATCTAGGGTAGTAATAGCGGTGTAACCTTCGGTGTACGCCTTTAGGCCAAATTTACTGATCACTTCTTGGCGCACCATCTCGGCGACATAGGAGGCGTCTATGTCTGAGACCGAACCATGGTAAGAGGCATTATCTACTTCGACGATTGCTGCCTGATATTCCGGCTCAGTAATGTTGCCAAGGGATAGCATGCGCCCCAGAATCCAGTTTCTGCGCTGCATGGCCCGCTCTGAATTGGCGAGGGGGTTATAGCGGGATGGCGCCTTGGGTAAACCAGCGATGGTGGCGACTTCGGCTAGGCTCAACTCATCGAGGGTTTTGCCATAGTAAACCTGTGCCGCGGCACCCACGCCATAGGCTCTGTTACCCATGTATATTTTATTGGTATAGAGGGAAAGAATTTCCTGCTTCGAAAGCTCTTCTTCAATTCTAAAGGCGAGCAAAATCTCGTTAAACTTACGAGTGAACTCCTGACGTTTACTCAGGAAGAAATTGCGCGCTACCTGCATGGTGATGGTACTGCCGCCACTTCGAATCGATCCGGTCGTCACCAGTTCGACAGCTGCTCTTGCCAGACCTGAGATAACAATGCCTTTGTGTTCGAAGAAACTGTCGTCTTCGGCCGCTAAGAAGGCATCGATCATGTTCTGAGGTATTTCCTCAAAACTGACGGGCGAACGCTTCTTTTCGCCGAATTCAGCAATAACTTTCAAATCTTGTGAATGAATTCGCAGTGGAATCTGTAACTCGATCTCCTTTAGCTCCTCGACTGATGGGAGTTTTGGGCTAAGGTAGAGGTATAAACATGAAGCAACCACAAGGAATCCACCGCATCCAAGCGCGGTAAGGATAGAGAGGTACTTCAAGAGGTTACGTTTTGATAAGGACCGCATTTTTCAGCCACCAGTAAAATGAGCGTCTATTATAAGGTGTAGGTAATGTGAAGTGCATCATTTGCGAGCAAGGGAAACACTGTTAATGTCGTTTCTCGCCAAGGTTGGCCCAACTATAAAGGATGATAGCTAAGAAATGAGATTTTTAGAGTTTTTATCAAAGCCCGCTAAGCCTATGCTCGGACTTGATATTTCATCTTCTGCGGTTAAGTTAATTGAGCTAAGTAAGTCTGCGGAAGGCTATAAAGTCGAGGCATACCGAGTTATGCCACTACCCGTGAACACCGTTGTCGAAAAGAATATCGCTGACATTGAAGCGCTGGCCGAGGCTATCGAAAAAGTGGTGGCTCGTTCTGGCACCAAGCTCTCCGATACAGCAGTCGCAGTATCGGGCTCCTCTGTTATCACCAAAGAGATCGAATTACCTGCTGGCTTGACCGATTTGCAGATGGAAATGCAGATTGAAGTCGAGGCGGATCAGTACATCCCTTATCCCATGGAAGAAGTCGCCTTTGATTTTGATGTCTTGGGTCCTGTAGAAACCAATGCTGACCTGGTACGTGTTCTGTTAGCCGCTTGCCGGCAAGAAAACGTTGAGCACCGCCGCCAGGCCTTGGAATTGGCTGGGCTTAACCCAAAAGTGGTTGATGTTGAGGGCTTTGCCGTTGAGCGAGCCTATAAATTGATGGAAGACCAACTCGACGATGTAGGTGATCAGGTTGTGGCCATTGCCGATATTGGTGCCACCATGTTCACTTTCACTGTGTTGGTAGATGGCAAAACTATCTACACCAGAGAGCAATTGTTCGGTGGTAAACAGCTGACGGAAGAAATACAGCGTCGATATGGGCTGTCTTACAAAGAAGCGGGGGAGGCGAAGCGCAATGGTGGCCTTCCTGAAGACTATGAAACCGAAGTGCTCGGCCCGTTTAAAGAATCATTGGTTCAACATATCACCCGATCACTGCAGTTCTTTTATTCCTCAAGTCAATACAGCTATATTGATCAGCTGTTCTTAGCTGGGGGTGTCTCGGCATTGGATGGTCTAGTGGAGGAAGTAGAACATTCCCTCGGCTTGCCGGTCGCCGTTGCCAACCTGCTATCAAATATGCAGATTAACAAATCAATCAATGCCTCCTCTCTAGCGAATGATGGCCCCGCCATGATGCTGGCCGTAGGATTGGCGTTAAGGAGTTTTGATTAATGTCGCAGATTAATTTACTCCCTTGGCGAGAAGAGTCTCGAGAGCAGCAGAAAAAAGAGTACCTCACAAAACTAAGCTTTGTGGGTCTGCTCGCGGTGCTACTGGTATTTATATGGATTACTTTTGCCAGCACAGAGCTAGCTAATCAAAACGAGCGCAATGTCTATCTGGAAACCAATATCGCCGAGCTCGACAAAAAGGTTTCTGAGATTCGTGAACTAAAAAGTAAAAAGCAGGAAATGATTGCACGAATGAAAGTGATTCAGGATCTCCAGGGAACCCGCTCTGAAATTGTTAAGGTCTTCGATGAATTAGTGAGAGCAGTACCCGATGGGGTTTTTATCTCTGAGTTGGATAAAGCCAGCACTGATATAAAAATTTCAGGGTTTGCAGAATCAAATAACCGTATCTCCACATTGATGAGGAATTTGGATAAGTCGCATAAATATCAAGATTCTAACTTAGCCAAAGTTGAGCAGGACGAAACCCTAGGTGCTCAGGGAAGCGTGTTTGATTTACAGATAAAGATCGAAGCTCCGGCGACGGATGTGGCTACCAACCCTTAAGGCCAGTGGATGTTAGAGCCGTTGGTTACAAGAGCCGTCAGCTATAAGAGCCATTAGCCATAAGAGCCATGATCAAGATTCAAACGGATTAGAATTAACGAACAAAAAAGTGCAGGGAAGATATGTCATTTAAAGACAGCTTAAACGAATTGCAGGAAATTGATTTCGCCGATCTAGATATTCAACAGATAGGTGTATGGCCTGGTTCACTCAAAACAATACTGCTAGTGCTGGTGCTTATCCTTATCTTGGCGCTGGGGTATTTTTTCAAGATAAAGGAAATGAGTCAGCAACATTCTGTCGCGGCGAAAAAAGAATTGAAACTACTTGAGCAATATGAAAGTAAGGCATTTCAAGCCGCTAATTTGGATGCCTATCGGCAGCAGATGATTGAGCTCGATGAGACCTTTGGCGCGTTGCTAAAGCAGCTACCTAAAGACACCGAAGTGCCCGGCTTACTGGAAGATATTACTGAGGTGGCCTATGGCAGTGGTCTGAGCATGAAGTCGATCTCCCTGCAGCCAGAGCGGGCTTCAGCGTTCTATATAGAACTACCTATCAAAATTGATGTGACCGGTGACTACCATGACTTTGGTTCCTTTGTCAGTGGTGTCGCTGCCTTGCCACGGATTGTAACGCTCCACGATTACTCGATAACCCAAACCAATGGCACGCTACTTAATCTAGTGATTGAAGCTAAAACTTATCGCTATAAGGTGGAGGGCGTGCAATGAAAAATATAACGTTAATAGCATTGAGTTTTTTGGTTGTGACGGGTTGCTCAGGTGGCAATAAATTTGATGATCTAGACGCCAAACTGGCAGATTCTCGACATCGCCCCCAGGGAAAAATTGAACCACTTCCCACCTATCCGCCAGCAGAGAGATTTAGTTATAGCGCCTTAGCCATGCGCAGCCCCTTTGAACCGCCTGTGGTATTGACCGGTGATGAGCGAGTATCTGGCAATGCGGTTTCCGAACCTAACCAGGCGAGGCAAAAAGAGCCGCTAGAACTGGTTAATTACAGTGCACTATCAATGGTTGGAACGCTAAGTAAAGACGCACAGACCTGGGCTCTGATCAATGATGGTGAAGGCAGGATTCACAGAGTAATGCAGGGTAATTATTTAGGGAGAAATTTCGGCAAGATTACGACCGTCAATGATACTGAAGTAAACGTTTTGGAAACCGTTCCAGATGGAAAAGGTGGATGGATTAACCGGCCCAGAACATTGGGCATGAATGAAGAGTGATCAACTCGTTAGGGAAAATTAAAATGATTAGTCGACTTAAGCGCTGTTTGTATTTGTCATTACTGGCTGTATCCGGATTATTGGTCGGATCTACTATTTGGGCTACGGAAGTAACAGATATAGACTTTGCATCCCTGCCGGGAGATCAGTTTGAAATTACATTGGGATTTTCGGGAGAGCCACCAGAACCAAAGGCTTATGAGATCGCCACGCCGGCGCGTTTGGTGTTGGATTTCCCTGGGGTACAGAGTGCCCTCGATAAGAAGAAATACACGTTGTCCTTTGAAAATGCCCGCAATGCAGTGGTCGTATCCGACGGCGCTCGTACCCGCCTTATTCTAAATCTAGTCGAGCCGGTTCCCTTTGATACGCGTGTTGAGGGTAATAGCTTGGTACTGAGAGTGGGCAGCGATAAAGGCGCTAGACGCAAGTCTAGCGACCTGGTCGCCGAGCTGTCATCAACGGCTGTCGAAAGCGGCATCGATGCTGATTTTGCACTGACAGGCATAGACTTTAAGCGTGGCCCTGAAGGCGCCGGACTGATCACAATCGACCTTAGTGATCCCGCCGTTAATGTGGATATCGATAAAGTCGGTAAAAAAATTCGCTTAGAGTTCTATCAAACCGAGCTGCCTGAACAGCTGGATCGGAGGCTTGATGTGGTTGATTTTGCAACCCCAGTGGAAGCGATTGATAGCGTCCAGGATGGCTCGACCACAGTAGTTGTGATTGAGGCGGGCGGTCAGTATGACTACCTCGCTTATCAGGCAGACAGCCAATATATAGTCAGTGTGAAGCCACTGACTGATCTTGAGCTTGAAGCACAAAACAAAAAGTTTGATTTTAGTGGCGAACGTCTGTCATTAAACTTTCAAGATATTGAAGTGCGCTCAGTACTGCAGATAATCGCCGACTTCACATCACTCAACTTGGTGGCCAGTGATACGGTGACTGGCAGCATTACTCTGCGTCTGGACAAGGTGCCCTGGGATCAGGCTCTGGAAATTGTTCTCAAGGCCAAGGGTTTAGATAAGCGCCAGGAGGGTAATGTGTTGATGGTTGCACCGGCGGCAGAGATCGCTGAGCAGGAGCGCCTGCAGGTCGAAGCCAACAAACAGTTGCAAGAGTTAGCGCCATTAGAAACCGCCTTTGTGCGCATTAAATATGCGGATGCAGCGGAGATTTTTGAATTATTCACCGTTAAAACGGATCAGGGTGGCCAGTCAGGTGGGGGGCAGTCCGACGGCAATGCCACAAATAGCATCCTCTCTGAGCGTGGCAGCGCGATTGTTGATGAGCGTACCAACACCATTATTTTGACGGATACCGAAGACAAAATTAATGAATTCAAACGTTTGATCGATGAAATTGATGTGCCCATTAAGCAGGTGCTAATCGAAGCACGGATCGTGATTGCCAACACTGACTTTAAAAAGGAACTGGGTGTTACCTGGGGCTTGGCGGGATTGGATAAGTTAGCGGGTGGCCAAATTGGCAGTGCCAGTGGTGATCGTAGTCTAGGTTTTTCTGGTCGTCGATCAGGATTAACCCCGGGGGCTGGTGTGATTGATACGTTTACCTACTCTGCAGATGAAATAGAAAGAGATGATGGTGCCGATGGCATTGCCGGCACTGGGGATGATGGTCCGACGTTATTTACCCAGAATTATGACTTCGGCCTGGGTGATAGTCTGGCGGTAGATTTGGGCGTTGCTAACCCGACAGGGTCTTTTAGCCTGGGTTACCTGACAGATAATTTTCTGATTGATCTTGAGCTCAGCGCATTGGAATCTGATGGCTATGGCGAGATAGTCTCTCAGCCCAAAGTTTTAACCGGTGATAAGCAGCAGGCGACGATTAAGTCTGGTACTGAGATCGCCTATGAAAAGGAAACCTCCAGTGGTGCCACAAGCGTAGAATTTAAAGAGGCGGTATTACAGCTGCAGGTGACGCCTCAGATTACGCCGGACAACCGAATTATTATGGACCTGCTCGTGTCTCAGGATTCTGTGGGCACCATTATTTCTGGTGGAGAGCCTTCAATTGATGTGACTCGTATTGAAACTCAGGCACTGGTTGGAGATGGTCAGACGCTAGTATTAGGCGGTATCTTCCAAACTGAAGAAGTAAACGGCACAGAAAAGGTCCCTTTTCTTGGCGATATACCCTATTTAGGCAAGCTTTTCAGAAATGACCTGCGAAATATCGAAAAACGTGAAATACTCATCTTTATAACTCCAAAAATAATTGATGATAATCTCCTGGATCGATGAGCGAACAGCATATATTTCTAGTCGGCCCCATGGGGGCCGGCAAAACGACTATTGGCAGACAGCTAGCAGACTTTCTTTGTCGGCCATTTGTCGACGTGGATAATGAAATTGAAGCCCGCACTGGCGCGGATATTCAGTGGATATTTGATATGGAAGGCGAAGAGGGCTTCCGTGATCGAGAAACTAAGGTTCTCCAAGCCATTATCGATACCTCGCCCTCCAGTATTATTGCCACGGGGGGCGGGATTATTCTGCGCAGCGAAAACCGCAAAACGCTGCAAGAAAGTGGCCAGGTTGTCTATCTGTCAGCGACCAAAGAACAGCTCTATGAGCGCACGCGACGGGATAAGAACCGACCACTGCTGCAAGTCGATGATCGACGCGCGGTTATTGATCAGCTAGTCGAAAAGCGCGACCCTCTGTATCGTGAGATCGCCGACCTGACATTTCCTTCGGGCTCCACCCAGCCCAATAGAATCGCAAAAAAACTCGCCGAAGCATTATCAGAGCTTTGATAATGAGCCCCGTCTACGCATAATGACCCTCAGCTTACCTATAACGTAGAGTTGCAGCCCGCATGAGTATCACAGACAGCACCCTTTCTAACCCTGCCAAGTCCATCAATGTTGATTTGGGGGAGCGCAGCTATCCCATTCATATTGGCTCGGGGCAGTTGTCTCAGGCTGATATTAGTCAGTATATTCAGGGCAAAAAGGCTTTAATTGTTAGTAACGAGGCTATTGCTCCCCTGTATTTGCAGTCGATTTTGGATCAGCTCCAAGATAAGCAGGTCGATCAGGTTATTCTGAAAGACGGCGAGCAGTTTAAAAATCTCGATAATCTCAATCTAATTTTTACCCAGTTGATTGAAAAGCATCATGATCGTAAAACGACATTAATCGCTCTTGGCGGCGGTGTGGTTGGTGATATGACCGGCTTTGCAGCGGCCAGCTATCAGCGCGGCGTCCCCTTTATTCAAATCCCTACCACATTGCTGTCACAGGTAGATTCGTCGGTGGGAGGCAAAACTGCCGTTAACCATGCCCTGGGAAAGAATATGATCGGGGCTTTTTACCAGCCTCAGGCCGTAATTATTGATACCGATACCCTGGCGACGCTTCCTCAGCGCGAGTTTTGTGCGGGGATGGCTGAGGTTATCAAGTACGGTTTGATCTCTGATAAGGGCTTTTTTGAGTGGTTAGAAAAAAATGTAGAGCCACTTTTACAGCGCGATCATCAGGCCTTAGCCACGGCCATAGAACGCTCCTGCCTGAATAAAGCCAAGGTTGTCAGTGCCGACGAAACTGAGCAGGGGATTAGAGCCATACTTAATTTGGGCCATACCTTTGGTCATGCTATAGAAACGTTCCAGCAATACACTGGCCTTTTACATGGCGAGGCGGTTGCTGTGGGTATGGTCATGGCGGCTGAACTCTCAGTACTTTCTGGTGCACTCAAACCTGAGGATGTAGAAAGAACAAAAGCGCTAATTGCTGGGTTTTCGCTCCCTGTAGCGCCGCCACAGGATATGCAGGCCGATGATTTTATGGCGCTGATGGTGCGAGATAAAAAGGTATTGGATGGGCAGCTGCGCCTGGTTCTGCTTGAGCGCATTGGCAGCGCGACAGTCACGGCCGATTTTCGCCTGCAATGGCTTGAAGCAACATTGGCCAAAGCCTGTAACGCCTAACCTGAAACCCCTAACCTGAAACCCCTAAAAAGCCTAATCCAAACCCCGATTCCCACGTATAACCTATAGTCAGAATTAGGTATTTCTATAATCCTGCTTATACTTGCGGCACAGCGTACGCTGATTGGGCTAGAGACTACTATCGCGGTATATAAGCGATTGTCGAATTCGTCTTCTCTGTGTAAAATAGCGGGCTTTGCGCCCTCAAAGGCAGTGTTCCAGTCTTTGCGTATCCATCACTATAACTTTTAGAGTTTCCCTATGACTCAAAGCTTGTGTCGTCTTGACGATTTTAAAGACAACTGCGGTTTCGGCATGATTGCCCAGGTAAAGGGTAAGACGAGCCATAAACTGCTGCTAAACGCTATTCAGGCACTCACCTGTATGACTCACCGTGGCGGTGTTGCTGCTGATGGTAAGACCGGTGACGGCTGTGGTTTGCTGATGCAAAAGCCCGATAGTTTTTTACGCACCGTAGTTAAAGAATCACTCAAAATTGATCTACCCGAAGCCTATGCCGTGGGCGCGGTCATGTTGAATACAGACCCGGAAGCTCGACGCACAGCAAAAACAGTGATTGAAGAAGAGCTGATCAATCAGGGCCTAGGAATCATAGGCTGGCGTGAAGTACCCACCGATAACGACTGTCTTGGCCCAATCGCCATAGAATCCTTGCCCGCGTTTGAGCAGATATTTGTAGGCCCGGGAGATATTACCGATGAAAAGAAATTTAGCGCACGGCTCTATATGGGCCGACGCAAAGCTGAGATCAGGCTTGAAGGCGATGACAGCTTTCATATAGCCAGTCTTGGCACCAATATTTTGAGCTACAAAGGCCTGATGATGCCGGTGGACCTGCCAGGCTTCTATCTTGACCTAGCGGATGAACGTCTTGAAACGGCGATCTGCGTGTTTCATCAGCGTTTTTCTACCAACACCATGCCCCGTTGGCCACTGGCCCAGCCCTTTCGAATGCTGGCCCACAATGGCGAGATCAATACTATTGTTGGTAACCGCAACTGGTCTGTGGCCCGCACACCTAAGTACAAAACTGCATTGCTCCCTGATTTGATTGAAGCGGCACCTCTGGTTAATCGCACCGGTTCTGATTCGTCGAGCCTGGATAATATGCTCGAGGTGTTAGTGACAGGCGGCATGGACCTGCATCTGGCTGTGCGCACCCTAGTGCCACCGGCCTGGCAGAATGTTGAAGACCGCAACCCTAATCACCGTGCACTCTACGATTACCTATCCATGCACCAGGAACCCTGGGATGGCCCAGCGGGACTGGTCATTACCGATGGCCGTTTTGCCGTCTGTACTCTGGATAGGAATGGACTACGTCCTTCGCGTTGGGTAATGACCAGCGACGATATGATTACCGTGGCATCGGAAGTCGGCGTCTATGACTACGAGCCAGAAAATGTTGTGTCAAAAGGCCGTCTGGGACCTGGAGATATTCTCTCTATTGATACCCAAGAAGGTCGCATTATGTTCCGCGACGAAGTGGAAGATGAGCTAGCGGCCCGCCATCCCTACAAACAGTGGTTGAGCGAAGGCCGCTACAAGGTTGAATCTACCTTTGCTGCGGACAGTATCGATATAGAAGGTACATTGAGTCGCGAGCAAATAAAGACCTACATGAAAATGTTCCAGGTGTCTTTTGAAGAGCGGGACCAGGTACTGCGTCCGTTGGCTGAAGGGGGCCAGGAAGCCGTGGGTTCCATGGGTGATGACACGCCAATGGCAGTGTTATCGGCCAAGCATCGCAATCCCTTCGATTATTTCCGTCAGCAGTTTGCTCAGGTAACCAATCCGCCGATCGATCCACTTCGTGAAGCCGTTGTTATGTCTCTGGGTGTTGAGCTGGGCCGCGAGCAGAGCATGTTCGAAGAGAACCCTTATCTGGGGCAGCGTATTGGTCTGTCTAGCCCGGTGCTTTCTCCCCGTAAATACTATGCCATCAAGCGCAATGAATTCGATGAGTTTCCGGTCAAGAAATTCCCCCTTAACTATGATGTTAAAAAGGAAAATCTCCAGCAGGCAATCCAGCGTGTCTGTGAAGAAGTTGCCGCTGAAGTTCGTAATGGCACAGTGATCTGTATTTTGTCTGACCATAATATTGCCGAAGGCATGCAGCCGATTCACTCGCTGTTTGCCTGTGGTGCCGTGCATAACTATTTGATCGAGCAGGGCCTGCGCTGTGATGCCAATATAGTTGTCAGCACCGGTTATGCCCGAGATTCTCACCAGATAGCAGCCCTGATTGGCTGTGGCGCCTCGCTGGTTTATCCCTACCTCAGCTACCATGTACTCTGCGATTTAATTGGCAGTGGCGAGTTGCTGGTGGATGTGAATACTGCCTTCAAACAGTATCGCAGAGGCATTAACAAAGGCCTGCTGAAAATACTCTCGAAGATGGGTATTTCAACCGTAGCCTCCTACCGTGGTGCACTGTTATTTGAAGCCATTGGCCTAAACTCAGAGATTATTGATCTCTGTTTCCCTGGACTGACCAGTCGCCTTGAAGGTGCAACCTTTGCCGATCTAGAACAGGATCAAACTGAACTTGCGGTCAGAGCCTGGAAAGTACGCAAACCCATCAGCCCGGGTGGACTGCTCAAATATGTTCATGGCCAGGAATATCACGCCTACAACCCAGACGTTGTGCAGACCATGCATGAGGCGGTGCAGACCGATAATTACAAGGTATGGAAAGATTACGCACTGCTGGTTAATACCCGACCCGCTGCGACATTGCGTGACTTACTGACCATTAGTGACAAAGCCAGCCCCATAGACTTGGATAACATCGAGCCTATTGAGTCGATTTTAAAGCGCTTTGATTCTGCGGGTATGTCTCTGGGTGCGCTGTCTCCAGAAGCTCACGAATCTCTAGCTGAAGCCATGAACACATTGGGTGGACGCTCCAATTCCGGTGAAGGCGGAGAAGATCCTGCCCGTTATGGCACCATTAGATCATCAAAAATTAAGCAGGTGGCATCGGGACGATTTGGGGTAACCCCCGCGTACCTTTCTAGCGCTGAAGTAATTCAAATTAAAGTCGCACAGGGTGCTAAGCCTGGTGAAGGCGGACAGCTGCCCGGTGGTAAGGTCAATGCCCTGATCGCCAGACTGCGCTATTCAGTTCCCGGTGTTACTTTGATTTCACCGCCACCCCACCATGATATTTACTCTATTGAAGATCTCGCCCAGCTGATTTTTGATCTCAAGCAGGTCAACCCAACGGCCTTGATATCAGTGAAGCTGGTATCGCGGCCTGGTGTTGGAACCATCGCTGCTGGTGTGGCCAAGGCCTATGCCGACCTGATTACAATTTCCGGCTACGACGGCGGTACTGCCGCGAGCCCCCTAAGTTCGATTCGCCATGCCGGTTCCCCCTGGGAGCTTGGCCTGACCGAAACTCATCAGACACTGCGTGCCAATGATCTCCGGGAAAAAGTAAGAGTACAGACAGATGGCGGTCTTAAGACCGGTTTGGATGTGGTTAAAGCGGCTATTTTAGGCGCCGAGAGCTTTGGTTTTGGTACTGGCCCCATGGTGGCACTGGGCTGTAAGTATCTGCGTATTTGCCATCTCAATAACTGCGCCACGGGTGTAGCCACACAGGATGACCGCTTACGTAACGATCATTACCGCGGCACTGTCGCCATGGCGGGCAATTTCTTTAAGTTTGTGGCCATGGAAACGCGGGAATGGTTAGCTGTTTTGGGCGTAAGTTCATTAGAAGAGCTAATCGGTCGTGTGGACCTATTGGAAACATTACCCGGGGTAACCAGCAAGCAACAGCACCTGGATCTGAGCCCATTAATTGAAGATCGTCCCGAGATTACTCACAAGCCTCAGTTTTGTACTCAGCCAAGAAACGAGCCGCTGGACAAAGGCCTGTTAGCCGAGCGCATGGTTATTGATGCCTTGCCGGCCATTGAATCTCAGGAAGGTATTAGCCTGGACTATCGCGTTAATAATTGTGATCGCTCCATTGGCGCGAGGCTCTCCGGTGAGATTGCCAAGCGTTATGGCAACCTAGGTATGTCTGAGACGCCGATTAAGCTAAACCTCAAGGGTGTTGCTGGCCAGTCACTGGGTGTGTGGAATGCCGGCGGTTTGGAAATTTATTTGGAAGGCGATGCCAACGACTATGTGGGCAAAGGTATGGCGGGAGGCAAGCTAGTACTGCGTCCCCCCAGTGAGAGTAATTTCAAGTCAAATGAATCGCCGATTATGGGTAACACCTGTCTCTATGGTGCAACCGGCGGCAGACTTTATGCGGCGGGTACGGTGGGCGAACGCTTCGCCGTGCGCAACTCAGGCACAGTGGCTGTGGTTGAGGGTGCTGGCGATCATTGCTGTGAATATATGACTGGCGGTATCGTCACTGTACTGGGTCCCGTAGGTTACAATTTCGGTGCTGGTATGACCGGTGGTTTCGCCTATGTACTTGATTTAGAACGTAATTTTGTCGATCGATACAATATGGAGCTTGTCGACATACAGCGCGTCACTGCGGAAGCAGTAGAGTCTCATCGCGCCTTCCTCAAAACCATGATTAGAAATCATGTCAATGAGACGGGCAGTGAATGGGCCCATGAAATAATTAGTAATTTCTCCGATTATGCGTCGCGGTTTTGGTTGGTAAAACCAAAAGCGGCCAGCCTGAATGGCCTCTTGGCTCAGGCACATGCCAACCCGCAATAACGCTAACAGCAATAGAGAATGTAGATATGGAAAGACCAGATAATCAGTTTCAGTTTCTCGAGGTAGCGCGGGTCGATCCGCCCAAGCGCGATATGAAGCGCCGCGTCGAAGAGTTCGTTGAAATATATGATCCGTTTACGAAGCAAAAAGCAGCCACCCAGTCTCACCGGTGTCTCTCTTGCGGCAACCCCTATTGCGAATGGAAATGCCCAGTACACAACTATATTCCCAACTGGCTGCAACTGGTTGCCGAAGGCAATTTAATTGAAGCCGCAGAACTCAGTCATCAGACCAATTCACTGCCCGAAGTCTGTGGCCGTGTATGCCCCCAGGATCGTCTCTGTGAAGGCGCCTGCACGCTAAATGATGGTTTTGGTGCCGTGACTATTGGCTCCGTTGAGAAATACATTACCGATACAGCCCTAGCCATGGGTTGGCGTCCAGATATGTCCGAGGTGGTTTGGACGGACAAAAAAGTAGCCGTCATTGGCGCAGGGCCAGCGGGTATTGGCTGTGCGGATATTCTGGTGCGCAGTGGCGTCAAGCCAGTTGTATTTGACCGTTATCCAGAAATTGGCGGGCTCCTGACCTTTGGTATCCCCGAATTCAAGTTAGAAAAAGAAGTCATTCGTACACGTCGCGACGTCCTCGAAGGTATGGGCGTTGAGTTTCGTTTAAACACCGAGATTGGCAAAGACATCATGATCGATGAACTGCTAAATGACTATGATGCAGTCTTTCTCGGCATGGGAACCTACACCACCATGAAGGGCGGTTTCCCCGGCGAAGATCTGGGCGGCGTTCACGAAGCGCTGAAGTTTTTGGTTTCCAATGTAAATCGAAATATGGGATTTGAAAAATCTCCCGAAGAATTTATTGGGCTTAAAGGCAAGCGCGTTGTTGTACTTGGCGGTGGTGACACAGCCATGGATTGCAATCGCACCTCTATTCGCCAGGGTGCAACCAGCGTCACCTGCGCCTATCGTCGCGATGAAGAAAATATGCCAGGCTCACGGAGAGAAGTTAAGAATGCCCGTGAAGAAGGTGTGGTGTTCAAATTTAATCGCCAGCCCGTAGAACTGGTCGCTGATGCCGATGGTAATGTTAAAGGCGTTAAAGTGGTGAGTACCACGATGGGCGAGGCTGATGCCAATGGCCGTCGTCGACCTGAAATTGTCCCAGGCAGTGAAGAAATATTGCCTGCCGATGCGGTACTGGTCGCCTTTGGTTTTAAACCCAGTCCTCCAGAATGGTTGACGGGTGTTAAAGTGGAAACCGCCGATTGGGGCGCAGTACTGGCCGCTGAAGAGCAAACTTACGCATTTCAGACCACCAACCCAAAGATATTTGCCGGTGGTGATATGGTGCGTGGATCAGATTTAGTCGTAACAGCAGTTTGGGAAGGACGCCAGGCTGGAGAGGGAATTTTAGATTACCTAGATATCTAAGATGGAATTTTTTAAATTATTGCGAGTTAGAGAAATTAATGTCTGAATTAAAGAACGATCGTTTTATTAAAGCCCTTTTACGCCAGCCACTAGACCGCACGCCGGTATGGATGATGCGTCAAGCTGGACGTTATCTGCCTGAGTACCGTGCGACACGCGCCCAGGCGGGGGACTTTATGAGCCTGTGTAAAAACACCGAGTTGGCCTGCGAAGTAACCATGCAGCCTCTTGAACGCTACGAGCTTGATGCCGCGATTTTATTCTCAGATATTTTAACTATCCCAGATGCCATGGGACTTGGTCTCTATTTCGAAGAAGGTGAGGGCCCCAAGTTTCGTAAGCCGGTAAGAACTGAAGCAGATATTGAAAAGTTGGAAGTCATAAACACGGCTTCTGATCTGCCTTATGTTACCGATGCTGTGAGCATGATTCGTCGCGAGCTAAATGGTCGCGTACCTCTTATTGGTTTTTCAGGCAGTCCATGGACATTGGCCACCTACATGGTCGAAGGTCAGAGTAGTCGCGATTTTGCCCGAGCTAAAACCATGCTCTATACCCAGCCTGAGGTAATGCATCAGTTACTGGAAAAGTTAGCCCTGTCGGTTATCGATTATTTAAATGCGCAAATTCGTGCTGGCGCGCAGGTTGTGCAAATTTTTGATACCTGGGGTGGCGCGCTCAGCCATGCCGCCTATCAGGAATTTTCATTGGCCTATATGGAAAAAATTGTCGCCAATTTAATTACCCATGCCGATGGCCGCGAAGTGCCGGTTATTTTGTTTACCAAGGGTGGCGGACATTGGTTGGAAGCGATGGCAGATTCAGGCTGTCATGCTCTGGGTCTTGATTGGACAGTTGATATTGGTTCCGCACGGGGTCGAGTCGGCAACAAAGTTGCACTGCAGGGTAATATGGATCCCGCCGTATTACGTGCAGATCCTGCGACTATTGAGCGAGAGGTGGCCAGTATTCTGACCTCCTATGGAGACAATCCTGGGCATATATTTAACCTAGGTCATGGCATCACACCGGATATTGATCCGGCCAACGTAAAAGTGTTTATTGACGCAGTTCACAAATTTTCTGCAAACTAGTAACCAGCCTGATTCATTCTTGGTCTATATTTACCAGAAGTATTAGCTAGTGCACAGTTTGGAGTTGTGAAGTCTATACATTCCTTACCCTATAGTTAATTAGTAAGCCGCTGTGGTGATATCTAATGGATTAGAGTGAAGTGGATGGTATGTCGTTAAAGCAATTAAAGGTATTTATACACGAGCTTGATGTGGGGATGTTTGTCTCTGCACTCGACAAGCCGTGGGCGGAAACTCCGTTCCCGATTCAGGGCTTTGCAATAAAAACCGGCGCCGATATATCTAGAGTAAAAGCTTACTGTGACTATGTGTTTGTCGACACAGAGAAGGGTAGGTCACCTCTTGATGTCGCCTCCGCCTCTGCCTCTGCAACCCCATCCAATTTTAGCGTTAAACTTGATGGCCAGTCTTCAGGGTCTGCCGGTCGTTCTTTTGATAGCCGCACCCAAAATCGTAATTCAGCGAGCTTTTTAGTTAGGCCTAATACGTATAAAAAAACCGTCGAGCTGGCCAAAGAAATTCCTGCTGCCCGTCGTGTTATGAATAATTTGTTGGGTTGTTTAACCCTTGCGAGCAGACAGCTAGTTCGCGGCGGTGCGTTTAATCAGGATCAGTTACGTGAGTCAGTGGACGATATGGTCGATAGCGTCATTCGCTGTCCCGACGCGTTTACCTGGTTGCTGAGGTTGCGTGCCAAAGATGTCCATTCCCATGATCATAGTGTGCGCTCATCTCTCTGGGCTACTCAGTTCGGCCGGCATATTGGCTTGGACGTCAATGAACTAAAAGATCTCTGTCTGGCCACATTGCTAAAAGATATAGGCAAGATAAAACTGGATCGAACGCTGCTCCATAATATGAGTCGCACGGTCGATGAAGAAGCAGAATATCGCAGTTTCGTCAGTCAAAGTGTCGAGCAGTTGCACAAGGCAGGGTTTGAAAATCGCCGAGTTTTAAATATCATTAAATTTCATTGCGAGCGGTTTAATGGTAGCGGATTTCCCAAAGGTGTATCTGGCAGCCGTATTCCATTCCTGGCCTCGGTGGCTGGCATAGCCTCTGATTTCGATATGCTCTGTAATCCTCGGGAGGTAGGCGAGACTTTATCGCCGTCTCAGGCAACGGGTCGATTGTATGAGTTGCGTGGTAAAAATTTCGCCGAGAACCTAGTTCTCGAATTTATTCAATCGGTAGGGCTGTACCCGGCGGGCACCATTGTTGAACTGACCACAGGTGACTGTGGCATGGTGGTCGAACAAAATGCTAAGTCGCGTCTGATGCCGCGCATTGCCGTATTTGATAAAATTACTGAGCCTGATACACAGTGTATTTTTGTGGATTTAAAAAATGAGCAGCAGGCCCGCAGTCGATTACAGAACTTTGGCAAGCGCCGTTCTTACGATGTTAAAAAACTCGCAATTGTGAGAGATATAGAACCAGATAGCTTTGGTATCGAATATAGCTTGCTGGAAAACTTGATCGCCAGGCCGTTTAGTGCAGCCAATGCCGATGCCGTGATGGATATGACTGCCATGCCAGCGGCGCGCAATAAGGGCTTTTTCTCCGCACTTAAAGAGCGCTTTGCCAGCTAGAAAAATTTAGGCATAACTAGTTAATGGTGCCGATTTTCTCACCCATGCACACCGTCGCATGATGTTCGATGTTATCCGTCCAGCTAGTTTTCTGATTCTGAAATAACATAATAACCGTAGAGCCAAACTTAAATCGTCCAATTTCATCGCCCTTCATAAAACTGAGAGACTGATCTGAAAAATCAGTGTCTCGCACTGCACCGGGTCCTGGTGTTTCAAAACCACCCCAGACAGTTTCAATGCCAGCAACTAGCATGGCACCGACAAATATCACGGCAAAGGTGCCCACTTCCTCAGATTCAAACTCACAGACCAGTCGTTCATTGCGGGCAAATAGTCCCGGTAGCGCCTGAGCGGTTTGGTCGTTTACCGAAAACAGTTCTCCAGGGATATAGCGGGTACTCATAAGCTTGCCCGCTAGAGGAATATGCACTCGGTGGTAATCGCGAGGTGAGAGGTAAATAGTGGCAAAGCTACCATCTTCATAGAGTTTGGCCTCTGTAGAATCTCCCAATAACCGGCCTACGGAATAGTCGATACCTTTAGCCTGAAGCATTTTATTTTTACTGATTGGGCCAGCCTGACTGATGGCACCATCGGCAGGACAGGCGATACTGTCGGTATCTGTATCCAGTGGTCGAACACCCTCTTTTAACGCGCGGGTAAAAAAGGCATTAAAATTTTCGTAGTCATTGATGTCGTCGCTTAGGGCTTCGTCCATATTAATATTAAAGGCGCTAATCGCACGGTTAATAAGTGCATTTTTCAACCAGGGGATCTTTGATTCCGCGGCCTTAGCAATTAAACGGGATAGTGCATGTTTGGGTAGTGCACGTTGCAGGGCAACAAATAGTTCGGCGCGATGGGCCATAATTCTTGTTCTCTAATAGGTTAAAGGTTACTGGTTACTGGTTACCCAGTTCAATGGGACTGTCTTCCGAATTTCCCCATTCTGCCCAGGAGCCATCGTAGCCAGCAATATGTTGGTAGCCAAGAATGCGCGCGACCATATAGGTGAAGCTTGAACGATGGTGGCTCTGGCAGTGAGTGGCAATATGTCTGTCTTTGGTAAGGCCCAGTGAATCGAGTATTTCCTGGGCATTATCGCGGATACGCAGATTGCGCTGTTGATCCATTAGGTCAGTCCATTCCAGATGGATAGCACCGGGAATATGACCACCTCGAGCTGCTCGAACCATATCGCCACTATATTCGCCGGGGCTTCTGGCATCCCAGATAGCAACGTTATCAGCGCCCAATGAAACCAGTAGTTGGTCCATGGTGATTCTAACCTCTGGGTTGGCAAAGTTGCTGTCAGTATTGGTCTCTATGCTCTGAGGTTGGTTGGCTTCAGATTCACAGGCAAAACCCTCTTTGACCCATGGCACTATGCCGCCATTTAAATAGGACCAGTTATGGAGGCCCAGCAGGTCTAAAGACCAGGCCAATCTGCCAGCCCAGCCGCCACCTTCATCGTCGTACAGAATGACATGCTTGCTGTCGTCGATACCCAGATAGTTGACCACTTTATTCAACTGTTCAATCCCCGGATGTGCGCCTGGCACGGGCGGAGTTCCCGCAACAAGGGCATTACCGGGAAGGTGCACTGCGCCTGGCACATGTCTGTGCTGATACAGGGTCTGATTGCACAGATCGACAATAATTAGATGGTCATTATTAGAATCAGAGGCAGTACCATCAGCGATCAGGGCTTGCAGGTCCTGGGGTTCTAACAGGCGTGGAATAGGGGTCATTATTGCTCCTTAGTAAGCACAGTATTTTATCAGTTTTAAATCATGTGCCCTAGGGTCTATCGGATTCTTGAGACAGAATAATCTGCCGATAATTATGCAGCCTAATGGGTAGAACCTTGCCAGCTTCGACGGCTGCTAGCAGCGCACAACCAAGCTCTCGGTCATGTTTGCAGTCACGGAATTTGCAAAATCCCAGATAGGGATGAAAATCAACAAAGCCATCTATCACCTTGTCGGCACTTAGATGGGTTAGGGCAAATTCTCTAATTCCTGGGGAGTCAATTAATACGCCGCCCCCTTCGAGATGGAAAAGTCGCGAGGCCGTCGTGGTGTGAGTGCCTTTTTCTTTGCCCACAGACAGGGGGCCTATTTGCATATTGGCCTCAGGCTGCAAATGATTGAGCAGAGAGGATTTGCCAACACCGGACTGGCCAACAAATATGGAGGTCTGATTGGCGAGATAAGACTGCAGTTCGGCCACACCTTCCCCCGTTTTTGCAGAGACCAGAAGAACCTCATAACCAATAAACCTATAGTCGGTGATTAGCTGGTGTACGTCGGCGTAGTCTTCCTCTTCAAGCATATCGGTCTTGTTGAGAATGAGTACGGGTTTAATACCCTGAAATTCAGAGGCCACCAGATAGCGATCGAGAAGATTACTGAATGGCGTGGGCTTCGGGGAAAACACAATGGCGATACGATCAATATTGGCCGCTACGGGACGCAGCTTGCCATAGATATCGGGACGAATAAGTTCTGACTTACGCTCCTGACGGGCAACCACAACCCCATGGGGTTCAGCAGGACGCCAGATAACCACATCGCCAGTCACCAAGCTTTCTAGATTGGCGCGCATATGGCAGCGAACAATACTGCCTTTATAGGGCGCTTCGGTACCCTCAATGTCTACCTGAGCACCAAAGTTAGTAATAACAGTGCCGGTAATTTCGGGGCCTAGGGCGTTGAGGTTTTGCAGGTCTTCTTCGCTGACCGACTTTTTGGCGGTGGCACGCTCGCGCCGTCGTTCCTGAATGGACTGGATACGATTTATCTGTCGATCATTAAGTCTGCGTTTGCTCATGTACCACTTTTACTCGTTGTAAAAAACGACCATCACTGGTCTTATTGGCTGCAAGGATATAGCATAAACGTCCTCAGTAACATTTTGTAAGCAACCTCGATAAACAGGCCGCCCTATGACAAATACCAATGCCCTTAATCTAATCTGGATTGATCTGGAAATGACCGGTTTGGATCCTCTTGTAGAGCGGATTATTGAGATAGCGACGGTGGTGACTGACGGGGATTTAAATGTTCTTGCCGAGGGCCCTGCTCTGGTTATTCATCAGGATGATGCGTTACTGGATGCTATGGATGAGTGGAATACAAAACAGCATGGTGGCTCTGGCCTCACAGAGCGGGTGCGCAATAGTCAGATTAGTGAACAGCAGGCTATGACGGCGACCATTGATTTCTTGCGGGACTGGGTGCCAGCAGGGCAGTCGCCGATGTGTGGCAATACTATTGGTCAGGATCGACGCTTCCTGGTGAAATATATGCCAGAGCTCGCGGAGTTTTTTCACTACCGCAATCTGGATGTCAGCACCATTAAAGAGCTGGCTAGACGTTGGAAGCCTGAGTTGTTAGAGGGGTTTACTAAGAAGGGTAGCCATCTGGCCATGGATGATGTGCACGACTCGATTGCCGAGTTAGCCTATTATCGCGACGTTTTTATTCGCCCTTAATAACGTCTACGTTAACAGATTCAAGCTTGAGCTTTTGCTGCTCAATTGCCCATTGCACATGTTCCCGTACCAGTTCAGAGGGATGGTCTGCTTTGGCTTCCAGCTGTTGCAGAATATCTGCAGACCCGCTGGCATTACCCAATCCAACCGCTAGATTACGCAACCAGCGCTCATGACCAATGCGGCGTATGGGTGAGCCTTCGGTCTTCTCTAAAAATTCCTCTGGCTGCCAATTAAATAGCGTCACCAGATCCGGATCATCAAGATTATGCCTTGGGGCGAAATCATCTTCTTTGGTCTGAGAGGCAAAGCGATTCCAGGGACAGATAATTTGACAGTCATCGCAACCAAATACCCGATTGCCCATTAAAGAACGCAGTTCCACCGGAATAGGCTCTTTGCTTTCAATGGTCAGGTAGGAAATACACTTCCGTGCATCCAGCACATAGGGTTCGGGAAAGGCATTGGTGGGACAGATCTTTAAGCAGGCGCGACAGTTACCACAGCGGTTTTTCTGTTCGCTCTGATCTGTCGGTAGCTGCAATGAAGTATAAATTTCACCAAGAAAAAACCAGGAGCCGGCCTTGTCATTGAGCAGCAATGTGTTCTTTCCAATCCAACCCAGTCCGGCCTGTTCCGCCAGTGGTTTTTCCATAACCGGCGCACTGTCTACAAAGGGTCGCTGCTTAAGGTCGAGCTCGGGTAGTTCGGCATCAATTTTATTGACTAGGGCCTTAAGGCGCTGACGAATCAATTTATGGTAGTCGCGGCCTAGGGCATAGCGGGAGATATAGGCCTTGTTGTCATTTTTAAGCACGGCCACCATATTGCGATCCGCCAGATAATCCATACGTACTGAAATAACTCGCACTGTGTGATCCACGAGCTTGTCGACCACATAGCGTTTATCCCCATGTTCACCCATCCACTGCATAGAGCCCTGAAAGCCATCGGCTAGCCATTTATTGAGATGTTCCGATGCCTGATTTAAATCCGGTTCGACAATGGCCACCTGCTGAAAACCCAGCTCAGCGCCCCATGCCTTAATTTTCTTGGCAAGGTCGGCGAGATGATCTTCTTCTGTAGGCTTGTTGTGCATGTGTTATGGGCTGTTCTGGATTATAATTGCGCCAATTTTACGGGGATATTCGCTTCATGTCGCACACTCTTATTCAAGATGCCTTATTTACTGCCAAATCTGTTCGTGAACTCGATCGCCTAGTGATCGAAGAGCAGGGCATTCCGGGTATTATTTTAATGAAACGGGCTGGTCGGGCAGTACTGTCTGAGCTGCTTGATGCCTATGGTACGCCCAGTTTGCTCAGCGTATTCTGTGGCGCTGGCAACAATGGCGGCGATGGCTATATTGTTGCGGCACTGGCCGCTGAAAAGAATATTGCTGTGCAGTGTTTTGAAATGGGCGGCACGTTAACTGCGGACGCGGTGCTGGCGAAGCAATTTGCCGAGCAGGCCAAGGTGCGCTTTTATCCAGCCGACAGCGATGTCGAATTGGATCAGGGTGTGGTTGTGGATAGCCTCTTAGGTACAGGATTAAACGGCGAAATGCGCCAGCCCTATGTCAATGTAATAGATTTGATTAACGATTGCGGACTGCCAGTGGTTGCGGTGGATATCCCTTCTGGCCTCAATGGGGATACAGGCGCTGTTGCCAGTGTAGCGGTGCAGGCGGATCTCACGGTGACCTTTATTGGCGCCAAGCAGGGGCTCTTTAGTGGTCGTGGTCCAGCGGTCTGTGGTGAAGTTATCTATGATTCTCTGGATATTGCAGATGATGTTTTCCAGCAGGTGGATGCCAGTGCCGAGTTGATGGATTTATTTGACCTGCTGGAACAGTTACCAGAGCCAGAGGTGGACGCCCATAAAACTCAGCACGGTCATGGCATGGTTGTGGGTGGCGATCATGGTTTTGGTGGCGCTGCGATTATGGCGGCAGAGGCCTGCCTTAAAGTTGGAGCTGGTGTGGCGAGTGTAGCCACCAGACCTGAACATGTTGCTGCAGCACTGGCACGTCAGCCGGAAATAATGGCCTGTGGTGTCACCTCAGGTCAGCAGCTGGAGCCCCTATTAGATCGCCCAACGGTACTAATCACGGGTCCCGGTCTAGGCCGTTCCTCTTGGTCTGAGCAGTTGATGCAAAAAGCCGTGGCCGCCGATCTACCGATGGTAATAGACGCCGATGGTCTGAATATTCTTGCAGAAGGACGTGTGGTGCCCAAGCCCGACGGTTCCCAGTGGGTACTTACGCCCCATGTTGGCGAAGCCGCTCGATTGTTGGGGGTTACCATTGCTGAGATTCAAGCAGATCGTTTCGCCGCAGTGGCGCAGTTGCAGAAAAAATATAATGCAGTGGTTCTACTTAAAGGCCCCGGGACTATTATCTCTGCACCTCAGGGCGAGCCGCTTAAGGTGTGCCCCTATGGCAACCCCGCGATGGCGACTGCAGGTATGGGTGATATTTTGAGTGGCCTAATCGGCGGTTTGATGGCCCAGGGTCTGACGCCACAAATAGCGGCAGAGTTAGGCTGTTGTCTGCATTCAGCAGCGGCTGATATGGCGGCGCAGGAAAAGGGCTCAAGAGGTTTAGTGGCCTCTGACTTGCTGCCCTATGTTCGTGACCTGTTAAATAATATTGATCAGGAATCTCTGTGACTGCTGAGGTGACAAAGGTTTTAGCGACGGCAAGTATTGAGCTTGCCGGCGAAGCGGCGATGATTGAGTTTGGAGCCAAGATAGCGAGAGGGCTTTTAATTGGCGAAGGGCTTTTAACTAGCGAAGGGCTTTTAACCGGCGAAGGGCTCTCAACTAGCGAAGGGCTTTTTGCCAGCGAAGGGCTTTTAATCGGCGAAGGGCTTTCAACTTCCGAGGGTACCCGAAAGCCTATTATTATGACCCTGCAGGGTGATTTGGGTGCAGGAAAAACGACCCTGAGTCGTGGGATTTTACAGGGACTCGGCCATGCCGGAAATGTAAAAAGCCCAACCTATACTCTGGTGGAACCCTATCAGCTTGCATTCGGAGCGGTGTATCATTTTGATCTGTACCGATTGACCGATGCAGAGGAGCTTGAATACATGGGGTTTGCCGATTACCTGACCGATGGCAAACTATGCTTGATAGAATGGCCGGAGCAGGGTCAGGGGTTTTTGCCTCAGGCCGATATTGGGATTCAGATCCGTCAGCTCGAAGAGGGCCGCTGTGTTACTCTATCCGCCTATTCTGCTTATGCCGAGCAGTTGGTCAGTCAGTTGGGGATGATCTAGAGATTGAATATTAAGTTACAACAACGCATCACTAAACTCAGTCACTGGGGCGCCTTTTTCTCATGGATGGCGTCTGTGATTCTATCCAGTCCGCTCCTGCTGCTATCAAGTTCTGCCTCGGCAGCTGATATTGAATCGGTGCGAGTTTGGCGAGCGCCAGACAAGACCACACTGGTACTTGATCTGAGTGGTGCCGCTGATCACAAACTATTTGCTCTGCCAAACCCCAACCGTCTGGTGATTGATCTCAGCGACAGCCGGGTCAAAACACAGTTCGATAAACTCGATTTAACCAATACGCCAATTGCGAAAATTCGCGCCGCCGTGCGCAACAAAACTGATGTACGTGTAGTGTTGGATCTAAAAAATACCGTCAGCCCAAAAAGTTTTAGTCTTAAGCCTAATGAGCAATACAGCGACCGTTTAGTGATCGACCTGTTTGATAAAAAGCGGGTAGTTAGTCGCTCTGTAGAACAGGTGGTCAAGAAGAGAAACCCCAAAATAGTCATTGCGATTGATGCGGGCCATGGTGGTGAGGACCCCGGTGCCCTTGGACCAAGGCGAGTCCGTGAAAAGGTTGTGGCTCTGCAAATAGCGCAGAAACTGGAAGTGCTTTTTGACAAGAACCCTTATTTTCAAGGGGAGATGGTACGCACGGGTGACTATTATATTGCACTGCCAAAACGGTCCAAAATTGCCCGTGATAAACAGGCTGACTTTTTTATCTCAATTCATGCGGATGCCTTTACTAATCCTAAGGCTCATGGCGCCTCGGTCTATGCGTTGTCTACTAAGGGCGCTACAAGCGACTGGGCAACGAAATTGGCAGCCAAAGAAAACCGGTCCGATGAATTTGGTGGTGCCAGCTCGCCAAGCGGAAATGCCTACCCTGACTATGTGCAGGGGGTGCTGGCCGATTTAATTCAGACTGGCACGGTAAGGGATAGTCTGGATGCCGGTAAGTACGTACTTAAAAATATAGGTGGCGTCGCCAGACTGCACAAAAAGAAGGTTGAGCAGGCCGGCTTTATGGTACTCAAGTCATCGGTTCCCTCCCTGCTGATTGAGACGGGTTTTATTTCTAACCCCAAAGAGGCGCGGGCTTTAAGTACGCGCAGCTATCAGCAAAAAATGGCCAATGCTATTTATCAGGGGGTATTGCAATATCATTCTGACAGTCCTCCCGTAGGCACTTTACTGGCCAAAAATGATGGCGCAATTGACCGCACTTATGTGATTACTCGCGGTGACACATTGTCAGAAATTGCGGCTCGCTATAACACCTCAGTGCGAAAAATTGTGCGCTACAATAAGATGAAATCCAAGTCTATTCAGGTTGGACAGAAAATTTTAATTCCCTCTAGTTAAAGGTTATAAAGCATGTCTGCTATCAAGGTTCTCAGCCCGCAATTAGCCAATCAGATTGCTGCTGGCGAGGTGGTTGAACGCCCCGCATCTGTTCTTAAAGAGCTGGTGGAAAACAGCCTTGATGCCGGGGCTAAGCGCATTGATATTGAGATAGAGCAGGGCGGCGTTAAGCTGATTAAAATCCGTGACGACGGTCATGGTATTCCCGAGCACGAACTGGCGCTGGCCCTGAGTCGTCACGCGACGAGCAAAATTGATAATCTCGAAGATCTCGAAGCTGTTGGAACCCTGGGTTTTCGCGGTGAGGCTCTGGCCAGTATTGCCTCGGTGTCGCGCTTGGCGCTCACCTCTAATTCTGGTGATAGCAGTGGCTGGAAAGCTGTATCGGAGGGCCGTGATATGGAAGTGGAACTCAAACCTGCCGCTCATCCTCAGGGTACCAGCGTCGAGGTGCGGGATCTGTTTTTTAATACCCCAGCACGGCGTAAGTTTTTAAGAACCGAAGGCACCGAATATAACCGTATCGATGACAGCATTAAAAAGCTGGCTCTCAGTCGCATGGATGTGGCCTTTAGTTTGCGCCATAACCAGCGCGCGCAGTTGACCTTGCGCCCGGCTAGCAGCCAGGCAGAGCAGGAAAAGCGGGTGGCAGATATCTGTGGCCCAGCGTTTATGAAAGACGCCCTGTATGTGGACAATGACCGCACGGGTATTCGCCTCTGGGGCTGGATGGGTCTGCCGACGTTTTCGAGAAGTCAGGCTGATCTGCAGCACTTTTTTGTCAATGGTCGAGCGATTCGCGACAAGGTGGTGTCTCACGCCGTGCGCCAAGCCTATCAGGATGTTTTGTATCATGGCCGTCATCCCGCCTTTGTTTTGTTTCTGGAGATTGAGCCCGCTGATGTAGATGTTAATGTGCATCCCACCAAGCATGAGGTGCGGTTTCGAGACAGTCGATCTATCCATGGCTTTGTCTACAGCACGTTGCATCGAGCACTGTCTCAGGATCGACCGCAGGATCATTTGCAGACTTCTGAGTCTGGCCTGAATACTAACCAGGATGCGGAGCAGCAGGCTGGACAGTCAACGATTCAGTTTCCTTCGGGTTCGCCTTTAGGCGCCCAAGAATCCCTATCAAACGTTCAAGGTTATTCATCCGGTCCGCAGGGGCATGGCTTTCAATCTCGACCGCAGAGCTTTGGTGTGAATACACCCATGGCGGCTTATCAGGGGCTCTATGCCACTGAGATGCCCACGGAAGAGGGCGATATTCCTCCAATGGGTTTTGCTGTTGCTCAGCTCAAGGGTATTTATATTCTGGCGGAAAACGCCCAGGGCCTAATTATTGTTGATATGCATGCGGCTCACGAACGCATTACCTATGAACGGATGAAAACCGCCTTTGATGATCAGGGGCTTGTCTCTCAGCCACTGCTGGTACCAGAGAGTTTGGCGGTCAGTCAGCGTGAAGCCGATATGGCCGAACAGAGTGGTGAGGTGTTTGCCCAGCTTGGTTTTGTCGTTGAGCGGGCAGCCAATGAAAGTATTATCGTGCGAGAGATTCCGGCTATTTTGCGGGGCTCCGAAGTTGAGTCTCTGCTTCGTGACGTTATCTCAGACCTTATCGAACACGGCACATCGGAGCGTATTCGCAACCATATTAATGAAATTCTTTCGACCATGGCCTGCCATGGATCGGTGCGCGCTAATCGCAAACTCAGTGTGCCCGAGATGAATGCACTGCTGCGTGATATGGAAGCGACTGAACGCAGTGGTCAGTGCAACCACGGTCGTCCTACCTGGTCGCAGCTGACTCTAGATGAGTTGGATAAGCTCTTTTTGCGGGGCCGCTAAGGCAGTGAATAGAGACTCTCTGCCGACCGCTATCTTTGTTATGGGGCCAACCGCCAGTGGCAAAACCGATCTGGCAATCGCACTGCGTCAACATCTGCCGGTTGAGTTAATTAATGTGGATTCGGCCCAGGTGTATCGCCAGCTGAATATTGGTAGTGCCAAGCCAGATGCAGAGACTCTGGCTGCTGCACCTCATCGACTGATTGATATTCGCGACCCCATAGATGTTTATAGTGCGGCAGATTTTCTCGTCGATGCCCGCCGTGAAATGGCAGAGATTACTGCGTCCGGGAGAATCCCGTTACTGGTCGGCGGCAGCATGATGTATTTCAAAGTGTTGTTGGAAGGTCTGTCGGAAATGCCAGAAGCCGATCAGGGTATTCGCCAGCAACTTGAGCAGCGAGCGGCTGAATCTGGTTGGCCCAGCCTCTATAAAGAACTACAGATAGTTGACCCAGAAACCGCCAGTCGCCTACATCCCAATCATTCTCAGAGAATACAGCGCGCCTTGGAGGTCTACCAGATAACGGGGACTCCCATGTCGGCTTTGCAGGCTCAGGCCTCCGTTGGTGGCTTACAGAATGACTACCAAATTCAACAGTTTTCCCTGATGCCAGAAAATCGCGGGTTGCTTCATCAACGCATAGAACAGCGCTTTCATAAGATGATGGAGCAAGGTTTTGCTGAAGAGATGCAGGCACTGTTTAATCGTGGGGATTTACATGTAAACCTACCCGCCATTCGCTGCGTAGGGTATAGACAGCTGTGGGATTACTGTGCGGGAGACTGCACCTTGGATGAGGCGGTTGAAAAGGGCGTAATTGCCACCCGGCAATTGGCCAAGCGACAGATCACCTGGCTACGCAACTGGCCAGGGGCGACAGAAATAGCCGTTGATGACGGCAATCGCTATTACGGTCCAGAATATATTCTTAACCGGTGCTTGAAAAAGCTCGAGGAAGCTCCCATATACTATACTAAGGGGCAAGAGTAGAATTCGCTCTGCGGTGAGACGCAATCCCACCGGACTTTTGCTGCGATAATTGCAGCACCCATTGAGTTTTCAATAACAAGGAGTAGTAAAATGTCAAAAGGGCATAATCTACAAGACCCTTTTCTGAATGTCCTAAGAAAAGAAAGAATCCCAGTGTCTATATTTCTGGTAAACGGTATTAAGCTTCAGGGGCAGGTTGAATCTTTTGATCAATTCGTCGTACTGTTAAAAAACACTGTGAGCCAAATGGTCTATAAACACGCAATATCTACAGTTGTTCCATCGCGCGTTGTGCGCCTGCCCGCTGCTAATGCAGCTGAGGGCGGATCATCGGATCAGGGATTTGACGATGATGCTGGCAATTATGGCGACGACAACTACTAAGCGGTGTCATTGTTCTTTGAGCGACCTAAGTCTGGCGAGAGAGCTGTTCTTGTTCATATAAAACTGAATAGCGAGTCCGAACCTGAAGATCCTAGAGAGTTTGAAGAGTTGGTGATTTCTGCGGGCGGAGATCCGGTCGAGTTTTTGACCGGATCACGCCAATCCCCCAGCGCTAAATTTTTTGTCGGTTCAGGCAAACTCGAAGAGATTAGCGCGGCAGTCAAAAGCGCGGATGCGCAGCTCGTAATTTTTAACCATAATTTATCCCCCAGTCAGGAACGTAATATTGAGGCCGAGCTTAAATGTCGGGTACTCGATAGAACCGGTCTGATTTTGGATATTTTTGCCCAGCGTGCCAGAACCCATGAGGGAAAGCTTCAAGTCGAGCTAGCCCAGTTACAGCATCTGTCATCGCGACTGGTGCGAGGTTGGACTCACCTTGAGCGTCAACGGGGTGGTATTGGTAATCGGGGTCCGGGTGAAACTCAGCTGGAATCTGATCGACGACTGGTTAGAGAGCGTATAAAAGCGATTAAGCAGCGCCTGGATAAGGTCCGCAAGCAGCGCGACCAGGGGCGGCGAGCGCGAACTAAGTCCGAGATTCCTACTGTATCGCTGGTGGGTTATACCAACGCCGGAAAATCAACATTATTTAACAAGCTGACCAGCGCCGATGTCTATGTGGCCGATCAGCTGTTTGCGACACTCGATCCGACCATGCGTCGACTTGATCTGGCGGAATTAGGGCCAGTGGTATTCGCAGATACCGTGGGTTTTATTAGCCATCTACCGCACCGCTTGGTGGATGCCTTTAGAGCGACCCTAGAAGAGGCCGCCTCATCGAACCTATTGATGCATGTTGTGGATGCCTCGGCAGTTGATCGATCGGTCAATATAGTGAGAGTTAATGAAGTATTGAAAGAGATTAACGCCCACGACTTGCCATCACTGATGATATACAACAAGATTGATCTGCTCGACGATGTACAGCCTCATATCGAGCGGAATGAAGAGGGTATACCCATTGCAGTTTGGGTGTCGGCACTGGCCGGCGAGGGCTTGGCGTTATTACTCCAAGCAGTGGTTGAATGTCTGCCCAATAAAATTGTGCACCAGCATTTGCAGTTACAGCCGAGTCAGGGGGCATTTCGCGCTGCGCTCTATAGTCAAAAAGCTGTATTATCCGAGCAGTCAGCGGAATCAGGTGTTATTAATTTAGAGGTGAAGCTGGCTGAGAGCGACTTTTTGCGTCTGCTAAAAAACTCGGGGTTGAAATTAGAAGATTTGGTCACATTGTAATAGCAGTCCTTTAACAGAAAATTTGTGGTTGCAGTCTTGTCATTAAAGGGCTGCATCGTAGAAATACCTAAAATACATCAACAATTAAAACTGGAGAAAATTATGGCCTGGAATGAACCGGGTGGTGGCAAGGACCCTTGGGGTGGCAATCAAGGCAACGACGGCCCACCAGATATCGATGAAGTGTTAAATAAACTCAAAGAAAAATTCGCCGGATTTGGTGGCGGTTCTAGTGGTGCTGGCGGCGCAGGTAGCAGTAAAGGCCTGATACCCGTGGTATTTATAGCGCTGACTATTATTTGGGGTCTAATGGGCTTCTATCAGGTCGACGAAAAAGAGCAGGCAGTTGTGCTGCGTCTGGGTAAATACAGCGATACCCTAGGTTCTGGTTTGCAGTGGAACCCGCCGATTTTTGACTCAGTAACCATTGTTCGTGTCACAGAAGAGCGACAGTATTCGGCTCGTGGCCTAATGCTGACTCAAGACGAGAACATTGTGGAAATCTCATTGACTGTGCAGTACAACATCGTCAATGCCAAAGATTTTGTGTTGAGCATTAAAGATCCAGAGTTAAGTCTTAAGTATGCAACAGATAGTGCGTTGCGCCATGTTGTGGGTAGCACAGGTTTAGACGGTGTTATTTCGACTGGCCGTGAAGAAGTTGCCGTGAGTACCGCGGAGAAACTTCAGGATCTTCTGAATGTTTATAGCAGTGGTATTAACGTGGTCAAGATCAACATCGAAGAGGCGCGCCCACCGACAGAGGTTAAGGCAGCTTACGATGACGTGATCAAGGCGCGGGAAGATCTCGAACGTCTGGTTAACGAAGCTCAGGCTTACTCTAATGGCGTGATTCCAGAAGCCCGTGGTGAAGCACAGCGTCTCCGTGAAGAAGCTGAAGGCTATCTGTCTCAGGTGGTTTCTAAATCTCAGGGTGAAGCCAAACGCTTTACTGCGTTGCTAACAGAATATAAGAAGGCACCTGGTGTAACGCGTGAGCGTCTATATATTGATGCGATCGAAGAGGTGATGAGCAGCAGTACTAAGATTTTGGTGGACACTAAGGGCGGCAACAACATGCTCTATCTACCCCTGGACAAGCTGGTTCAGCAGGGTAATGCAGCAGGCGCAACTCGCGGCTCTGGCAGTGATTCCCAGATGGTTGATCGTATTGCCAATGAAGTGATTGAGAAGCTTCAACGCAACAGCAATCAAATTCAATCGGAGAGACGTCGATGAATAATCTAATGAAAACAGCCATCGTACTGATGGTTTTGTTGATAGCCGCCAGCAACTCGCTGTTCGTGGTTAGTGAGTTTGAGCGTGGCGTAAAGCTGCAGTTTGGTAAGCTGGTCGAAGCTGATATACAGCCCGGTCTGCATGTCAAAATTCCGTTTGTGGACAATGTGCGTATCTTTGATGCACGTATCCTCACGGTAGATGCGCAGCCAGCAAGCTTCTTCACCATTGAAAAGAAACGTCTGATTGTAGATTCCTATGCCAAGTGGCGCATTGCCAATGTAGAGACCTACTACAAGGCAACCGGTGGTGTCGAGTCTGTGGCTCACAACCGTCTCGCCAATCGTGTCAATAACGGCCTTAGAAACCAGTTTGGTACCCGTACCCTGCATGAGGTAGTTTCTGGCGAACGTGATCTGCTGATGCAGAATATCACTGCTGAGCTCAACGACTCGGTACTGGATAGCCTAGGTATCGAAGTAGTCGATGTTCGGGTCAAGCGTATTGACCTTCCTCAGGAAGTGAGCAGCCAGGTATTCCGTCGCATGACCGCTGAGCGAGATAAAGAAGCCAATGAGTTGCGTTCAACCGGTAAGGAGCGCGCTGAAAAGATTCGCGCCTCTGCGGACCGTGAACGCACTATTGAGGTAGCTAACGCTTACCGTGATTCTGAGAAATTGCGCGGTGAAGGTGATGCAAAAGCAGCGGCTATCTACTCTGAAGCCTATCAGCAAGATCCAGAGTTCTACTCGTTTATGCGTAGCCTCAATGCCTATAAATCTGCCTTCTCCAATAAAGGCGATATTATGCTAGTGGATCCAGGCAGCGACTTTTTCAAGTATTTGAACCAACAGAGCGGCAAGTAATAGGGCGCTTAGGGTGACTGAACTGATTAAAGGCTTTAATCAGTTCAGAAACCTCTGCCACATTGATGGCGATTTTGCTAGAATTCAAAAACCGGGGCGACTCGGTTTTTTTACGCCGGTTCTGAGGTGATATTTAATGCTCGACGATGTAGGTAGAGCGATTGGTTTGATGTTGGTGTTTGAGGGGATCATGCCTTTTTTAGCGCCGAAACGGTGGCGTAATATGGCTCAGGTTCTGGCCACTATAGATGATCGTTCAATGAGAATAATTGGTCTGCTGAGTATGCTCGGTGGACTGGCGCTGCTGGTTTTCTGGCGCTAAACTTTAAAAAATGGGATTCCTGTGAAAAATGTAGATCGCTGGTTATTGCCGGATGGCGTCGATGAAGTGCTTCCAGAACAGGCACAGGTTGTCGAGCACCTGCGTCGCCAACTACTTGATCTCTATCACAACTGGGGCTATGACCTGGTTATCCCGCCCATGGTTGAGTTTACCGAATCACTCCTCAGTGGCTCCGGCAGCGACCTTGACCTAATGACCTTTCGTGTCACTGATCAAATCAGTGGACGCATGATGGGCATCCGCGCAGATATTACTCCTCAGACCGCCAGAATGGACGCTCACAGCCTCCGCAGAGAAGGACCTAACCGTCTTTGTTATGCAGGTACCGTGTTGCACACACGTCCCCGTGGACCCTTGGAATCGCGGACTCCCATCTCTCTGGGCGTCGAACTGTTCGGCGAGGCGACTTTGAGCGCCGATATCGAAGTTATCGAATTGTTTTTACAGACCCTCAAGAGCAGTGGCGTTGCTAATGTGCATCTGGACCTCGGTCATGTGGATATCTTCCGTGGCCTATTAGCCGTTGCCAATCTCGATAATGACCAAGAAAATCAGCTGTTTGAACTGTTGCAGCGTAAGGCCAGCGACGAACTCAGCACCTGGATAGCGGCCAATGTTACAGACAGTAAGTTGGCAGGCTGGCTCAACATACTGCCGACCCTCGCGGGCAATGCAGAAGTGCTAACGGCTGCCAAAAAAGCCTTAGCCGGTGCACCGGAACCCGTATTAGCGGCCATTATGCAGCTTGAGCAGGTAGTTGCGGCATTGCCAATAGGGGAAGTCACCGTCTATTTGGATCTGGGTGAACTGCCCGGATACCATTACCACACGGGCATTGTGTTTGCCGGTTATGTGCAGGGCTATGGTAAGGCACTGGGCAATGGTGGTCGTTACGACCATGTTGGCGAAGCCTTTGGTCGCTCGCGCCCAGCAACCGGATTCGCCTTTGATCTCAAGTCATTAGTGACCCAGGGGAGCACCCATTATGGTGCAGTAGCAGGCATATTTGTGCCCTATACCTCTGACGCCGAATGTCATCAGCAGGTTGCACTGCTGCGTGCTCAGGGCAACCGAGTGGTGCAGGGTTTTGCTGACCAGATAGTAAATTACCAAGAAATAAAATGTGATCGTCGGCTGGTGCAGCAAGACGGTCATTATGTGATTGAGAGTTTGTCCTAATTTAAACGTCGTCCTGATCTAAACAGTCAGTTAGTGTAATTTTTTCGAGTAAGAAATCTTATGGGTAGAAATGTCGTTATTCTTGGTTCTCAATGGGGGGACGAAGGAAAGGGTAAGATCGTTGATTTGTTAACCGACAAAGCATCGTTAGTGGCACGATTTCAGGGTGGCCATAATGCCGGTCACACCCTCGTAATCGATGGCCAGAAAACGGCGTTACATCTGATACCCTCAGGTATCCTGCGTGAACATGTCACCTGCGTGATTGGCAACGGTGTGGTGGTTGCACCAGATGCATTGCTCAAAGAAATTCATATGCTTGAAGCCCGCGGAGTAAAGGTGCGTGACCGCCTTAAAGTTTCAGGCTCATGCCCATTAATCCTCAGCTATCACATTGCCTTAGACCAGGCTCGAGAAGCAGCTCGCGGTGAGGCCAAAATTGGTACAACCGGCAGAGGTATTGGTCCTGCTTACGAAGATAAGGTGGCTCGTCGTGCACTGCGCCTCGGAGACATGGCTAATATGGAGCGCTTTGCTGAAAAGCTCAAAGAGGTTCTTGAATACCATAACTTTGCGCTTACCCAGTATTACAAAACCGACCCTGTCGACTTTGACAAGACCCTCGCCGAGGCAAAAGAATGGGCAGCCGTACTCTTACCCATGAAAGCCGATGTGACCAAAATTCTCCACGATGCCCGTGAAGCTGGAGACCATATTCTGTTTGAAGGCGCCCAGGGCTCGCTGCTTGATATTGACCATGGCACCTATCCCTACGTAACCTCGTCCAATACCACTGCCGGTGGCACCGCCACAGGAACAGGTTTTGGCCCACTGTATCTAGACTATGTGCTGGGCATAACCAAAGCCTACACCACCAGAGTGGGTTCAGGTCCATTCCCTACTGAACTACATTGCGAGATCGGCCAGTACCTAGGCGAGAAAGGTCATGAGTTTGGTACCACCACTGGTCGTTCACGACGCTGTGGCTGGTTCGATGCCGTCGCATTGCGACAGGCAGTGCGCATTAATAGTATTTCAGGTATCTGCCTAACCAAGCTAGATGTATTGGATGGCTTGGACGAGGTCAATATCTGTATCGGTTACCAACATAAAGACGGCACCGACGCTGGCATTCCTATGCATGCCGATGATTTTGAAGATATCACGCCAATCTATGAATCAATGCCAGGTTGGAGCGATGTCACGGTTGGTGCTCAGCGTCTGGAAGACTTACCTCAGGCCGCGCGAGATTATATTGTGCGTATTGAAGAGTTGACTGGCGCCCCAGTAGATATCGTTTCTACGGGTCCAGATCGTGTAGAAACCATTGTTTTGCGTCACCCATTTTCGTAAACCTACGTTGTTAAAAAAGCCCGCGCTCGGTTAACCGGACGCGGGTTTTTTTTAACCCTGGTTTCTGGCAAATAAGCCGGGTAGTTTAAACCCTAGCCTACAATATGTAGCCCTAAACCAATGAGACTACCAATCACCAGTGCGATATTGCTGAAGATGCTCATCACCGCCCCGGGTCCACGGATTTTGGGGTCTTTGAGGTACAGACTCGAGTAGATTTGCCGACCCAATAAAAATAAAACACCGGGAAGAAGTACCCAGCTAGCACTGACGTAATAGCTAAATGTAAGCATGCTGGGAATAAAAACAATCAACTGTTCCAGCGTATTTTGTTGTATACGAAATTTTATTTCCCACTCTTCATTGCCCGTTGTTTTAGGGGCCAAAACATTATTTTTTAGACGAGAAAAACCTACCCTAAAAGTAAATATCAGATACTGAAGTAGTGCGACCAATATAATGGCGATACTGTATTCCATGTCAATTTCCCTGTGTCGAATTTTTAAACCTAAAATTAATACCTATTACATATGGATAAAATTACGCGTCCATATTAAAAATAAGCCTAGACTAAAGCGCTACTTGATGCAGAGGAAAGCCCTTCGGCACCTACCTTTTTAACTATGCGAAAGTAAAATTTTTAGGTCTGCCCAGTTAACCCACCAGTAACCGCCAACAAAATTTGTCTGCTGTTACCTCTTGCGCAAACAAAATAACCCCTGTAACGTTATTCACGTAGCACTGAATAAAAACAAACGGTTTTCACGCCAGTTGCGTTTTATACAGGCGATAGAATTCCGATACGCTTGGGGTATTTATGCCACTAAAGATGTATATGGACATTATTCGTTTAAGCCGCGCTCGCCACCGACCTAAGGTGGTAAGAAATTCCTTTATCCTCGATATTTCCTTTTTAATAACCGCCTTCCGGCACTGTTACCTGTCTGGAAGGATGCGTTAATGGTGAATGAATACGCGACTGAAATCTGGCCACTGGCCGTCTATTTCGGCATGGTTATCCTTCTTGTTATTACGATGCTGGTACTGTCATGGTTATTGGGTCAGCGACGTCGCGAGCAGGCCACCAATGATCCTTTTGAGTCGGGCATTGTGGCGGTTGGTGACTCGCAAATCCGCATCTCCGTTGAGTTTTATCTGATCGCCATATTCTTCGTTATCTTCGATTTAGAAACCGTCTTTATCTTTGCCTGGGCAATTGCTTTCTTTGAGTTAGGCTGGCAGGGCTATTTTTCCATGTTGGTGTTTATCGCAATACTGGCATTGGCATTGATCTATGAATGGCGCTCCGGGGCACTGGAATGGGGCAATAAAACCCGTGTCGGTCTACCGGCCGCCCAGAGAACTCAAAAAATAATTGACCAGAGAGCAGCACAAAAACAACAACCTAAAGCGGCCGAGGACAAACAATGAAGTGGAGTTTAACGCGCCCTGAAGATGGCAATCTACTCAATCACAGTGATGAATTTATCGAAGAGCAGGTCAAGCGTAATGTCGCTTTCGCCAAGCTCGAGGACCTCGTTGCCTGGGGTCGCGCCCATTCACTCTGGCCATTCAACTTTGGACTGTCCTGCTGCTATGTAGAGATGGCGACATCGTTTACCAGTCGTCACGACATAGCTCGCTTTGGTTCCGAGGTCATTCGTGCGACTCCAAGGCAGGCGGATCTAATGGTTATTTCCGGCACCTGTTTTCTCAAAATGGCCCCAGTAATACAGCGTCTGTATGAACAGTTACTGGAGCCGCGCTGGATTATCTCAATGGGATCCTGTGCCAACTCTGGTGGTATGTACGACATTTACTCCGTAGTGCAGGGAGTGGACAAATTTATTCCGGTGGACGTCTATGTTCCAGGCTGCCCACCACGCCCTGAGGCATTGATGCAGGGCCTGATAATGTTACAGGAGTCTATTGGTAAAGAACGACGACCTATTACCTGGGCAGCTGGTGATCAGACGGTAATCAAACCGAAAAAAATCAGCAAACGGGATGAGTTGACCGCAGAGCGAATAAAAGCCACTGAATTGCGGGAACCAAAAGACGTGTAGATCGAATAAAAATTAAGGGGTTTTAATGCAGAAGGCTGAATCCAAGATTCATAGCCCGGTTGAAGAGGACCTGTACCGTAAGTTTGGTCAGGCCCTATTTATTGCTCAACCTAGCGCGGACGCAACACTCACACTGTGGGTGCCTCGCGATCGTTTGATCGATGTTCTGCAATACCTCAAGCCCAAATTTTCCATGCTCTATGATTTGTTTGCTATCGATGAGCGTACCCGTGCCAATCGTTCTGGCCAGCCCGTCTCAGATTTCACCGTTGTCTACCAGCTACTATCTCTAGATCGCAACGAAGATATCCGTATTAAAGTCGCTCTGGCTGAATCTAGCCTCAATATCCCAACGATTATTTCACTCTGGCCCAATGCCAACTGGTACGAGCGGGAAGTTTGGGACATGTTTGGCGTGATCGTTTCGGGACACCCCAACCTCTATCGCATTTTGTTGCCCCCCACCTGGGAGGGGCATGCCTTACGCAAAGACCATCCGGCCCGAGCTACCGAAATGGGTGAGTTTGAAATGGGCCCAGAGCGTGTGGCCAAGGAACAGGAAGCATTGCGATTTCGGCCTGAACAATGGGGCATGAAGAAAGCCAGCGACGACAGTGAATATATGTTTTTGAATCTGGGGCCAAACCATCCCAGCGTCCATGGTGTTTTCCGTGTTGCCCTGCAGTTAGATGGCGAGGTGATTGTCGATTCGGTCCCGGATATTGGTTACCACCATCGCGGTGCCGAGAAGATGGGGGAGCGGCAGACCTGGCACACATTTATTCCCTATACCGACCGTATTGATTACCTGGGTGGGGTTATGAATAACCTGGCCTATATTCAGTCGGTAGAAATGTTGGCAGGTATTGAGGTGCCAGAGCGTGCAAAAATTATTCGTATTATGCTCTCTGAGCTGTTTCGTATTTCAAGTCATCTGGTGTTTTACGGGACCTTTGTTCAGGACGTGGGGCAGATGTCTCCGGTGTTTTATATGTTTGCCGACCGGGAAAAATTATTTGGCATTATCGAAGCCATCACCGGTGGCCGGATGCATCCGGCTTGGTTCCGCATAGGTGGAGTAGCGGCGGACTTACCCAATGGCTGGGATCGTATGATTCGTGAGTTTATTGATTTCCTACCCGCGCGCCTTGATCACTACGACAAGATGGCCATGCAGAATAAAATGCTCAAGGCCCGCACGGTGGGGATAGGGGTGTATACCCAGCAAGAGGCCTTAGACTGGGGTATTACTGGCCCCGGCTTGCGAGCAACAGGTATTGACTGGGATGTACGTAAAAAGCGCCCCTATGGTGGCTATGACCAGTTTGACTTTGAGGTGCCAACGTCCAATAACGGTGACTGTTACGACCGTGCCGAACTGCGTATTGAAGAGATGCGCCAGAGTCTAAAAATTATTCGTCAATGTCTAGATAATATGCCCGGCGGTCCCTACAAAAGCGATCATCCTCAGACCACACCGCCTCCTAAAGAACGCACCATGGAAGATATTGAAACCCTTATTCACCACTTTCTAAATGTGAGTTGGGGTCCGGTGATACCTGAGGGCGAGGCATCGGTAATGATCGAGGCGACCAAGGGCATTAATAGCTATCACCTGATTAGCGATGGCGGTACTAATTCTTATCGCACCAGAATTCGTACACCTTCTTTTCCACACCTGCAGCAGATTCCACTGATTAGCAAGGGTCTTATGATCCCGGATCTGATTGCCATTATTGCCAGCATTGATTTTGTGATGGCGGATGTCGACCGATGATTGATGCACAGATGATTCAAACCGATGTGAGTTCAGCGCTCAGTCCTGAAGAGCTTAGTGAGATAGATGGTGAGCTTGCTCATGTGCCCTATAAGTCTGGCGCGGCCATTGATGCTTTAAAAATAGTGCAGGCTAAGCGTGGCTGGATATCCGATCAGAGCCTGCAGGCCATTGCAAAATATCTGGATATGTCGGCAGAAGAGCTAGAAGGAATTGCGACGTTCTATAATTTAATTTATCGCAGACCCGTGGGTAAAAAAGTTATTTTATTTTGCGATAGCGTGAGCTGTTGGATCTGTGGCTGTGATGGTATTAAACAAAAACTTACCGATGTGCTGGGTGTGGATTATGGCGAAACCACCCAAGATGATGCGTACACATTAATACCCGTTCCCTGTTTGGGTGCCTGTGATAGGGCGCCTGTGATGATGGTGGGAGATGATCTACACACCCATTTAGATGAAGCTAAAATTGACGCCCTGTTTTCTGATAAAAATAAAAAAGCAGGAGGCAATTCATAATGGAAAAAGTACTGACGCGTAATATTGGTTCTGACCTGCAGCCCACAGACCTCAAAGCCTATGAAGCCAATGGCGGTTATCAGGGTTTACGTAAAGCACTCGCTGAGTTATCCCCAAAAGACTGTCTGGATGTAATCAGCGCGGCTAACCTGCGCGGTCGTGGCGGGGCAGGTTTCCCGACAGGTATGAAGTGGAGTTTTGTGCCCATGGGAGATAAGTGCACTCCGGGGCACAAGTATCTGGTATGCAACGCCGATGAGATGGAACCCGGTGCCTTTAAAGACCGCCTACTGATGGAATGCGATCCTCACCAGTTAATCGAAGGAATGATTCTCAGCGCCTATACCATCGATGCCGATATCTCCTATATCTTTATTCGTGGCGAATATGTAGTCGCTATTCAGCGCTTGCGAGATGCTCTGGCCGAATGCTACGCCGCGGGCTACCTCGGTGACAATATTCTCGGTTCTGGCTTTAGCCTTAATATGTATTTACACCCCAGTGCGGGTCGCTATATCTGCGGTGAAGAGACCGCCCTAATTAATGCCTTGGAAGGCAAGCGCGCTAACCCGAGAGCCAAGCCACCATTTCCCCAGGTTAGTGGTTTATGGGGTCGTCCAACCATCGTTAACAATGTGGAGACCCTGTGCAATATCGCCCATATTATTGATCGTGGTGCGGAATGGTTTAAGACATTGGGAGTAGGGGAAGACAGCGGTACTAAGATGTTTGGTGTTAGCGGCAGAGTCAAAAATCCGGGCTGTTGGGAACTCCCCATGGGCACACCAATCCGACATATTCTCGAAGACCGTGCCGGTGGTATGCAAGATGGCTTGGAACTTAAAGGTTTTTTACCCGGTGGCGGCTCTACAGATTTTTTAACGCCAGACCATCTTGATCTGGCCATGGACTATAACGTCATAGGCAAAGCCGGCAGCCGCATGGGCACCGGCACCATGATTATTCTTGATGATCAGACCTGCCCTGTCGGCATGGTGCTCAACCTAATTCGTTTCTTTGCCCATGAGTCCTGCGGGTTCTGTACTCCCTGCCGTGATGGACTGCCCTGGACCCGACAGGTACTTGAAGACATTGAGTCTGGCCGCGGCCGTGCTGAAGACCTCGATACTCTGGCCTATCAAGTGAGCTATATCGGCGCCATGGGTAATACTCACTGTGCACTGGCACCAGGTGCCATGGAGCCTCTGCAGAGCGCCTTAAAATATTTCCGCGATGACTTTGACCGTCATATTTCTGGCGGCAGCTGTCCGTACCATAGCCATACTAGACAGGGAGCTTAGACGATGCCGACGATTTATATCGATGGTCAGGCCCTTGAGGTAGCTCAGGGTGAGAACATTCTAGAGGCCTGCCTGAATGCAGGTATGGATTTACCCTATTTTTGCTGGCATCCGGCGATGGGGTCAATTGGTTCATGTCGCCAGTGCGCACTGGTGCAGTATCAAAACGAAGAGGACACCAGAGGCCGCATAGTGATGGGCTGTATGACACCAGTCACCGAGGGTGCTAGATTTTCATTGAATGCTGAAAATGCCACTGAATTTCGCAGTGCCGTGGTGGAGTCTCTAATGCTTAACCATCCCCATGACTGCCCTGTATGTGGTGAGGGCGGTGAGTGCCATCTGCAAGATATGACAGTGATGGTAGGCCATAGAGATCGCCGCTATACCGGCAAGAAAAACACCCATCGCAACCAGTATCTGGGCCCCTTGATTCATCACGAGATGAACCGCTGTATTACCTGTTATCGCTGCGAACGTTATTACCGTGACTATGCGGGCGGCAAAGATTTAGGTGCTCAGGCCTCTCATGATCATGTGTATTTTGGTCGTCACGAAGAGGGGGTTCTGCAGAGTGAGTTCTCGGGTAATTTGGTTGAAGTCTGCCCCACAGGTGTATTTACCGATAAACCGTTTTTAAAACACTACAGCCGCAAATGGGATTTACAGTCTGCTCCTTCTATCTGTAGTGGCTGTGCGGTGGGCTGCAATATTGCTCCCGGCGAGCGCTACGGAAAATTAAAGCGTGTACATAATCGCTATAACCATGAGGTTAATGGCTACTTCCTCTGTGATCGCGGTCGATTTGGTAGCGGGTATATCAACAGTGATGCCCGACTAGACTATGCAGGCATTAAAAAACCTGACGGCAGCTTTATGGCGGTGCATCAGCAGCAGGCAATAGACACAGCGGCGAGTTGGATAAAACATAAAAAGGTCGCAGGCATAGGTTCCCCAAGGGCCTCGCTTGAGGCTAACTATCTATTGAGAGAGTTAGTCGGTGCGGCTAATTTCGTGGCTGGGTTCTCTGATCGCGAAGCTGAGATTATGGGCACCATTGTGCATAGCCTTAAACATACCAGGGCAAGTAATCCCTCCATCAAACAGATGGAAGCCGCTGATGCCATTTTAATTCTTGGTGAAGATGTCACCAATACGGCTCCCCGCGTTGCGCTCGGACTGCGCCAATCTGTGCGCAATAAAGCCTTTGAGTTGGCCGAGCAGATGGGTCTGCCGCCCTGGCAGGATGCCGCTATTCGCAATCTTGCTCAGGATCAGCGATCGCCGATGATTATTGTGTCGGCAATGGATACCCGATTAGACGATGTAGCCAGTCGCTGTGTGTCATTGGCTGCCGATGATATTGCGGTCTTCGGTTATGCCGTGGCAGAGGTCTTGGCGGGTGGCAAGAGTGAGGATGTGGCAGTGAACGAAGCCGCTGAGATTTTGCTCAGGGCCAAACATCCGTTGATCCTTAGTGGTTCCAGTATGTCCCATACAGGGATAGTGAATGGTGCGGTGGCCGTTGCTGAGGCATTGGAAGCGCAGAATAAGTCGGCCATGTTGAGCCTCTGTGTGGCAGAGTCAAATAGTTTGGGTTTGGCGCTGCTGGTTGATTCTGGTCTTAAAACTAAGCCTCTAAGCATCAGCAAGTTGGCTAAAAAATCGAGTAAGTTAGATGCTCTGATTATTTTAGAAAACGATCTCGATCGCCGCAGTAATAAAGCCGATATTGACTTGCTGGTAACGGGCGGGGCGAAGATTGTCAGCATGGATATTCTAGAAAATTCCACGTTAAATAATTCTGATCTAGTTTTGCCCGCAGCGTCCTATGCAGAATCACAGGGTACCCTAGTAAGCAGTGAGGGGAGGGCCCAGCGCTACTTCCCCGTCTATCGACCTGCCGCCGAGCGACTACCCAGCTGGCAGTGGATGCTGCAACTCGCTGATGCCTGTGAGCATAAAACCCTGTCTGAGCTAGAACATTTTGATCAGGTGGTAGCGGCCTGCGCCGCCAGCCAGCCTTTGTTCGCAACATTGGTTGATGTAGCACCCCTGCGCGACTATCGGAGTCAGGGCCAAAAAATCCCTCGTCAGACTCATAGGTACAGTGGTCGCACCGCCATGAATGCAGGAGTTTCGGTCCATGAGCCTCAGCAGCCTGAGGACACAGAAAGTGCCTTAGCCTTTAGCATGGAAGGGTTAAATCGCGATGAGCCCGCTTCTTTAATTCCCTATGTCTGGTCTCCCGGTTGGAATTCCAATCAATCATTGCAAAAGTTTCAGGCCGAGGTGGATGGGCCATTAAAGGGAGGTACTGCTGGGGTACGCATAATTCAATCGACGGGTTTAGGGGCTCTTCAATCATCAGAACCCGCGGAACCAACATTAAAACCCCATCATTGGCTTCTGGTGCCTGTGCATCAGGTCCATGGCAGTGAAGAAATGTCTGCTAACACCGATGAGATTGCCGAGTTAGCGGGACGGGCCTTTATTGGTATTGGTGAGAAGGTTGCCGAAAAGCTCGATGTCGCAGAGGGTGACGGGGTAGTGGTTACTCAGGGTAAAACTGACATTTCTCTCCAGGTAAAAATACTCTCAAGAGTAGCCAAAAACTGTGTGGGCTTCAGTGCTGGGTACTCTGAGACCCTAGGGCTAACAGCAGGCAGTCTGGTATCTCTGGTTAAAGACCAACAATGGGTGCGGGCAACATCACAGATGATAGCCACGGATAAAGGCACTGGTACTCGGGGAGGATCTGCTCATGTCTGAGCTGATGCCGGTGTTACTGGCTCTAACAATTTTGATAGGTGGAGTTGCGGGTGCCGCCATACTCACCTGGTTTGAGCGCCGCTTACTGGGTGTATGGCAAGACCGTTATGGCCCCAACCGACTCGGTCCCCTAGGTATAGGTCAGGTGTTGGCAGACATGATTAAGCTGCTATTTAAGGATGATTGGGTGCCACCCTTTTCCGATAAAGTCGTGTTTATCTTTGCCCCTACTGCCATCGTAGTCGCCATGATGATGGGCTTTGCCGTAGTACCCTTCGCGCCGGGCATGATGATTATCGACGTCAATATCGGGCTGCTGTTCTTTCTTGGAATGACGTCACTGGCCGTTTACAGCGTGCTACTCGGTGGTCTGGCCTCAAATAATAAATATGCACTGCTAGGCGGTTTGCGCTCGGCGGCTCAGATGGTGAGCTACGAAGTCTTTATGGGGCTGTCTCTGATGGGCGTGGTCATGATGAGCGGCAGTTTTAGTCTGGTGGACATTGTTGAGGCTCAGACCGATGTTTGGTTTTGTTTCTCTCAGACTCTAGGTCTCATTGTTTTTGTTATCGCGGGTATCGCAGAGAGCCATCGCTTGCCTTTCGATTTGCCCGAGGCAGAGCATGAATTAACGGCCGGTTTTCACACTGAATATGGCGGCATGAAATTCGCGATGTTTATGCTCGGGGAATATCTTGGATTGATGCTGATTTCCTGCATGATCGTGACATTATTTTTTGGTGGCTGGCATGGGCCAGCTTTAATCGGCCACTGGTTACCGCCACTGTTCTGGTTCGGTTTTAAAGTGTTTATCATTATTTGTTTTTTTGTACTTTTACGCGCTGCCATTCCTCGGCCTCGCTACGATCAGCTTATGTCTCTGGGGTGGAAGGTAATGTTGCCGATTACGTTAATTAATTTGGTGATTACTGGTGCGGTCTTATTGTGGATGGAGGGAGCTGCCTAATGTTGAGTGAACTGCGAACGATTTGGGAAGTACTTAAACATACCTTCACTAAGGCGGAGACGGTGCAGTATCCCGAGGAGATGCCCTATCTTTCTCCCCGATATCGTGGGCGTATTGTGCTCACTCGAGATCCCGACGGTGAGGAGCGCTGTGTGGCCTGTAATCTCTGTGCGGCGGTCTGTCCGGTGGACTGTATTGCCCTGCAAAAAGACACCCGAGAAGACGGCACCTGGTATCCAGAATTTTTCCGTATCAATTTCTCCCGCTGCATTATGTGCGGCATGTGTGAGGAGGCCTGCCCCACCTATGCGATTCAACTGACTCCAGATTTTGAAATGTGTGAGTACGATCGCCAGAATATGGTGTATGAAAAAGAGCATTTATTAATTAATGGTGTGGGTAAGTATCCAGACTACAATTTTTATCGGGTGTCGGGAATGCAAACGGCTACTAAGGATAAAGGCGAGGCTCAAAATGAGGCTAGACCTATTGATACTAAGAGTCTGTTGCCATGATTATTTTAACGCTAGTTGGATTTCCGCTGGGAGCGATGGTTGCGGGCATGGGTTCTACTCCCTGCTCTGTGACACGCCGTAAATACGTCCCTGTAGGCTCTACGCCAGCATCCCTGCTGGCGACGGTCACAGAACAGGGAGCAGAGCCCATGCCTATGATGCCGATGGAAATTGGGAGGTCTTATGCTTGAGATTACGCTTTTTTATGTTGCGGCGACGGTAGCCTTGGTGGCCACGGTGTTGGCGATGACTCGTACTAATGCTATTCATGCATTGATCTATCTAATTGTTTCTCTGTTGGCGGTGGCAGTGATTTTCTTTTTGATCGGCGCGCCATTTGCGGCGGCTCTGGAAATTGTTATTTATGCCGGCGCCATTATGGTGCTGTTTGTATTTGTCATCATGATGCTCAATCTGGGTGAGAAGGGTGACCAGCAGGAACGTCAGTGGTTGCTACCTAAAATTTGGGCGGGACCTGCGCTTTTGGCGGCGGTGCTATTCGCTGAATTGCTCTATGTGATCTCCACGGTTGAGGGACCTGTGTCCACCACAGCGGTCAGCGCAAAAGAGGTGGGTTTGGCATTGTTTGGGCCCTATGTGCTGGCAGTCGAGATCGCTTCGATGCTTCTGCTCGCGGGTCTGGTGGGATCCTTTCATCTGGGGCGTCGCTATCTAGAGCGAGATGGTTTTGATGATGGGAGTGAAAAATAATGGATGGCCTAAACATTCCACTTAATCATATTCTCCTAGTGTCATCTCTTCTATTTGCTATTGGCATGATGGGTTTGATGATTCGGCGCAATATTATTTTTATCCTGATGTCTCTTGAAGTGATGCTTAATTCTGCGGCTCTGGCCTTTGTTGCCGCGGGGGCGCATTGGGGGCAGCCGGATGGGCAAATTGTATTTATGTTGATCCTTACGGTTGCAGCTGCCGAAGTGGCGGTGGGGCTGGGTTTGGTGCTACAGGTGCAGAAGCGATTTAAAACACTAGATATGGACCATGCTAACAGGATGAGGGGTTAATAATGCGCGAGCTTATTTGGCTGATTCCACTTATCCCGCTACTTAGTTCAGTGACCCTAATGCTCGCCGGTAGTCGATTGCCGCGTCTGTTGATTGGTATTACTGGGGTAGGCTCGGTTGGCCTTGCGGCTCTATTAACATTGGCCACTGGCCTAGATTTTTTGGCTAATCCAGAGATATTCCAGCTAACCCTATGGACCTGGATTCAGGTAGGGAGTTTTGCACCTGGTGTAGCCTTTTATTTTGATGGCCTGACATTGGTGATGATGTCGGTGATTACTGGGGTGGGTTTTTTAATCCATCTTTTTTCCACCGAATTTATGGAACAGGATGAGAGCTATGCCCGTTACTTTGCTTATTTGAATATGTTTGTGGCGGCAATGTTGGTGCTGGTGATGGCCGACAATTTACTGCTGCTGTATTTGGGTTGGGAAGGTGTAGGGGTCTGTAGCTATCTGTTGGTTGGGTTCTGGTACCAAAATAGCGCCAATGGTCAGGCGGCGCGCAAGGCATTTATCGTGACGCGTATTGGTGACACGGCCATGGCCCTAGGTTTATTTTTATTGTTTACCGAATTAGGTACCTTGGATATCCAGGCCATGGTCGGGATTGCTAACGAGACCTGGCAGGTCGGTGACAACATTCCTTTGATTGCCTGTCTATTATTGCTTGCGGGCGCTGTGGGCAAATCAGCTCAGTTACCCCTGCATACCTGGTTGCCCGATGCGATGGCTGGCCCGACACCGGTCAGTGCACTGATTCATGCGGCCACTATGGTGACCGCGGGGGTTTACTTAATTGCTCGTACCCATGGGCTGTTTTTATTGGCACCCGAGGCGATGATGGCGGTGGCAGTTATTGGTATCGCCACCACATTGATGGCGGCCTTTACGGCGCTGATGCAGTCAGATATTAAACGGATTCTTGCTTACTCTACGATTAGTCAAATCGGTTATATGTTCTTGGCGCTTGGTGTGGGTGCCTGGACTGCGGGTATCTTCCATCTTATGACCCATGCCTTTTTTAAAGCGCTTTTATTTTTGGGGTCTGGCGCCATTATTCACTGTCTGCACCATGAGCATAATATTTTTAAAATGGGTGGGTTGCGCACCAGAATGCCGGTGACCTTTTGGAGCTTTATGATTGGCTCGGCGGCGCTGGCGGCACTGCCTATGACCAGTGGTTTCTTTAGTAAGGACCAAATCTTACTGCAGGCTTATCAGATGCCGGGGATGGGTCCCTGGCTCTGGTTGGCAGGTTTGCTGGGTGCGCTACTTACGGCGATCTACAGTTTTCGGTTGGTCTTTGTGGTGTTCTTTGGAGGGGCTAAGACAGAGCCAGATAAAGATACTGGCTGGCGTATGGCGCTGCCACTGACGGTCCTCTGTGGGCTTTCGCTGATTGGCGGCTACTTTATTATTCCGGTGCAGGATGTATTCCCTGTGGGCAGTGGCGACCACCCTGCGCACTGGGTTGAGTATGTGTCTATCTCTGTACCCCTATTTGGTGTTTTGCTGGCCTATCTTATTTTTCACACAGGTCAGCTTAGGGTAGATAGTTTAGTTAATTCAAGAATAGGGAAAACACTGGGTCAGTTTTGGTTGAGTGGCTGGGGTATCGATTGGCTCTATGACCGACTTTTTGTTCGGCCCTATTATGCGCTGTCGGGGATGCTTAAGTCGGAACCGGTGGATGCCATTTATGGATTGATAGTGGCCATTAATCAAACCTTTAATCACTGGCTCAGCGTTACTCAAACTGGCCGAATGCGCTGGTACATTGTGAGTATGGTGTTTGGCTTAGTGGTGCTGCTCACACTTGCGTTACAGATATCACCGGAGGTGCTCTGATGGTTATGGTTAACCTGATATTGATACTGCTGGTGGGTGGCGTGCTGGCTTTGCTGTCTGAGCGGGTTAATGAAAATATGCCGCGCAGAGTGGCACTGGCGGTGGTGCTGTTTGACCTAATTTATTCTTTGATTCATCTATCGGGTATGCCAGAGCTGACTCAGCTGCAGGCGCCACTACCCGATGATCCCAGTACCTGGTTGATGCACTTTAAGGCTGATTGGATTCCAGCTTTTGGTATTAGTATAGAGTTCGCGCTCGATGGGATTAGTATGCTCATGGTGCTGTTAACGCTTGTCTTGGGTGCGGTGGCGGTGAGCGCTTCATGGACCGATGTGATTGTTCGGCGTGGATTCTTTGAGGCCAACTTGCTGTGGACACTGGCAGGTGTGCTGGGGGTCTTTATGGCCCTAGATCTGTTTTTGTTTTTCCTATTTTGGGAAGTTATGTTAATTCCTATGTATTTTATGATCGCTATCTGGGGTCACGAAAATCGTGGCTATGCGGCTATGAAGTTCTTTATCTTTACGCAGGCCAGCGGCCTACTAATGTTGGTCTCTATACTGGCACTGGTTGCAGTTAATCAAAGTGCCACGGGGCAGTGGAGCTTTAGCTATTTCGATCTACTCAATACTCCCATGGCCGAGGCGACGGCCCACTGGTTAATGCTCGGGTTCTTTATTGCCTTTGTGGTAAAGCTGCCGGTATTCCCGTTTCACACCTGGCTGCCCGATGCTCACACTCAGGCGCCGACTGCGGGCAGTGTAATTCTGGCGGGTATTCTGTTGAAAACCGGCGCCTATGGTCTGATTCGCTTTGCCGTGCCACTGTTTCCTCAGGCGGCGATGGATTTCTCTTATGTGGCGATGGTACTGGGCGCAGTTGGCGTGGTTTATGGCGCCGTACTGGCCTTTGCTCAAACTGACTTTAAACGCCTTATTGCCTATAGCAGTGTTAGCCATATGGGGTTTGTACTGTTGGGTGTCTATGCTTGGAATGAGCTGGCGCTGCAGGGTGCAGTGATGCAAATGGTGGCCCATGGCTTTAGTACCGCAGCACTGTTTATGATTGCTGGTGGTTTGCAGGAGCGGCTACATACCAGAGATATGCGCGAGATGGGCGGCCTGTGGCAACAGATGCCGCGTATGGGTGCAGTGGCTATGTTCTTCGTGGTGGCCTCATTGGGCCTGCCCGGTCTGGGTAACTTTGTTGCCGAATTTCTGGTGCTGTTGGGTCTCTTTCAGGTTGATCCATGGCTTACGGCAGTGGCCGCTCTGGGACTGATTACAGGGGCAGCCTATTCGCTAATTCTAATGCAGCGCGCCTTTCAGGGAGAGCCAAATCCAAGGTTAGCGGATCAGGGACTAATGGACTTTGGTCGTCGTGAAATGTTGACCATGGCCGTTATGATGCTGGCACTGGTTGGCCTAGGTATTTATCCTCAGCCGATTTTGGATATTGCTCAGCCGGTGCTGCAAAGTTTGCTGGAGGTGACCCCATGAATGCACAATTAATGATGGCACTGATGCCCATTCTGATGCTGTCGCTGACGGCTGTTGTGCTGATGATACAGGCGTCGGTGAAACGTGATCAGTCGGTGGCCTGGGTGATTACCGCTCTGGGTTTGCTACTGGCACTCTGGGGTGCAGGTTACGCGCGAGGATTTACTCAGCCAGTGACGGTGCTGCTAATGGTGGATGACTGGGGGCTATTTTTCACCACCTTGATTTTAGTGGCGGCCCTGGTGACATTGATCCTATCTAAGCATACCTTCTCCTCTGAGGGGGAGCGCAAAGAAGAATATTATCTACTGCTGGTGCTCAGCGTTTTAGGGGCAGTGGTCTTGATTCAGTCTAGCCATATGGTGTCTCTGCTGTTAGGTATGGAGCTGATGGGTGTGGCGCTCTATGCCATGATAGCCTTTCCAGAAAAGGGCCAGCGTCCTCTCGAAGCGGCCATTAAGTATTTAGTTTTGTCAGCCTGCGCCTCGGTGATATTGCTCTATGGTTTTGCATTGATCTATGCCGCAACCGGTGAATTGAGCTATGCAGGCATTGGCTTAAAAGCATCCATCGCCTATGATCAAAATCCAATACTACTCATGGCCGGCACTGCCATGGTGTTAGCCGGTATCGGCTTTAAATTGTCGGTAGTGCCTTTTCATATGTGGACGCCGGATGTCTATGAGGGTGCACCCACCCCAGTGACTGGGTTTCTAGCCACGGTTTCAAAAGGTGCGGTCTTTGTTGCCTTAACCCGATTCTTTGTGGAGGGGCAGCTTTATGAGTACCAGTCGTTAATGACGGCGCTGGCGGCGGTTGCCATTGCCTCTATGCTAATAGGTAACTGGTTGGCCCTACGCCAGGAAAACATTAAGCGTCTGCTGGCCTATTCTTCTATTGCCCATTTTGGTTATCTGCTTGTGGTGTTGATTGCGCTCTCTTATGGCGGCGCCGAAGCGGGTTTAATCCGTGAGTCAATTACGTTCTATTTGGCGGCCTATATCCTGACGACGTTGGCAGCTTTCGCTGTGGTTGCTAGTATCGCAGGTGAAGATGAACGGAAAAATAATATAGCCTCATTTGACGGTCTATTTTGGCGTAGGCCTATCCAAGCATCTAGCTTAACGGTGGCCATGCTTTCGTTTGCAGGTATTCCATTGACGGCTGGCTTTATCGGAAAATTTTATGTTATTAGTGTGGGTATTCAGTCTCAGCTATGGTGGCTGATAACGGCATTGATTATAGGTAGTGCTATTGGAATTTATTATTACCTGCGCATTATTTTTGCCATGACTATGTCTGCTGGTAGTTCTGCTGACATGTCTGCTAATGATGAGGGTAAAGACCAGAAAAATATCGCGCAAGATGCCTCAGTATCCTCACAGGACGTATTGGCTATGCTATTACTAACAATAGTGTTGTTGCTTGGCACTTGGCCGCAACCGTTTATTGAATTTGCGGGTCGGCTCTAGCCTCAATTACAATAATGATTTATTAGAAAATAGAAATAGAGATTAAGAAAACAACAGGAGTACCCTATGTTACGTTCAGTTGATCTAAGTGATTACATGCTCCACGATCCGGTGAAAATTTCACCTGAAGATGAGGTGTTCACGGCTATCTCCCTTATTCAAGATAACAAAGTATCTGGCGTCTGTGTTGTAGATGGCCAAGATATGTTAGTTGGGGTGCTGTCAGAATTGGACTGTCTGCGAGCAATTCTGGGCGCCACCTACAACGAGAACGGCTATGTGGGTAAGGCCAGTGAATATATGAGTAGAGATGTTGATTTTTGCGATATTCATGCCGATCTTGTAGATGTGGCAACCGACATGTTGGCTAAGGGGCATCGTCGCCGACCAGTATTGGATCATGGAAAGCTGGTGGGCCAGATTACTTGCCGACAGCTACTGACTGTGGTGAGCCATTTTAACGAGACTGCTGCGAAGGCTACTTAACTTAAAGGCTCGTTAAGCTAAAGGCTATTTGGCCAAAGAGCTACTTAACCTGACGATGACTGTCCAGCTGATATAAATAATCTACTCGACTGGGCATTTCTTCTAAGCAATGCTCAGTAATACGCTGATAATACTGAATAAATCGCAGTATCTCCGCATCATTCATCAGAGGTTTGGCCATTTTTTGTTCCTGTTCAAGACGCCATTTAAAGACGGTATCGAAAGACGGGGCGCGCAACATCAATAATGTATCCGCCAGTCCAAATAGCCTTTGATAGTCAACAGCCAATGTATTATTGACGTAGGTTCGCCAAACAGCATCGGCGTCGTCTAGGGCTTCAAGTTCATTAATGGCAGTAGCTAACGCTGAAGGCTCCTGTGCGGTTGCTCCCATGCACCAGCCCTCCAAAACAATTAGGCCGACCGGACCTTGAATGATTTCACAGTGGTCAGGTGCCAAGCGATCATCCGTACTTTTATCGAACCGAGTAATTAATGTGTCGGATTTTGCCTGTACCAAGCTATTAATCGTGGCAATAGCCAGATCGACATCATGGGTGCCAGGCACACCTCGGGTGGCTAGTAGAGGGTGGATATCTTTAGCCAGTTGCGCGCGCTCGGCTTTGCTCAGATAAAAGTCATCCAGAGACAGTGCGACAGTGCGGATATCATGTTGTTCAGCGATGCTCGTACAGAGATAGTCCGCCAGGGTAGACTTACCAGAGCCCTGACATCCATTAATGCCAATAATTCGGGTTCCCGAACGACCGCTAGCCTGTTGCTTAGTAAAGTCCTCTAAGAGAGGTCTGTACCAATTTTCGGCTGTTTTAAGATAGCTCTCTAAAAGTTGATTGCGCTGTAGAAACTTTTGCTGTGCGGGCGTCATAGGCTGGAGGCTAATGGATTCTGGAGTGTGACCATAGATTACATTGCCCCGCGAGGTAAAAACAGTCTCCCGAGAAATAATATAAGCGCCGCTTTTTAATAGGGTATCTGTGAGCAGAATAGGGCGTGATCTACGCACCATTTAATGGTTCATCTGTGCAATAATCAGTTCAGCCTAAATTTAATTGGATAACCCAAAGAATATGAAAAAGATACTGCTTAGCGCCAAAGTAATCATTGGGGTCGCCTTGTCCCTGCTAATCACCCAATCAATACCAGCCTTTGCTGGCAATGTTATTCTGATTATTGGTGATGGTATGGATGATGCGCAGATCACCATCGCACGAAATTATCTCGTTGGGTCTAGGGGTAAGCTTAGCCTTGATCATCTCCCTGTGCGAAGCAGTGTTCAGGTGCTCAGTGTCTCAGATCAGAATCCTGACCAGGCTGTCTATGTAGCAGATTCCGCGAATAGTGCCACCGCCATTGCGACAGGGGTAGTCACTAGTCGAGGGCGGGTAGGGACGACGGCAGGTACTGACCTGGATGTTGTCAATATCATAGACTTGGCGCAGGCGCGGGGTATTAAAACAGGACTTGTCACAACGGCGAATGTCACCGATGCGACCCCAGCCGCATTTTATGCGCACACGAACAGTCGTGACTGCGAAAACCCCAGCCTAATGGTTGATGTGGAAGTCTATTCTGGCGTGTTTGTAGACTGCTCGGCGGATCTAAAAAGTAACGGTGGCAAGGGTTCAATTTCTGAGCAGTTAGTTGGCTCTGGTGTCGATGTGCTTTTGGGTGGGGGTTTAAAGCACTTTACCGTTCCTTCTGAAGATACAGGGGACGAAGTGCTCGCAATGGCCAAGCAAGCGGGCTATCAGGTGGCACTAAACCCAGAGCAGCTCGACAGTATTGAACAGGGCAAGTTGCTCGGTCTATTTTCAGCCAGCACTATGCCAGTAATCTGGCGCGGTGAAGATGATCGCAAAGCAGAGCACGCTGAGCTTAGCTGGACAAATTCGATTCATTGGTCGATGGGCGAAGTGACATACCCTGAACCTATGCACTGTGAAGACAATCCTGAATTTACCGGATTGCCTACATTGGTAGAGATGACCGACAAGGCCCTCGCAGTATTAAGTTCCGAAGATAGTGAATTCTTTCTTATGATTGAGTCTGCCTCTATTGATAAACAGGCTCATCGACGCAAGACCTGCGGCAGTATTGGTGAGTTACAGCAGCTTAACGATGCACTGGACAGTGCTCTGGTTTTTGCTCAGTCTCACCCAGATACCTTGATTCTGGTGACCGCGGATCATGGTCAGGTAGCTCAGATAATTCCAGAAGAATCGCTGTTCGCTGCCAGTCCTTACCCCATTTATAGCCCCGGTCATATGGCTCGCATCATTACGCCTGAGGGCCCGATCATGGCAATCAACTATGCGACCAATGACTTTGTCGCAGGAGAGCATACAGGTGTCACAGTGCCGCTACTGAGTAACAAGGTGGGTGTAGGTATCGTGCCCTCAATGATGACTCAGCCGGAGATATTTGGGCTTATAAAGGGCTATTTATTACCCGAGGATTAATCGTCAAAATATTGATTGCCAACGCTAAGGGGGCAGTCAGGGACAGATTGAAAATAAAAATAACAGGAAATTATCCCTATGTTGACCGTTCACCATTTAAATAACTCTCGCTCCCAGCGTATTCTTTGGCTTCTTGAGGAACTCGGCGCGGACTATCAGATCGAAACATATCAGCGAGATGCACAGACTAATTTAGCACCTCCAGAGCTAGAGGCTGTTCATCGGTTGGGTAAGTCGCCGGTAATTACGGACGCTGGTCATACCATCATAGAGTCTGGTGCGATTATTGATTACATACTGCGTCATTATGATACGTCAAACAGTTTGCTGCCTGAGACCGGTACTCAGGAACATGAAGAGTACCTGCAATGGTTGCACTACGCAGAGGGCAGTGCCGCATTGCCCCTTATGCTAAAACTCTATACCTCAAGACTCTCTGACGGTGGGGCAGAATTACAGCCGCGGATCAGCGATGAAATGGGCAAGCATCTCGGCTACCTAGATCAGGCGCTGGAGGGGGTCGACTGGTTTGTAGGAAATAAACTCTCAGGTGCTGATATCCAGCTGTCCTTTGTGGCTGAGATTGCTCCAATGCTCCATACCTCGGCAGCTCTGCCTAATCTGGCAGCCTTTAAAGCCCGCTGTCATGCTAGACCCGCCTATAGACGTGCTCTGGATAGGGGTGGTTTCTATGCCTACGGCCCAGCCAACGCCTAGCTTTCTTATTAGGCGTCCCACTCGCGGAACGGCTACCCGATGCGAAGTCTAGTCGAAAGGCTAGGCTGGTTCTCGAACTAGCTAAAAACGAAGTTGTACTTGGTTTGCTAATAACTTTAACTTCGCTAGATTGAAAACCAAACTCACCTTGTATGCCATTTTTTCTCTTTGAGGGATGTTGTATGGCTAATTTAAAGCAGCAATTTGGCGCTCAACTAAAATTGCTTAGAACCCAGAAAGGTATTACTCAGGAATCATTGGCAGCGCAAACTGACCTTACTATTGAGTCTATTAGCAATATTGAGCGGGGCATATTTGGACCAAGGTTTGGCAATCTTGAGAAGATTGCGGCTGTGCTCAATGTTGAGGTAAAGCTGCTGTTCGATTTCTAAGTTGAATTTTAGAATTTGATATAAACCACTATTTAATCAGTTGGCTAAGGATTGATCGTCTATATTTTATAGACGGTTGTACTGTTGCAGCGATTACTATCATTGTAACTATGGATTTAACTATAGATTTAATTAAGGTTTTTATTACCGGTTTCCATCACCGTTACTTGAGATGCTGTAACTAACAGGATGTTTTTGTTTCCCATCGTGGAAAGTAGTCAAAAGGAGGTTAGAAGCCATTGAAGGGCATAGAGCATGAGCGGGCCGCAAGAGAGGTTGCCGAACGTCAGGTTGAAGAGCTGAGTGTTGAGCTTCAAGAGGTTACTGACAAGTTAAATCAGCGTGTGGAAATTGTCACAGAACAGAACGAAAAACTCCGTAAAAATACCCTTGAACTAGAACAGATTCGTGTGCGCCTAGTGCATTCAGATCGCATGGCTACCATTGGAAAACTGGTGTCTGGTCTCGCTGATGAGTTAACTGAGCCGGTGAGTTTTGTCTCTAATAATCTGTCCTCACTGCGTGGCTATGTCAGTGACCTTGCTGAGATTATTGCTAAACATAATTCTTATATCGACAACCAAAAATCATTTATAGCCTGCTCAAAAATTCGTGAAATAGAAAAGCTAAAAAAGAAAATAAACCTCGATTTTGTGCTGCAAGATAGCGGTAAGATTTTAATTGAATCTGTTGATGGGATAGAGCGTATTGAACAGATGTTAGTGGAGTTAGCTGATTTTTCGGCGGTCGAAAACACCGAACTCATCGAGGAGGATATTAATCAACTATTGGAAAAGGCGCTATTTTTGGCGTCTAGTGAACTGCGTTTTAAGGTTGAAGTTGTCAAGGAATACGGCCAGCTTCCCAGGGTCGTGTGTGACCGTGGCGGCATGGTACAGGTATTCCTTAATTTACTAATAAATGCCGCACAAGCTATTGATTCTAAAGGTATTATTACAATAAGAACAGGCATGCATAGCTCCATGATCTGGGTAGATATTGCCGATACTGGCCGCGGTATTTCTGAGCCTGATTTGGCTGAAATTTTCGACCCTTTCTTCACCTCTAAGTCCCCAGGGAAAGGTGCGGGGCTTGGCTTGCATCTGGTGAGAGTGGTAGTTGAAGCCCATGATGGGCGCACCACTGTTATGTCTAGGAAGGGGCAGGGAACAACGTTCAGGTTGATGTTGCCGGTTAATAATATAACCGAATCTATCGCTTAAACTCTATTTTAGTTTATAGATTTTAATCATAAAGTGAATCACTGTTTCTAGAGTTTTTAAATTTGCAATCAGCGCCTGCTGCTCTGCTCGAGCATGCCAGTAATAGGGGGTCATCTTTAGTAGGTCGAGAATATCAGGGCCGGTAATAGTGATGCTATCCTTTATTTCCAAGGTTTCCTGTAGGCTAAAATCGCCAAGGCTATCATCCAGATTATTACCTTGATGTGGCACTCTATCACTGTAGATGTGGGCTGTGAGCCCAGAGAGATGCTGCTCTCCGGGGCCGACCATTATTAGGCTTCCACCAGGCACCAACACTCTTGCTGTATCCTTGGCACTAACGGGTGAAAAAATCGAAATAGCGCAGTCTATGCTGTCACTGTGCAGTGGCATACTGAAGGCGCTATCAACTGCAAGCTGTGCATTCATCTTGCGCTTTGCCGCTAATCGCACGGCGGTTTTCGATATATCTATACCTGTTAGCTGCAGTGTGTCAGACCGCTGACGTAGCTGGTCCATGTAATAACCTTCACCGCAGCCCATGTCTAATACGCGCTGATTATCAGGTCCTATGCCTACCTGTTTAACAATGGCGTCTGCCAGTGTTTGGTAGTAGCCCCCATTCAAAAACCGTTGGCGACTGCGAATCATGTCATCGCTATCCCCAGGATTACGGCTGCGTTTGTGCTGTGCGAGCAGTAGGTTTAGATAGCCTTCTTTGGCCATATCAAAGTTGTGATTATTACTGCAGCGATAGGACTTTGCACCTTCCGCAGTGGCTGTCTGTAGCCTGTTATGACAGCTGGGACATTTAAATACTGAGTCATACATTGTCACAGTCTCCTCGGCAGGAGGCTGTTCTATAGGAGTCTGGTCAATAGGAGTCTGTTCAATAGATTGTTTGCGGGAAGGAACAGGTGGATAGATAAAAGGCTCGGTCACAGTAGACTCACAAAATCTGAAGACCTGAAGCTTACAGATTTTGTGAGTTTTTAACTACCATCTAGGGTGGTTTCTAAATTAAAACAGCCCAACTACATCGCCTTTTTCATCCATATCTATATTGTTAGCCGCTGGAATACGGGGTAGACCTGGCATAGTCATAATGTCACCACAGACCACCACGATAAAGCCAGCACCGGCAGATAACCGAACTTCACGAATGGCGACAACATGGTTAGAAGGTGCGCCCTTCAAGGTTGGGTCGGTTGAGAAACTGTACTGCGTCTTGGCAATGCAAACTGGGAAATGACCATAGCCACTGTCTTGCAGGCCGCGGATCTGATCGCGAATCTTTTTGTCTGCAATAATGTCATCGGCACGATAGAGTCTTGTTGCAACGGTTTTAATCTTGTCCCAAATAGGCATATCGTCTGGATACAGTGGCGCAAAGTTAGCATGGCCAGAGTCCACCAATGAAACCACTTCATGGGCTAGTTCTTCCGTACCTGCGCCACCGTCGGCCCAGTGAGTACAGTCAATAGCTTTAACCCCATTGGCTAGAGCGACCTTTTTGATCAGCGCAATCTCAGCATCTGTGTCTGAGGTAAAGCGATTGATACCAACGACCACGGGAACCCCAAAGGCTTTTACATTTTCAATGTGGCGAACCAGATTGCAGCAGCCCTCTTCAAGAGCAACTAGATCTTCTTTGTCTAGATCTTCTTTACTCACACCGCCATGCATTTTTAAGGCGCGGGTGGTGGCTACAATGACGGCAGCATCTGGATGTAGGCCTGCAGCGCGACACTTAATGTCAAAGAACTTTTCAGCCCCTAGGTCGGCACCAAAGCCGGCTTCGGTGATCACATAATCGGCCATTTTTAGGCCAGCTTTGGTGGCAATGACGGAGTTACAGCCATGGGCGATATTCGCGAAAGGACCACCATGAATGATGGCGGGATTGTTTTCTAAGGTCTGAACCAAGTTGGGGGCCAGGGCGTCTTTTAGCAGCACTGTCATTGCACCAGTACCCAGAATATCGCTGGCATGAATCGGCTTGTGATCTCTTGTATAGGCAACAACGATTTTGTTGAGCCGGGCTTTTAGGTCATCTAGGTCTGTGGCCAAACAAAAAATAGCCATAACTTCTGAAGCCACTGTAATGTCATAGCCATCCTGTCGCGGAAAGCCATTACCTGGGCCGCCTAAGCCACAGTTAATACTGCGTAGAGCACGGTCATTCATATCGGCAACGCGCTTCCAGGCAATGCGTCGTGCGTCAATTTCTAGGCTATTGCCCCAGTGGATATGGTTGTCTATTAACGCCGAGAGTAAATTATGAGCAGCGCCAATGGCATGAAAGTCACCGGTAAAGTGTAAGTTGATATCTTCCATCGGCACGACTTGCGCATAGCCACCACCGGCGGCACCACCTTTCATACCAAAGCAGGGGCCGAGGCTAGGTTCTCGCAAGC
>CALSNK010000005.1 GCA_943787675.1 uncultured Pseudomonadales bacterium
TGACAGAGCAAACGCCTATGGCATGGCGCGGACCCATGGCATCCGGTGCTCTGCTGCAGCTATTGCAGCAGACTATGTGGGGTGAGCTCGATGTGTTGGTGGTAGATATGCCACCAGGTACCGGTGACATTCAATTAACGATTTCCCAAAAGGCGCAGATTGCCGGCGCGGTGATAGTAACTACGCCTCAGGATATTGCTCTGTTAGATGCCAAAAAGGGCATTGAGATGTTTCTCAAGGTGAATATTCCTGTGCTGGGTATTGTGGAAAATATGGCCATGCATATCTGCAGTCAATGCGGCCATGAGGAAGCTATTTTTGGTGATGGCGGTGGCGTAAAGGTTGCTGATCAATACGCTACTAAGTTGCTGGGTAGTTTGCCGTTAGATCGCTCGATTCGAGAGAATGGTGATAAGGGGTTGCCGTCGATGGTGTCTGATCCCAAGGGTGCGATAGCGCAGCATTATGGGCAGATTGCTGAGTCGGTGATTGCAGGGTTAGAGGCTGGTGATAATAGTGCTGGGCCAGAGATTATTTTTCAGTAGGGGATGGGCCGGTGGTTACTTATAACAACAATTAGGTCGCCCCGACGATACAGAAATGCTGTCATCCCGACAGAGCGAAGCGACGGGGATCTTTCTCTGGCGTTCGAGGTGGCGGCGGTTTCTCTATTCTGAACCTCTCGAAGGATCTCTTGCCCCGCCGCTGCAAATCGGTATCATACCGCCCCTGCTACATAATCAAATTCACATTGGAGTCACCGTAGATGAGCATTAAGTCTGATAACTGGATTCGCCGTATGGCTGAGGAAACTCAAATGATCGAGCCTTTTGAGGCGGGTCAGGTACGTTATTCTGGTGATGATCGCGTTATCTCTTACGGCACTTCAAGCTACGGCTACGATGTTCGCTGTGCTGACGAATTCAAAGTTTTTACCAATGTGCACTCCAAAACTGTAGATCCCAAGAATTTTGACAGTGACTCTTTTGTCGATATGAAAGGCGACTACTGCATTATTCCACCCAACTCGTTTGCCCTCGCGCGAACGGTTGAGTACTTTAAAATCCCTCGCTCTGTATTGACGATTTGTTTAGGTAAGTCTACCTATGCCCGCTGCGGCATTATCGTTAACGTAACGCCGCTTGAGCCTGAGTGGGAAGGCCACGTAACGTTGGAATTCTCAAATACTACTAACCTCCCGGCGAAGATTTATGCCAATGAGGGTGTGGCGCAGATGTTGTTCTTTGAGTCTGATGAGGTGTGCGAAACATCTTACGCAGATCGCGGCGGCAAGTATCAGGGCCAGACGGGCGTTACGCTGCCTAAAACCTAGTTGGTGTTGCTCTGAGGACTGGTGTTTTCGTGCGGGTGGTGATTTATGAGGGCTATGGATTCCTGCCTTCGCAGGAATAACGGTCTGGCAGGCTACTCTCTTTACCTTATGTTATTCATTTCCCGTCATGCCAGCGCAGGCTGGTATCCAAAAAACAATAACGAATACACCGTAACAGCCAATTCGCTCGATCTAAGGGTCTTCTAGGGGTTAAGCAGAGCTTCTTTAAGCGCCATTGCTTGCTGCTGTATGCGCTGGGTATTTTCCGGCCCGGTACGCAGGAGCTGTTTTTGGAGAGGGAGTAATGCTTCTAAATCTGGGTCGGAAAATTTATAGGCTACGGAATCTCGGGTTAATTCAATGCGCTCTACGATGATAGGTGTGTCTAAAATATTATCGATTGCCTGTAATATGATGCCGTCCATCTGACGTGAACGATAGCCCATTTCGGCAAAGGCAGTTTCTAGCAATGGTCGTGTGAAGTGAAACATCTGGGCCATTGAGCTCATGTCTAATGCGGTGAGGATCGAGACTGTGCCGTTGTAGCGTTCGTAGTTTCCGGCGTTGAGCCAAATTATGTCGCCATCGCGATGAGTGGTGAAACTGCCCTCTGGCGCGGTGAGCGGAAATATTTTACCCTGGGTTACACCTCGGGCCAGCCCATCAAGGTAACTTGCGGAGCGTCTGATTAGGTCGTCGGTATTAAGCCAGGCTTTCATTTCGGCTTTGTGCTTCATTAATAGCAAACGCTCACGAACAAACTCATCGCTTTCATCGAGAGAGGGCAGCTTGGGTTGTTTGGTGACTGAGGGTGCTACAGGTTTTGAAACCTCTGCGGGTTCGGGCATGGGTGCAGGAACCGGTGGGGGTATAAATGCTTCGGGGACAGCCGGCCGTTCGATAGACGCCTGAGCTACCTGTTCGGGGATTACTTGATATTCATATTCTTCGTCATTATTTGATTGGGCCTGATAAAGCACACCACCAATAACGGCAATGGCGGCTAGGCTGCCAAGAATGAGAATAAATTTACTGGTACCCGATTTATTGCGTGCGCGTGTCATAGGTTTTTCTCAGTAACAGTCGCTAAAGGTAAAATAGGCTTATTGTTGATTTGCCCGTTTAGTATGTTCATCTGATGGCTATCACCATTCTCTATTTGTTCTAACTTGACGGCTAAATAATCCCAGTCGGTTGCTAACCACATTACGGTCTGACGTTTTTCGTCTTCCCTGATGCGTTGCAATTTAACGGTATTAAGCGGGCCAATGGCCGTTTCTAATACTTCGTTGGCAACCACTTCGTAAACATATTGTTTCAGCTTTCCCCTTGAAATAACAGGATAGGCCAAAATCTCTTTACCGGATTGCAGGTCCCGTCGCAGTTGCAGCTTGTGGGTAATAATATCAAAAAGCCCCGGGGTTACGGCAACGGACTTTTTCTCATCACCTTTACTGTACTGAACCGTATTATTGGGCCAATCAAAAATCTGACTTTCGGTACGTTTTATGCCGATAAGCGAGCGCTTATATCCGTACTCTTGGGGAATAATTTGTTGCTGATCTGAAAGTTTAAACAGCGCCTGCTCATCAATTTTTCCGAGGATGTTGCGGGCTTTTAATGTTTCACGATATTGGCCAGATTCGAGCTGCTCTAATCTATGAGTGGCTTCGATTTCCATACCATTGAATTCGGCGCTGTAGGTGGCGCTATAATTACTAAGAGGGTCAGCAGATACGCCTAGGAACAGGCTGCCCAGCAGCAGGCTGGTGATTAGGGTTAGAACTGTTTTTTTAAACAAAGCCATAAATAAGAGTGCTCGGTAATGTTCTTGATGCTGTTAACTCTTGACGCCGTTAACTAGAGTGGCGCTAATGGATTTCTAAGGCGCTAATTATTATAGAGTAGCAAATCCCTTTATTGTTCGCTGGCCTGATTAAAAATTACGCCATTTTCGCCAAGTGGCTTGCCATCCAATACTGAGACACCAGCCTCCATAACCAGTCTGCCCTGACAAAACCACTGGGCTGCCTTGGGATAGATCTGGTGTTCATAACCCAGTACGCGCCCCGCCAAACTGTCGGCACTGTCGCCCTCTTCTACGGGCACTCTGGCCTGCAAAATAGACGGGCCGCCATCTAATTCTGGTGTGACAAAGTGTACGGTTGCTCCGGCCTCTTTGTCGCCGGCATCAATTGCTCGTTGATGGGTGTGTAGGCCAGGATAGGCGGGTAGTAATGAGGGGTGGATGTTAATAAGCTTGCCCAGAAAGCGGGTGACAAAATCTGGGGTTAGGATGCGCATAAAGCCAGCGAGCACCACAAGATCTGGATTAAAACTCTCGATTAGGTCGGCGAGATTTTCGTCGAATTCTTCGCGAGAATCAAAGGCGCGATGGTCGATGACTATGCCAGGAATATCGGCCTGAGCAGCACGCTCAAGGCCTTTAACACCGACTTTATTGCTAATGACGGCGCTAACCTCTCCATGGAGGCTGCCGTTTTCACAGGCATCTATAAAAGACTGCAAGTTTGAGCCGCTACCAGAAATAAGCACGACGAGCCGTGCTTTTTTAGTGGCTGTCAGGCTTTCACTCATTCAGCGAGTCCGAGTAGCTGCACCTGTTCCTGACCTTCTTTACTCTCTTCGATAGTGCCCAGAATAAAGGCCGTCTCGCCATTGGCCGTTAGGAAGTCGATAGCAGACTGCGCGGTTTCCGCAGGCACACAGATCACCATGCCTACACCACAGTTTAGCGTGCGGTGCATTTCATGTTCGTCGATATTGCCGCCACGCTGTATCCAGTCGAAGACGGTTGGGCGTGTCCAGGCCTTGGTGTCGATGATGGCGGTGGCGTTGTCTGGCAGTACCCGTGGAATATTTTCTAATAGTCCGCCACCGGTGATATGGGCGAGAGCATGAACTGGCGACTGGGCAATTAAACCAAGTAGGGATTTCACATAGATTTTGGTGGGGGCCATCAGCAGGTCAATCAATGGTTGGCCATCAAGCTCTGTGGCAGCGGGATCGGTGCCTGTAACTTCCAGTACTTTGCGAATCAGCGAGTAGCCATTGGAATGAGGACCACTTGAGGCCAATCCAATCAATGTGTCGCCAACGGCTACTTTAGTGCCGTCGATCAACTCTGACTTTTCAGCAATACCAACGCAGAAGCCGGCCAGATCGTAGTCGTCGCCTTCGTACATACCTGGCATCTCGGCGGTTTCACCACCAATTAATGAACAGCCTGACAGCTCACAGCCATCGGCAATGCCATTAACCACGGCTGCTGCCGTATCAATGTCGAGTTTGCCCGTGGCGTAGTAATCGAGAAAGAACAGAGGCTCTGCACCACAAACAATAAGATCGTTAACGCACATAGCGACCAGATCGATACCAACCGTGTCGTGCTTGCCATGATCGAGGGCGAGGCGCAATTTTGTGCCTACGCCGTCGGTGCCGGAAACCATCACGGGCTCGCGGTAACCTGTGGGCAATTCAAACAGCGCCCCAAATCCTCCGAGTCCTGACATTACTTCGGGACGACGGGTTCGTTTGGCTGCACCTTTGATTTTTTCGATCAGGGCATTGCCGGCATCAATATCAACACCAGCATCTTTGTAGCTCAAGGATTGAGTTTTTTCGGTCATGGAAACGCTTCCTCTGTGGAGGGGGTATTTTAGAGACAGTCAGACTAATTTTCATTAAGCACTGGTACAATGAGGCAAATTAAATTGGAGAAAAGACGTTGAAACGGATATTTGCGCTGATTTTGGCCTGTTTTAGCCTGCATTCTCTCGCTGAAGAAGTTTCTGGCCTCTATAGTGGGTTGGTTCCAGTGGTTGATCAATCGTCAGAATCTCAACAGCAGGGTGTTCGCGAAGCGCTAAATCAGGTTCTGGTTAAGCTCACTGGCAACAGTAAAATTGTACAGTCCCCCAATGTGATTTCTTTTTCAACCAACCCAAATGCATTTGTTGCTGGGGTTGGTTTTCGCAGTTTGCCCGCATCGGATTCAACCGTCGAACCTGAAACTGGTCTTGAGGTCAGTTTTTCACGGAAGGGAATAGACCAACTTATTCGTCAGGCGAAGCTGCCAGTGCTGCCCTCCAATCGCCCCAAACTATTGGTGTGGATTTTGCGAGATCACCCCAGTGAAGGTCGGGGCTTTATTAATGAATACACGGAAGCAAAAAGCTCACCGTCAATTTTAGAATCTTTTGATCGTGCCATGAAAGAGCGGGGCATGCCCTACATGCTGCCGGCCTTTGATCTTGAAGATCAGCTGTCCCTTTCCGTGAATGAGGCCTGGAGTCTGCGCGCTAATTTAATCGACGCCGCGTCTCAGCGTTATGAGGCCGATGGCTGGATTGCTCTCCGCTTTTACACCACGTCTTCTGGCGAGGTGCGTGGCGCCTGGTTGTATCAAGCTTCTGGCCGTCGTCAGTTGCAAGATTTCCGTTCCAGTTATGGCGAGCCCTTTATGGCTAGTGCCGTGAATGAGTTGGTTGATAGCCTGGCCGAGTCATTTACCTATGTTCCGCAAATTAGTACCAATGAGTTGATGGTGCAAATTAATGGTGTGGCCTCGTTTAAAGATTATGAATCGGTGCTGGCACTGTTTAAAAATCTGGAGCTGGTTGAGTCCTTGGATGTGCATGGCGCCGAGGCAGACCAGTTAACCCTTGCTGTGGATGCGGAGGGCGGTGCGGAATTACTACATTCGGCACTGGTGCGCAGCGGTAAGTTGCAGAGCCAAACCGATCAAGACGCGCTCTATACAGGGCAACTACAATTTAATTGGATACGCAAGTGAACGGATTTCAACAATTAAGTCTGGCCATAGCGCTGGATGATCAGGCCACCTTCGATAACTTTTATGCACCGAATGGCACGCCTCAGCATATGGCGACGTTCCTGCTCAAAGATGACGGCCGCAAGTTTGCCTACTTGTTTGGTGCTGAGGGCTCTGGGTTATCTCATCTGTTGCAGGCCGCCTGTCAGCAGTCGGCTCTTGGTCAAAATGCGGGGGCCATTTACTTGCCAATGGCCGAGGTTAAGGACTATCCGCCGGAGCAGGTATTAGAAGGGCTGGAGAATGCGCCGATTGTTTGTCTGGATGATTTAGACTTGGTGGCCTACAAACCAGAATGGCAGGAGCCACTGTTTCATTTCTTTAATCGCTGTCGCGATGGCGGCACCCGTTTAATTGTGTCGGCACATTTGGCACCGGATGAACTGGATGTGCAGCTGAATGATTTGTCCTCACGATTAAAGTCTGGCGTTACCTTGCAAATGACAGATTACAAAGACTCCGATCGCCGACGGCTATTGCAGTATCGCGCTAACAGTCGTGGCCTGTATCTCTCGGATGAGGTAGCACTGTTTATGTTACATCGCCTGCCGCGGGATATTCGATTGCTGATGGGTGCGCTTGAGAAGTTGGACAGCGCGTCACTACAGGAACAGCGACGCCTGACCTTACCTTTTGTCAAAACGGTATTGGATATTTAACCGAACGTTCTTTACCGGTTTTGTTTTAATCACAAAGAATGTCTTGCATGAGAAAGAACGTCACCTCAGTACGGGACTGTCACCTCAGCTTAGGAACGTTACTCTAGATTAGGAGCGTTACTCTAGCTTAAGAACGTTACTCTAGATTAGGAACGTTACTCTAGTTTAAGAGCGTCACCTTAGTGCGGGAACGTCACCCCAGCGTAGGCTGGGGCTGTTCCATAAATAGTAACTACTGTCTTACCAGCGAAGGCTGGTATCTATAGACCCCAGCCTTCGCTGGGGTGACGGGTATGCCTGCCTACGCTGGGGTGACATTCCTGGGCTGGGGTGCCGGGTATGTAATTTTCAGCCCTGAGCGTCTTGTAATTTCAGCCCTGAGCGTCCTCTAAATTCAGCCCAGAGCGTTTTTTAAATTCAGAGCGGGCAGCTCTCGCAATACAGATAAATACCCCGGGGGTCAGTCAAGGTATCCAAAACCTGCAACGGCTTTAAAATCACCTGAGCCTGCTCACGCAAACTATTCGGCAACCAACTTTTAAGACCCAACCCAGCGACAGACGCACTAATGTTACTGCTCATCTCCATCAAAAGCTGTTCATACACAGTGAGAGGTTTACGGCGATAATCCACCTCGTACTCTGCGAGATTGGCCAGTTCAGCCGCCACTTTAATAGCATCATTTAAGTCGCCCAACTGGTCCACCAAACCTAGCGCCAATGCCTTTTCACCGGTCCAAACCCGACCCTGAGCAATTTCATGAACAGCAGCGGGGGTTGAGTTACGGCCGTCGGCGACTAGGCTGATAAAGCGGGTATAAATATTGTCCACGCCGGCTTGGAAAATCATTTTGCTCTGTTGGGTCATGGGGCGATCGAGCCGCATCATGCCGGCGATATCCGTGGTGCCAACGCCATCGGAATAAACTCCCAGTGCCGCGAGGGAATCTTCAACGGTAGGGACTATGCCAAATACGCCAATGGAGCCTGTTAAGGTTGTGGACAGAGCCAGCACACGATCGGCATCGGCTGCGATCCAGTAGCCGCCAGAGGCAGCATAGCTACCCATGGACACTACCACGGGAATGCCCTTTTGCTGGGTGGCAGAAATGGCGTCGCGAATAATATCGGAGGCAAAGGCACTGCCGCCGCCACTGTCGATACGCAATACCACAGCCTTAACTTCATCCTCATCCCGCAGTCTGGCAAAAATACTGGCGAGAGTATCGCCGCCAATGGTTCCCTCAGGCTGCTCACCATCAACGATGGAGCCCTTGGCCACGACCAGGGCCACTTTGTGGGCCTTAGCGGCGGCGCTGGTTCTTGAAGTGAGGCGGTTGTGATTGAGATAGGCCTGCATATTAATACTGTCGAACTCGCCGTCTGTGCCTGGCAGTACCTCATTGAGGTAGGCAAACATCTGGGTTCGCGTGGCAATTTGATCCACTAGGTTCTGTTGCTTGGCCAGTGCTGATGTGTCGCCATTCGCGGCCTGAAGTTTGAGGTGTAGATTGTTGGCGAAATCATCGATTGCGCCGTCGGGTAGGCCCCGCAGATGCTCTACCTGAGAGCTATAAAATTGCCATAACGAATCGACGAGTTCACGGCTTTCCTGCTTCACATTTGCCGACATATTGTTACGCAAAAAAGGTTCTACGGCACTTTTATAATCGCCGACACGAAATATATGCATATTAATATTGAGCTTATCGAGGGCCTCTTTAAAGTAGCTGTTGTAAAGACCAAAGCCGGTAATGCTGACTGAGCCCAGAGGGTTGAGAAGAATCTCATCTGCATGGGCCGCTAAGAAATACTGCTGCTGATTAAAATTGTCACCCACCGCAATAATGGGCTTGCCACTTTTCTTAAAACGCAAAAGGGCGGTACTAATTTCTTCGAGTTTGCTGATACCACCACCCGCCATATAGTCGGTGTCGAGGAGCAGGTGAGTGATGCGGCTGTCGATACGCGCGGTATCTAGGGCTTCAATAACATCTCTCACTAGGGTCTCGGAATCCTGCTGGGAATTACCCATAAAAATCTGATCGAAGGGGTCGGTGTAGGTTTTTTGATCAACCAGCACACCGCTTGGTGCCAAATAAAGGGCGCCTTTATCGGGGATAGGTTGAATGTCTTCGGCAAACATTCCCACAATTACCATTAAAAACAAACCAACAAAAAGCAGGCTAAATAGGTAGCGGATACCCGTGACTATGTTTCCGATAAATCGAAAGAAGCGACGAATAATGCCTGGTTTTTTTTCACTCATGGGAATTCCTTATCTGAAAACGAGTTATAAATTATTAACCTGTCGGATGCGTGCATATACCATTGCTGCGCAGAACAACACGACGCTCAACACCAGTTCGACAATATCCAATGTCGCTGGTTCGGCTACGCTGAGATTTTGTACGCCATTGTAAAAATAGAGTAGCACCACAAAGCCCATCCAGATCAGTGTGCGCAGTTTATCTGCCAGCATGCCGGGAATAAAAAGTGCCAGGGGCAGCAAGCTGATAACGTAAATAATCCAGGGCGCACTTTGCAGCCACAGATGCACTGCTAAGGTGAGCATCAGTAAAGTATAGCTACTGCGGGTTAAAAATCTGCTGATGGAAAGTTTTAGTTCTGTAGTCAACGGAGTCTGCCTTGTTATTAGAGTAGTTTAGCTGCCAGTAGGGCAATACGTTTGCCCTGTGTCTGACAGATTTGAATTTCGTGGTCGCTGAGATTATCCGCTTCAATATGTGATGCACCATAGGGGGTGCCGCCGGTTGTTGTGGCGCTCAGTGCGGGTTCTGAATAAGGCAGGCCCGTAAATACCATGCCATGGTGTAACAGTGGCACCATCATGGTGAGCAATGTGGATTCTTGGCCGCCATGTAGGCTTGAGGTCGAGGTAAATGCGCCTGCCGGCTTGTTAATTAACGCGCCATTCATCCACAGGCCAGCTGTGCCATCAAGAAAGTATTTTAAGGGTGCGGCCATATTGCCAAACCGAGTGGGGCTGCCAAGCAGTAGACCTGAGCAGTTGGCTAAGTCATCTTCGCTGCAGTAAATATCGCCGCTGTCAGGAATGCTTTCTGCCGTGGCTTCGCAGACGGTGGATACCGCCGGCACTGTGCGCAACCGTGCTTCCATACCGGCACTTTCAATACCCTGAGCAAGTTGATCGGCGAGCATTTTCACATGACCGTGGCGGCTGTAATACAGCACCAACACATAGGGCTTCGACATTAGAGTAACTCCAATACATTTTCAGGAGGGCGGCCCAAGACGGCTCTGTCGCCCACAACCACTATGGGTCGCTCAATTAATTTCGGGTATTTCAGCATCGCGTCAATAAGCTGTTGCTCAGTCACATCGGACGCGCCCAGATTATTGTCTTTAAAATCTTGCTCTGAACGGCGCACCAGCTGTGCGGCGCTGAGGGCTAGCTTTTTCAGTAAGCCAACCAGGGTCGGCTTATCTAATGGGGTCTCTAAATAGAGCATAATCTCAGGTTCGACGCCCTTTGAGCGTAATATCTCTAGGGTTTGTCTGGATTTAGAACAACGGGGATTATGGTAAATAGTGGCCATGGACTATCCTTTTACGAGGCGTGGTAATAAAAAACGTTATTGTACGCCAAATTAACGTAAACCAAACAGAGAGGGACGACTCAGTGGTTACTGGTTTCACAAAAGTAAATAAACAGGCCGCCATTGGCTGGCAGTTTTTAACCTATTTGGTATTTCGCTTCAATCGCGACGGTTGCCGGCAGAGCGCAGCAGCACTGACCTACATGAGCCTGTTTGCCATAGTGCCGATGCTGACATTGATGTACAGCATGTTCTCACTGATCCCCGCCTTTCAGGATGCCGGATCCCAGGTTGAGGCCTGGATTTTCTCCAAGGTGCTGCCCAGCAGCGGCCAAGAGATCACTGGCTATCTCAGTGAATTTTCCTCTCAGGCCCGAAAACTGAGCTCTGTGGGTGCGGTTATTCTGATGGTGACCTCCTATTTGATGCTGGCTAATATTGAAAAGACTTTTAACCATATCTGGGGCACTGACGGGGGTCGGCGTGGCCTGAGCGGGTTTTTGCTCTACTGGGCGATCTTAAGTCTTGGGCCCTTGTTGCTGGCAGCGGGGGTGGTTATGAAAACCTACCTACTGTCCTTTCGGTTGATGGTCGATGAGGTGGATGCCTTAGGTATTGCTCAATACCTGTTTGCCTATCTGCCCTGGTTACTGACTTGGATGGCCCTGACATTACTCTTTGTTGCAGTACCTAACTGCAAGGTGCGGGGTAGGCACGCGGTTATTGGTGGTCTAGTGACGACCTTACTATTTGAAAGTGCCAAGGCGTTATTTAGCTCTCTGGTCGCTCATTCCAGCTACACCAGTGTCTATGGTGCCTTTGCCGTTATTCCGCTGTTCTTGATTTGGATTTACTTGCTCTGGGTACTGATATTAATCGGTGCCGAACTGGTGCGTAGCTTGGAAACCTTTCGTTTGGATGGGCGGGGCAAGAAATTGCCAGATCTACTGGCCACAATGATAGTGCTGTGGCACTGCCGCCAGCGTCAGCAACAGGGTAATACACTGTCCGACCAATATATTGTCAAAATGGGGCTGGATGCGGAGCACTGGAAACGCCTGCGCAATCTATTGGTCCAGCAGCACGTACTCGAAAAAACCGCGAGTGGTCAGTACGTGCTAATCCGAGATTTAAACGGGATTACGCTCACCGACGTATCTGTTTGGTTAGGTGAGAATGTATTGAGTTCAGCACAGTCTGGGTCAGACAGATTACTCTCGGATCATCCCTGGTACCAAAAGTACGATATGCTAGTGGGCCAGACTCGCAGTAGTCTGGAAACAAATTTTTCGGTATCCCTTGAATCGCTATTTGGCGCCAAAGGTACTTCTTTAGAAACAGCAGATTTAGAACGGAATTAGAGAGAACAGGTAATGATTAGAAAACTAGGCTTAATAAGCCTTATATCCATGGCATTGATGGGCTGTACCCAAGACTCTGCAGAGTCCCGGTACGAGTTATTGGATGGAGGCTCTATCGATCTTGCCGCTTCCCCCAAACTGGTATTTATCAATTACTGGGCGGTCTGGTGCGCGCCATGCCGCAAGGAAATTCCAGAATTTAATGAGTTTGCCCATGAACATGCAGAGCAGGTAACCGTGCTAGGGGTTAATTTTGATGATTCTCAGGGCGAGCTACTGCGCACCGAAATGGCCAAACTGGGCATTGAGTTTCCGGCACTGGTAGCCGATCCACGCAGCATGTGGGGCCTTGAACCTGTTGCTGTATTGCCAGAGACCCTTGTTATTAGTACCGACGGCAAGCTGTTGCATCGCATGATAGGCCCGCAAACCATCGAGGCCTTAGAGGCTTTACTATAAAGACTGTTAAGGCTATCAATTTAGGGGTATAGGTTAAGTCTGGTAATCAGTATTAGACTTCTCGCCAAAATAATTTGAGCCAATGAGCGGATTAAAGAGGAATTCCAATGAAAGATTTACGCCAGTTTTACATCAATGGCCAGTGGGTAAACCCAGTGCAAGCCAACGATCTCAATGTAGAAAATCCTGCCACTGAAGAGATGATTGCGACCATTTCTCTGGGTGCCACCGCTGATGTTGATGCAGCCGTTGCTGCAGCCAAGGCCGCATTCCCGCTTTATTCTAAGTTTAGTGTTGATGAGCGCATTGCGCTGATGGAAAAACTGCTGCAAATCTACATGGACCGCTACGATGAAGTGGCCGTGGCTATTTCTATGGAGATGGGCGCGCCCATTTCCTTTGCCACCGCAGCACAGGCTGACTGTGGCGTTGGGCATATCTCTGCCGGACTTGAAGCATTAAAAGTCTTTGAGTTTGAGCGTCAAATTGAAAATACCCGCATTGTTAAAGAGCCGATTGGTGTCTGTGGCTTTATAACCCCCTGGAACTGGCCGATCAACCAGATTACCTGCAAGGTTGCGCCCGCATTGGCAACCGGTTGCACCATGGTGCTCAAGCCAAGCGAAATCGCCCCACTCTCTGGCTATCTGTTTACCGAGATGATGCATCAGGCCGGTTTCCCTGCCGGTGTTTACAATATGGTTAATGGCGATGGCCCCAATGTTGGTGCGGTTATTTCCAGTCATCCCGATATTGATATGGTGTCGTTCACCGGATCAACGCGGGCCGGTATTTTGGTGGCTAAAGCCGCTGCTGAAACCGTTAAGCGAGTCACCCAAGAGCTGGGTGGCAAGTCACCGAATATTATTTTTGAAGATGCCGATATTGAAACCGCTGTGAGTGCAGGCATTGCCAATATGATGAGTAACACGGGGCAGTCCTGTAATGCGCCGTCGCGAATGCTCGTGCAGTCATCGGTTTACGATCAGGCTGTCCAGGTTGCCAAGCAGACAGCCGCGCAGATCGCGGTGGATCAGCCGACCAAAGAGGGCGAGCATATTGGCCCTCTGTCGAGCCGAGTTCAGTTTGATAAGGTTCAGGGACTCATTAAAGTAGGCATGGACGAGGGCGCCGAATTGATCGCTGGCGGTCTGGGTAAGCCCGAGGGTTTTGACGCGGGTTACTTTGTTAAACCGACTATCTTTGCTGGGGTGAATAATCAGATGGCGATTGCCCAAGAAGAAATTTTTGGCCCAGTCCTGACCATGATTCCTTTTGAATCAGAAGAACAAGCCATTGAAATTGCCAACGATACGCCCTATGGATTGGCCGCCTATTTAAGTACTGGCAATGATGAGCGGGCCAAGCGCGTGGCAGGTCAACTGCGCGCCGGAATGGTGAGCCTAAATAGTGCATCTCAAAATTACACAGCGCCTTTTGGCGGCTACAAGCAGTCGGGTAATGGCCGCGAGTGGGGCGAGTTCGGGTTTGATGACTTCCTGGAAATCAAGGGTATTACTGGTTAAGTAGCTCTATACTTGTGGTATATAGCTTAAGGAGGAGCTTTCTATGTCTACAGGTTCTGTATTTGTTAATAACCGTACCCAAGCGGTGCGGTTGCCCGCTGACACTCGATTTCCCGATGACGTAAAACAGGTAACGGTGCGTATTTTGGGAAAGGATAGGGTGTTATCTCCCGTTGATAGCACTTGGGATAGTTTCTTCTTTTCTGAAGTGAGTGTGACAGATGATTTTATGGAAGAGCGTGCTTCTCAAGAACAGGTCGAAAGAACGTCTTTCTGATGCTTAAATAAGTGTAGGTCATGCTAGAAGCGAAGGTTTAACCTTGCTAACTAATAATCTAAAGAGATTTGATAGAGTAGAGGGGCTACGGCTGGAGAATTAGGTTTAATATTCCCTAGCTACCTCTAGCAGTCTCCCAAGCATGTATCGCATGCTTGCGGGTTTCACCCCATAGATACCCACCAATCTTTCCGCTCTGCTGTAACACTCGATGGCAGGGAATCAAAAACGCAATCGGATTAGAACCAATAGCCGTGCCCACCGCACGAGAAGCCTTAGGTCTGCCCACTGCCGCCGCCACTTTGCCATAGCTATTGATACAGCCTGGATCTATTTGCAACAGGGCTCGCCACACGGCAATTTGAAAATTAGTGCCAGTGACATGAAGAGACAGTGGGCCCTGTGGACTCTGGTCTGCCGTAAAAATACCGGCCGCTGTTTTCATAAGCTCCGTCGACCTATGTTCTATCTCCGCACCGGGCCAGCTCTGCTGTAAATCAGAAATCTGCTGATCAGTATTATTATTAGTTAGAAACGAAAGCTTACAGATACCTCTGGGGGTGGCGGCAATAAAAATGTCACCAAAGGGACTGGGTGCAATCCCATATTGAATGCTAATACCCTGGCCGCCACTTTTATACTCACCCGGCGTCATGGCTTCCAGTTGCACAAAATGATCATACAGTCGCGAGCTACTGCTTAAGCCGACGCTATTAGAAACCTCCAGCAATGGTTTGGACTCAGCCAGCAAAGTCTTGGCTCTATCGACAGTAAGAATTTGCAGGTATTTTTTAGGCGTGACACCCGCCCAGCGACTAAACAGCCGCTGGAAATGAAAGGGACTCAGATTGATGGCCGCCGCAATCTCATCCAGCGAGGGTTGCTGTTGGATATTGGCATTGATGTAACCGATGGCATCGGCGATGCGTTGGTAGTCAGAGTTCATGGAGTTAGTATTGCCGACTTGGAGAGATTTATCGACCCGAATCTTGCGGAAGACTGAACCCTATTCTGTTTTTTCACCCTATCGGTTTAGTTTCATAATAGCAGCTCCAAATACCACAAAAATTGCTCCTGTAATCTTATTTAGCCACCGAGCTATATCTGTATTTCCGAGCTTTATATGGAGTTTGGATGACAGGGCGGCATAAGAAGTCATACAAAAAATTGACTGTATTAAAAAGCCGATCATTAGGGTGAGAAATTGAGCTGTAACATTTTCAGATGGATCAATAAACTGCGGGAATAATGCGGTGAAGAACACAATTGCTTTTGGGTTAGTTATACAGACCAAGAACCCTTCCCGATAAATAGAAAGATTACTTCTAGTCTCAGAGGCAATCTGATCGCCTTCCATGGGAATAGCTTCAAATGAATTTTTGCTCGACCATATTTTTATCCCCAAATAAATGAGATAGCATCCTCCTAATATTTTAATGCCCAAAAAGAGTGCGCTGGAGGCCAATATTATTGTGGACAGTCCCAAAACTGATGCGGTGGCCAGCAGGATTATCCCTGAAGTGTTGCCCAGCACACCATAAAAGGCTTTGCCTAGGCCATAGTTTGCTCCATTTCTAATAGAGAGAAAAACAGCTGGCCCTGGGCTAAAGCTTGTAGCCGCGCTGATCGACAAAAAAATAATATATTCAACCATCATCCATGGCCTGAAATAGAGTAATCAATATTATCATCGGGATCGTAACCATCCTTATCAGCGGGATGGCTAGTTCCATCAAGCACAGGTACAGGTCCTAACTTATAGGGTTCAACACCCTCTAAGCAAGCGACGTTAAATGCAAACTGCTTAGGGTTTGATCGTCTTTGGTGGTGAGTGTAGATACCGCAATTTGAGCAAAAGTAATGCTTGGCAGTCATGGTGTTAAATTGGTAAAGCGAGAGGCTATGCTCCCCTTTGGTTATTTTTAATCCTTTGAGGGGCACTGAGGCCACGATTGCGCCACGCCTGCTACACATTGAGCAGTCACAGCGCCTCAGGTCTTCTAAGCCATTTGGGAGTGATAGTTCGAATTGAACATTGCCGCAGTGGCAAGCGCCTTTGCTTAGCGGTTTGATATCCATAGTGGTGAGACCTTTACCGAAGATTACTTCCTGTTAGTTTTGAATGGTAAAAGTATAGACGATGAGTTATTGATTGCCTGCTTTATTGGCGCGGCTAGAAAACAGATAGACCAAGCCGCCAGCCCCAATTACCCCCAGGCCCAACAACCCTTCATGTGGTCTGGAAAGCAACACATACACCAGCGTCCACAATGTCACGCTCAGATAAACCAGCGGTGCAAAAGGATAGGCGAAGGTTTTGTAAGCGCCTTTGATATTCAATTTTTTCCAGCGCAGTACAAATACCCCAAGTACAGAGAATAGCGTATTAACGCCCAGTACAAAGCTGGAAAAGATCAGCACCGATTCAAACGTAGCGCTAACAATAAATATAAGGGCCAGCAGGCCCTGAAAGATAATTGCGGTCATGGGGACGCCATGGCGATTACAGCGAGCCAGTTTCGAAAAGAGCCTAAAGTCTTCACCAATAACCTGCAGCACTCTGGGTCCTGCCATGGTCATGGCGCTGACGGTGGAGATTAGCAGCAGGGCTAATACTGCCCCCATGGCTTTGCCTGCACTGTCCCCCAGGGCGTGGTCGGCAACAATAACGCCAACTTCGAGTTTGCCTTCCATAATCTCCATAGGGGCGGCGCTTAAAAAGGTAAAGTTAAGCATCAGGTACAGCATCATTACCACAGCGGTACCCACAAATAGCACGATGGGCAGGTTGCGTTGGGGGTTGTCTAGTTCGCTGGTGACATAGGTTGCAGCGTTCCATCCGGTGTAGGCGTAATTGACGTAGATGAGGGCCACGGCAAAGGCGCCACTGAAGAGGAGTTTTTCGTCTCCCGCCTGAGGCATAAAGTTGGCGCTCTGAGGGGTGCCGCCCCAGATAAATATCACTGCGCAAAACAGCAGTATTAAGAGTACTTTTAACGCGGTAAAGGCCTGCTGAACATTGCTGCTGGTCTCTCTGGAGAGGCAGTGCACGGCGGTTAATACAACCACTAAAGAGGCCGCTGACCAGGTTGGGGATATACCGGGGAATACGGCTGACAGATAGGCACCAAAGGTCATGGCCGCCAGTGCGACTGGCGCAGCAAAGCCGACTGTGGCCGATACCCAGCCAGAGATAAATCCAGCGCAGGGATGGTAGAGCCGCGATAAGAAATTATATTCACCACCGGAGCGGGGCAGGTTGGCGCCGAGTTCTGCGTAGGTTAGTGCGCCACAAAGGGCGGTGAGGCCGCCAATAAACCACAGCATCATCAGCACAAAATAGGATTGGATACCCAGTAATTGAAAGCCAAGGCTGGTGAAAACGCCGGTGCCGACCATATTGGCGACAACAACTGATATGCCGGTGGTTCTAGAAAAGCTATGCATGGTTATTTTGAGCTTTGATTAAAAAACGTTGTCGCACTGTACAGCACTGTGGTTTTTGGGCAAAGATATGCTTTGATAGGTGATTAGGCTAAGGGCCCTAGGGCAAATAATTAAGTACCCTTGGGTCAGATAATAGGGCGTTAAAAGCCGCTGAAAATCGGTTAAGCTAACCGCAAATAATAACAATAATAATCTTTAGGGGAATCAACATGGAATTAGGTTTACGGATTGTGCTGAGGCTACTTGCGCTCGGCATGCTGTTAGGTGCTGTGGGCTTTATGTTTGACCCTGCAAGTATGGAGGCCGACTTTGCCGTTGGTGCGCTGGAGACTCATGGTATGGGTACATTGCGTGGCGACCTTGGCGGCACCTTTTTAATGCTTTCTATCTTTACCTTTTACGGTTCGCGCCCAGGCAATGCAATGTGGTTGGCTGTGCCTCTGGTGTTTATGTTGACGGTGCTGTTTGGTCGTATCGTACATATTGTGCTGGACGGCCTGACTGATCCGGCTATTCGCTCTACGGTTATTGAGCTCGTCGCGGTTGCGATACTTGAGTATTCGCGCAGAACATTATCAACATCAACATCAACATCGACTAAGAATTAAGGAAAAAGAGATGAAATTATTCACTGCTATTGCATCCGTATTACTGTCAGCCTCTGTTTTGGCACAGGCTGCCGATGAGGGCCAGACCCAGGTATATTTTGGTGACACCCATTTACATACTTCCTACTCTTTTGATGCCTTTCTTAATAATAACTTCAGTGCAGACCCAGACACAGCCTATCGCTGGGCTAAGGGTGAGCCGGTTATTCATCCCTACAATCGTGCACGGGTGCAGATTAATACGCCGCTAGATTTCTTGGTGGTATCAGACCATGCCGAGATGTTGGGTGTGATGCGTGAAATTCGCAATGAGACTATCGAGTGGGAAGATATCGGTTGGTACGGTTCTATCAAGCGCTGGTTGGCGATTAGAGCCTTAAATAACGCCCTAGACGAAGATTTAGGGCGTGCGTTCTTTGGTCGGTTTTTACCTAAGTCTGCAGCCGTAGTTGGCGGTGATCCGGTAGCTGATGTTAATAATAATATTGGCGGAGTCGCTATTTTTGGTGATACCAGCAAAGTATCTCAAGATGCTTGGCAGGATATTATTGATGCGGCCGAAAAACACAATAACCCCGGCACTTTCACCAGTCTGCTAGGTTGGGAGTGGAGTTCGATTCCCACCGGCTCCAACCTGCACCGTATTGTGGTGACACCAGATGGCGGCGATAAAGCCAGTCAGTATCTTCCCTATGGTTCAGATCAGAGCCAGTATCCAGAGGACCTATGGCAGTGGCTGGACGATACGGCTGTGCGCACGGATAGCCGTTTTATTTCTATTCCCCACAACTCCAATATTTCTAAAGGCTATATGTTTTCTACCACCACGGTAAAGGGTCAGCCTATTACGGCAGACTATGCGCGCACGCGTATGCAGTGGGAGCCTATTACTGAGGTAACTCAGATTAAAGGCGATAGTGAAACCCATGCTAAGTTTTCACCTGAAGATGAGTTTGCTGACTTTGAAACCTACGAACACTTCATTCAAACCACGGCGAGTAAAACCGATGTTTCTCCCGGTGACTATATTCGTCCAGCGTTGAAAACGGGTCTAGCCCTCGAACAGACAATAGGCGTTAACCCCTACAAGTTTGGCTTTATTGGTTCAACCGATGCTCACTCAGGTTTGTCGTCTCCGGAAGAGGGTAATTTCTGGGGCAAAATGGCCAAAGATTCCACCCCTGAAACCAAGGCGCCAGTATTAGGTAACCCCACGGGTGCTGACGGCTGGGATATGTCAGCCTCTGGTTTAGCGGCGGTCTGGGCCACAGAAAATAATCGCGAAGCAATTTATGCCGCCTTTAAGCGCAAAGAGACTTACGCTACCACTGGCCCGCGACTGCGTGTCCAGATGTTTGGCGGCTGGGATTTTCCTGCCAATGCAGCACAGTCTAAAGACTTTGCAGAAATCGGCTATGAGCATGGGGTTCCCATGGGTGGCGATATCATGTCTAGGGACGCTAATGGCACTGACGAAGCGCCGAGCTTTTTACTGCGTGCCGTTAAAGACCCGGCGGATGCCAATCTTGACCGTATTCAGATAGTTAAAGGTTGGGTTGATGCCGCGGGTGAGCAGCATGAGCATGTCTACAATGTAGTCTGGTCTGATGGCCGTACCCTCGATGCTGCGGGTAAATTACCGGCGGTAGGCAACACGGTTGACCTCACATCAGCGCGCTACACCAATACCATTGGTCAGGCTGAGTTAGCTACCCAATGGACTGATCCCAATTTTGATCCGCAGCAGTCTGCGTTTTACTATGCTCGTGTGTTACAGATACCTACGCCACGCAATGGCCTATTTGATTCTGTCGCACTGCAATTGGATAAGCCGCCAAGAGGGGCTAAAACCATTCAAGAGCGCGCTTACACCTCGCCAATTTGGTACCAGCCATAAACCCGATAAAAGTTGAATAACTGAGGCCTTCAGGCTATACCTATACCTTCAATGACTGCTTTGGTCTGAAGGTATAGGCCCGTTTCGAACTAAGAAGAATCTATGCGCAAATTACTTAAAGAACCCCTAATACAATTCCTCTTGATTGCTCTAGTGTTGCTGGGCGGCGAGCGTATTATCAACGCCGACGACTATGCCAACGAGCAATACAATGTTTTGATCGATGATCAGGTGCTGCTGCAATTTATGCAGCTCCAGGCTAAAACGTTCAAACCTACCGAGGCCATGGCCGCACTAAAAGGTATGAGTGTCGAAGATCGCCAGCGCCTTACTGATGACTATGCCCGCAATGAGGTGTTATTTCGCGAAGCGATGGCACTCAACCTGAATAAAAACGATCAAATTATTCGCCGTCGCCTTATTCAAAAAATGGATTATCTGGCTCAGGGTTTTTATGACGAAGCTCAGCCACTGACCGAAGATGATTTACGGGCCTATTACGCAGAGCATAAGCAAGAGTATAAAAAGCCAGCCTCCGCCACCTTTACCCATGTGTTTATTTCCAGTGACAGCCGTGCGGTTGAAGAGGCCAAAGGGATTGCCGATGCGTTACTCCAAACCTTAAATACAGAGCTAGTGCCCTTCGAAAATGCGCCCCGTTATGGAGAGCGTTTTCTCTATAACCGCAACTATGTTAATCGCGATGACGATGAAATTGGCAGTCACTTTGGTGAGGCCTTTCAGCAGCAGATATTTGCATTTGAAATCTCTGACAGCTGGCAGGGGCCAGTGCAGTCCAACTATGGTTGGCATCTGGTCCTGCTAAAAAAGAATACTCCCGCCTATATTCCCGGGTTTGATGAAAGCAGCTCAGCGGTATTTGCGGATGCTCAGCGTGAGCAGCAGCGCCAGACTAAGCGTCAGGCGATCGATAAGTTGATGGCGAAATATAAGATCATCAACCAGGGTCAGCCAGAATAATGCGACCGATTTTTTTACTGGCATCAGTGCTTTTAGGGTTGGCAGGGTTAATCGCCGGCCCCGTTGGGGCAGACGAGGCGCGCCCCGTTTATGTTGAGATTGTTGAGCAAAAAAGCACTGAGTATTTACTGAAATGGAAAATCCCTCCGGTAATGCCTGGGGGGCAAGAGCCTGCTGTTGAACTCAATCATAGTAGCTGTAGCCTCGTTGGCGGCGGTATTAGCGGTCAACCTGCCGGTCTGGTAGGCAAGAAGTTCTATCGCTGTGCTCAGGCAAATCCAGTATTTTCCATCGATCTTATTTATCCGCGCAGTAATCCAGCACTGACCTCATTGGTAGTATTTAAGCCACTTGTCGGGGATCCTGTTCAGGTTTTTTCTGGGCCAGAAAAAATCAGTATCGAACTGCCTCTGGCCTCATCTGCAGCTGATGTGGCCAAACAGTACACAGTGGCAGGTATCGAACATATTCTTGTGGGCACAGATCATCTGCTCTTTGTGCTCTGTCTGATCATGATTGCGGGAAGCTTTAAACGCTTGCTGCTCACCGTTACCGGCTTCACGGTGGCCCATTCAATTACCCTGAGTCTTGCGACGCTAAATATCTTTCGCTTACCCACTGAGCTGGTTGAGCTTTTAATTGCCCTGAGTATTTTGCTATTAGCCGTGGAAATTATTAAGCATCGACATGGGGGTGAGAAAGACAGCTTTACCTGGCGCTATCCGGTGAGTGCCTCAGCAGTATTTGGTTTGCTCCATGGGTTTGGTTTTGCGGTGGTATTGCAGGAGCTTGGCTTGCCAGCCTCAATGAAGATACAGGCACTGTTATTTTTTAATATTGGCGTTGAGTTAGGCCAGTTGGCCTTTATTGTTGGCGTTTTGGCCCTGGTGATGGTGGCGACCAAAGTGACAGTTATCAGCAAGCATCAATCGAGACTTGCTGATATTGCGGTCTATGCTATTGGTACTTGCAGCGCCTATTGGCTGTTCGAGCGCAGTGCATTTCTTATCTAGAAAACGCTCTTTAGAAAACACTATTTTATATGATTGAGGTGCTTACTAAGTACTTTCAGTGAAGGCTTAAATAGTTTGGGTGTGCAAGCCAGAATATGACCCGTATCCATAAATCTCTCGCCACCTTGAAAATCACTGACCATACCGCCAGCTTCGCGAACGATCAGTACGCCAGCAGCAATATCCCAAGGCTTTAAAGACATTTCCCAGAACATATCCATGCGGCCAGCGGCTACATAGGCCAGATCTAGCGAGGCCACGCCCATACGACGAATGCCTGAAGAGTTATTGGCAAATTCATGCATGCAGGCCAGGTAGCTATCCATCTCATTAAAAGAGGGTGCGCTAAAGGGAATACCCGTCGCGTAAAGGGCGCCAGCTTCGCCGGCACGGCCAGAGACTCGAATACGGCGGCCATTTAATTTGGCTCCGCCACCACGACTGGCGGTAAACTCTTCATTTTTGAATGGCTCAAGAATCACTGCGTGCTCTAATCGGCCCTTAACACGACAGGCGATAGAGATGGCAACATGGGGAATACCGCGAACAAAATTAGTGGTGCCATCCAATGGGTCAATAATCCATTCAACGTCACTTTCAAGATTACCGCTGACGCCGCTTTCCTCACCGAGAAAACGATGGTCTGGGTAAGCTTTCTTTATATTGTAGATAATGGTTTCTTCTGAGCGGCGATCTACTTCAGTGACAAAGTCATGGGCTCCCTTTTCATCAACCTTTACTAAATCGAGGTTATCGGCAGATTTAACAATCATTTCGCCTGCCTGACGGGCAGCGCGAAGGGCAATATTAACCATAGGTTGCATAGGGCGGTTTCCAAGTGACTTTAAAGAGCGGCGAGCATTGTAACAGAACTACTGTGCCAGAGAAGCCTGATTCTGCTACACTCGCGCCCAATTTTTAGGCCATAGCATTAATTTAAAAGGGGCTCTGTGTGACTACCGCTGAACGTCAGGCAAAAATTCGAATAGTACTCGTCAATACCACCCATCCGGGCAATATTGGCGGTGCTGCGCGGGCCATGAAAAATATGGGTCTCGCGGAGCTCTATCTGGTTCAACCCCGGGAATATCCAGCCCCAAGAGCTGTTTGGCGTGCGGCCGGTGCTAGAGATGTATTGACCAACGCCAAGATTGTCGAGTCTGTTGATGACGCTATCGCGGGCTGCGGCCTAGTAGTAGGTACCAGCGCTCGGGAACGCAGAATTCCCTGGCCGCTGATTAATCCCCGTGAATGCGGTGCTCGAATCTGGCAAGAATCAGAGACCCATGATGTGGCATTGCTGTTTGGTCGTGAAGATCGCGGCCTGACCAATGATGAGCTGCAAAAATGTAACTACCATGTACATATCCCCTCAAATCCGGAATACAGCTCGCTGAATCTGGCCACGGCGGTGCAGGTGCTAGCCTACGAAATTCGTATGGCGAGTCTGTCCGACGAAGAGGGCAACCTGCCGTCCCTGGCAGAATGGGATCAGCCCCCGGTTACCGCGGATGACCTCGAGTACTTTCATGAGCATCTGGCCAAGACCATGGAAGAAATTGGCTTTTATGACCCCGAAAACCCCAAGCAGCTTTTAACCCGTATGCGCAGGCTATTTAACCGCACGCGCATGGATCAAATGGAAGTTTCCATACTCCGTGGTCTCTTGACTCGGGTTCAGCGTATTATCAACAAATAACCTATCAATTTGATCAGGTATTTAGTTGACTGAAATACTCGGGTATTACATAATTCCCACCCTAAACGGGAAGACAACTCACCGGATAATAGATATGCGCTTAACAACTCGAGGCCGCTACGCAGTAACAGCAATGCTCGACGTGACGCTGCACGCTCAGGACAAGCCAATTTCATTGGCGGGTATTTCTGAGCGTCAATCTATTTCCCTGTCATACCTTGAGCAGTTATTTTCTGGTTTACGTCAGGCTGGCTTAGTGTCTAGCGTGCGTGGCCCAGGCGGTGGTTACCTGTTGGGGCGCAGGAGTGACGGTATATTTGTTGCTGAGATTATCGACGCAGTCAATGAGTCCTTAGATACGACTAGCTGTCAGGGTAAAGGCGACTGTCAGGGTGGCGAGATCTGTTTGACCCACACATTGTGGAGCGATCTTAGTAAAGAAATTCACGGATTTCTAAATGGTATCAGTCTCGCTGATCTAGTCGCGAAACGAAACGTACAACATATAGCCCAGCGGCAGATTGAGCAGCTGTTGGTTATAGATGACAACATGCAGGCTGGCGCCTGCTGAATTTGGAGTAATTAATGAACCTTCCCATTTATCTGGATTACGCTTCCACAACACCGGTAGACCCGATTGTTGCAGATAAAATGATGCAATTTTTGACCCCAACCGGTCAATTTGGCAATCCCGCGTCGCGATCACATGTATTCGGCTGGCAGGCAGAAGCTGCCGTTGAAGATGCGCGAACTGATGTCGCTACCTTAATTGGTGCTGATCCTCGCGAAATCGTTTGGACAAGTGGCGCTACAGAGGCCAACAACCTTGCAATTAAAGGCTGTGCGCACTTTAACCAGCGCAAGGGCAAGCATGTTATTACCTCGAGAATCGAGCACAAAGCCGTGCTGGATACTACTCGCCAGCTAGAGCGCGAAGGCTGGGAAGTCACTTACCTTGACCCAGATTCCAACGGCCTGATTCAGCCACAGATGGTTGCCGACGCGATTCGCGAAGACACCACTGTTGTTTCAATCATGCATGTGAACAACGAGCTGGGAACACTGAACGACATTGCTGCGATTGGCAAAATCTGCCGCGAGCGCAAAGTTTTCTTCCATGTGGATGCGGCCCAGAGCGCCGGCAAGACCCCCATTGATGTCGAAGCCATGTATGTGGATATGATGTCATTCTCGGCCCACAAAATTTATGGCCCCAAAGGCATAGGTGCACTCTATGTGCGTCGCAAGCCTCGCGTCCGTATCGAAGCACAGATGCACGGCGGCGGTCATGAGCGCGGCATGCGTTCTGGCACATTACCGACGCACCAGATTGTTGGCATGGGCGAAGCCTTTAAATTGGGCTTTAAAAACCTCGCCGAAGAGTCTGCGCGTATCGACGCACTTCGCACTCAGCTGTGGGAAGGCGTCTCCGACATGGAAGAGGTTTACCTGAATGGTTCTGAAGACCAGCATGTTCCAGGTATCGTCAATATTAGTTTTGCCTTTGTCGAGGGTGAGTCACTGATTATGGCCCTGCGTGATCTGGCCGTATCCTCAGGTTCAGCCTGTACCTCAGCTAGCCTTGAGCCGTCCTATGTACTGCGTGCTCTGGGTCTGAATGACGAGATGGCCCACAGTTCAATCCGTTTTAGTATTGGTCGCTATACCAGCGAGCAAGATATAAAAGATGCCATTGGTAAGGTTCGTCACGCAGTTGAAAAACTACGTGAACTGTCGCCACTATGGGACATGTTCCAAGATGGCGTCGACCTGAGTACCGTAGAGTGGGCAGCGCACTAAGCGTTGCTTTTAAAGTTTAAGATAATTAGGAGTCATCAACATGGCTTACAGCGAAAAAGTTATTGATCATTACGAAAATCCACGCAACGTTGGCAAGCTAGACGACAGTTCAAAATTTGTCGGTACTGGCATGGTCGGCGCGCCGGCCTGTGGCGACGTTATGCGTCTTCAGATACAGGTTAACGATCAAGGCATCATTGAAGATGCTAAGTTTAAAACCTACGGCTGTGGTTCGGCGATTGCCTCAAGCTCATTATTAACCGAATGGGTTAAGGGTCAGCACATTGATGCTGCTGCACAGATTAAAAATACCGAGATTGCTGAAGAGCTGGCCCTACCGCCAGTAAAAATTCACTGCTCAGTACTGGCCGAAGACGCCATTAAAGCTGCAGTGCGTGACGTTAGAGAAAAGCAGGGCAAATAAATAATGGCTATCACCATGACCCCGGCTGCCGAGCAGCATGTTGTTAAGCATCTTGAACACCGCGCCAAAGGCGTGGGTATCCGTTTGGGTGTGCGCACCACGGGCTGCTCTGGCCTTTCTTATGTGCTGGAGTTTGTTGATGATGCGGCCACCGAAGATAAAGTGTTTCACTGTGGTGACATAAAGCTGATTATTGACCCAAAAAGTTTGCTGTACCTCGACGGTACCGAGCTAGACTACGTCAAAGAAGGGTTAAACGAAGGGTTCGAGTTTAAGAACCCCAATGTTAAAGATGAATGTGGTTGCGGCGAAAGCTTCCACGTTTAATCGCTCTGGCGCAGGCACTAGACAGGTTGATGACCCAGTGAAACTTTCCAGTGATTTCTTCGAGATTTTCTCTATTCCTGTTGCCTGGCAGGTAGAGCGAAGCCATCTTGATGCCATGTATCGCAAGCTACAGCAAGAATTTCATCCCGATCGCTATGCCAGCAAAGGTGCTGTTGAAAAACGCCTTGCTGTGCAGACCGCGTCGTTGATCAATCAAGCCTACGACACCCTAAAATCGCCGTTAAAGCGCGCCCAATACCTGCTGGAACTCAAGCAGATTGATGCGAGCCAGGACAGTCACATCACCAGTGACGGTGCCTTTTTAATGCAGCAGATAGAGTTGCGGGAAGCACTTTCTGAGGCACCTGATGCCGCGGACCCCTTTGCTGCGTTGGATGGCTTGCGCAGCGGCGTTGAATCCGCCTATAGCCAACAGCAGATGGATTTTCAGGCAGAGTATCAGTGCGACAACTATGATGACGCCCTTAATAGCGTCGCCAAAATGCAATTTTCAGCCAAGCTGCTCTACGAAATAGAACAGCTTGAAGCCGATTTAGAGGACCAATAACCAGTGGCATTACTGCAAATCTCAGAGCCGGGTCATTCACCCCAGCCCCATCAGCGCAAGCACGCGGTGGGTATAGATCTTGGCACCACCAACTCTTTAGTGGCTACCGTGCGCAGCGGTATGGCTGAAGTGCTGACCGATGAGCAGGGCAGAGAGCTATTGCCCTCAGTCGCCCATTACACCGCCGATGGCGTTAGCTGTGTGGGTTACGAAGCCGCCGAACATAATGTCAGTGATCCGCTCAACACGCTGGCCTCGGTTAAGCGTTTAATGGGTCGGGGCCTGGCCGATGTAAAAACCTTTGGTGACCAACTGCCCTACGAATTTGCGGCAGATGATGGCGGCATGCCAAAAATCAAAACCGTTGCCGGTCTGGTTAGCCCAATTCAGGTCTCTGCAGAAATACTCCGCAAGCTGGCCGGTCGCGCCGAGATTTCCTTTGGCAGTATGCTCGATGGTGCAGTGATCACCGTGCCCGCCTATTTTGATGATGCCCAGCGTCAAGCCACTAAAGATGCGGCCACATTGGCGGGTATTAAAGTATTGAGACTCTTAAATGAGCCCACCGCGGCGGCGATTGCCTATGGTCTCGATCAGGCTGAAGCAGAGGTTCAAGACGGGGCGGAAGCGACGTCCCAAGAACGTGTTATCGCCATTTATGATCTGGGTGGCGGTACCTTTGATATCAGTATTTTACGGCTCTCCAAAGGCGTGTTTGAAGTGCTGGCCACTGGCGGAGATTCGGCTCTTGGTGGGGATGACTTTGATCATGCCATTGCCAACTGGCTCCGAGTTCAGGTGGGTATGGATGAAGACCTAAACCCCATTGAACAGCGCATATTATTAGAGACGGCTAAATCAGCCAAAGAAGAGCTCACCGACTCCGAGCACGTTGAGCTAGAAATTCTCGACTGGAAAGGCACCTTAACGCGAACGTTAATGCACAGTCTGATTGATGGATTAATTGATAAAACCCTACGTGCATGTAAGCGCTCACTTCGCGATGCAGGGTTAGAAACGCTCGATATTAGCAATGTTATTCTCGTAGGCGGTTCCACTAGAACCCCACGTGTGGGTGAAAAAGTGGCCGAGTTATTTGGCCGGCAGCCACTGTGCAGTCTGGACCCAGACAAGGTGGTTGCCATGGGTGCTGCGCTGCAAGCCGAAGTGCTGGTGGGCAATAAATCTGGCGACGATATGCTGTTGTTAGATGTGATTCCCCTGTCACTGGGTATAGAAACCATGGGCGGTCTGATTGAAAAGATCATCCATAGAAACACCACCATTCCAGTGGCCAAGGCCCAGGAATTTACCACCTTTAAAGATGGCCAAACGGCCATGGCTATTCATATTTTGCAGGGTGAGCGTGAGCTTGCTAGCGATTGCCGTTCACTGTCGCGGTTTGAGTTGCGCGGTATTCCTCCCATGGTGGCGGGAGCAGCTAAAATCCGCGTTGCCTATCAGGTGGATGCCGATGGACTGCTCAGTGTGTCTGCCCGTGAATTAACCAGTAATGTTGAAGCCAGAATCGAAGTAAGGCCTTCCTATGGTATTGGCGAGGAAGAAATTACCAGTATGTTGCAGGATTCCTTCAGCCATGCCCGCGATGATATGCAGGCGCGTGCACTGAGAGAACAGCAGGTGGAAGCCGATCGCATGATCGAGGACCTACTGGCTGCTATCTATAAGGATGGAGATGCTCTATTGAGTGACGATGAGCGCCGCTGTCTAAAAGTAGCGATTCAGGAATTACGCGAGGTGCGCGAAAGCACCATAGAACACCGTGTATTGGCTCGACAGATTGAATCTGTGGCCAAAGCTAGCGAAGAATTTGCCGCCCGACGTATGGATGCCAGTATTAAAAGTGCACTGGCTGGCCATAGTCTGGATGAAATCGATAAAGGATAAGAGAAGCATGCCGAAAATAGTATTTTTACCCCATCACGAGATTTGCCCCGAAGGTGCTGTTGTTGAAGCCAAACCGGGGGAAAGCATCTGTGACGCAGCTCTGCGCAATGGTCTGGACATTGAGCATGCCTGCGAAATGTCTTGCGCCTGCACCACCTGCCATGTACATGTTCGAGAGGGATTTGCTGATCTGCCCATAGCAGACGAGTTGGAAGAAGATTTTCTCGATAAAGCCTGGGGTGTTGACCCAGACTCACGCCTTAGCTGTCAGGTAATAATGGATGATAAGGACCTGGTGGTAGAGATACCCAAATACACCATTAATATGGTTTCTGAGCGTCATTAAATATGCCCCCAAACGAAAGGGCAGCCAGCGGAGTAATGGACTATGATTAAGTGGACCGATATTAACGAAATAGCGATAGAGCTGACGGACAATCATGCAGATGTTGACCCTCAGTACGTTAATTTTGTAGACCTGAGAAAATGGGTTCTAGAAATCGAAGATTTCTCCGACGATCCTGATCGTTGTGGTGAGAAGATTTTAGAGGCCATTCAGATGGCTTGGATTGAGGAGCAGGATTAGCCCAATCCCTTAAACAAAAAAGGATTTTAGTAGGCAAAGGATGCGCGAAAAAAACCACCTTTACAAAAAAGTATTGGATACGGCGCCTTTCGGGACTCTTTTTTTCGCCTATGGCGTGTGCATCGACGTCAATGCAAAAGCCCTGAGGTTACTGTGCTGTGAGCGCTCGCAGATAATCGGCACCAGCCTTGGTGGCGAGTCTGAAAAAAATCATCAGGCATCCATTACTCAACTTGTTCAAGTTATTAATAAACTCGAAACAGATCAGCTGCCGGGCATTTTGTGGCGCTCCGAGAATACCGCTGAGGACGACGAAATTGTCGTGTCGCTCGGCGCCGTTGAAGAGGCGGATAATGTACTCTGTATTATGCTCTATCCATTGCCAGCACTGGCCAGAATGGTGGTTGAAGAATTTACCGCCGAAGACCTAGAGCGGATAGATACCAGTACTGAGGGGAAAGAAATTCCCAATCTTGTTGAGAGCCCCAAGACCCCCTACCGCCCAGAACCCATTATTAATATTGACCAAAGCAACAGCCCTGAGCCAATCGACGCCACAGACCCTATTAAAAGCCCCCCACCAACCACAGAAACCCTAGCAGGCCTGCCCATCGGCAAGCCCCTACTCAAAAGCATCAATGACTACATCGATCTTGATCGCGATGAGAATGCCTGTGGTGCCTTGCTATTAATCGACCTAGACCACTTTAACTCTATCAACGAGTCTCTCGGCAAACACATCGGCGCCCAGATCCTTGAGCGCGCCCATGAAAGCATCCAGGCCATGCTCACAGACAATATGCAGGTAACCCAGGTTGCCGGTGACGCCTTCCTGCTCTTTATTAAAGATATAGCTCCCACTCCGGCCGAAGCCAGAGAGTGTGCCCTGTCGGTAGCTAATGAAATTCGCTGTATTATCGCCCGACCGTTCTTTACCGAAAATGGTGAAGTCATCGTCACGGCCAGCGTGGGTATAACATTACTTTACGACTCGCTGATCAGTGCCGAAAAAGCCATACAGCAGGCCGAGAGCGCCATGTTTGAAGCCAAACGCCGCGGTCGCGATACCGTCACCCTGTTTGATACCCAAATTACCCGTCAGGCTCAGCAGCGCATTACCCTGCAGTCGAGTCTGCGTAAAGCCGTGGTTAATCAGGAATTTGATCTCTACCTGCAGCCCCAGGTCTCCACCCATACTGGTGCGGTAGTGGGAGGCGAGGTGTTGCTGCGCTGGATTCATTCCGGCCATGCCATGCATACCCCCGCCGACTTTATTCCTATTCTTGAGGCCTCGGGAATGATTGTCGATGTTGGTCTCTGGGTGATTCGCACCTCCTGCGAGTACCTGCGCAACATGCTCGACAGCGGTATCTGGACGCCAGATATGCAGTTGGGGGTGAATATAAGCCCCAAGCAGTTCCATGATCCGGGGCTAATAAGCTCTCTGGAGCACAGCCTCAAGAGCTATGATATTAATCCCGAGATGATCACCCTCGAAGTCACCGAGAACTTGCTGATTGACGACTTTGAATCCGTGGTGGATAAGATGAAGAAAATTCGCAATATGGGCACCAAATTCTCGATTGATGACTTTGGCAGTGGTTATTCGTCCATGATCTATCTGAAGCGTCTGCCACTGGACGGTTTAAAGATCGATCGAGAATTTATCAGCAACCTGAATACCGATAAAGATACCCTCGGTTTGGTTGAAGCTATCATGATGGTGTCTCGCCATTATGGTCTGGATGTCATCGCTGAAGGCGTTGAAAAGCGGGAGGTTCTTGAGGTCCTGCGCAGCTTAGGTTGCGATAAATATCAGGGCGCCCATTTCAGTATGCCCGTCTGTTTAGACAAATTTCAGCAGCTCTTAGTGGCCTAACAAATAAAAGCATTGTTACCGCGTTCCTGTGCAGGTAAAATCCGCGCCATTGCTCGCAAGGGCTATTTGTCTTACCCACCTATTAATTAGTCTTATCCCCATTTTGGAGAACTCTTCATGGCGACTGAACGCACTCTATCTATTATCAAGCCCGACGCCGTAGCAAAAAACGTTGTTGGTCAAATTTTAAGCCGCTTTGAATCTGCAGGCCTGCACATTGTTGCCTGTAAAATGCAGCAACTTACCCAGGAACAGGCTGAAGGCTTCTACGCCGAGCACAGCGAACGTCCTTTCTTTAAGGATCTGGTTGCATTTATGACCTCTGGTCCTGTATCTGTCCAGGTACTTGAAGGCGAGAACGCCATTATGACCAACCGCGATCTGATGGGTGCGACTAACCCTAAAGAAGCTGCAGCTGGTACTATTCGCGCAGACTTTGCAGAATCAATTGATGCCAACGCCGCACACGGCTCTGACTCAGCTGAATCTGCAGCCCGTGAAATTGCATACTTTTTTGCAGACAACGAGATTTGCTCTCGTTAAACAGAGACATTAGGACAATCGTGTTCTAGGGACCTATGCCAAAAGCAGTAGAAGCAACAACAGTAATAGACGTCGAACCCCAGCAAGTTAAAACTAACTTGCTGGGGTTTTCTGCGTCCAAACTCGGCGACTTTTTCGAAGAAATTGGCGAAAAACGCTTCCGTGCAACGCAGATGATCAAGTGGATTCATCAGATGGGCGAGTGCGATCTCGACCAGATGACCAATATCTCCAAAGATCTCCGGGAAAGGCTCAAAGAGGTTGCTGAAGTAAAGCTGCCAGAAGTTGTGAGCTGCCAAGATTCTGTCGATGGCACCCGAAAATGGCTGATTAGAGTCGACGGCGGTAGCTGCATCGAAATGGTGTATATCCCCGAGCGCGAGCGCGGCACCCTCTGTGTGTCCTCGCAAATCGGCTGCGCCCTGGACTGCAGTTTCTGCGCCACCGGCAAGCAGGGTTTTAATCGCGACCTGACCTCCGCCGAAATTATTGGTCAGCTGTGGATAGCCGCAGACTCCTTTGGCCAGTTCAAGCACAAGGCACCACGCCGTGTCACCAATGTGGTGATGATGGGCATGGGTGAACCGCTGATGAACTTCGACAATGTTGTCGATGCCATGAATATTATGCTCGAAGACAATGCCTATGGCCTGTCTAAGCGCAGAGTGACCCTGAGTACCGCCGGTGTAGTGCCCGCGCTGGATAAACTTGCGGAGGTATCCGATGTTTCTCTGGCTATCTCATTGCACGCACCCAACGATAAACTGCGCAACGAGCTGGTGCCAATCAACCGCAAATATAATCTCAAGCAGTTTATTGAAAGCGCCGCCAATTATATTGACAAGATGCCGGATAATCGGCGCAAAGCTACTGTCGAATATACGTTGATGGATCAGGTCAACGATCGGTCTGTACATGCCCGAGAACTTGCAGTGTTATTGAAAGACTTACCCTGCAAAATAAACCTGATTCCATTTAACCCTTTTCCGGGCTCTGAGTACAAAAGAGTCACAAATACAGCGTTAAATCGGTTTAGGGACATTCTGGCAGGGGAGGGTTACACTGTGACGGTTCGCACCACCCGTGGCGATGATATAGCCGCGGCCTGTGGGCAGTTAGCCGGTGAAGTTAACGATAAAACTCGCCGTCAGGAACGCTACAAAAAACGATTAGAAGAAGTGCAGCCGGTAAGAATTATCGACTGATAAAATTGGCAGGGAATTAGAGAGGGACAGGGAATGGCCACAACAACTCTAAGCAGATTTTTACTCGTAACAATATTGACCTCGGCAGTGCTGGCAAGCGGATGTGTTTCCACATCATCAAAACCCCGGCAGGCCTCAGGATCCCGAGGCAGCGTACCAACAGCATATTAAGCTGGCTATGCAGTATATAGGCACAAAAAACCGTGACCTCGCCAGGGTACATTTGGAGAAAGCTGCGCAGTTTGACTCCAGAGCAACCAGAACGCAGATGTCTCAACTGCACAATGGTTACGCACTGCTCTACCAGATGGAGCAAGAAATGGTGCTGGCGGAAAGCCATTACCGCAAAGCCATAGTTCGTGATAAAACCGACAGTATGGCGCGCTACAATTTTAGTGCATTTTTGTTTAATCAGGGCCGCTTTGAAGAATCCCTGAAACAGATGGTGCTGGTGAGTGAGGACTTGAGTTATGAACGACGGCCTCAGGCCTTTTATATCGTCGGACTCTGTCATAGTAAGCTGGAACAGCAGGACCAGGCCCTGGAGTCGTTTGAAAAAGCGACCCAGTTAACGCCGAGGTTTGCAGCGCCCTATTTGGAGGCTGCCGAAATATACTTTGCTCAGAAGCGTTACCCGAGAGCCAAAAATGCCTTGGATCAATATGCATTTTTAGCAGGCTCCACAGCCAAGAGTTTATGGTTAGCGGTGCGACTTGAAGATCGTTTTGGCAATAGAGATGCAGCCTCAAGTCAGGGCTTACAGTTAAAGAATGTATTTCCGTACTCCAAAGAAAATTTAGAGTATCAAGAGTGGCTAAAGCGGTAATTAATTGAATGTTTAGTGAAACGCCAATAGTACGACGCAAGTCTCGACAGATTATGGTCGGCAATGTCCCTGTCGGGGGCGATGCACCCATTTCTGTGCAGAGCATGACTAACACCAGCACCGGGGATGTTGCGGCTACGGTTGCACAGATCAAGCGTATCCAGCTGGCCGGTGCCGACATCGTCCGCGTCTCTGTCCCCTCTTTAGAAGAAGCCGAGGCCTTTGGTCAGATTCGTAAGCTCGTGGATGTTCCCCTAGTGGCCGACATTCACTTTGACCACAATATCGCACTGCGAGTCGCAGATTTAGGCGTTGACTGCCTGCGTATTAATCCAGGCAACATCACTCGAGAAGACCGACTGCGTGAAGTGATTGCCAAGGCGCGGGATCTCAACATTCCTATCCGTATCGGCGTTAATGCCGGCTCTCTGGGTAAAGACTTACTGCGTAAATACAGCGAACCCACCGCCGAGGCGATGGTTGAATCTGCTATGCGCAATGTCGAGCTGCTCGACAAGTATAATTTCCAAGATTTTAAAGTCAGCGTTAAGGCCTCGGATATTTTTATGGCGGTCGCCGCCTATCGAGATCTGGCTGTGCGTATTGAACAGCCTTTGCACCTTGGTATTACCGAAGCCGGTGGATTGCGTTCCGGTACCGTCAAATCGGCTATCGGTTTGGGCGCCTTATTATTAGATGGCATTGGCGACACCGTTCGCGTCTCATTGGCGGCAGACCCTGTTGAAGAAGCCAAGGTCGCCTGGGACATGTTGCGCAGTTTAAGACTACGCAGTAAAGGTATTAACTTTATCGCCTGCCCGAGCTGTTCAAGACAGGAGTTTGATGTAATCAAAACCGTCAATGAATTAGAAAGCCGTCTGGAAGATATTACCGTGCCCATGGATGTGTCAATTATTGGCTGTATCGTGAATGGTCCCGGCGAAGCCAAAGAGTCTGATTTTGGTTTAACTGGCGGCTCGCCCGCTAATTTGGTCTATGTTGACGGAGTACCTAATCACAAAGTGGGCAACGAAAATCTAGTTGACGAATTAGAATCACAGATTCGTGCCAAAGCGGCGGCCAAAGAAATACAGTTGGCCAAAGACGCAGATAACTTAATCGCTAAGGCCTAAAAGAGTATTAACGACGTTATGAAACTTCAATCCATCCGCGGCATGAACGACCTGCTCCCAGAGCAGTCGGCCACATGGCAGTATCTTGAGAGAACTGTTGCCGAGGTGTTGGGCCGTTACAGCTACCGAGAAATTCGTTTTCCGATACTGGAACAGACCGAACTCTTTAAACGCGCAGTGGGCGAAGTTACCGATATCGTGGAAAAAGAAATGTACAGCTTCGAAGACCGTAATGGCGATAGTCTCAGCCTGCGTCCCGAAGGTACCGCTGGCTGCGTTCGCGCCTGCACCGAAAACGGCTTATTGCACAATCAAACTCAGCGTCTCTGGTATACCGGACCCATGTTTCGTCACGAGCGTCCCCAGAAAGGTCGCCTGCGTCAGTTTCATCAAATCGGTGTAGAGGCCTTTGGTCTCAATGGTCCAGATATCGATTCTGAGCTATTACTGCTGACGGCACGACTGTGGAAAACATTAAAAATTGACCATGCGGTTACCCTGCAGATTAATTCGTTGGGCACCTCGGCTGATCGCGCTCAATATCGTGCTGCGTTAGTGGAATACCTCAGTGCCCGCAAAGACTCGCTGGATGAAGATAGCCAGCGCCGGTTACTCAGCAACCCCATGCGTATTCTGGACAGCAAGAACCAAGATACTCAGGCGTTGCTAAACGATGCCCCGAAACTGGCCGACTTTATTGATCAGGAATCTCGCGATCATTTCCAACAGCTGTGTGCTGTATTGGATGCTGCCAAGATTAGCTATGAAATCAATCCTCGCCTGGTTCGTGGCCTAGACTATTACTCCAAAACCGTCTTCGAATGGGTGACCACTAGCCTAGGTGCTCAGGGTACAGTCTGTGCCGGCGGTCGTTACGACGGTCTGGTAGAACAGCTGGGCGGAAAACCCTGTCCTGGCGTAGGTTTTGCCATGGGTGTCGAAAGACTGGTACTGCTGCTTGACGAGTTGGCCGTTGTCCCCGATAGTATCGGCCAGAATGTTGACCTCTATATAGTCGCAGTGGGAAATATTGAACTCGAGGCTCTGGTATTAGCGGATGATTTACGCAGCCAGTGCCCTACTATTCGTATCGAAAGTCATTGCGGTGGCGGCAGTTTTAAATCGCAGATAAAGAGAGCAGATAAAAGCGGAGCGGCCGTCGCGCTGATATTAGGCGAAGACGAAGTGGGCTCCGCAACAGCAGGGGTAAAATTTCTTCGCGAAGAAAAGCCCCAGCAAACGGTTGCCCAGATTGATCTGGCCAACCTATTAACCAACTATTTTACTGATTGAGGAACACCTGTGGCAGACCATCTTTCTGAAGAAGAACAAATTGAAGCGGTAAAACGTTGGTGGGCAGCAAACGGCATGCAGACGATTCTTGCCGTGGTTCTGGTTATTGGCGGTTACTTTGGCTGGCAGTACTGGGAACAGGAGCAGGCAATTCAAACAGATCAGGCCTCTGACGCCTATCTGCAGATGATCGAGATAGTGTCTGCAACTAATCCCGGCGATCTGCTCAGCGAAAATCAGCAGGCAGAAGTAAATACTGCTGCGGACCAGCTTAAAGAGAATCACAGTAACTCAGCCTATGCTCAGTTTGCCGCGATGTTAAAAGCCAAGCTCGCCGTTGATAATCAAGATTTAGACACAGCAGTCTTAGAATTACAGTGGGCTCTGGATAACAACCCCGCCCCTGCAACAGAACGACTAGTGCGCTTGCGTCTGGCACGTGTCGAAGCCGCACGTGGCAATGTTGATAGTGCATTGCAGATGGTTCAGGGTATTGATGCTGCAGAGATGAAGTCTGCTTATGAAGAAGCCAAAGGGGACTTCTACTTACTGCAAGACAATGGCGCTGCTGCTTTTACGGCCTATGAGTCTGCTCTGGCATCCAACGAGTCACAGGATCCGATGATTAGAAATATACTGCAGCTAAAAATCAGTCAGGTACGACCTGCTGAGATAGCTGAAATGGTAGAAGACGATAGCGAAGGAGTCGCCGAATGAAACATGCTTCACTCATAGTAACGCTTTTATCATCAGTACTGATTTCAGGCTGTAGTTGGTTTGGCGGCGATGATGAAGATGCTGCAATTCTGCCAGCAGAGCTGGTTAAGTTTAAGCAAGAGGTCTCCATTAAACGTGAATGGTCAGCCAGTGTAGGGTCCGGTAACCTAGACTATCGCAATAGCCTGCGCCCAACGGCCAATGGAGAAAATATTTTTGTTGCAGATCATGAGGGCACTGTCAGTGCACTTCGTATCAGCAATGGTAAAAAAGTCTGGCAAACCGAGTTAGAAGTGTCTGTATCCGGCGGTGTTGGTTATGGTGCGGGTAAGGTGATGGTTGGCACTATCGAAGGTCTGGTATATGCCTTGGATGCTGATACGGGCGCTGTCCTCTGGACCGGCCAGGTAAGCTCCGAAGTTATCTCAAGCCCGAAATCCAATGGTGAAATTGTTGCAGTACAGACGGTCGATGATCGACTGTTCGCACTCGATGCAGCCACTGGCGAAGAAATCTGGCAGCACGATGGCGATGCACCTATCTTAAGTGTCCGCGGAACCAGCGAATCTGTCGTCACAGGCAATATGGTTCTCACTGGTTTTGATACCGGCAAACTGGTTGCCTTTAATCCGGACAATGGTTCATTGATCTGGGAATCCCGATTGGCAGTGCCCAAGGGCCGCACCGAGCTCGAGCGTATGGTTGATATCGATGGCGAGCCTCTGCTGGTTGGCGATGTGATCTATGCGGTTACTTACCAGGGTCGTTTAGGTGCTCTGTCTCGCGGCACAGGTCGAAGCCTGTGGTTCCAAGACAGCTCTTCACACCATGCTCCGGCTTACAGTCAAGAACAGGTGTATGTGACCGAAGATGAAGATGCCGTACGCTCATTTAAGGCCGGTAGTGGCCAGCCAGTATGGTCCAATGACCAGCTGTTTTTACGTCAGCTAACAGGCCCAGCCAAATTGGCCGGTACTATTGCCGTGGCCGATGCAGAAGGTTATCTACATCTTCTGGACCCAGTCGATGGTCACTTCGTAGGCCGTACCAAGGTTGATGGCAGCGGTGTAAGCGCACCTATGCTGACTGTGGGTGAAAGCCTCATTGTGCAAGCCAATGATGGTTCTATTACGGCGTATAGACTGAAATAATTAAATGGCCGCGAGGCCATTTAATCGGTTCTTTATTGCTTAGCGCTCTCTATTGCTTAGTACTCTCTATTTTTAATGCTCTGTATTTCTTAGAGCTTTCTATTTTTAGCGCTCTCTGCCCGACCTGCCATCAGATGGCGTGATAACTCATGGCCTGGCGCCTCAGGTATTTGCCATTATTGGGTTCCCCGTAATAGGCCTTAATCTCCAAACTCTGTAATTCGAAAGCATGTTTCAGGTCATGGAGTCTGTTGATCAGCACATCCAATCTATCTATATCTGTGATATCAATCAGCTCAAGGTTGTCGGCGAGTAATTTTTGGTGGCCCAGATCAAAGTCAATTTTCTGGTGTTTAAAATAGGGCGCAAGGGCCTGATTAGAAATGCCGTAGAGTAGGGTAAGGCGGTCTTGATAATGGCCAATATTTTCTTCGTCAAAATCAGCAGCTTCTAACAGAGCTGCGGCTAATAAGGTCGCGCTCGGTTCAAGTGTCAGTAATTCCCGCAGTAATAAACCGATGGTTCTTGTGGAGACTAGAGGCACGCTGGCACGGACCTCATCCGCATCCACACCGAGATTTTTTAGACTGTCTAAAACAAAAATTTCATGGCCCAATTCTTCTTTGGCATAACGATCAAGCACAGTCTTTAGAGGTCCCTCGGCATTGTCGGCACCACATTGCAGAGCATGGGGAAAATCGTGAACATAATGGTACATCTCGGTCATCCAGCCAATTAAAATGGGCAGAGATAGTCCTTCGCCGCGCACCAGTTCATTGGCGATATAAACGGCATGTAATTCACCCGCCCAAATATCGACAATGCCGGTCAATGATTTTGTTACCTGATCTTTCGTCAGCGCTATTGACGAGGGGTTGTCTGGATAGAGTAAGTCTATGTCAGAAAAGGCGTTAAAAAAAACCAGTAAATCCTCGGCGTTTGTACCTGTGATCTTGGCAATGCTCGCTACTGAATGATGGCCAGTGCAGTAAGGGCGAATTTTTAAAAAGCCCCGCACGTAGTCACTGGGCAACTCATATTTGGCTTTGCTGGTTACTAAAAAGGCAGGGTCTTCGCTTTTAGCATCTGCGCGCAGATGCCAGATATTTTCACGCAGTTTGGGGCACCAGCTATGCTGATTTTCCCTGGGTATATCGCTCTGAGCTGAGTTCAAGATTCTATCCTCCATGATAGAGATTAAATAAAAGATTAAACAGGAGAGGAAAGAAGCGACCCGCTGGGCCACTTCTTTCTTCCGTTTTAACCTAAGATTATCGGTTACCTAGCCGCAGACGAAAATAACAGTAGCACCCTCGTGAGCGACCACCGCGCCAGGGGAAAGTCGTATAGATTCCGTGCTCTGGGTCCCGGATACAATCTTGAGAGGAATCTGTCCGTTTTTAACCAGCTGGCTAATTAGGTTGGCTGAGTCTTTAACTTGATTGATCGTTTTATCAGATGACATTTTTGTATCTCCTTATAATATTAAACCAAATGCGTGGCATCTCTAGCGCAGAGAAGCGCACAGCAGTTTGCCTGCCCAGGCTGGGCAAAAGTAACGTGTATCTAACGAGTCAGCCGCAGACGAATATGACTGTGGCGTTTTTATTGGCGACGACTGCACCCTCGGCAAGAAACAGTTCCCCGGTTTTTTGGGCGCCAGTTTCAGTGATGAGTTTCAGTGGCAGTGAGCCGTTTTGGAGTAGACGAGAAAGAGCGAGAACTTCATTATTCTCTGTTTGTTGTTGAGCCATGATATGACATCCTTGTTTAGCTGATGAGTGCCTTTCTACTGCATGACACTTTGATTGCTAAGCTTACTCACTGTCTTGCTACTTCTCGTGACTACCAAGACAGGTCTTGAGGCTACGCCAATCTATTTTTATATGCAAGAGCCTATATGATGACGCCAAGTTAGGATGCCAAATTAAAAACTGGGGGGCGAGCAGGCAGTAATTAACTCACACCTTTCACGGCCGACATTTTTAAAATGATGGGGAACAGTGCTCTTAAAGTAATAGGCGTCGCCAGCGTTGAGTACCTTCTTTTCATCCCCCACCTGTACCTCGAGAGAGCCACTTAAAATAATTCCACATTCCTCGCCTTCATGTTGGATGGCGTGCTTGCCCGTCGTTGCGCCAGGCTGATAGCACTCCTTCAACATCTGAATTGATTTGCTGTGCAGATGATTGCCCACCTGTAAATAAGAGACCCCTTTATCCCCAAGCTCTAAAAGACTGTCGGCGCTAAAAAATACCTGCTCAGAAAAACTAAAGTCGTCAGCAAAGAAGTTGCTCAGGCTAATGGGAATTCCCCCCAGTACCTTTTTAAGCATCCCCACAGTCGGGTTTATTGCACCAGATTCAATCTGCGAAATGGTGGCATTGGCCACTCCAGAGGCCTTGGCCAGTTGTCGCTGGGAAAGTCCGATTTTGGTCCGAATTTCTTTCAGGCGGGGGCCGGTTTCGCTGTCCATGGGGAATTACCTCAAAGTGGGGGCTAGCTGTTAACTATACTAAACACTTTAATAATTAATCGTAATAAAATCAATGGGTTAATTATTTATTCCTAACGAGTTGTTTAACATGCTGCTGTGGTTTTACAGTGCCTGTCTGAGAAAAGTGTCCCATACGACAATAATGAGCAGCCGCCATGACAAACCCAACGCCAAACCCAGCCATGGATGCCTACTGGATGCCGTTTACCGCTAATCGCGACTTTAAAAAGTCGCCGCGGCTAATCGCCTCCGCTCAGGGTCATCATTACATCAGCAATGAGGGTCGAAAAATCTATGATGGCTTCTCTGGCCTCTGGACCTCGGGTATTGGTCACTGCCACCCAAAAATTGTTGAAGCTGTGCAGGCACAGGTTGGGCAGCTGGATCTCTGTATGGGTTTTCAGTTGGGACATAACAAAGCGTTTGAATTGGCGGATAAGTTGACTCAGCTAGCCCCTGAGGGACTGGACCATTGTTTCTTTACTAACTCCGGTTCCGAATCCGTAGACACCGCATTAAAGATTGCTCTGGGTTATCACCGTGTCCGTGGCGATGCCAGTCGCACCCGATTAATTGGTCGCCAGCGCGGTTACCACGGCGTAAATTTTGGTGGTATTTCAGTGGGCGGAATAGCGCCCAACCGTAAAATGTATAGCGCCAACCTAATTCCCGGTGTGGATCATCTGCCCCACACCCACAATCTTGAACATGCCGCCTTTAGCCATGGCCAGCCCGAATGGGGCGGTCATTTAGTGGAGGAACTCGAAGCTATGGTGGCGCTCCACGATGCCAGCACTATTGCCGCTGTGATTGTAGAGCCTGTGGCGGGGTCTACCGGTATCTTACCGCCCCCTGTCGGCTATCTAGAGCGTCTGCGAGAAATCTGTACCAAGCATGGCATACTGCTAATTTTTGATGAGGTAATTACCGCCTTTGGTCGCATAGGCGCACCTTTTGCCGCCCAGCGCTTTGGTGTGACCCCAGATATTATTACCACCGCTAAAGGCCTCACCAATGGTGTTATTCCCATGGGCGCAGTGTTGGCCAGCAACGCCATCTATCAAGCCTTTATGCAGGGCCCAGAGCAGGGCATTGAGCTGTTTCATGGCTATACCTATTCAGGACATCCGGTGGCAGCCGCAGCCGGCCTTGCAACCTTGGAGGTGTATCAGGAAGAGGGAAGTTTTGATCAGGCCCGTGAGTTGGAGGCAATGTTTGCCGAAGCGATCCATCAGTTTGATGATCACCCTAGGGTTATCGATGTACGCAACTTCGGTTTAATGGGGGCGATTGAGCTGGCACCGCGAGAGGGAGCACCGGGTGCCCGTGGTCTGGACGCGCACAAACATTGCTTTTGGGATGAAGACTTAGTGATTCGAAATGGTATGGATATCCTGCAGTTCTCGCCCTTTTTGAATTCCAAACCGGACGATATTCAAAGTATGTTTGATTCAGTCCGCCGAGTGATCGATAAGATCACCTAAGCCCAAAAGGTTCCTAGTGTGAAGCGACCCAAACTAACGTAGAATGCCGCAATTAAACCCTGCGGCATTTTTTATCCCATGATTCCTGTTATCGCCCTTGTCGGGCGCCCCAATGTTGGCAAATCTACGCTATTTAATCGACTTACACGCAGTCGAGACGCGCTGGTGGCTAACTACTCCGGATTAACCCGCGATCGCAAGTACGGCGATGGCGAGATGTACGATCGTCGTTTTATTGTGATCGACACCGGTGGTATTAGTGGTGAGGAAGACGGCATTGATGTGGGCATGGCCGAACAATCGCTGCTGGCTATGGATGAAGCAGATATTGTGCTGTTTATTGTTGATTGCCGTTCCGGGCTTCTTTCCGCGGACTATTTAATCGCTGAAAAACTGCGACAGAAAAACCGCAAAGTCTATTTGGTCGCCAATAAAATTGATGGCCTCGATCCCGCCGCTGCTCTAGCCGATTTTTATCAGCTAGGTTTCTCAGGCATGTTCCCGACCACCGCGACCCATGGCCGTGGTGTGCGCTCGATGATGGAAGAGTTACTCGAGCCGTTCCCCGAATTTGTTGAGCCCGATAATAGCGGCTTGAATGGCATAAAGATTGGCGTGGTTGGCCGCCCCAATGTGGGAAAATCCACATTGGTTAATCGTTTACTCGGTGAAGACCGTGTGGTTGTTTTTGATGAGGCTGGCACCACCCGTGACAGTGTTTATATTGATTACGAACGCCATGGTCAGCAGTACACATTGATCGACACAGCCGGTATTCGAAAGCGCAAAAATATTAAGTTGGCGATTGAGAAATTCTCGATTGTTAAAACCTTGAAAGCTATCGACGATGCCAATGTGGTGGTGTTGATGGTCGATGCCCAAGAAGGGTTGGTCGACCAAGACCTGCACCTAATGGGCTCAGTTATCGATGCCGGCCGTGGTCTGGTACTTGGCGTGAATAAATGGGATGGCCTCACACCCGAGAAGCGCGAGAAGATGAAAGCGGACATCAAGCGACGATTGCAGTTTGCTGAATTTGCCGATGTGCACTTTATCTCGGCACTCCACGGCACCGGTGTGGGTAATCTCTATGACTCTATCGGAGCAGCCTATTCAGCTGCTACAGATACCCTGAGTGCTTCACGCCTAACCAAAGTGCTCGAGGGTGCGGTAGAAGAACATCAGCCACCCCTGGTTCATGGGCGTCGTATTAAACTGCGCTTTGCCCATGCCGGTGGCCGTAACCCTCCCGTAATTATTATCCACGGCAACCAGACAGATTCTGTGCCTGCCCAGTACACCCGATATTTAGAAAAGATCTTCCGTCGCGAACTAGGTTTGCATGGCACGCCAGTTAAAGTCGAATACCGTACAGGCGAAAATCCGTACAGTAACAAAGCGAAGCCCGGTGATACGAAGCCTACGTTCAAGCGCAAGAAGGTTATTAAGTTTTCCAAGCGTAACGAGCCTACCAATAAGAAATCGCGATAATTGGAGTTTAGTGGCGTAGAGTCTGGGGGACATTGACGATGTCTGGTCACAGAGGCACTACTGAGTCCCGGGCTAGGTTATTTGCTCTAGTGGCACATAGTCTAATATCAAACCCAAAACAACGCGGTGCTACTACCTTTAACGCCGCATCCGAGCGATAAAAATCAGGACAGCCCACTGCAAAAACTGCGACTCTCTGCCCATAGCGGAGTCGCTCGGCATTTATCGGTGTAGACGTTTCATAGTCAACAATAACGATCAGATCCGGTACGCTGGCTATTACCTTATCGCCCTGGCAGGCAAGCAAGTATTCATTCTTAATACTTACTGTTAGGGGTGATTCATCTCGGTCTAAAACTTCAATAACAGCTTCGCCAATATCGTAACCACCGATAATACGTGTCGCTTTATCTATTATTTTTCCAGTAAAAATTAAGCGGCATTCACCGTATATTGAATCACTAAATAGGGCCTGCAATGGCGCGAGCATATCCCCTGCTGAGCCGCGATTTTCTCGCAGTGTCTGTCCCAATTTGATTGAGAAGGATAGGGTGCCGGGAATAATGGAACGTTTAAGTTCACGCCCCGTCATTGGGTGCTCAGCCGTGGTGATCATGCCCCCAGCAGCCATAGCGAGGCTGCGGATATGGCGTTCATACACCTCAGTTGTCTTGGTGGAAAATGCCGTGATATTGCCATCGTAATCATAGGCAACGGCGGGGTAGGTTTAACCCCTGCGATGGCATAACTCATCATTTGCGCTTCTGGAAGAGCTCTCCCCATACCATCGCCATCGATAACAGGTATGCCCCTGCCTGCTGCTGCCACAATCGGGATCAAGGAGTTGCCACCGCCAATTTCAAAAGAGGCAACCGCATCAACTCTGCCGGCCAACTTGCTCCTCAAACGCCTCTTAAAGTATTGGCCGCTTCGTCAATGGAAGGCAGCAGTTCTAAGCTAACCGTGGGTGCGCCCACAGCGCCAATGGCTACTACATAGGCATCGTCGCTGACATCATCTGGCTGCGATTACCTCCACAGGCCCAAACTGTTTGACCGCCTGCTCGGTAATCAATCGTGGGACATAGGGATCACCGCCGCCGCCGGTGGCCAAAAATACCGAACCCAGGGCCAGGTCTTCTAAGTGCTTAACTTCGATTTTCATGCCAGAGCCTCGCTATGTGTTATTGGCAGCTTGCCGATACTGGAGGCGGCTAATTCACCGATCACTTTGACGCGAATACAGGTGCTGGATTCATCCATATAGGGCACCGGTGTTTCTTCAATGTCCACGGTGCGCAGTGTCGTTCGCGTCTGCGCCGGCGTCTATGGCCCGCTGCACAGCAATCTGGGTGACCTGTTTGATCGCCTCTCCTCGGGGTAAGGTTCTGTAGGAGACCATCTGCTCTGCTTCGCCGCCAATCTGGGCAATGGCGGCGCCAATCGCGTTGGCGACACCGGCATGTTCTGGTCGGTGAATATTGGATGCTGCCTGGAGTCCGTCGGTCACCAGCACCGCGCCACCGCCCACCAGGATCACGGGCATGGGTTTTCCGCCGGGCTTCATCATGTCGATATTGCTGTCGAGCATGGCATGTAGGGTCGCCTGGGCGTTGCGAATAGTCTCTGGGGCAAATGTGCGCAATCTTACTTTTGTCGCCGATAGCGGCATTGCCACTGGCGACCAAAATATCGGTTGTGGTCAACGTCTCGCCACCAAACACCAAGCCTTCGGTCACCAGCCGATGGCCCACTGACTGGGGCCCTATTGACGCTGCCATCGCCGGAGACTATACTGCCGCCCCCCAAGCCGATCGCCAGAATGTCGGGCATGCGAAAGTTGGTGCGCACGCCGCCGATTTTAATGATGACATTGGATTCCCGCGGGAAAGCCATTTTGCAGCACACCAATATCCGAGGTGGTGCCGCCAATATCCACCACGACGGCGTCCTTCAGTCCGGTAAGCTTATAGGCGCCACGAAGGGAGTTGGTTGGACCTGAGGCAAAGGTTAGGGCTGGATAGGCGCGTACAAAGTCAGCGCTCATCAATGTGCCATCGTTTTGGCTGATATAAACCGGGCAGTGCAGTTGGCGCTTTTTCCAGTGCGCCTAAAAATGAACTGACCACCCTGTCGGCAAAGGGCAGCAGTGTGGTGTTGAGGATAGCGGCATTTTCACGCTCCATTAGCCCCAGGCGACCAAAGCTATGGGAGAGAGTGATCTTTGCGTCTGGGATGGCCTCAAGTATTTTGCTGGCTACCTGCTTTTCCGGTTCCGCATTAATCGGCGAGAAGGCTGAGGCAATGGCGATATTTTTAACCCCGCTTTTAAGCATGCTTTGAATCATGCCTTCAACTTCAGAATCGTCTATATCCGCCAGTGACCAGCCGTCGTATAGATAGCCGCCGTGGAGCATATAGGTTTCGCTGTCCAGAGCGTCTTTGAGGTCTTGGGGCCAATCCAACATTGGGGGCAAACCATTACCCGAGGGCAGGCCGATGCGCACGGCGGCAACCTGGGCCAGCTCGCGGCGCTCAATAATGGCATTGGTAAACTGTGTGGTGCCGATCATCACGGTCTCTATCTCAGCCTGAGCATACGCCACTGTCCTTCAAAATAACATCCAGGGCTCTGGTGATGCCACTGATAACATCGGCAGATGTTAGGGCTTTGGTGGATGCTAAAACGTTATCACCCTGCAGTATCACTGCATCTGTGTGAGTGCCACCCACATCAATTCCGATTCTCAATGTCTTCGCCTCTAAGGGTTTATTTTTCTGTGCTTGGAGTCACGTTCATTCCAAGATAAGGCGGTATAAACAATGCCAGCAAGTATGATTGCATCGATCGCGGCGATACCTGATGGGGTGGCAATAATCCCTTCGGTACTTAATACCGCAAAAATGGCGCTGACTACCCAGGCAATAAAACCTTTTGGAGCAATGGCGCGATTGTCTGCTAGTGACTCAATGTTATAGGCCTGGGGCCGGATAAAGAGGTAGTCGCTGATAATAATGCCCGCAACTGGAACAAAAATAATCGACAGATAAAATATAAAGGTAATAAAATTATCCAGCAGATTTAGCAGCGCTACAAAGATGCCTAATAGGCCGAGAGCGATGGTCACAACGGTACTGTTTAATTTTGGGAAGGTCGCGGTGGTGCCAAGTACGGCGCTGTAAAGATTGAGCGAATTGAGTACCCAGCTTCCCGCAATTACTATGATCGACGCGCCGATACCTAAACCCATATCAATCATGATATCTAAGATGTCTGCTTTTCCTGAAGTAGCGCCTGCCAAACCGGCAGCGCCCATCACCAATAGTTGTACAACGATATAAGAGATAAAGGCGATATAGATCGCGCTGGACCAATGTTTAACAAAGCGTGTTATATCCGGAATAATAATTGCTCCGATAATTATCGCGCCCACAACTGCAGAGATGCCGTCACCTAATGTCAGTGTTGCGACTTTCTCTGTGGCAAGTATTTGTTCAAAGGATTTTTCACTTAGCGCAGAGTAAGCGAGTAATAAAGTCACTCCACCTAAGACAGGGACCATCAAAGTGGCCAGCCAGTTGATGGCTTTAAAGCCAATCACCGTGGTTAAAGTCATACAGAAGCTAGCAATGATGGCTAGCGTTAAAGGTGCTATTTCAAGATTAAATACATCTATGGCCAGGCGTGAGACAGCATCCCCAAATAAATTAATATTCAAGCCAAACCAGCCGAGCAGGGAAATCGCAAAGGCAATATTAACAACGCTGGCACCTTTGTCGCCAAAGGCTACGCGCACCAGTAAATAAGAGCTCATGCGAGTGCGGGCGCCAATCACGCCCATTACGCCACCAATAGTAAAAATAATAATTGATCCGATAACCAGCGCCCAGAAAGCCTGCATTGGCTCTAGGGCTTGATAGACTTCAAGACCGGTTATAAACGTCGGTAACGAAAAGGCCACCATGGCCCCGACTGCTGCTACTCGGGGCCATGGTACCAATTGGTGGTCGCTTATTTTTACTGCGGAAAACTCATTGAGTTCTTGGTTCATAGCGCAGATCTGCTTAATAAAGCGCTATTTTCAATTATCAATAAACGATGGATTGAGGCATTAGAAATCATAGTTGAATTCAACGCCATAACTAGAGCCAGTGTTCGGGAATCGGCCAATTGAGACAACACTGTTGCCCATAAAGACTAAGTCTTCAGCTTGACGCTCATCAGTCAGGTTGTCGGCAAATACTGTCGCTGACCAACCATCAGCTTCAACTGAGGCTCTCAAGTTAACGAACGTCTGCTTAGAAGATTCGATCTCTGGAAGATCAAAGGTGAAGATTCTCGGTCCAGTGTGATTTACATCGGCGCGCAGAACAAGATTCATTGCCGATGACATCTCATGCTCATATTCGGCAACTGCGTTGAAGTTATAGTCGGCAACATGAGGTAATGAAGAGCCAATGAGATCTGCTCGTTCACCAAAGGCTTCAATGTCGGAATCGATCTTGCCGCCATTAATCATTAGCAATAGATTTTCGCTCGCTTGAACAGCCAACTCAAATTCAATGCCCTGAGTGCTGACATCATCAACTGATATATTTTCCAAGGTAAAGCTATCGCCATTGAAACGCGTGACCTGTGCGTCCTCTTGGTCGATGCTGAACAAAGCGACATTCAACGTACCCAGACCATTCATAACGGTAGTTTTGAAGCCTAACTCAAGGCTGTCAGAGAGTTCCTTATCAAAGGTGCGGCTGATATCGGGATGAGGTTCATTAAAGCCACCGCTGCGAAAACCTCTAGAGAAACCAGCATAGATAAGCGTATCAGCATCCATTTGGTAGGCTAGCGATAATTTAGGCTGTACTGCAGAGAATGTCTTTTGCTCGTAGGTGTCTGCAAAACGTGAGTCAAAAGACTCTCGATCATCTCTGTCATAGCGGATTGCTGCGGTTACTTCTAGTTGCTCAGTGAGATCATAGTTAAGCTGTGTTGATAGCGCCCAAGCATCACTGCTGTTGTCATCTAGAATGCTGAAAACGATTAAGCTCTCATCAAAGTCATCGCGAGTCATAGCTTGATTGCCCACTAGATCGTCATAGTTGTGGTATTCACTATCACGGGTGCGATCTTGCATAAAGGCTGCAACAGCCCAGCGCAGGCGATTTTCATCGTTAGACTTCAGGCGCGCCTCGAAGGTGGTTGACTCAACCTGCAAGATGTTTTCTTGGGCGCCCGCATAATAGAAACCATCAAAATCACTTTCCTGATTCGAGAAGTCGGCATCCGAAAACCCCACCTGATCCGATTCGCTGTAACCGGCGACTAATTCGAGGGTTGATGAAGCGAAGTCATGAGAAAATCGAGCGCTAAATTCTCTGAGGTCACGTGTGTCCAGTCCTGGTACGTTGTGTTCGGTGTTGAGAGAAAAATCTTCAAAGGTGGCTGCTTCAACAGGCTGATAGTACCCAATGCCAGTTTCTGTGTTAGTAATTCGGGCATTTAAATCCAAAGTCGAGCTATCAGACAATTCGATTTTTAACGTACCAAATACAGAGCTCTCTTCATGGAAGTCAGCTTTTTCGTTGAGGAACGAGTTATTGATCTGTCCATCAAAATCACGGCTGTAAGCGCCGACGCGGAAGTAAACCTGGTCTTCGACCAGTGCGCCAGAGGCTACGCCGGAGACGCGCTTATCGCTGCCGCTGGCAAAAGAGGTACTGACTCGTGCTTCAAAATCATTGGTTGGCTGTTTAGTGGTAATGTTTACTGCACCACCAATAGCGCCGCGACCGTAGAGAGCACCCTGAGCACCACGCAGAACTTCGATTCGTTCTATATCAAATAACTCTTGGTTCATAAATTCGAGATCGGAAGCGGTAATACCGTCGACAACGAAGGCCAAAGGAGCATCACCCACCTGAGGTGTAATCAGTCCGCGAATCTGGATGCGCGCTAAACCAGGCCGAAAATTGCTTAGCTGGCTAAGGTTAGGCGTTAGGTCGGCGACATCGCGAAAGCTTTTTATGCCAGCACGTTCAATTTGCGCGGCATTAAAAGTGGTGATGGACTCAGGAATTTCCTGAAGGCTTTCTTCACGACCACGGGCCGTAACTGTCACTTCTTCTATGGCCGTTTCTAAGGCTTCTTCTGCCGCGGTTAGCTGCGCAGTTGCACCAAGTAGCAATGTACCTGGCACCATCAAGCCGGCCAGAAATTTATTTAAGCGGTAAGACATAGTGTTCACTCCCATATGAGCATTTTTTGGCGATTATTGTTTTTTTGACCACCTGTAGTATATTACCGATCAAACAAAATACTTGCTTGAATATAGGGTCGATATAAAGGCTATATTTGCTTGCAAGCTTCTCTCACAAAATTATATTTTTTAACTCGCCATGGCCTGCTGATGACTCGTAGAAAAGACATTAAGCTTGATGATATTAACAAGAAGATAATATCTATCACGCATACGCAATCTGACATTTCCAATCAGGAGCTTAGCGAACGTGTGGGGCTGTCTAATAGTGCTTGCTTTCAGCGCACCAAAGCCCTCAAAGAGGCGGGATACCTGATTACCTTTCATTCCGATTTGGATTTAGATCGAATCGTTAGAAATGTGTTGGCCTATGTTGAATTCACTCTGGAATCAAATAGTCCGGCAGCTAGAAAAACCTTTGAAGATGCAATCGAAGTTATTCCCGAGTTTATGGACTGTCTCCGTATTACTGGAGACGTGGAGTACATTTGCTTTACCTGCTGTTCTGACACCCAGTCACTCAATGAGTTGTGTGATTTGATTGGCGGCAATCCTGATTTGGGGGTACAGAAGCTAAAAGTGCGGATTATATTAGAGCGCGCCAAGTGGTATCTGGGCTATCCCTTGGATAAGCTTGAATGGTTGGACTAAACGTATAATCGGTTACTGAGAATGCCCTCTGATCTATCTGGCGGGGCTTTAAGCGGTTATATATGAGTTAATGGCATTTCGGTTCGCTGCACCACCTGCCGCAATACAAAGCTAGTTCGAATACTATTTACTCCCTCAATCTGATTTAATTTATCCAGTAAGAATTTTTGGTAGTAATCCATATCCGGCATTACCACCTTTAGTAGATAATCCGTATCACTGCCCGTTATCAATGAGCACTCAACCACCTCTGGCCAGCCAGTGATTTTGCTATCAAAATTCTTGAGTCGATCTGGGCTCTGATGGTCTAGGCTCACCGAAATATAAATACTAATCGGTAACCCCAACTTTTTCTGATCCAGCAATGTGATTTGCCGGCTAATGATGCCGCTCTCTTGAAGAAGCTTTACACGCCTGGCGCAGGGGGAGGGAGAAAGGCCCACTCGCTCCGCCAATTCCAGGTTGCTAATACTGCCATCGGACTGAACCTCTTCAAGAATCCGACGATCCATACGATCTAACTTTGGAATTGGCATAACTCACCTTTAATTAACTACAATGTGGTGAATATAGCCATTAATGAATGAAACGGCAAATTTAATAGGGAGATTTAGCTCAAATCATAGGGTTATTCTAGAGACATAAACAGCCCTACTAAATGAGTAAAGCCATGCCTTCCGGTAACAAAACCAAACTCTCCTTTGCCACCCGTTCGGTTCACGCCGGTTATGATTCTGCCGATAATCAGGGTTCTCTCAATCCACCCATTTACATGACCTCAACCTACACCTTCGACAATGTGGCGCAGGGTGCAGGGCGTTTTTCAGGGGACGAACCGGGCCACTTTTACAGCCGTATTTCCAATCCAACCCAGGAAGTCCTCGAAACGCGACTGGCAAATTTAGAGGAAGGCGAAGCGGCTCTAGCAACCGCCTCTGGCATGGGTGCCATTAGCGCAACTCTATGGACGCTTGTTGGGCCTGGCGATCAGGTATTGGTCGACAAAACTCTCTATGGCTGCACCTTCTCATTTATGGAACATGGCCTTAAAAAGTTCGGCGTGGATATCTGCTATGCCGATTTTACCGACCATGCCGACGTCAAAGCCAAGCTGTCCGATAAAACCAAAGTGGTTTACTTTGAAACGCCGGTAAACCCCAACATGCGGGTGATTGATATTGCCGCCATCAGTGCGCTGGCTAAAGGTCACAACACTGACATCAAGGTCATGGTCGATAACACCTACTGCACACCCGCTCTTCAGCGCCCATTAACCCTAGGCGCCGACCTTGTAGTTCATTCTGCGACAAAGTACCTAGGTGGCCACGGCGATTTAATTGCCGGTGCAGTCGTAGGCGATGCAGAGACCATCCAGCAGATTCGTCTATTTGGTTTAAAAGATATGACCGGCGCCGTGATTTCCCCGATGACCGTATTTTTAATTCTGCGGGGAATTAAAACCCTGCAGCTGCGCATGGAGCGCCATTGCCAAAATGCTCAGGCCATCGCAGAAATGCTCGAAGCCCACCCTGGGGTTGATCAGGTATTTTTCCCCGGCTTAAAAAATGATCCTTATCATGAGATTGCCTGTAAGCAGATGGATGATTTTGGCGGCATGATTGCCCTAGAGTTAAAGGGCGGCTATGAAGCTGGCGTCCGTATGCTAAACAAACTCAAGCTGGCGAAACTGGCAGTAAGCCTGGGCGATGCAGAGACATTGATTCAGCACCCCGCGAGCATGACCCATTCGGTGTATACCCTCGAGGAACGGGCTAAACATGGTATTACTGAGGGGCTGGTACGTATTTCTGCTGGGCTTGAGGCTGAAGTGGATATTATTGCCGACCTAGAGCAGGCATTGGCGGAGTAACCCTTTTGTTCGGAGCACTGCTACGGCTCATCTATTTCTGTCTCCTTTCAAAACACGACATGAATACTTCCCTGTAGTCTCGAGGCCAGCGTCCGTGCTGGCCACGGTTTTGAAAGGAGACAGAAACAGATAACCCTCAATCGAGGCGCGAGATTCCGTTGTTATGACTGTACTGCGATAATTCGAATAGTCCCTGGGTAGGCCCTTGAGATCAATCAGGGCCCGCTTATGGGTGCAGGGATTTTCAGATTAAGAGAACACCCTGTTTGAGCGCAGCGAGTTGTGTGAACGTTGAAAATAGCTGTATCCATGGGACCGATCGCAAGGGCCTATCCAGGGGCTATTGCGCTCCCCCACCAAAATTTTTCAGAAAGTGAATTAGCAATTACCTAGATAGCCTTATTATTAGTCTCAGTCACCGCAAAAATAACCTCACCATCGGCCAGCTGGCCTCTCAGTTTGTCCCCCGCCGTAACGCCCTCAACACTCGTAATCACCGCATTATTACTATCGCGAATAATTGAATAGCCACGCCCCAATGTTTTCAGCGGACTTACCGTGTCGAGAAGATGCATCGCCTGAGTGGTTTTACTCTGCTTGGTTTGCAGCTGTTGGCTAACAGCACGCATCATCTGTTTCACCGAGTTCGTGATGCGCTGCTGTCGCTGAGTCAGCGCCTGTCTAGGGCTTTGGCGGACTAATTTATCTTGCAGGCTATTCATTCTCGAAGCCTGTTGCTGCATGTTTCCCGCGATGGCGCGGCGCAGCCTAATATCTAAGTGGTCCAGATGCTGGGCCTGTTCTTGGAGCTTGCGACCTGGGTGTTGTAAACGTTTTTGCAAATAGTCAGTACGCTGTTCTAGTTGCCTAATCTTGCGAACCATGGCTTCGCCAAGCAATATCTCAAAGCCCTCAAACTGATTCAGCATATCCTCGCCATCGGGGCTTAGCAGCTCAGCGGCCGCCGAAGGGGTAGGTGCCCTTAGGTCGGCAACAAAGTCGGCAATCGTAAAGTCCACCTCATGGCCCACAGCACTGACGATGGGAATCTCACTGGCAAATATGGCTCTGGCGACAATCTCTTCGTTAAAGGGCCAGAGATCTTCCAGTGAACCACCGCCGCGACCAACGATTAACGCATCGCACTGGCCATGGCGATTGGCATTACTGATGGCATCAACTATTTGTGCTGCGGCTGGAGCCCCTTGCACTGCGGTAGGGAAGATGCTGATTTTAATTGTGGGGAAGCGACGGTTGAGCACCGATAGAATATCTTTAACCGCAGCGCCGGTGGCAGAGGTAATAGCACCGATATGGCGCACCGACTCTGGCATGGGCTTTTTATGCTGGTTATCAAATAGACCTTCGGCAGTAAGCTGTTGTTTAAGCTGCTCAAACTGCCGCTGCAGGGCGCCAAACCCTGCCTCTTCCATATGCTCAATCACCAGCTGATATTCACCACGCCCCTCATAGAGTCCGGCGCGGCAGCGGATTAGCACCTGGGTGCCATTGGCCGGCTTAAAGCCAACGCGCTGGTTGGTATTGCGGAACATCGCGCAGCGCACCTGAGCCTGATCGTCTTTGAGGGTCAGGTACCAGTGGCCCGAGGCAGGGCGGGCAAAGTTGGATATCTCACCTTCCACCCAGAGCAGTGGTAACTGAGTTTCGATAAGGTGACGCACGCTGCGATTAAGCTGGCTTACGCTAAAAATTTGCCGTTCTGAGGGATTGGAATTCATGACTCTATTGTAGGGATGCAGGTCGGCTTAAGTCACTGTTTTATGTGTCTTTTTAAACCCTAAATAGTTGTTTACCTTGATGTGGCCACTGAATTATAATGCAGCGCTTACTTTCCAAAACCTCGCAGAGGTAAGCGTCCCTATGTTACGCATTTCCCATGAAGCTTTAACTTTCGACGATGTACTACTCGTACCCGGGTATTCCGACGTCACCGCCAAAGATGTGTCGACTCATTCGCAGCTTACGCGCGGTATTCAGATGAATATCCCGCTGGTCTCTGCCGCCATGGATACGGTCACAGAATCTCGGTTGGCCATTGCTATTGCCGCTGAAGGCGGTGTGGGCATCATCCATAAGAGCATGACCATCGAACAGCAGGCCAAAGAGGTCTGGTCGGTAAAGAAATACGAAAGTGGTGTGGTTAAAAACCCCTTTACCATCGAGTCTAAGGCCACCTTGCGTGAACTTTACGAGCTGACTGTTGCAAACAACATCTCCGGATTGCCTGTGCTTGAAGACGGTAACCTAGTGGGTATCGTTACACGTCGCGATGTGCGCTTCGCCACCGATATGGATGCCCTAGTAACCTCGGTCATGACGCCCAAAGCAGACTTGGTCACAGTGAAAGAGGGTGCCGACCCCGACGCTGTGCGCGTTTTGCTGCATAAACACAGAATTGAAAAAGTATTGGTAGTGAATGACGACTTTGAGCTTAAGGGTCTGATTACAGTGACCGATATCGATAAAGCCGAACAGCATCCCAATGCCTGTAAAGACGATCAGGGCCGACTGCGTGTTGGCGCCTCTGTTGGTGTAGGTGAGGGTACCGATGAGCGAGTGGCTGCTCTGGTAGCCGCTGGCGTTGATGTTCTAGTTGTTGATACCGCCCATGGCCATTCCAAAAATGTATTGGATCGCGTTAAGTGGATCAAAGAAAATTATCCTGAAGTACAGGTGATTGGTGGCAACGTAGCCACTGGTGCTGGCGCCAAAGCACTGGCTGATGCCGGCGCTGACGGTGTTAAAGTTGGTATTGGCCCAGGCTCAATCTGTACCACAAGAATTGTCACTGGTATTGGTGTACCCCAGATTACAGCGATTGCTGAGGCAGTTGCTGCACTAGAAGGTACTGGCGTTCCGGTTATTGCTGACGGCGGTATTCGCTATTCAGGTGATATGTCGAAAGCCGTGGTTGCCGGTGCGAGTGCGGTGATGATGGGCTCTATGCTGGCCGGTACAGAAGAAGCGCCAGGCGAGATCGAGATCTATCAGGGTCGCTCCTACAAATCCTATCGCGGTATGGGCTCATTGGGTGCCATGGCACGCAATCAGGGTTCTAGCGATAGATACTTCCAAGATGTAAACGATGGTGCCGAGAAATTGGTTCCCGAAGGCATCGAAGGGCGTGTTCCTTATAAGGGTCCACTGTCTGCCATTATTCATCAGATGATGGGCGGTTTACGTTCCGCCATGGGTTACACCGGTTGCCGCAACATGGAACAGATGCGTACCGAACCAGAATTTGTACGAGTAACATCTGCCGGTACTAGCGAGAGCCATGTCCATGATGTACAGATTACAAAAGAAGCGCCTAATTATCCGGCCGGTGGTCGATAACTGTTAGCGTCTGTGGTGTTGGAGTGCTGTACTGTTTTTAGAAAAGGCTGCGTTCATTTAATATCGCGGCCTTTCTTTTTTCTTAGAAGACGCCAAGGCGTTTTTTAAAATATTAATTATCGAAAGCTCTATTTTAGAGAGCTTATTTTAAAGAGCTTATTTTAAAGAGACCATCAATGTCAGATCTACATTCGCAAAAGATTCTTATTCTCGATTTTGGATCCCAGTACACCCAGCTAATTGCTCGCCGTGTGCGGGAAATTGGTGTGTTCTCTGAGATACGCGCCTGGGATATTACCGAAGAAGAAATACGCGAATTTAACCCCAAAGGTATTATTCTTTCCGGTGGCCCAGAGTCAGTGACCGGTGGCGCTTCTGCACCGCGCGCGCCAGACTGCGTATTCACCATGGGACTACCAGTGCTGGGTATTTGTTATGGCATGCAAACCATGGCTGGCCAGCTGGGTGGCAAAGTAGACAGCTCCAATATTCGCGAATTTGGTTATGCCCAGGTCAAGGTAGAAAACGAATCAGCCCTGCTACAAGACATTAAAGACCATATTGACAGCAACGGTGAATCACTGCTCGATGTGTGGATGAGCCACGGCGACAAAGTAGTCGCCATGCCCGAAGGCTTCAGCTTAATGGCCTCCACGCCTTCATGTCCTATTGCTGGCATGGTCAACGAAGAGAAAAAATTCTACGGTATTCAGTTCCACCCCGAAGTGACGCACACTCTTCAGGGCGAGCGTATGTTCCAACACTTCGCGCTACAAATTTGTGGTTGTGAAGGACTCTGGACGGCCGCTGCGATTATTGAAGATCAGATTGCCCGAGTAAAAGAGCAGGTTGGCGATAGTCATGTACTCCTAGGTCTCTCCGGAGGTGTCGACTCCTCAGTAGTTGCCGCGCTGCTGCACAAAGCCATCGGCGACCAGCTCACCTGTGTGTTTGTCGACAATGGCTTGCTGCGCAAAAATGAAGGCGACATGGTTATGGAGATGTTCGCTAGAAATATGGGCGTCAAAGTGATCCGCGCTAATGCCCAGGATAAATTCTTAGATGGCCTGCAAGGCGTCAGTGATCCTGAAGCAAAACGCAAAGTGATTGGTAACACCTTTATCGAAATCTTCGATGAAGAGTCCCACAAAATAGACAATGTTAAGTTTCTCGCTCAGGGTACTATCTACCCAGATGTGATTGAGTCTGCCGCATCAAAAACCGGTAAAGCCCATGTCATCAAATCCCACCACAATGTCGGTGGCCTGCCAGATCATATGGCTCTTAAGTTGGTTGAGCCACTGCGCGAACTGTTTAAAGACGAAGTGCGCAAGATCGGCGTCGAGCTGGGCCTACCCTACGATATGGTCTACCGTCACCCATTCCCTGGCCCTGGCCTCGGTGTGCGTATCCTCGGTGAAGTAAAACCTGAGTACTGCGACATTCTCCGTGAAGCCGATGCGATCTTTATCGAAGAGTTACACAACTTTGGTTGGTACCAAAAAACCAGTCAGGCCTTTGCCGTATTTCTACCGGTTAAATCCGTCGGTGTAGTGGGCGATGCAAGGCGCTATGAGTGGGTCATTGCACTGCGTGCTGTCGAGACTATCGACTTTATGACTGCCCGTTGGGCACACCTGCCTTATGAGCTGCTGGAGAAAGTTTCCAACCGCATTATCAATGAAATCTCGGATGTGTCTCGAGTCGCCTACGACGTTTCTAGCAAGCCGCCTGCTACTATTGAGTGGGAGTAGTCGGGCAGGTGTAACCCATTGATTTATATAGAGTTGGGAGTTACAAACTTGTTACAAACCACCCCTAAAACAGGGGATTTTACAAAGAAAGTTACAAACGGTTGCGATTACTGCAAATCATAAGTTGCATTTAAGAATAGCAGCGTTAAATCACGCTGATATGCGATAAATGGGGCTTATTCTATTCTAGTACATTAACTAGAAGAGAGTGGTATGAGAGCAAACACACACGTGACTTTAGTGGTAGATAACACAGCACCGCAAACACAGCGCAGCAAATGCGCTACACCGCCCCAGTCCTTCCTAACGGATCAACACCCAATCTACGGTGGCAAAGCCGAAGTAGTCAGAACCCAGCAAAGCGGTGGGTATTGGCACTTTCGTATGTGGATTAGCGAAGAGCGCAAATATGTTCGCAAGACGTTAAAAACCACTCACCTTGATACAGCTAATGATTGATGGTCTGCTGGGCCAGTCGTCTTAACGCGCTAACTTCTTAATGGTTTGAGCCAGGCAGCATTTGAAAAATCACTAGGCCATTAGATCTTTAGAAAAAATTACTCTGCGCCCCTCAGTGGTGGTATTTTAAGCATTAGTGCTAGCGGCATCGACATAGCAATCACTGCGGAAAAAATAATAAAACACAAGCCGTAACTACCCGACTGGTCAGAGAGGTAGCCCGCTAAGCTATAGCCTGGTATCACGATCAAGACAATCAGTGGCATCATTAGTCCCATAACACGGCCATAACTCGCGGTGCCAAAAATGGCCGCCAACAGGGCCCCCCAAACAGGCAGCATGCCACCGGTAGATAAGCCGAGAATCCCCAGAGCAATACATATCACCCAGTAAGGTGGAGCTGCCGCCAGCAGTAACAAGCCAGCTATTACGGCCAGCTGTGTCACCGATAAGGCGAGTTTTAAACTGACTTTGTCGGCTGCATAACCAAATGATAGTTTCCCGACGAAGCCAGAAATGGCAATAATCATTATCGCCTGCGCGGCTATGGATTCTTCAAAACCCTGGCCCGATAGGTAAGGTGTTAGATTGGCAAGCAGGGCACTGTAAGTGCTGAACAGCAAGGCTAGACTGATACCCACGATCCAATAACTCGAATTTTTAATAATTTGTTTTAAGCTGTATTCACTGTGCCCGCTATTTTGTTCTAAGAGCCTATTTTCAGTGAGATCATTATTTTGTTCGCTACTCTTAGGCTGTTGTTGCACGGTGAAGTCGCGCATAACAAAGAACAGGTAAGGAAGAAGAATAAACAGCACGCCATAAGCAAGATTTTGCAGGGCCCTGCGCCAATCGCCATCATCTGCTAGCCAGAGCACAAATAACGCGGGCAGTAATATACCGCCCAGTGACGAGCCTGTAGCAGCAATGCCTAAGGCTTTACCTCGATTCACGGTAAACCAACGGGAAATTATCGCCGACCCGCACAATGGGCCTAATAACGAGTTGCTTAGGCCCATCACTATGCCAAATAAAAGGGTAAATTGAAGCAGCGATTGAGTTATTGATAAGGCGAATAGGCCGCCGCCAAAAATAACTGCCCCAGACACCATTAGCCAGCGAATGGGATATTTGTCCGCCATAATACCAACCACAGGAGCAAGAAAAAGCCCCAACATAGCGGTTAAGCTCATGCTGTACATCACTTCTGAACGAGAAGCTTCAAAGCTGACTTGCAAGGGCAGTACCAAGAGACTGAATACATAGGTGAAAAATCCCACCACGGCGACCTGAGCAAGAAGCGCTGCGCTAACTACAAACCAACCGTAATACATAGTTCACCTTTATTTAATCAACGAATATTCTTTACCACGTATTTATATACTCTGCTCAACGTTTTAAAAGCGCCAATAGTCTAGTGGAGCAGCGTAACTACTAACTATAATTTCTTCCGCGGCTCTGCGCCATAGTACAGCTGTATGATTCCCAGGCAGGACTATTCTCGTTAGACTTTTTAACGGAGTAATACTTTTTGATGGGGATAACCTGCAGATCATGGCTTACGAGACGCTTCAAGATATTGAAAATTGCATGGACAATGGCTGGAGCGATGGCTTGCCGGTGATACCTCCATACGGTTCTTTGGTCGACGAAATGCTATCCGCAATGGGCTGGCAGGCCACTGATGTAATAGGCGAGATTGCCGATCAAAATATTATTGTGCGGGCCGAAAAAGCGGCTGCCACGGCCGTCATGGCAGGCTGTAAAACGCAATATGGGCCACTACTGAGAAGCTTGTCAAAAGCCTTGCTCGACCCCAAATTTAATCTAGGGGGTGTTGAAGTCACTACTGGTGGCGCAGCTGTCTTAGTGATTGTCAGCGGGCCTATTGTCGAGCAGTTAGGCTTTGAGCATAGCGCCAATGCGCTTGGCCCCAATAATCGAGCCAATGCCACGGTTGGACGGTTTGCCCAGATGATGCGTCACTTTTGTGGTAGTGGCGGTGGCGTACTCACACCCCATGGCACAGTGGGTCATCCCGGTAGACTGAGCTATTGTATTGCTGAGCACCCCGCGACTGAATGGGGGCCATACCATACTCAATACGGTTTGCCTGCCACTGCCTCTGCAGTATCAATCATGTCGGCAGAGGGCCCCAACTCTTGCAACAACCACTACGGTGAAACCGGCGCCAGCATCCTCGATACTATCGGCGACTGCATGAATCACTATGGCCAGACAGCCTGGTATTACCGTTCCGGCGGTTTTGTTGTGGTTATTCCACCGGATCATATGGCGTTGGTTAAAGAGCAGTTTAGCCGTGAGCAGGCGGCCCAGTATATTTATGACAATGCCCGTCGCCAAACTGATGATTTAATTAAAGCCGGTCGTATCGCCAAAGATCCCACTTCCTACGCCGAAGTGGAAGAGCACAGCCTGCGGTCGCCGTTAAAGAGTTTAGATCAGCTGTCTTTTATTGAATGCGGCGCTGAAGGCGGCCGTTTTTCGGCGGTGATCCCGCGCTGGGTTGGCAGCCAACAAGTCGTTTGTATGGCGATAGAAGACGTTTAAAAAAATACAATAAATAGATAACAACGAGGTTAACTATGGCTGAAAAAACAAACACATTGAACAGCCGAAAACTGCCGATTGCGCAATTGATCAGTTGTGGCGATATCAGCTGTGAGCTATTGGTAGATCCCATTCCGAGACCGGCACCTGAACCTATCACAGTGCGGCTCAAGCCCAAGCAGTCGCGCGTGGTTTTGATTGATCACCATAAGCCCAACTCCATGACGATTCTTAAATTAACTCAAACTATTCTGCGCCAGCGAGGAGTTGAGGTTAATGATCAGATTCTGGTGAAGGACGATGCCAGCCGGCCCATGACAGCAGCTATGCTCAACTCGCTCTCCCAGGAGGGGGGGCTGGTTCTCTGCGGCATATCCGACTGAGGCAGTTGTTCGTCGGGCAGTTCGCTTGACTCTATAGCACTACAGCGAATCGGCGTTGCCGGTTTCGCCATTTTGACCGAGCCCTTTGGGGGGCAGATCGACCGGGCAATGGTTTATCAACCTTCGGATATTCCGTTACCAGCGATTGTTATTAATCATCCGACTCAGATGGTTGAGGATAATATTTTGTATCAGCGCGCTGAACAGATAGCCGATGCGGCACAGCGTTTATTAAACAACGAGAGTCCCTAATGACAAAGATTACTGAAACTGGATCCGGCCCTGGTGATCAAGCTAAAAACCAGGCTTTATCTATTCTGGGTAGCGGCGTTTATTTACCCCCAGCAAGACCGGTCCGGGAGATTGTTGCTGAGGCCGGCAGTGCCGACACCAGTATTTATGAAGGTTGGAATAATGTCTGTCATGCCCTTAAAGAGGATCATCCAAGCAGCATGGGCGGCAAGGCACTTAAAGCGGCTCTGGCGGATGCTGGTGTTGATCCCGCTGAGGTCAAATTAGTTATTTTTGCAGGAATGTCCCGGGACTATTTACCCTCTTGGTCGGTGTCCGCGGAGTTGATAATCATTGCCGGCATGAGCAGTGACTGTAACTGTATTGATCTCACCGTTGGCTGCATGGGTGCTCTAACTGCTTTGGATATGGCTCAGGGCTGGCTGGCCCTGCGTGGCGGCGGTGTCGCTGCAGTGGTCGCCGCCGAGCGATGGTCCTATACAGTGGATCACAGCGCCAGTGAAAGCTATGGTCTCTGGGCGCACGCGGACGGGGGCGCAGCAACTATTGTTGGCATGAATACAGATCACAGAGCCAAAGCTCTGTTTTATGGCGCTGAATTTGTCAGCCAAAGTGACCTCAATGGCGCTGTGCTGGTGGAGTACGGTGGCACACGAAAACCCACAGCACCCGAAGGCACAACCCCCTTTGAGCGCAAGTTTGTGGGTGTCGATGGTGTCGATATGAGAGAGCGATATGCACTTGGCTATCAAAGCAGTTATCACGCTTTGAAAAAGCGCTTTGGTGTTGTGCCTAACCATGCACTTTGTAACCAAACATCCAATCTGTTTATGCTGCTGATCGCCAGTGTAATTGAAATACCCATAGACAACTTTATGATCACCGGGCATGACACTGGGCATGTAGGCTCTGCCGATATATTGATTGTGCTGGACAAATTACTTAAGTCTAGCGGCTGCCACGAACCCTATTTAATGGCCGGTAGTACCCCCTATGCCTTCGGTTCGGGCCTGTTGATGCCTGCAGACTAAACGCCCCTAGCTAAAGCCCACTGTGAATATTCCAGGCGCTAAGATGAGTGACTTATGAACCGAATTGCCACGGCAAATAATTTGAAGCGACGCCTGCCTTCGGTCAATAGCGTGCTGCAAGAAATGGCTGATGCGATCCATTTACGCGGTCACTCAGAAGTGAGCAAGGTCGTTGGCATATGCATAGATGGGCTGCGCCAGGACATTACTCAGGGTGCTAACCCCGAGATAAGTATCGATAGAATTAAAGCCGCTAGCATTGAACATCTTGAGAAAAAAAACCAGCCATCTCTCAAGCCTGTAATCAATCTCACCGGCACTGTCTTACACACCAACTTGGGGCGTGCAGTATTACCTCAGGAGGCACTGGATGCCGTGGTCAGAGTGGCCGGAGCCCCGAGCAACCTAGAGTTTGACCTTGCACAGGGCGGTCGTGGCGAGCGCGATAGCCACATAGAAGGGTTGATATGTGAACTGACAGGAGCTGAGGCAGCCACGGTGGTTAACAACAATGCCGCTGCGGTATTACTGACCTTAAATACACTTGCCAGCCAGCGCGAGGTGCCAGTTTCTCGAGGGGAACTGGTTGAGATTGGCGGCTCGTTTCGCATACCTGAAGTGATGCTGGGCTCCGGTTGTCAGCTTGTGGAAATCGGTGCCACCAACCGTACCCACCTGAAAGATTATGCCGGGGCGATCGGTGACAACACCGCCTTACTATTAAAAGTACACACCAGTAACTACCGCATAGAAGGCTTTACAGAATCCGTGTCAGAGTCTGATCTGGCGGAATTAGCTCAACTGCATCAGCTGCCACTGGTCGCGGATTTAGGCAGTGGCAGCCTGATTGATTTTGCCGCCTTGGGGCTGCCCCATGAGGCTACGGCGGCGGAGTCGATTGCCAATGGCGTCGATATCATTACCTTTAGTGGCGATAAACTATTGGGTGGCCCCCAGTGTGGGATTATTGCTGGCCGCAAAGAGCTGGTGGATCAGATACGTAAGAACCCCCTAAAGCGCGCCTTGAGACTGGACAAAATGACGCTGGCAGCACTGGCTGAAGTGTTAAAACTGTATCGCGATCCGGTTAGTTTAATAAACAAACTCCCCACTCTGCACTACCTTACGCGGCCCCTAGCGGATATGCAGCAGCAGGCCCAGCGCCTAGTGCCAGAAGTCCAGGCGGCGCTTTCCAATACCTTTCATGTGGCCAGTAAAACCGGCTACAGTCAGATTGGCAGTGGCGCTTTGCCGATTGAAACCCTCGAAAGCATTGTGCTGTCTATAGCGCCCACAGCGCCCAACGACAGTGATATACGCGAATTGTCCGAAGCCTTGCGGGCATTGCCCTGTCCCATTATCGGACGTATCCATAAGGGTGAATTGCTCCTCGATTTACGCTGTCTAGACGATGAAGACAATTTTCTGCAACAGCTTCAATTGTTAGCCGGCGCCTAGCGTGATCGTTGCTACAGCCGGTCATGTGGATCATGGCAAGACATCACTGGTTAAACAGTTAACCGGAGTGGATACGGATCGGCTAGAAGAGGAAAAGCGCAGAGAATTATCGATCAATCTAGGCTTTGCCTATCGCAAAGTTGATGACCACATCAGCATTGGATTTATTGATATGCCCGGCCATAAAGGTTTTATCAACACCATGATCTCTGGGGTTAGTGGTATTGATATAGGCATGTTGGTTATCGCCGCCGACGATGGGCTTATGCCTCAGACCCTAGAGCATTTGCAGGTCATGGCTATGCTCGGGGTTAAGCAGATAGTGGTGGTCATTACTAAAATAGACGCTGTCGATCGAGGCGCCATTGATACCCTGCGGTTCAGTGCAATTAAGCTATTGCCCCAGAGCCCAATATTTGAAGTGTCGAATAAGGCTGAGGGGCGCGCCAGTGGGATCAAGGCGCTGCAAGAGTATCTAGATGATCAGGCCAGGGTACTAGAGCCGAGAAACTCACAGGGCTTGTTCAGGATGTCCATCGATCGCGCCTTCACCCTTAAGGGAGTAGGTTTGCTCGTGGTAACCGGCACGGTTGCTGCCGGAACCGGTGCAAATGTGGCGATAGCTCTGCGCCTGCTCTCGGCGGCCTCTCGGCGACTCGTTCATCAACTGTTCGAGTGCGCAGTCTCAATGCCGATAATCAATCGGCCGAATGAGGGCGTGGCGGGCCAGCGCTGCGCTCTTAACCTTGTCGGTGACTTTGATAAACACTCGGTCGGGCGCGGTGATTATTTATCGGCCACCCAGTTGTATTGAGCCCAGTGATCGATTTGATGCGCGCCTACGAGATAGCGGCCGATATTCGCTTCCCCATCAAGCATATGATGGCCGGTTAAAATCTATCTCGGCGCACGGCGGGTAGCGGGCAAAATAGTTATTCCCAAAACAGAATCGAGACGGGGGATACAGTGGCGGGCGAAAACTGGTCGCCGCCGATAACGTTACTGGTGCAAATAGTCTTGCAGAGCAGGCGCTGCTGGTTTGCCACGGTGATCGGTTTTTAATTCGCGATGACAGCGAGAGCATTAACCTGGGCGGCGGCACAGTGTTGTTAGCGCAAGCGCCACCATGGCACCGAAGTCAATTGAGGCGCCTGGAAGACCTGACTGCGATGGAGCAGGATGACCCATTAGCGGTACTGGTCAATAGTGTTTTAGAGACACAGCAACCTATAAATTTTTCTGGGTTTATGGGCAACTGGAATATGACAGCAAAGCAGAGTGAAACTTGTCTGCTAGACCCGCAGCTGCAACAGTGCTCAGAAATGATTGAGCTCGATGGGCGCAAGTATCTAGTTGCAAAGAAAATTTTTGGGCAAACAATGCGAGAGATTTGTCAGCATTTGGAAGCCTTGCATCATGATCGCCCTATGGAAGCTGGGGCACTAGTGATTGATGTAGCTACTCAATTCAAGACTGATGGCGCTCTACTTTTTAAACTTGCGCTTGCTGACTTATTAAAAGACGCTCGAGTGTCTTTGAACAATGGGCTTTTAAGTTTGGCTGGCCACCGGCCAACCCTGTCTTCCCAGGTTCAACAGCGTTGGTTTTTATTCAGTAATATATTGCGTAAAGGGGGATTTCAGGTTCCGCTGCTATCAGAGATCGAAAAAGAGATGGGCTTAACTAGCAAGCAGTTATCAACATTGATAATACCGGCATTAAAAAGTGGCGATCTTATTCAGTTGAGTCAAAAACGGTATATGCTGTGTAAAACAAGAGACGCCATTAAAACAGCCATAATTGAACTGGCGACCGACGGAAAATGTTTTACGGTTATTGATGCAAAGGCTCAGTTGGGGCTTGGCAGGGGCCTGACAATAGAGCTTCTAGAATACCTTGATTCAATTCAGTTTACCCGCAGGCAGGGTGACGGAAGAGAGCTGTTTTTTTGAAGGACTGTTTTCTTGAAAGACTGTCGCGGTTGCTAAGTATGTTTTTCTGACAATGGAAGGGCGACGTCCCCGGTGGGGCGCCTGGTTTTCAAAACCAATGAGACGCTGATAAAGTGTTTGGTGGGTTCGACTCCTACCCCTTCCGCCATCTTCTTTTTTTGATTGCGCCGACAATCTATAACCCGAGGTTTTTTGTGTCTACAGATAAACTGGTTCAGTCGCATCCTCTCAGTGAGGCTATCTATGAAGGGGTTTTGGAAACACCTCCATGGCATAGCCTGCTGAAATTACTTGAGCCGTATGTCGCAACCAAAAGCGCATCGCTGGTAATTCGCCGCCCCACAGAAGAGGGTCCCGGATCAACAATAACGCTGTTTGACAACCAAGACGCGCTGCTGGATTTTCAAACCAATAGTTACAAAGATTCGCCTTTTGCTGAGTTGCCAGAAGACCGAGTATTTTGCTTAAACGATCGAGTCACTCAGCGTGAACTGGAAGATTTGGACCATTATAAGTATTTTCTAAAAGTCTATGATGTCACCGATATCATGGGCTTTGATATTTGCGACAACAGACAATGACAACCACAGCAGGCTCAGGTTGCGGGTTGTTCGCATCGGCGATGAGCCCAAATTTTCCGATGACGACAGAGCGACGATTGGCCACTATTATTCCGTTGATGAAAAAGTCGTTGACCATCTACTCTCGAATGGAGATCGGCGGCATTAGCCAAGAGATCTATCAACAACTGCTGTCGTCAATGGGGATTGCTTCTTTTATTCTCGGGGCAAACTATGAGGTGATGGCGAAGAATTATTTAGCCGAGCATGGTGCTGAGTAATAAAGATGGTCTATCGATCAGTTGGCAAAAAACTATGCTGCGTGGATAAGGCGGATGACCAGCTCACCCTGACGACTATGTGCGAGCACAATTCGTCAGAATATTGCCCAGGGCAATCGCCGCAACAGCTGACCTGATAACTTCACCATTAATCGTCCGCAAGCTGGCTCAACTTGGGGGGTCTTGATTTGCCCAGTAGACAGTGGTGATTTTATGGGCGCCGAAAATAACCCGGAACTGTTACTGCTGTTGCGCGACTCCAATCGCCGTCAATTGCCGACCCCCAGTTTATTAATCGATATATTTGGGGTGACCCTAGCTGAGGCGAGACTAACGCTAAAATTACTTGAGGGTTTAAGCTTGACCGCTGCAGCTGAAGCTCTTGGCGTGTCTCGCAATACGGCGCGTACACAATTAAGTTCGGTATTTTCTAAGACCGACCTCAACAGCCAGACACAGTTGGTGAAGTTAGTCTCAGATGTCTTGAGTGATCACTGGCTGTAACGCGCTGTCAAAGACACAGCCAGCGTATTAATTCATATACGCCTGGCCGCCATCAAGGGCGATGCTTTGGCCACTGATATAAGAGCTCTCTGGGCAGCAGAGTAGGGCGACAAAATCACCAATGTCTTTTTCACAGTCGCCAATGCGGCCCAGGGGAATGCTTTTTACAAACTGCTCGGCCTCCGCCGGTTGATACTTGATCCATTTTTCCAGGGCCGGAGATTTTGCATGGGGCAGAATATTGTTGGCCCGTATATTGTCTGGCCCCCATTCCGAGGCTGCCGCCCGAGTGAGTGCCCGAATCGCATCCTTTTCCGCAGCATAGACACCGTAGTTGCTCATATCCCAGCGTTTGGCTGCACTGCTAGCCATATTGATAATACTGCCGCCGCGAACTTTGAGGTGGGGGTGACAGAGTTGCATTAGTTTTAAGGTTGCCATGGGGCCGGTTTGAAAGGCCATTTGTACTTTTTCTAGATCTTGCTTGAGCAGCGGCCCAATAGAAGTGGCCACCGCATTGTTGACTAAAATATCGATGCGCCCAAAGCGCGCGATGGTTTGTTCAACAACCGACTCGAGGCTATTGAGCAGGCTCACATCGCACTGCAGCGCCAGGGACTCCATCCCGGTTTCGGCGGCAATGGCGTCGCAGGTTGTCTGACATTTTTCCAGAGTACGACCAACGGCAACCACGCGCACACCTTTTTTAGCCAGAGCTAGGGCGATGCCCTGGCCTATCCCCTGTCCGGCGCCGGTAATAATGGCAACATAGTCTTTTAGAACTGCTTGAGTCATGGGTTTACCTTCGTCTAAATGGTTAGTGACAGGTTGTTAGTAGCCACAAAGCTTGGCGAAACGCTCGCGGTGAAAACTGCTGTCACCGAGCATTTGATTGCACACCCGCGACCGCTTGAGAAACAGACCTATATCTACTTCATCGGTAATGCCCATACCGCCGTGCATTTGCACCGCTTCATTACTCATTTTTTGGTAGCAGTCGATGGCTAGCACCTTTGCGTGACTAGCGAGTTTGGCAACATCCTGCTGGCCCTGATCTATGGCCGACAACCCTTTATAGACAACACTCTGAGCCAGCTCTAATTGGCAAAATAGTTGTGCACAGCGATGCTGCAGTGCTTGAAAGCTGCCAATCTTGACATCAAATTGCTCGCGATCGTTTAGGTAGGCAAGGGTTCTTTCCAATAGCTCTCTGGCACCGCCAAGCATTTCTGCGGCAAGAGCCAGTGTGGCGCGATCGAGAATCGGCGCGACAGTGTCCCAGGCCCGGTCTGGCACGCCGATAATTTGTTGGTTATCTACGGCTACCTGATCAAACTTAATCTGAGCAAAGCTGTGGCCGTCGACACTGTGAATCCTGTTAACAGTGACGCCGGCAGCATCCCGTGGAACGAGAATTAATGAGAGTCCATCGGTGCCTTTGGAATCTGCTGCAGTGCGGGCAAGCACCAGAAAATCTGTGGCACCAGGACCGTTGATAACAAAGGTTTTTTCACCCTGTAATAGGCCATTTTCCAATGCTGCTGCAGTTGCTCCGGGGTTGTAGCGCAGACCCTCGTCGCAGGCAAAGGCGAGGTTGCGGGTTCCGGCGACTACATCGGGCAGTAAATCGGTGCTGTGGTGATCGTCGGCCGCTTCAATCAGTGCCGCGCCAATAACAATACTCGAGAGCATTGGCGTAGCCGTCAGATGCCGACCTATTTCTTCCATAACTGCGCCTAATCCCATCCAGCCGAAGCCCAAACCACCGTTATCTTCGTTGAGCACAATGGAGGATACGCCGAGCTCAATCAGCTCATTCCAGAGATCGCTGTCAAAGCCCTGAGGGTTGCGGTTGTCGCGCAATTCACGCAGGGCGGCGACGGGGGCGCGCTGATTTAAAAAATCGCGAATGGTGCTATGCAGTAAGCGCTGTTCTTCATTTAAAACCATGGTTGTGCTCCTTCTTCGCTCAGGCGGGTAAGCCGAGCGCGCGCTTGGCAATAATATTTAATTGAATTTCGGAGGTGCCACCGGCGATGGTATGAGCTTTGTTGTAGGCCCAATTTTGCACAATATTGTGTTCTCGGGGAGTATGGCTCTGCTCCTGCCAGCTAAGGCCATGATTGCCGAGAATCTCCAGTAGCAGCTCGTCTTTTTGCTGTATCGCATTGGTGCCTAAATACTTTATGGTCAGAGGTAAGCCGGAGTCGACCTGCTTACTGCGGTACTGAAAAAACAGGCGTTCGTTGAGATACTCCAGCGCTTCGGCAGTCATCAGTTGATCGGTGATACGGGAGCGAATATTGCTGTCATTGAGCTTGCCAGATTCATCCATGCCAATATATTCCGCAGCTAGCTCCACCAGACTTTCATCTTCGCGCTGAACAATTGACTCCATGGTGGCCATCAATTTGCGCTCGTGCTTGAGCAATTCTTTGGCCACTGTCCAACCGTTATCGAGACCCCCGACAATATTTTCTCTGGGGACTTTTACATCGTCAAAAAAGGTTTGGCAAAACTCAGATTCACCGCTGATCAGTTCTATAGGTGTCGTTGACACACCGGCAGAGCGCATATCGATCAATATGAAGCTAATGCCTTGGTGCTTAGTGCCGCTGGCGTCAGTGCGCACCAGGGCGAAAATCCAGTCCGCTTTGTCCGCCTGAGTGGTCCAAATTTTTGTGCCATTGACCAGAAAATGGTCGCCCATATCCACGGCCCGAGTTTTTAAACTGGCTAGGTCTGAGCCTGCGGCAGGTTCTGAATAGCCCTGCGCCCAGCGGATATCACCGCGGACAATTTTGCTAAGGTGCTCTTGTTTTTGCGCCTCGTTGCCGTGTACCAAGAGCGCGGGGCCAAGCATCCAAAGCCCGAGATCATAGAGCGCAGGGCGGCAATTCAAGCGCGCCATTTCTTTCTCTAAGACTTTTTCCTCCTCACTACTTAAGCCGCCACCGCCATATTCTGTTGGCCATGTGGGTGCGGTCCAGCCTTTGTCGCGCATGCGTTCAAACCACAGCTTTGCGTCTGGGGTGGCAAACACGCGGTCGCGGCCAGCCCATATCTGTTCGTCTTTAACCACCGGACGGCGCTGTGATGCTGGGCAGTTTTCCTCCAACCAAGCACGGGCCTGCTGTCGGAACTCATCAATAGGGGACATAGTAACTCCTAGTTAGGTATTTCAATTCGGTTGCTTTGGTCGACCAGTTGCGCCCTGAGCAAGCCTTTGAGACTGGCCAAATGCTCCTGTTCAAAGGGCATTTTCGGTTCCAGTGTGCAGTCGACGGCAAAGCCGGCTAAAAATCGGTGAGCAAAGCGGATGGCCTGGCTAATGGTTTGCTGGCTCTGTTCATTTTTATGGAAAAAGTCCTGCAGCCATTCAAGACTTAGCGCGCTGGCTTCTGCGGGCCTAAAACTGTGTAAGTCGAGGACCATATCGGTGTCTCTGTGAGCCATTAATATCTCTTGAAAAGAAAAATACAGGTCACTTCTGTAGTGGGCCCAAATAGTGTCTATATAACAGTCAATGCGTGTCGCCAGATCACCTTGATGCAGAGCCGGACTATTAATCCGCTCGAGATAGACCCTGTAGGCACGTTCTAAAATAGCCTGGAGTATGTCGTTTTTACTGCCGAAATGATGCTGCACAGCACCCCAGGTAATCCCTGCTCGGGCGGTAATGGCACTGGCAGACGCGGCCCTGAGCCCCGACTCTCTAATAATGCTGACAACCGCATGGATAATTTTATCTCGGGTCGCTCTGGCCTTTTGTGCCTGCAGGGAATTGCCGCGTCTATCCATCGGGATAGACATTGCTTCAGCTATCTGCATTGGCGGCTTGGCGATCGATAAACTGCTGTTTTATCTGCTGTTTAAGGGTTTTTTTGGTGGCATTACGCGGCAGTGATTGAGTGCTGACATGAATATGCTGTGGCACCTTAAAGGCGGCCAGATGTTTGCTGCAATGGGTCTGTATATCAGCAGCAGTCAGGGATATGCCAGCACTGCCGACAACGGTTGCGGCTACTTCTTCACCAAAGCGGTCGCTGGGTAAGCCAAAAACAGCGGCCTCTTGGCAGCCGTCGAGAGACAGCAGGCAGTTTTCAATCTCGGCGGGATAAATATTTTCGCCACCGCGAATAATCATGTCTTTTACTCGATCGCAGATAACCAGAATGCCCTCGTTATTGAGATAGCCCACATCACCGGTTTTAAACCAACCCTCGGCAAAGTCATCCTGAGAGTCGTCACCACAGAAATAGGACTGAATACAGGTGGGTGACTTAATCCAGATTTCGCCAGGCTCACCGGCGTTGACCTGTTGACCCTCTTCGTCGCGAAAGCTGCTTTCGATAATCGGGCTGAGAAAACCCGATGTGCCGGGAAATTGACTCATTAATGAGCCCGTGAAAGCCGCGCCGGTGCCGCCGGTCTCTGTCAGACCCCAGCCTGCACCAGGCATTGTGTTGGGGAGTTTGCTTTTGTATAGCCCGGCAAGTGCCGTAGGTGTGGCTGCGCCCCCGGCACTGACATTGCTAATACGACTCAGGTCGAGTTGGTCTATATCCGGGTGCTGAAGTAAATCCAGCAACATGGTCGGTGCACCCATCAGCACAGTGATGCCTTGATCTTTGATCAGGCGATAGGCTTCGTTGACATCCCATTTGTACATAAGGTGAATGGCGCGGCCGTATTTCAGATTGACCAAAAACTGCGAGTAGAGACCGCTGATATGAAACAACGGCACACTGAGCAAGGTTTTTGCCGCAACGCCCGACGCCAGGTGCTGGGTCATGGCGTCAAGGTTGGTCATATAGGTGGCAGCACCAATAAACTCAATATTAAACAGCGCTTGGCAGGCGCTAAAGTGGTCAAAAAGAACCCCTTTGGGGCGTCCCGATGTGCCGGACGTAAACAGCATGATCGCTGGATCTTCGGGGTTGGATGCTACCTCCGGTGCGCTGTTATTAGCGCTTTCATCCAGTTGCCAGAGGCTCGCTCCTGGGGCGCATTCGCCCTTGGGCTCCACAACAATAGCGCTTACATTGGGTAACTTGGATTCGATAAATTGATAGCGCGGCCAGTCACAGATCACCAGTTTGGCCTCACTGTCATCTAGACCCTGGCTGAGCTCTTCTTCGCGACCCCAGCTGTTGAGGGGGACGGCGACGGCACCGCAACCGAGAATGGCGACAAAGGCAACCATCCACTCCGGGCAGTTACGCATGGCGATGGCAATTTTGTCACCTTTTTGGATATGTTGGTGATTGATCAATGTGCTGCGCAGCCTGTCTACCTGGTCAAAAAAATCCGCAAAGCTGTGGGTTTTATCCTCGTAGGTAACAAAGGGCGCATTGCCAAACTGACGTCCTTCGTTGACTACAGCTAAGAGGTTTTGCGCGGCATTTTTATAGGCTTTCATAGCGGTGCCGTTGCGCACAGAGTCGACGATCTCAAAGGGTGCGCCGGTCGAGGTCAGTTGACTTACGGCACTGTGGTAGGGGGCACTCGACGCTGGCATAGTTGTGATCTCTTAAGAGCTTTTTATTATTTGGCGGCGCTGCAATACAAACACTGCAGAGGCCGGCTGACTTTCTAAAAGTATCCAGAAAAAAACATTTCAGGACAAATGTTTTTTGCGCTGCTGTATCGTCCAGATGCACTATGCCAATAGGTAGGCAAATACAGACGCGGTAAATGAATCGCGCAATAATAGGTTTCTTGAGACTACAGGAAACGACCTATGCAAACACGTTTAACTCATATGCTCGGCTGCCGTTATCCGATTATCCAAACGGCTATGGGCTGGGTGGCTGATGCCAAATTGGTCGCTGCGACAACTAGTGCAGGTGGCTTCGGATTTTTGGCCGGTGCCGTGATGACGGCTAAAGAAGTCGAGGAGGGTATTCTTGAAATTAAAGCCCTCACCGATGGTCCCTTTGGTGTGAACTTTCATATGTATATGGCACAGGCCCCAGACATTGTTGATCTCTGTGTGAAATACGGGGTGCGCGCGGTGAGTTATAGTCGCTCGCCGGTCCCGGCTCTGATCGAAAAGCTGAAGGCCGCTGGTATTGTTTGCATTCCCACAGTGGGAGCCACAAAACATGCGGTTAAAGCGGTGACTTTGGGTGCCGATGCGGTTGTCGTCCAGGGCAGTGAGGGTGGCGGACATACAGGCGCTGTGGCCTCGACAATACTACTGCCAGATGTGCTGGCCAAGGTGCAGGTTCCGGTGATAGCTGCGGGTGGCTATCGCGATGGTCGCGGATTGGTGGCGGCTCTGGCGATGGGTGCAGATGGCATTGCCATGGGAACGCGGTTTTTGATGACAGAAGAGTCGCCAGTGCCAGCATTGACCAAAGCCAACTATATGCATGCCGCGCCCGAGCAAATCCAAATCAGTACCAAACTCGACGGTCTACCCCAGCGCATGATCGATAACCCCTGTCTAGATAAACTCAATCACACCTCGACTTTGGGTATGTGGCTGTTGGCGGTAAAAAATGGCCTGGCCTTTTCCTCGGGTGCCAACGCGTCATTGCTATCCAGCCTCAAGTCAGCCTGGGCGATCAGCCGCACCGGTGACCTGAGCTGGGCGCAGACGTTAATGGCAGCCAATGCGCCAATGATGATTCAAGAGGCGATGGTCAACGGGCATCCGGACCGCGGCATTTTGCCCAGTGGTCAGGTGGCCGGCATTATTTCCGACCAGCCGACTGTCGAGGCGCTGATTGCATCGATTGTTGCTGAAGCCGACCAGGCTATTGCTGAGCTAGCGGCACTTGCTGGGCTATCGACCCTGGCCTCTGCTGCTCCCACCACTCTCAACCCAACACAGGATTAAACCCATGGCTTTCTCGGTTGTTGTTAACGCTAATATTGCAGAACTTATTTTTTCTAAACCGCCAGTCAATGCTTTTGATAGCACGGAATGGGCCGCCATTGCCTCATCCCTTGAAACGCTGGGCCGGGATGACGAAGTCCACGTTATCGTGGTGCGTGCAGAGGGTCGCGGCTTTTGCGCTGGTGTGGATATTAAAGAGCTAGCTGCGGACAGCAATAAAATTCTCAGCGTTAACAAAGGCAACTACGACACCTTTGCGGCAATTCATCGCAACCCCAAACCGGTGATTGTTGCGCTACATGGTTTTGTTCTCGGCGGTGGTATTGGCATCGCCGGAGCGGCGGATATTATTGTAGCGTCGGAATGCGCTCGTTTTGGCGTACCAGAAGTCGATCGCGGTGCACTGGGTGGTGGTGCCCATTTACAGCGCATGTTCCCGGTGCAAAAAGTGCGTTATATGTATTTTACTGGCGAGTTTATTGATGCTCAGGAGGCTTACCGTCTGGGTGCGGTGGAGTCTTTGGTGCCGCTGGCTGATCTACGCGACAGAGCCATGGCCATCGCCGCGAGTATCGCCGAAAAATCTCCGGCCATGATCAAGTTGGCGAAAGAGGCCCTGACCGGTATTGAGGATGGCAATCTTGAGGATAAATACCGCTGGGAGCAGGGCTTTACGCTACAAGCCTACAAAGATAAGGACTCTCAGGAAGCCCGAGATGCCTTTGTTGAAAAACGCGATGCGGAGTTTAACTAACTTCAATTAACCTCTGTTCCTCAATCGCGCTGCGGTCAATCCCACAGCGCGATCGGTTAGAACTTACCCCATCTTGGCAATCATAGATTCGCGCAAGTTAATTTGATCGCCGGTAAGGGCAAAGCCTTTCACAGAACCCTTTTCTGAACTATTTTCTTCGCTGCCCGCAGCCACAAAGTACCCCGCATAACCCGCTTCTGAATTGACATCTACATGCCATTCACCTGGACAGTCACGAGGCGCAGGCACAACCATAACCGGATACAGCGTTGTCTTAATCGCCACCGGCATAATGCTGTAGTGCACTGCTGAGGGTTCGCCGGTTAGGGTTTTTGCCAATTGACGGGCACAGTTCATCAACGGTGCCACATAGTAGAGCAATTGGCCGTCAACCTCGGCGCAATCACCCAGGGCATAGATATCCAGATCACTGGTGCGGCAGTAGCTGTCGGTGCAGATGCCTCGGTTGACCTCGAGTCCTGCGGCGGCAGCAAGTGCGGTGTTGGCGCGCACGCCAATCGCCGACAACACAATATCCGCCTGCACTGTCTCGCCGTTGTTTAAATGGGCAATTACACCGCTTCCTTCACGTTCTATTCGTTGCACGGTGGTGCCGAAGTGGAAGCGTGCACCGGCATTTTCTAGGGCAGTTTGTACGCCTTTGGCGGCCTCTTTAGGCAGTAGGGTTCCAAGTACTCCGGGCATTGGGTCCACAGCTTCAATCTGCAAGCCAGCCTGGAGTAAATCATTACTGTATTCGGCGCCAATTAATCCCGCGCCTATCACCAGCACCCGCTGTTTGCCGGCTACGGCGGCACGAAATTTCCCGTAGTCACTGAGATCGTTGACTGTATAGACCGAGTCGAGGCCGCTACCTTCCAGAGGTGCCTGTATACACTGGGCGCCCAGAGCCAACACCAACTCACCGTAGGGGAGTGTTCGATCGGCCAATTGCACCAGCTTAGCTTCGCGGTCTATAGCTTCAACCCGACTATGGCTGAAGAGCTGTAAATTGTAATCCCGGGCCATGGTTGCAGCGTCGGCCGAGACCATGGCTTCGGCGGAACGGTTTTTGCTAAAGCCGGTGGAAATCTGTGGTTTCGAGTAGAAGCTGCCGTCGTCGGCGCAGACCAGCGTAATGGGCCGCGAGGGATTGTGCTGCCTAAAGGCTTTCACTAGGTTGTAGGCGGCGAGTCCAGCGCCAATAATCACCAGGGGCTGTTCTTCGCTGTGGGTCACCTCAGTGGCAGCGGTTTGCGCCACCGTGCTGGCAACACTGACTTTTTTCACCTCAATCATCTCGAAGTCTTGCTTGCCCACTCCGCAGTCGGGACAGAGCCAGTCCTCGGGAATATCCTCCCAGCGAGTTCCTGGAGCAATATTGTCCTCGGGCAGACCCAGTGATTCATCGTACTGCCAGCCACAGACCATGCACTCCCAGACGCTGTAATCGTTCATTACCGCAGCGGCTAACGCAGCTTGCTGGACAGCTATGCTAGTCTCTTCTGCACTTTCGGTGGCGACCGCAGTGTCGGCAGCCGAAGCTGCAGCTGCGGTTGTCGTTGAGGAGGGCGCGGTTTTGACTTCGCTCATCTCAAAATCCTGCTTGCCAACCCCGCAGTCGGGACACAGCCAGTCGTCGGGAATATCCTCCCAGGGGGTGCCAGGAGCAATATTGTCTTCGGGCATGCCCAGTGATTCATCGTAGACAAAGCCGCAGATAAGGCATTCCCAAATTTTATGACTGATCATTGTTTGCTGTTCCTAAACAGGGTTTGGGCTTTATTATGCCCTTGGCAATTTACAGTGCATCACCCAGATAGAGTAAGTTAACACCTAGCCGCAATCTTGGGTTAAAGGTTGGGCTTTTAACAACTAAAAAATATTATCAAGCTCTCGTCCATATGGACGATTACCCAATTAAGCTGCCTAATATACTAGGTTGAAATTAATGTCGGAGTAACAGCGCATGGCATCGTCAGTTGAATACAAGTTGGGCCCCCACACTTTCCCTCGAGGGTGGTTTGTTGTGGCCGAGAGCTCTGAATTAGATAAGGGTGCCATGGCAGTGCGTTTTTGGGGTCGCGACCTTGCTCTGTATCGCGGCGAGAGTGGTCGCCCGGTAATGCTGGATGCCTACTGCAAGCATATGGGCACTCATCTAACCGCCAGTGACTCGGCGATGATCGTGGTCAATGGCCATCAGATTGAAGGTGACTCCATTCGCTGCCCCTATCACGGCTGGCGCTACAACTCTGCCGGCGATGTGGATGATATTCCCTATTTTGAAGGTCCATGCCCAAAGTCCGCGTCAATTCGTTCCTATCCGGTAGTGGACAATATGGGCTGCATTATGGCCTGGTTCGATGAGGACGGTGCTGAGCCGGATTACGCTGTGCCAAGCCTGCCTGAGTGGAATGATCCCCAGTGGATTCACTGGCAGCTCGATCACCTGGGTGAGTTGGATGTTCATCCCCAGGAAATTCTCGACAATATGAGCGACATTCGCCATTTGGGGCCCACCCACGGCGCCCCTGCAGAATATTTTGAAAATGAGGCCAAGGACCATCTCTATATTCAGCGTCAGGGCGGTCCCATGCAGCTCTATGGCGGTGTCATGCTGTTTACCAGCACCTGGTACACCGGCCCTGGCATCCTGCTTTCCAAACAGGTCTTTGGCGATGCCTTACAGTATGAATTTATTGCCAACACACCAGTGGATGACGGTGTTAGCAAGTGCTGGCACGGTTGTTTAGTTAAGGCCTCGTCCACCGAGATTACTGAAGAGGATCGGGAGATGGCGCGGCAGAGCCAAGCCGGTGCGCTGGGCGCCTTTGCCACTGACTTTCAAATTTGGCGTAACAAAAAACCCGCCTTGACCATTATGCAGCTAAAGACTGACGGGCCTTTCCGTATCGGTCGCAAATGGTATTCTCAGTTCTATGCTGCGCGGGAGAATGTCGCCGCGATCCAAGCTGAGGTCAATGGCAGTCATCTGGTCAAAGGTGTTGCCACTCCAGAGGAGGCCAACCATGCTATCGATGACGGCCTCCCGTTTTAAAGGAAACCCTTATGAGCACTGAACTGGATACACCGCAGATTCCGAAGCAAAAGACTGGGCTAGATCGCCCGCTGGCGCAGCGCCTAGTGGACGACTACTTACGACTGCTGGTTCTCGATGATGCAGAGGGTATTGGTGCCCTGTATCACCCTGAGGCACGGTTAGAAGACCCCGTGGGTTCAACGCCTTTAGTTGGCCGTGAGGCCATTGTCGGATTTTATAGCAATGGTCTAAGTGGCATCGACGCCGCTGAACTCAGTGGGCCGATCCGCGTTGCCGGCAATGAAGTGGCCTTTGCCTTCAATCTGCATATGAAGATCAAAGGTCAATCCTTTGCCATGGATATTATCGATGTGTTTGTGATTGAGGCAGAACAGGTTGTCTCGATGCGCGCATTTTGGAGCCGAGAAAACATGCGCGCTGTGTAGGCGTGCCTGTTTTAAATCCTGTCTGCCTGGCTTCATGCCAGGCTAGGAAAAAGTCACCAAACTTTTCAAAATCAAACTCACCAGCATCGACTGCTGACTGACCCCTGTTTTGGCAAAAATCGAACGCAGTTGCGCCCGGGCCGTGTTGCGTGCAATACCTAATTGCGCGGCACTCTGATCGAGATTAGCACCATCGGCTAAATACTTTGCCAGCAGTGCCTCTGCTCGGGTGAGCTTATACAGGGATATCAAAATACGAATATCAATATCCGAGGTTTTGTCTGGGGCATTGATAAAGACCATCATATGCGGCGTATTGCTGGGCTCGACGGTTTTATCAATCATCATCGGTTTAATTAAGACTTCTAGATCTGGCTTGCCGGACGGTCGATCCACGGAGAGGGCGTTGACGGGCAGGGGCTGATGATTGCGCTGGGCCTCGATCACTTCAGTGATATAGCCACTGAGCTTGGTTCTGCTGGCGGGGCTCTCCAAATGGATATGTTGGTTAATAATATGGATGCCGTCTTTTTCCCGCAGGATTTCATCAGCTATGGCATTGCGCGTAATAACATTGCCTTTTTCATCTAGGGTAATCACGCCAATCGCCTGTCGCGATAGTGTTTTACTGTAGAGCTTACGCTCGTTGTCGAGCTCAATTAGCTGCATACCATTGGCAATGGCACGCTGAATATGGATCGACAGCATGGCGAGAAATTCCCGCACACTGGGTTCGAAATTCACCGCTGTTTTGGGGCGACAAAAGCGCACGCTAAAACGTTGACCGTTGGCGCTGCGCAGATCAACGCCGACCATATGATGGATATCCAGGGGTTTCATGCAGAAATTGTAGAGGTCGGTATCTTCTAATTTTGAGTAGGGGTGACACTCATTCAGAGAAACCACCTGCCCCCAGGGCAGGTTAGTCATCAAGTTGGACGTGTAATAGCGATCTGTATAGGGGTTTTCGTGATCGTTAATAAAGGTTTTCTGGAGCTTTTCACAGGAGACAAACAGCAGTCCACCGTCATCACTGGCTGGCTCACGCATGGTGATAGAGGCAAAGTTGGCGTCGATAATTGCCCGCAAACTGGTTAGAAATGCGCTGTAGGGGTCTTCTTCAATATGGCCATCATAGAGACTGCCCAGCAGTAGAGAAAATTCTTCGAGGGTTGGCGGTTTCATAGTCGATCTTTGTTCTTATGTGTTAACAGAGTAAACACCTAAACAGCAATTCAATCAATCTTGTTAAACGCCTAAGCACAGAAAACCTATCCCTGGCGAGCCAGCTCAAGAGCAACATCATCAATCAAATCTTCCTGTCCACCGACGGTTTTACGATTGGCCATCTCCAATAAAATCTTGTGGGCAGGCACCCCATGTTTGACCGAGGCGCGTTCCGCAAACAGCAAGAATGACGAGTAACAACCGGCATAGCCAAGCACCAGTGCATCGCGACTCAAGCGGATTGGGTCATCCATCATCGGAACAACCAGCTCTTCGGCAACATCCATGAGTTTGAAAATATCCACTCCTGTGGGAATGTTCATTCGGTCTAATACAGCCGCCATGACTTCCAGTGGTGTATTGCCGGCACCAGCTCCGAGCCCTGCCGCTGAGCCATCAATACGATTGGCTCCGGCCTCAATAGCGGCGAGAGAATTACCCACACCCATGGCCATATTGTGGTGGCCGTGAAAGCCAATTTCAGTGTTGGGCGACAGCTTTGCACGCAATAATCCAATGCTCGCAGTAACATCCGGTGGCAGCATATAGCCCGCGGAGTCGGTGCAGTAGATGCAGTTAGCGCCGTAGGATTCCATCAGCAGTGCCTGTTCGAGCAGTTGCTGTGGCTCGATCATATGGGCCATCATCAAGAAGCCCACAGTGTCCAAGCCCATCTTGCTTGATTCGGCAATATGCTGGCGTGAGACATTGGCCTCGGTGCAGTGAGTGGCGACACGAATGGTGCTGACACCACAGTCTGCGGCCATTTTTAGGTGATCTACAGTACCGATTCCTGGAATCAGTAGCGCCGAAATTTTTGCCTGTTTGACGGTGCCCACAACAGCCTTGAGATACTCTTCGTCACTGTGTGCAGGAAAACCGTAGTTCACCGATGCGCCGCCCAAACCATCGCCATGGGTGACTTCAATTAGCGGTACGCCGGCGTCATCCAAGCCTCCGGCAATGGTAACCATCTGTTCGATGGAAATCTGATGGCGCTTGGGGTGCATGCCGTCGCGCAAGCTCATATCGTGGAGGGTGATTTTATCAACTGAACCTGTCATTACAGAGTCTCCTTAGAGGCGTTATACCAGCGTGTAGCCATCATTTCTGCGGTGCGCAGGCCAGCGGCAGTCATAATGTCGAGGTTGCCTGCATAGTTGGGCAGAAAGTCTCCTTTGCCCTCAACTTCTACCGACACAGTGACACGATTGCCATCAAATACCGGCGGATTAGCCATGCGGTAACCGGGCACATAGGTCTGCACATCGGCAATCATACTGTGGATCGAGGCGGTGATTTTCGCTTGATCGGGGGTGGCGTTGGTTAGGCAGTGAATGGTGTCGCGCATAATAATCGGTGGTTCGGCGGGGTTGATAATAATAATCGCCTTACCTTCTTTGGCGCCGCCAATTTCGACAATCGCCGAGGAGGTGGTGCGAGTAAATTCATCGATGTTGTCTCTGGTACCCATGCCCACCGAGGGCGAGGCCACGGTGGCAACAATTTCAGCGTAGTCAACGGTCTGCACACGGCTCACTGCGTGGACCAGGGGAATGGTTGCCTGGCCACCACAGGTGACCATATTGACATTGTCGATGGGGCCATTGGCCATGAGACTGTCTAGGTTCACCGGAGGGATGCAGTAGGGACCAATCGCCGCTGGCGTCAGGTCGATCATAACAATGCCCAAGGCGTTTAATTTGCGTGAGTTTTCCGCGTGCACGTAAGCCGAGGTGGCGTCGAAGGCAAAATGTACCTTATCTTCCCCCTCATTCTGGTGACTGAGAGCTTCGATCAGGCCGTCAACACCGCCGGTGGTCACTTGCAGACCCCAGTCGCGGGCGCGTTGTATTCCGGGTGATTCGTCAATACCAACCATCCACACAGGCTCGATAATATCGCTGCGCAAACACTTCATTAACAGATCCGTACCTATATTGCCCGGCCCTATAATGGCCGCTCTAAATTTTTTGCTCATGGCATTCTCTCGTTAAAAAAATTGGCAGCTGACAGTTGAGGTAGTGAGACCTTCTCCGGTCAGGTTGAGTGACATTCTGTCACCGGCAACAACTGGTTCTAGGGGAACAACTGAGCCGGATAAAATAACTTCCCCGGCCAGCAGTGGGATATCAAAGGCGCCCAGGGTGTTGGCCAGCCAGACCACTGCGGTCAGTGGGTTACCCTGAACGGCAGAGCCGAAACCACGACTCAGTGGCTGACCGTTTTTAAATACTTCAATTTCCAGTGCAGCGAGATTTAGTCCATTGGGGTCGATACGCTCATTGCCCAACACATAGACGCCGCAACTGGCGTTGTCGGCAACCGTGTCCTGAATCTTGATATTCCAGTCGTGGATCCGCGAGTCAACCACTTCAAAGCAGGGTGTGATGTAGTCAGTGGCGCGCAACACGTCCTCTTCGGTGATATTAGTGCCGCGCAAATCCTGCTTGAGAATAAAGGCAATTTCACCCTCGGCGCGGGGTTGAATCAAATTACCTGCTACGGGAATATCGGCACCATTTCCATAGGCCATAGTATTGGTTAAAAAACCAAAATCTGGCTGAAACACACCGAGCATTTTTTGCACCACATCGGAGGTAGCACCAATTTTTTTACCCACCACAGTTTCATTGTTGTCGGCCATACGGCAGGCCAACATGGCGCGGGAAATATGGTAGCCATCTTCGATCTCGATAGAGGCATAGCTGTCGGTTAAGGGGGGCAAGGTAGTGCCGGTGCGCAGGGCTGCATAGAGCGCTGAGCCAATGTCTTGGTGCTGGAGTTTAGTGAGGGCCATCTTAGTCGCTATCCACAAACTCAAGTGATTCACGATTGAACATCTCGGGATGTTCCACCATAACCCAGTGACCACATTGGCTCAGGGTAATGACTTTGACCTGCGGGCACTCGCTCTGTAGTGCAAGTGCGCCACTCACCGGGCAGAACTCATCTTCGCGCCCCCAAAATGCGAGCACTGGACAGCTGATTTCCTTGAGACGGCTGGTCAGGTTAGGTATCTGCATGGTCGCCAAAACCTGCGCGTTCTGCTGTTGCAAAATATGCCAGCGCTGGCTGATCAGCTGCTCGGTGACATGGCGTTTGTCAAATACCAGACGCTCCAGCAGGGTGCCAAGCACCTCGCGGGTAAATGTTGGCGAGCCCATGGGATAGGCCATCATTGCCTGGATTCCGGACATGGCAAAGTACACTTCGCGCTCTTCGACGCCACCAGTGGCCATCAATATAAGTTTTTTTACCCGTTCCGGGCTGGCCAGGCAGAGGCCCAGAGAGATCGCACCACCGAGAGAGTTGCCTACCAAAATGGCTTGCTCAATGGCCAGATGATCCAGCAGATCGCGTAGATGATCAACAAAGTAATCTAGGGTATAAATAGCATCTGTGGGCTTGTCAGTATCGCCATAGCCTGGCAGATCATAGATAACGACCCGATGGCCGGCGTCGGCAAACTGTTGCAGGTTGGCTTGAAAATTACTCCAACCGCTGGCGCCGGGGCCGCTGCCGTGAACAAACACAACGGTCTTGGCTGCGGCATCGCTGCCGGGGATTTCGATGTAGTGGGTGCGCAGCCCGCAGGGTAAGTCAACTAATTGGCCAGTGGCCAAGAAGCTTTGGGCGTCGATAATCATATAAACATATCCATGTTCTCGACGCCCAGCTGGGTTCTACCCAAACCGCGTGCAAAAGGTGTCGGGTTGTTGGCCACGTGGCAGCGGGCAATATGAATATCGTGCCACAGCTGCTGCAGCGGGTGATTGTTAAACACCGAGCGACCACCGGCGGCATCAAACAATAGATCGACACCGGCAATACACTTTTCAATTACGAGACTGGCCTGATAGCGGTACAAAATTCGCTGGTCGAGGGTTGGCTTCCAGTTGTTGCTCTGCATCTCGTCAAAGTTGCGGAACAGAATCGATTCCAGTTCGGCGATAATATATTTCACCTTGGCAATGCGCTCTTGGATTTCCACGTCGCCAGCCAGCTTGGTCATATCTGTAGTGGCGCTGCCATTGCGGGTTTCGATAAACAGTTTCAGCGCTTTTTTCAGAGCCCCGATCGCCGGCGTGTTGACCACGCGAATAAAGGTCTGTGCCCAGGGCAGTCCATACATAGGGTTTTCTTGGTCGTTGACGCAGTTGAAACCGTCGAGCTGTTTATGGGTGCGGTAATCGGGGACAAAGACCGGTGTTTCTATCACCACATCGTTTGACCCAGTGCCCTGCATACCCATCACATCCCAGGTATCTTCGATCTCATAATCTTTTCTCGGCACCAAGAATGTGCGGTAGCCATGACTGGGCATATAGCCTCCGAGTAGCGCCCAAGAGCAGTGGCCTGAGCCTGAACTCCAGCCCCAGCGGCCGCTGAGCATAAAGCCACCTTCACAGGGCTCGGCGACGGCGCCGGCGGGATTGTAAGAGCTGCTGATCAAGGTGTTGGCGTCATCTTTATAGACATCGCTCTGCGCGCGTTCATCCATCATCGCCAGCTGAAACGAGTGCACCGAGATAATCCCGCAAGCCCATGCGACGCTCATATCGGCTTCGGCAATGGCCATTTGCGCGGCAAAAAATTCCTGAGGCGTATTTTCGCTGCCACCCCATTTTTTCGGCAGCATCATTTTGAAGAAACCACAGTCTTTTAACGCGTCGATCACCGGTTTGGCAATTTCGCGATTGCTGCGGGTTTCCGCGGCATGACTTTCAATGATTGCACTTACGTCTGCTGTAATGGTGGTCATAATTGTGTCCTCAGAATTAATCAAAAATGGCATTCTTGCTTATTGGTTTATGGGCCGTTTTTCTACGTTGCTTTTTAAGCTATTTTTTACGCGACGGCGCAGTACTTTCCTTTAAAAAAGACCAGCGGCTGGACCTGTTGTAGTTCATTTTGGCAGCTGTAATCTAGCACGCGGCCGACAATGATCTGATGATCACCACCCTCATAGCGGTGTTCAACACGGCACTGAAAACGTGCGCTAAACTCATCGAAAATTGGGGCTTCACCTAAACCAGGCTGCCACTCAACATCGGCAAATTTGTCGGCATTGCGGGTTGCGCAAACCGTGGATAAGGCTTCCTGACCAGCGTGTAAAATATGTACGGCAAAGTGCTCGTTGCGCTCGAAAGCGGCAAAACTCTGGGCATTTTTATCGATGCTCCAGAGAATTAGCGGCGGATCTAGCGAGACCGATGAAAAACTATTGGCGGTCATCGCCAGGGGTTTTGCCTGCCCATTCTCGGTGTCACTGTCCATGGTCGTCACTACGGTGACGCCGGTGGCAAAATGACCGAAGGCCTGACGCAATTGTTTTGCTTGTTCGTTATTCATAATCGTCTCAAAAGAGTTTGCAGTTTTCATGACTCTATAGTCCCAAACACCCATCTATTGGCGCATACCCCGAATGCATTAAATCAACATTGCGATCTAACTCATTTGGCTTAACGACTCTGAGCGCCTATTGCTGACCCACTGAAAAATCATGACCCCAAAAGCTCGGCACTGTGCTTTCAAACACCTCATAGCTAGCCCAGTCCTCTATAGTGCGGCCCTCAGCGCCATATTCGATATCAAAACCACCGGGGGATTTCATATAAAAGGACAGCATATGATCGTTGGCATGGCGTCCGAGGGTGCCGGACAAACCGACGTTATGGGCGATGCGACGATCGTTGCCGCGGCCCACTTCGTCGACACTGTCAACTTCCGTCATGATGTGGATACAGCCTGCAGGATGGGGTATTTCAAAAAATGCCAAACTGTGGTGGCGCGAGTTACAGTGCATAAACCACAGTCGTTTAATCGGTTCGTTAGGGTCGGGAGTGAAGCGCAACTCCATCATGTCGGAGAGGCCGAAGCCGAGAACAGTGGTGAACAACTCAATGGTGGCGTCAAAGTTGGGTGCCGGCAATACGGCGTGGCCCATGCCTATTTGGCCGGTGATAAATTTGCGCACACCCACTGGTGAAACCAGTCGTTTAAAGTCTGAAATCATTCCCCAGTATATTTCGTGCTTATTGCCGGATGGGTCGCTAAAGCTTGCCAGCTGATGCACTTTGCGCGCTGCGGCCAGCTCACTGGAACCCATCTGCACTTCAATACCCGCGTTGTTCAAGCTGCTGACAGCCTCGTCAAAGCCCTGTTGATTATTGGTCTCCCAGCCACAAAAACCAAAGCTATCGCTGTCGGCAAGTTGCACCGTGATGCGGTAGGGGTGCTCATCCATTTTCAAATAGAGACTGCTGTCGCTGGCGCCATTGCGCTCACTGGCATCTTCTAAACCCATCACCTGACAGCCATATTCGCGCCACTGGTCGAGATCGGTGCTGTTGATACCTATATAGCCGAGACTTTTGATCGCCATACTGTTCTCCTATTTAAAAACTGGGTGACTGGCGCTGAGACCAGATCTCGCGCAATGTAGGTTTGTGAATCTTGCCGGTGGCATTGAGGGGCAGCCGGTCGACAAATATAAAATGTTTGGGCACTTTGTAGTTGGCCATATTGGCGCGGCACCATTGGTGCATAAGCTCGGCATTTAGCTGTGGATCTGCGCTCTGAATAAACGCAGCCCCCACTTCCCCCATTAAGGTTTCGGGGATGCCGATCACCGCACTCATGACAATGCCCGGGTGGCGGTTGAGGCTCGATTCAATTTCCGCGGGGTAGCAGTTAAATCCGCCGCTGATATACATATCTTTGAGGCGATCAGTAATTTTCAGGTTGCCGTCGCTGTCGAGGCTGCCAACATCTCCAGTGTGCAGCCAGCCAGCACTGTCTATGCTCTCAGCGGTGGCCTCCGGGTTGTCCAGATAGCTTTGCATAACATTGAATCCGCGAATCACAATTTCACCGATTTCATCTGCGCCACAGTGGCAACCGTCGCTGTCCAGGCAGGCTACTTCAATGCCGGGAATAGCACGCCCTGAGGTGCTGGCGATGGTTGCGCTGGGGTCGCCGTGACGGCACATAGTGGCGAGGCCACAGGATTCAGACAGGCCGTAGGCGGTTAGCACTGTGGTAATGCCAAGGCGGTTGCGAATGCTGTCGATTAATTCTGTGGGTATGACTGCGGCACCAGTGGTCGCCTTGGTCAGCGAGCTAAGGTCATATTCATCCAGTTTAGGGTGAGCCAACAGCGACTGGTAGAGCGTCGGTGGCCCGGGCAACATGGTCACTTTGTCGGCGGCAATGCGCTCCAACACCTGACCCACATCGAAAACCAATTGTGGCAGGAGGGTGCAGCCTTTTATCAGACAGGCCAGAATGCCCGCCTTGTAACCAAAGCTGTGGAAAAAGGGGTTAACGATTAGGTAGCGATCGCTTTGATCTAGGCCAACCAGGTCGCTCCAGATGGTAAAGGTGCGCAGGTTTTGTTGGTGGGTGGTGATAACGCCCTTGGCTTTGCCGGTGGTGCCGGAGGTGAAAATAATATCCGAGCAGTGGTCGCCGGTGACCAGTGCAATGCGCTTATTGACCAGTTCTGGGTTGGCCGCTAGCCGCTCTTGCCCCTCGGTTAGCCAGTCTAGCCAGGTAGTGTGAGGCGCTTTCGATTGACCCTGTAAAACCACTGTGCCCTGAAGCTGATCGAGTTGACTGCGATCGATTTGGCTGGGGTAATCTGTATTGAGAAATTCGCCGATACTAAACAGCCATTTGGCGCCACTGGCGGCCAAAATATCTGTGGCTTCAATGCCTTTAAAGCGTGAGTTGATCGGCACAACAACGCCACCAGCACAGTGAATGGCCAGCGCCGCTAACACCCATTCGGTGATGTTGGGTGCCCATATAGCAGCGCGATCACCTAGGGCAAAACCGCGCCCAATAAGTGTTGCTGCCGCCTGATGGCAGAGTTGTTGAGTGTCTCTAAAGGTCAGGCTTAGGTCGCCGTCTTCAATAAACACTTTGTTGTCGAATTTTTCGATGGCGCTGGTCAGGGCCGTTGCGATGGTTGGGCTCATGGCATAGTCAAATTAGTCTGTTTAAAGCATGTTATTGCTCGCCATCTTGCTTGTCATAGTCTCTATGGATGATGCTGCTTAAAAAGCGCAACTAGATAATCCTTGGTATCAAAAATCAGATAGTTAGGAGTGGGTATGGATAAGGTGCGCTCAGCGTACGAGGCAGTCTCTGAAATAAAAGATAGTATGACTATCGGTATCGGAGGCTGGGGCCCACGGCGTAAACCCATGGCTCTAATAAGGGAACTGCTGCGTTCACCAGTGAAGGATTTAACGGTGGTTGCCTACGGCGGTGCCGATGTCGGGTTACTCTGCGCAGCGGGGAAGGTCAAACGGGTGATTTTTGCCTTTGTGTCGCTGGACTTTATTCCCCTGGAACCCTATTTCCGCAAAGCTCGGCAGAGCGGTGCCATTGATGTCAGTGAAATTGATGAAGGCATGATGCTCTTGGGCCTGCGCGCTGCCGCCTGGGGTGTGCCATATATTCCCACCAAAATTGGCCTGGGCACAGATGTTGTGCGTCTCAACCCGCAGATCAAAATGGTCGACAGCCCCTACGACGATAAAGAGTGGTTGGCGATGCCTGCCCTGAAGCTTGATGTAGCCCTTATTCATGCCAGTCGCGCGGATCAGCGCGGTCTCTGCCAGATCGATAGTCCCGATCTCTATATGGACGACTGGTTTGCCCGGGCCGCCGAAACAACCATTGTTTCCTGCGACGAGTTGGTCGACACAGAGCATTTTCATCAGGGTGATAATGCCCGCTCGGTATTCTGGGAGCGCAACGTGACGCAAATCGTAGTGCCCATAGCCGGTGGTGCTCATCCCAGTTCCTGTGATCCTCTCTATGGATTCGATATGGCGCACTTTAAAGAGTACGCCGCCAGCGCTTCTGTTGATGGCATAGAGGCTTACTTGGATAAGTACGTGACCTCTAAAGATGAGCAGGCATATCAATCATTGGTGGGCGGTATCGACGGGATTCGCGCACTGCCACTACCTGTCTATTAACCACAGCAATTAACAGATGCAATGGATCAACCTATGACACAGCAGGATTACAGTTTAGCGGAATTGATGACAGTCGCCGCCGCGGAAGCGTTTCGTGGCAACGGTGAAGTTTTGGCTACAGGCATAGGTCTGTTGCCGCGCCTAGCCGCGAGCTTGGCAATGAAAACCTTCACCCCAGAACTGATGATGACCGACAGCCAGAGTTGGATGTTGTCTGAACCGAACAATGTCAGTGGTCGCGCAGTCAGCGATCGCCAGGCCCAGGAATCCTGGATGGGTTTTTCGCGTATCTTTGACAATGTCTGGAGTGGCAAGCGCCACGCTATGGTCGGCCCTACTCAGATCGATGCCTATGGCCAGACCAATATTTCCGCCCTCGGCAGTGATTATCAAAACCCGAAAGTACAGATGCTGGGTGTCCGCGGTTTTCCCGGCAACTCCATATGCCATGCCAACTCGTTTTTCGTACCCAACCATTCGCGCCGTGTATTTGTTGCCGAGGAATGTGATGTGGTCTGCTCTATAGGCTACAACCCAGAGCGTCTGCCGCGGGGTTACAGTTTCGACGAAATTGATATACGCCGAGTGATCACCGATCTCTGCGTGATGGACTGGGGTGGTCCCAATCACCAGCTGCGGGTCTTGAGCCTGCACCCGGGAGTTAGCCTCGAGGAAGTGCAAGAAAATACTTCTTTTGAACTTGCGGTGATCGACGATCTCGCAACTACAGCCGCGCCGACGCCAGAGCAGATGGCCATTATGGCGGCATTAGACCCGGCCAATAGTCGCGCCAAACAACTTAAAGACAACCCCGTCGGTGATCGCCGTCCGCTAGAGGAGTCTCGCAATGTCTGATAGTGCCACTTATGACCCTACCGCTGATACGGTTATCTATGCAGTCAGTGAGGGTGTAGCCACCATTACCATGGATCGGCCGAGCTACCACAATGCCCAAAATGCCAAGATGACCTACGAATTAGACGCGGCTTTTCGACGCGCCGTGGCCGATGATGAGGTCAAGGTTATTGTTCTCGCCGGCAACGGCAAACACTTTTCTGCCGGTCATGATATTGGCACTCCAGGGCGCGACGTGCACCTTAGCCAAGAGCGCACCAGCATGTGGTACGACCATGCCAACAAGCCCGGTGGCGAGTATCTCTATGTCCGTGAAGCTGAAGCCTATCTGGGTATGTGCCGACGCTGGCGCGAAATCCCCAAGCCGACCATCGCGGCAGTGCAGGGCGCCTGTATTGCTGGTGGCCTCATGTTGGCCTGGGTCTGCGACCTTATTGTTGCCACCGATGATGCTTTTTTCTCTGATCCAGTAGTGCGCATGGGTATTCCCGGTGTCGAGTATTTTGCCCACCCTTTTGAAATGCCACCGCGCATTGCCAAAGAGTTTCTCTTTACCGGCGATAAAATGTCCGCCGAGCGCGCTTATCAGGTAGGCATGGTCAATCGCCTGTCGACCCGAGAGACTCTGCAAGATGACGTTAAAGCACTGGCCGCAAAAATAGCCGCGCAGCCTCGTCTGGGTCTGGCCCTGACCAAGCAGGTCATCAACAATATTGAAGATCTCCAGGGCAAGCGTACGGGCATGGAAGCGGCATTTGCCTGGCACCACTTTTCTCATGCCCACAATGATCTGGTCTCCGGGGATAAGCTCGGTGGCTTTGATGCTAAAAAGATGGCCGAACACAATCGCGCGGGAGACAAGTCTTAATGGAATTAATCTATACCGCTGCACAGGCGCAATTTCGAACTGAGGTGCGCGACTGGCTAAATGCCAATATCCCTACTTCGCCACTGCCGTCCTTTGATACAGAGGAGGGTTTTACTGCCCATCGCGAGTGGGAGAAGACTCTGTCTGAGGGTGATTATGGCATGGTGACCTGGCCCCAAGAATACGGTGGTCGCGCCTGTGATCTGATCGAATGGCTTATATTCGAAGAAGAGTATTACCGCGCTGGAGCACCTTTGCGGGTCAACCAAAATGGCATTTTTCTGCTTGGCCCCACCTTGATGGAATACGGTACTGAAGCGCAAAAGCAGCGCTTTATCAGCGCCATGGCCAGCGGTGCAGAAATGTGGGCGCAGGGATGGTCTGAGCCTGGTGCAGGTTCAGATATGGCGGCAATACGTTGTCGCGCCGATCGCGATGGCGATGAATTCGTTATCAACGGGCAGAAAATTTGGTCCACAAGAGCAGTGTTTGCCGACTGGGTATTCTGCCTGTTGCGCACTGACCCCGAGTCTAGCCGCCACCATGGTCTGTCATTTATCTTGGTGCCACTGGACGCGCCGGGAGTTACTGTGCGGCCTATTCCCCAGCTCAACGGTCTGCCCGGATTTGCGGAAATATTTTTTGACGATGTGCGTGTCTCCGACTTCAACCTGATTGGTGAAGAGGGCGGTGGCTGGGCCATTGCAATGGCTACTGCAGGCTTTGAACGGGGCCTGATGCTACGCAGCCCGGCGCGCTTTCAGCAAGCCTCAAGACGTCTGGTGGAACTCTATCGCCAGCGCCAAAATGATATTTTGGATCTGTCTATCGAAGACAGTGTGGTGCGCTGCTATATGGATGCCGAGGCCTATGCTTTGTCGACCTATCAAACCGCATCGCGGCTGATCAATAACGGCGCTATTGGCCCAGAGTCGAGCTGCAATAAAATCTTCTGGTCGGAGCTGGATCTGCGCATTCACGAGACCGCTATGTCCCTGCTCGGAGCTAAGGCTGAGATCGAACCCGGCTCACCCGACGCCGACCAGCAGCTCGCCAATTGGCTGGATGGGTTTTTATTCGCCCAGTCCGGGCCAATTTATGCGGGTACCAACGAAATTCAGCGCAATATTATTGCCGAGCGCATGCTCGGCATGCCGCGTCGATAAGCGGCAAAAAGAGAGATAACCATGAACTTTACCTTTAGTGATGATCAATTATTATTTCGCGACACCGTCCGTGACCTGCTCAGTAATGAAGTCACTGCTGAGCGCATTCGCCAGCGTTGGGACAGTGACAGCGGTGTCGACAGCGCTGCGTTGCAAGCTATGGTCGATTTGGGCTTGACCGCCGCGCTAGTTCCGGAAGAACAGGGTGGTTTGGGGCTCAGTGCCGTGGACTTTATCTTGATTGCCGAGGAATGTGGCAGGGCTGCACTGCCAGAGCCGATTGTCGATAGCTGTCTAGTGGCGACGCCCATGCTAGTGGACGCCGATCGCGCCCTCGAAGGAAGCAACAGCCGTCTGCGGGAGCTCTTAGAAGCAGTAGCCTCAGGGGAGCAAACTGTGCTCTGCGGTCCGTCGATCAACCCCTATATCAACTTTGCTCACAGCGCCGACTATTTGCTCCTGCCCCACGGCAATGAAGTGCATCTGGTCGCCACTGATGCGGTGCAACTGGAGCTGCAAACCAGCGTCGACCTGAGCCGTCGCCTGAGCAAAGTCAGCTGGCAGCCGCGCAGTGAGACCTGTATTGCCCGGGGTGAAATAGGTGCCGATCTGTGGCGCTCGACACTCAATCGCGGCGCCCTGGCTAACGCCGCCCAGCTACTTGGCCTCAGTGAAGCCATGGTGGCCCGATCGGTAAAATTTGCCACCGATCGTGAACAGTTTGGCCGCCCAATTGGTGTCAATCAGGCGGTCAAACACCTACTCGCCGACTGCGCCGTCAAAGCGGAGTTTGCCAAGCCGGCGATTTATCGCGCAGCTTACACCGTTGCTGTGGCACCGACCCGCGCCGACTGGTCTGTCTCCCATGCCAAAGCCAGCGCTGGGGATGCCGCGCGGGCCGCCAGCCGCAACTGCACTCAGGTGCATGGGGCTATGGGTTACACCTGGGAGTGCGATCTGCATATTTGGATGAAGCGTGCCTGGACCCTCGATAGAGAGTGGGGCGATGCCGGCTTCCACAAGAACCGTATTCACGAGTGGCTGCTGCAGCCCAAGGCCTTGCTTGGCCCTCAATACACCTTTGGTCGTCGCCATATGGGCGATGCTGCCAATCCTATTACCGCTGTATAGAGGCTTATTATGACTATTCCCTCCGCTTACATTGTCGATGCAGTGCGCTCGCCAACTGGCCGCCGTCGCGGTTCATTGGCCGAAGTTCACGGTGCCGATCTGGGTGCCCATGTGCTGCGTACCCTGGTTGAACGCAATGCTATTCCCGACGATGAATACGATGATGTGATTTTTGGCTGTGTCGACACCATCGGGCCCCTGGCCGGTGATATTGCCCGCACAGCATGGTTGGCCGCTGGTCTGTCTGATGAGGTTCCCGGAACCACCATCGATCGCCAGTGTGGCTCGTCACAGCAAGCGGTCCACTTTGCTGCTCAGGCAGTTATGTCTGGCACCATGGATGTGGTTGTCGCCGGTGGCGTGCAAACCATGAGTGCTATCCCAATCTCTTCCGCCATGCTGGTGGCCGAACCCATGGGCTTTAGCGATCCCTTTTCCGGTAGTCAGGGCTGGGTAGAGCGCTATGGCAATGTGCCGGTGTCGCAGTTTAACTCCGCCGAAATGATCGCCAAGCATTGGAATCTTAGCCGCGAGGCTATGGAACAGTTTTCCCTGAGCTCTCATCAGCGCGCAGCCGAGGCCATTGCCAAGGGTTATTTTGACCGCGAAGTGGCGCCCATCAATGGCTTGTCCATGGATGAAACAGTGCGCGACACCTCGCTGGCAAAAATGGCCGAGCTAATGCCACTGCAAGAAAATGGACGTATTACTGCGGCGGTCTCCAGTCAAACCTGTGATGCCTCATCTGCTGTTTTAGTGGTCTCCGAACGCGCTCTAAAACGCTACAACCTGACACCGCGAGCGCGTATAGCCCACATGAGTGTCCGTGGAGCCGATCCGATTTGGATGCTCACCGCGCCGATCTCAGCGACCAAATATGCACTAAAAAAAGCCGGTCTCAGCCTCAGTGATATAGATCTAGTTGAAATTAATGAGGCCTTCGCCTCGGTAGCAATGGCCTGGTTGCAAGAGACCGGCTATGCCCATGAACAGACCAATGTTAACGGCGGCGCCATTGCCCTGGGACACCCTCTCGGGGCTACTGGCACCAAGTTAATGACCACTTTGTTACATGAGTTAGAACGCCGTGGCGGTCGCTACGGGTTGCAGACCATGTGCGAGGGTGGCGGTCAGGCCAACGTGACCATTATTGAGCGATTATAAGGAGCTTCAGGTGCAAAAATTTTGTCAAGACCGCGTGGTAATTATCACCGGTGCAGGGGGTGGCTTAGGTGCCGCCCACGCCAGAGTGCTGGCCAGTCACGGCGCTAAAGTCGTGATCAACGATATCAACCAAGCGGCCGCCGAACAGGTGGTTAAGGAAATTGTTAGCAGTGGTGGTGAGGCGGTGTATAACAACGCCAATATCACCGATTTTGCCGACAGCAAGCGCAGTGTTGACCAAGCAATCAGTGAATTCGGCGCACTCCACGCGGTGGTTAATAACGCCGGCAATAATCGCGACCGTATGTTTGCCTCACTCAGCGAAGAGGACTGGGATGCGGTTATTTCAGTGCACTTGAAAGGGCATTTCTGCACCTCCAGACATGCGGTGCAATACTGGCGCGATCTGGCGAAAAACGGCGAGGGACTGGCTGCACGTATTGTTAACACCACATCTGGTGCTGGTCTGCAGGGCTCGGTGGGCCAGTCCAACTATGCCGCCGCCAAAGCGGGCATCTGTGCCCTAACACTGAACCAAGCTGCCGAGTTAGGTCGCTATGGTGTTACCGCCAATGGCATTGCCCCCGCGGCGCGCACTGGCATGACCACGGCAGTGGCCTCTATGGCGGCGCGTATGGCCAAGCCGGAGGATGGCAGTTTTGACTACTGGGCGCCGGAGAATGTGTCGCCATTGGTGGCTTGGCTGTGCTCGGAAAATTCTAGCCGTGTCAGCGGTCGCATCTTTGAAGCTGAGGGCGGCAAGCTGTCCATTGCTGACGGTTGGCGTACCACCACTGGCCTAGATAATGGTCAGCAGTGGACTCCTGAAACCCTCGACACAGCAATGAATAATCTGCTGGCCAGCGAAGCGCCAGCACAAAACGTTTACGGCACCTGAGGTCACAGTGGAATTTAAGTTTACCGACGAACAAATTATGATTCGCGACACCGCTGAAGCCTTTGTCAGCGAGGTCTCGACCAGTGCTGCTGTGCGCAGTGCAATGCTTGAGCCAGCCGGCTATGACAAAGATCTGTGGCGGAAAATTAGCGCCGACATGTTTTGGCAGGCACTGCCTATTCCTGAAGCTTTGGGTGGTCTCGGGCTGGGTTATGTGGAGCTCGCCGCGACCCTGGAACAGACCGGACGATTTTTACTCTGCTCACCATTGATGGCCACTGCGGCGTTTGCTGTGCCAGCCATTAGACTGGCTGCCAGCGAAGAGCAGCAGGCCCTATATCTGGAGCGTATTCTCGAGGGGCAAGTGGCAACGCTGGCCCATGCAGGTATTCAAACTCACGGCAGTCAAATTAATGTGCAGGCCAATATCACCGATCAGGGCGTCGGTTTAAACGGTATTTCACGCCATGTACTGAATGGCCAGAGTGCCGATTTTTTCATTGTTGCGGCTGAGGAAACCTTTGCCAGCGGTGAACAGGGCATATCACTCTGGTTTGTCGACAGGGACACTCAGGGTTTAACGATAAAATCTCTGCCAACCATGGATCAAACCCGGCGTCTGGCCGAGCTTCAGTGCGACAACCTAGTGCTCTCTCCTGAGCAGCGTGTTGGCGCAGTGGCTCAGTGTCAGGCCCAGCTGCTCAACAGTATTCTCGACTTGGCTGCCATTGCCGTGTCCGCCGAGCAGGTAGGTGGAGCCCAGCAGTCCCTGGATATCTCGGTGGCCTATATCAAAGAGCGGGTGCAGTTTGGTCGCACCATAGCCTCTTACCAAGCTATAAAACACAAATGTGCAGATATGATGCTCAAGGCCGAGTCGGCCCGCTCAGGGCTCTACTATGCCGCCTGTATTGCCGATGAGTTTCTCGCCGGTGCCTGCGATGCTGAGACTCTCGCTGAGGCGGCCAGCATCAGCAAAGCCTACAGCAGTGAGGCGTTCTTCTTTAACGCCGGTTGCGGTATTCAGCTGCACGGCGGCGTCGGCATCACCTCTGAATACGACATTCAACTCTACTTTAAGCGCGCCAAAGCCCTTGAGAGCTTTCTCGGTAATGCCAGTGAGCATCGTGAGCGGCTGGCCAAACAACTGTTAGATAGCGAGGTGTCGTTGTGAAATTACGCTTTAGCGCCAGCGACGAAGCCTTTCGGGTCGAGATAGCCAATTGGTTGCGCGACAATCTCTGTGGCGAGTTTGAATCTATCCGCTTTCGCGGCGGTCCCGGCGATGAGCACAGCTTTGTCGAAGAGCGCAAAGCCTGGGAGCGCAAGCTCGGCGAGGCTGGCTGGACCTGCATTGGTTGGCCTCATGACTGGGGCGGTCGTGCCGCGAGCATTGAACAGCAGGTGGTTTTTAATGAAGAGTACGCCCGTGCCGGTGGCCCGGGAAGAATTGGCCATATAGGCGAAACCCTTATGGGGCCAACCCTAATTGCCTATGGCAGCGAGGCGCAAAAAGCCAAATATCTGCCCAGCATTCGCAGTGGCGACGCGATCTGGTGTCAGGGCTACAGCGAACCCTCGGCGGGGTCGGATCTGGCCAATGTCAAAACCAAAGCGGTTTTCGACGAGCAGGCCCAGGTTTGGCAAATCACTGGGCAGAAGGTCTGGACCTCCCTGGCCCATGAATCCCAATATTGTTTTGTCGTCGCGCGCACCGACCCTCAGGCCAAGGGCCATAAAGGTCTGGGCTTTTTCATGCTCGACATGCATCAGCCCGGCGTCACTATTCGTCCCATCGAACAGCTCACTGGCACCTCGGAATTTAACGAAGTGTTTTTTGATAGCGCCGTTTGCAGCGTTGAGGATATTGTCGGTAAACCCGGTGAGGGCTGGCAGGTTGCCATGGCGCTGCTGGGTTTTGAACGGGGTGTTTCGACCCTTGGCCAGCAGATGCTGTTCCAAAATGAATTTAATGACATTGTGCAGCTGGCGAAGAGCAATGGCGCAGACCGCGACCCGATGTTGCGCCAGCGCATAGCCGAAGCCCATATTGGCCTGCGCATTATGCGCTACAACACCCTGCGAGTTTTGTCTGGTTCAGACGAGGGTGAGCTGCAAGCCGAGGGCATGATCTACAAGCTCTACTGGTCCTCATGGCACCGCAATTTAGGCAAGCTGGCGATGGATGTGATGGGCTCTGACAGCGAAATTTTGGACGCCGAGCCCTATGAACTCAATCGCCTGCAGTCGATGTTTTTGTTTACCCGCGCCGACACTATTTATGGCGGCACCAACCAGATTCAACGCAACTTGATCGCTGAGCGGGCCCTTGGCATGCCCCGTGAACCCCGTGGCAATAACTGATAGAGGAAAGACCATGTCAAAAGAGATCCCAGCCTATGTTGCCGGACACCAATTGCTCGCCGGAAAACATATTTTAATTACCGCTGCCGCCGGCGCCGGAATCGGTTTTTCTGCGGCCAAGCGCGCTGTGGAAGAGGGTGCTGCCAGCCTGGTGATCAGCGATATTCACCAAGGCCGTTTACAGCAGGCGGTAGAGACCCTTTCTGCCCTCGACAGCCAGTGCCGAGTGCGTGGCATTGTCGCCGATGTGACCAACGAAGAGCAGGTTCAGCACCTGGTTGATGAGGCCGAGGGGTTCAGTGGCGGCATTGATGTATTGATTAATAACGCTGGACTGGGTGGCAGCTGCCGCCTTGAGGATATGCAGGATGAGGCCTGGCACAGAGTGATCGATATCAGCCTTACCGGCACCATGCGCATGATGCGCGCTATGGTTCGCTATATGCATCCCCGGGGTCGCGGTGTGATTGTCAACAATGCCTCGGTATTGGGTTGGCGGGCACAGACTGAACAGTGTCACTACGCCGCTGCCAAAGCCGGTGTGATGGCCCTAACCCGCTGCGCGGCAATGGAGTCGGCCGAGTTTGGTCTGCGCATTAATGCGGTGTCGCCCAGTATTGCCATGCATGATTTTTTACGTAAGACAACGCCGCCAGAACTGCTCGCCGAGCTGTCTGCGCGGGAAGCCTTTGGTCGCCCAGCAGAAGTCTGGGAAGTCGCCAATGTAATGATGTTTTTGGCCTCTGACTACGCCAGCTATATGACCGGCGAAGTGGTCTCAGTATCAAGCCAGCACGCCTAATCCAGGAGAGCAGTATGCGCGAAGCAGTAATTATAGATACAGCCCGCACCGCAATAGGCAAAGCCTACCGCGGTGCCTTTAATAATACCGAAGCCCCAGCTCTGGGCGGCCATGTGATTAGCGCAATGATGGCGCGGCAAGATCTGGATCCAGGCTTGATCGATGATGTGGTAATGGGCGCGGCTGCACAGCAGGGCACCCAGGGTTACAATCTCGGTCGCCTCTGCGCCACCGCCTCGGGTCTGCCCGACTCGGTTGCCGGTATGACTATGGATCGCCAGTGCGCCTCTGGCATGATGGCCATTGCCACCGCCGCCAAGTCGATTATGTGCAACGAGTACAACGCGGCGATTGCCGGCGGTGTGGAATCCATTTCGCTGGTTCAGACAAAGCATAAAAACAGCCATAGAAATATTTCCCAGACAGTATTGGCGGCGCAGCCAAAAGCCTATATCAGCATGATTGAAACCGCCGAAATTGTCGCTCAACGCTACGGCATTTCTCGCGATGCTCAGGACGAATATTCTTTCGAAAGTCAGCGCCGCACAGCGGCGGCTCAGGAGGCGGGGCGCTTTGACAAAGAGATCGTACCCATGACCACCATCAAGCAGCTGGTGGACAGAGAGACCAAAGAAGTCAGTGAGCAAGAAGTCACTTTGAGTCGCGATGAGGGCAACCGCCCAGGCACATTGCTTGAGAATTTGCAGGGATTGAAACCGGTTTTGGCCGAGGGTCAGTTTTCCGGTGCCGGTGAGAATATTACCGCCGGTAATGCCTCGCAACTTTCCGATGGCGCCTCGGCCAGTATTATTATGGGTTCTGATTTGGCTGCGCAGATGGGTTTAACGCCACTGGGTATCTACCGCGGCTTGGCCGTAGCCGGTTGTGCCCCCGACGAAATGGGTATTGGTCCAGTATTTGCCATTCCCAAGCTGCTGCGTCAACATGGCTTGAGCATCAATGATATTGACCTCTGGGAACTCAATGAAGCCTTTGCCTGTCAGGTGCTTTACTGCCGCGATAAGTTGGGTATTGATCCGGAAAAAATGAACGTTAACGGCGGTGCTATTTCCATTGGTCATCCCTTTGGTATGAGTGGCGCGCGTATGGTGGGACATGCCCTCCATGAAACGCGCCGTCGCGGTGGCCGCTATGCAGTGGTGACCATGTGCGTGGGCGGTGGTATGGGTGCCGCGGGTCTATTTGAAGTTTGACCGAAAATCGGGCAAATAATAACAATAAAAATTTTTAAAAAAATAAGTCTCCAGGAGGCAATTGTGAGCGAAATTAATTGGCATAGTACTGTTGATGTATTGGTCGTTGGTACTGGTAATGGTGGTCTCACCGCCGCCATCTGCAACTATGAAATGGGCAGTCAAGATGTGCTAATTATTGAGAAGGCCGATAAGGTCGGTGGTACCAGTGCTACCTCCGGTGGTGGCATCTGGATTCCGGTTAATCACTATGCACAGGCCGCTGGCGCCGAAGACTCTCTCGACGAAGCCCGGGAGTATCTAAAAAATACCCTCCAGGGGGAAGATGTCCCCGCCGAGCTGATCGAGAATTACATTGTCAATGGCCCAAAAATGCTCCAGTTTCTTCATGATCGCAGTCAGGTGCGCTACGAGTCACTGGACCACTACCCCGATTACTACACCAATGTTGCTGGCGCCAAACATGGCCATCGCTCACTGGAGCCGGCGCCCTTTATGGCGTCTGAATTGGGCAGCAACTACCAGCGCATGACCTACACCCATCATATGATGCGGATGTTTGGGGTGATCCACTTTACCCAGGTGGAAGCGCAAATGTTGATGTTAAAAATGCCCGGCTGGATCAAACTGTTGGGCAAGATGATGTGGGACTACGCCATTGATATCCCCTGGCGTCTGCGCACCCGCATATCCCGTCGCCTGTGCTGTGGTGCCGCCGGTGTTGGTCGCCTCTACGCCTCGGTTCTGGATCGTAATATTCCGATTCAGTTTGAAACGGCACTCACGGATATTATTGCTGAAGACGGAAAGGTAGTGGGTGTTACCGTGACCCAAGACGGGCAGAGCAAAAATATTCAGGTGAAAAAAGGGCTGATCTTGGCCGCCGGTGGCTTTGAACACAACCAAGAGCTGCGTGACAAATACCTGCCAAAACCCACCAACACCGAATGGAGTGCTGGTGCCCGAGGCAATCAGGGGGACGCCCTGCAAGCCTCTCTCAAGCTGGGGGCAAAAACGCGTTTAATGAATGGTGCCTGGTGGACAACAACGCTCTGTGTGCCGGACGAACCTTCACCGCGCCTCAGTATCATGGAAAAGTCTTTTCCCGGTTCCTGTGTGGTGAATAAAAACGGCCAGCGCTTTGCCAACGAATCCCAGAACTATATGGCCTTTCAAAAAGAGCTGTTTAAAGCCCACAGTGAGGATAATCCCTGTGCACCGGCCTACCATGTTTTTGATGCGCGTTTTCGTCGCAACTACATCGTTGGGCCAATGATGACGGCATCGATGAAGCCTGACTGGACCATACCGAAAAAATGGTATGACACAGGCTTTGTTGCCAAGGCCAACACAGTCCGTGAGCTGGCGGAAAATTTAGGCGTTGATGCCGATGGTCTCGAGGCCACCGTGGCGAAGATGAACGGCTATGCCGAAACCGGTGTCGATCTCGACTTCCACCGCGGCGAGTCTGAGTACGATCGCTACTATGCCGACCCCAGCATTGTTCCCAACCCCTGTTTGGCACCGATTGTTGAAGCCCCGTTTTATGCCATGCGCATAGAGGCTGGAGATTTTGGTACTCTCGGCGGCTTGGATACCGACAACAATGCCAATGTAATCCATGAGCAGGGCGGGACTATTGAAGGGCTATACGCCATTGGAAATTGCTCCGCTGCCATACTGCCAACTTACCCAGGCCCCGGCGCGACTCTAGGTCCAGCTATGACCATGGCCTATCAAGCAGCCAAAGCGATCAACAACTATCAGGATTAGAATTATGCTCGATTTAGAGGCTATTGAATTAATTAAGCAATTAAAGGCACGCTATTTTCGTTTTTTAGATACCGCCGATATTCCCGGCTTGCACAGCGTCTTTAGCGAGGATGTCCACGCGCATTTTAAAAGTACCGAGTATGATTTTGAAATGAACGGCTGGCCCGAGCTGGAGACCTTTTACAAGCGCTCCTTTACCTCGGAAAAATTTGGCATGCACAACGGCCATCATCCGGAAATTAGCGTCGACGGTGATAAGGCCACCGGCATCTGGTATCTGCAGGATATCTTTATCAATCTCAAGTACAACATCACCATTATGGGCAGTGCGCTTTACCATGATGAGTACCGCAAGATTGACGGTCAGTGGAAAATCTCCAAGACCGGTTATGAGCGACTCTGGGAAGAGATCCATCCGCGCTCGCCAGATATTCGCCTGACCTCCAGGCCGATTCAGAAGACCGCAGATTGATAGTTAGCGGGTAGGGGTTAAGACGATTAAAAAAAATGGCAGTGAGAACTGCCATTTTTTTTGCCTGCTATTAATTGCCTAGTCTGAACTGCTCGGTCGCTTTTTCTAGGGGGACTTAGCTTTTACGGCAGGCGAGTGGCAGGGGATTGTCAGTTCTGGGCCACGATCACAATCATAGGTGACACGACCGCGGCGCCCGTGCTGACGGTCAAGAATCTCCTCGATAAACGGCGTTGGTGCCATTGTAGGCGCACTGCTGTCTTGCAAACTCTCCAGAGACCTAGGGTAGTCTGCCCAGTTTTTGGGTGCACGCCAGCCCGGAGGTGGTGCCATTTTAGAGCGCACACCATTAATTGGGTGTAGACCGCGCCAATCCAGAATAGCCTTGGCCAATGCATCGACACGCTGGGGCATCTCGGCACTGAGGTCATTGTATTCGTTGGGGTCTTCAGCCAAATTAAACAGCCAGTTGGTGGTTTTGGTTTCAACTAAAGTCTGCTTCACTTCTTGTACTAACTTCCAGTTGCCATCGATCGCGGCAAAATTAAAGTTGCCAAAGATCGGAATTTCAGAGGTAAAAAATAAGGTTTCCGAGCGCGGCTTTGGTTGCCCGGATTGAATGGACGGCCACATATTCTCACCATCCAGTTGTTTGTTGTTTTGCATCTCTACACCAGCGGCAGCGACAAGGGTGGGAAACACATCAAACACATGCATGATCTGTTCTGAAACAGTGCCGGGCTTGATCGCCGCCGGCCAGCGTAATAGCGATACCACTCTGATACCGCCCTCAAAGGTTTCACCCTTGCCACCGCGTAGGGGTGCATTGTCAGCGCCGCCCACAGAATAGGCCGCACCGCCATTGTCACTAAAAAACATTACCAGGGTGTTTTCACTGAGCTGCTCTTCATCCAATGTGGTGAGTAGCTGTGCTATTGCCTGGTCCATTGCGTCCACCACTGCGGCGTAAACCGGCCTGGCACTTGGGCGTCCCTGAGCTTTGGCCGAGCGCCGCGTGGCATCCGTGTGCCGGGAGCGGGCGGGGGCCAAGTCGGTATTGATATTGGCATACTTTTCTTTGAGCTGCTGTGGTGCTTCCAATGGTGTGTGCGGAGCCAAAAAGGGCATATAGATAAAGAAGGGTTTGCTCTTGTCGCGCTGGTGAATAAAGCGCGTCACCTCGTCGGCTAGCAGGAAGGTCTCGTAGCCCTCATCGTAAATAGTTTCGCCGTTGCGCTGAAAGTCGCTGCCGCCCATATTGGCGAAGGGTGAAAAATAGCCGACCTCGGTGTGCAGGTGACCGTAAAAATGCTCAAAGCCGCGCTGATTAGGGTGATAGCTCATCTGTGCATGGCCGAGATGCCACTTGCCGACCATCGCAGTTTGGTAACCGGCAGCGCGAAATGACTCCGGCATAAAATGTTCTTCTGGGTGAACACCATTGTTATCCCAGGGCAGAATCACGCTGTAGGCAACACCCAGTCGCATGGGGTCGCGACCGGTCATCAGCGCAGCTCTGGTGGGTGAGCAGATCGGTGTGGTGTAAAAACGATTAAGGCTAACACCCTCGTCGGCCAGTTTATCCAGTGCAGGCGTGTCTATGTCACCGCCGTGGAAACCGACATCATTCCAGCCCAAATCGTCGGCCACCACAATAATGATATTGGGCGACGCGACTTTGGCGACAGTGTCGGCGGTGGTCACTTGGGAAAACAGCAGCAGAGAAAAAAGCGCTGAGGCTAATTGACGATAAGGTTTAGTCATAAGTTATCTACCTATCTACCCATTCACCTATTTAGCGATTTAGCTCACTGCCACAGCCTAGGGTTGCCTTAGAGAATATAAGGAATAACAGCCTTGCGCTCTTGTGGGTAATCGGCAAAGTTCTTCTTGAACCAGCGATGGGTGTAAAGGGCCCGCGGAGCAAGATTGCCGACGGTCATGGCCAGTACAAAAACTGCACCCAGATTCCAAGTCATAATGGCAAAGCCGACAAAGGAGAGTATCTCTCCAAGGTACTGTGGGCAGGAGACAAAACGAAAGGCTCCGCCGTAGGGAATTTTGTAACGTGGCTCGTCGGCGGATGGCGTCTTTGAGCGCAGATTACGCAATATTGAATCGGAGTGAATATTTAACAAAAAGCCAAGTAGATAGATGGCTATGCCGATAATAAAGCGCGGATCAGTTAGCCAGGCCTCGGTGTACTGAGTACCAAATTGAGTGATATAGGCGGCGTTAAAATAGCCGTGTAAAAACAGTGTTAACCAGCCAGCGATAACCACATTGAGTGCGAATGACGAACTGGAGCCGGGCTGGACACGCATCATCAGTGGGGTGAACAGAGCGCGGTTGCTGTAGTGGATCATCCAGATGGCGAGAAAGATAAGCGGGACTAGCTGATCTGAGTTGTCGCCCATAAAAAACACGATTGGAAAGATCACTAAACCGGGCAGTTCCATTAGCACCCAGCCGGTTTTAGCGTGTAGTTTAACGCCCTTTGACCGTTTACCGCCGCCAAAGCGACCACCGTACTGTGCTGTGCCAAAAAGGCTCGAGACAAACACTAGGGCTGCATAGACAAAGCCCACAATTAATAACGAGTCGTAAAAGGTATTGCCTGTATACCATTGCATGGCCTGTGCTCCGCAGTTACATAGTGAAAACGTTAGATTAAGGTTGAATGGGGTAAAGTAATACAACCATTCGGACTATGTTTTTCAGCCTTATTATTAATTTTAACCTCGAACATATAAAAGCCCTTTGCCAAGAGCAAGACAAAGTGCAGCATCGTCCGTTTGGACGCTGTGTCCAGAGGCTAATCCCACTAACTTTAGAGCCTGTGACAAAGCCTATAAAAGAGACTCGAAAGCAGGGCTTAAAAGTCTCAGCCGTTAACTATATCAACAGATAAAAGATGCGTCGGGAAAGCGATGAAAACTGAACTGCACCCACATTCACAGTCTCCCATAACTGCTACAGCTGTCGCGCAATGGCATGAGCAATACGATGTGATCATAGCCGGTTTTGGCGGCGCTGGCGCCTGCGCAGCAATCGCCGCAGCCGATGCTGGCAGCTCAGTGTTAATTTGCGATGTCGCCTCGGGCTCTGGTGGCTCCACGGCGCTGTCATCAGCAGAACTCTATTTGGGTGGCGGTACTCGAGTACAAAAAGCCTGTGGCTATAACGACAGTGTTGAAGCCATGTATGACTACCTAATGGTGAGCAATGGCCCCGAGGCCGATAGCGCAAAAATTCGCGCTTACTGCGAGGATAGCGCCGACCATTTTAATTGGCTGGTGGATCTGGGGGTGCCTTTTAATGACAGTGAGTTTAAGGCTCGCGCCATTGTTGCCACTACCGATGACGGCCTACTTTACACCGGCAGCGAAAAAGCCTGGCCCTACGTGGACAATATTGCGCCAGCTCCTCGAGGTCATAACCTTGCGATAAAGGGTGACCATGGTGGCCCGCTATTCATGCAGATACTCACCGCAGCGGCGATTCAGCGGGGCGTCGAAATCAACTTCGAGACAAGAGCATTACGTCTGATCGAAGATTGCGGTGAGGTGGTTGGGCTGGTTGTTCGCAGGGATATGCAGGAGCGTTTTATAGGCTGTAATAAAGGCGTTATTTTGTCTGCGGGTGGCTTTGTTATGAATCGCGAAATGCTTGCGGAATACGCGCCGGATTTACTGCGCTGCAACTTACCTATTGGCAATGCTGGGGACACCGGTAGCGGCATTTTGATTGGTCAGGGTATGGGTGCAGCGTTGGATAATATGCATCAGGGCTTTGTCAGTTTGCCCTTTTATCCACCCTCGTCACTGACCTATGGAATATTTATCAATGCCCATGGCAAGCGCTTTATCAATGAAGATTGCTACCATGGACGGGTCGGTGCCCATGTACTGCAGCAGCCCCCGGGCCCGGTTTATCTGGTGCTCAGTGTTGAGGATTACGGTAAGTACGAAACTCGCTCTTATCTGGGGGCAGGAATCGCCGCCACTGGCGAGACCTTGGCTGAACTGGTCGCCGACCTCGACTTGCCTGAGGGGCAGCTAGAACAGACGATTGAATTGTATAACAGCCATGCCGAGCAGCTTTCAGATCCAGAATTTCACAAGGCGGGGGAGTGGCTAAAGCCGCTGACTGCGCCTTATGTTGCTCTTGATTGCACACCTGGGCGCGGTGTCAATATGCCGTACTTTACCCTTGGAGGCTTGGATACCAGAGTATCTGGGGAAGTGTTAACCGAGGCCGGTGCCGTTATTCCCGGGCTCTATGCCGCGGGTCGCAGCGCCTGCGGTGTTCCCCGTCGCGCCGATGGTTACGCCTCGGGCATCTCGGTGGGCGATGCCTCTTTTAGCGGCCGGATGGCTGGCGCTGCTGCTGCAGCTCGGGATAAACAACAAAGGAACTAAAAATATGAGCCATATACTTTCTCGAATTGATCGCCTGGAGTCCCTCGACGAAATTCGGCAGTTGCCAGCGAAGTACTCCCTAGCCCTGGATATGCGCGATATAGACGCGCTGGTCAATTTGTTTCCCGAAGATGTGCGGGTCGGTAAAGGTATGCAGGGGCGGGCGCACTTTAAGCGCTGGATGGATGAAACCCTGAGGACTCAATTCACCGGTACCTCTCACCATATTGGCAATCATATTATTGAATTTAATGATCCTGACCACGCCATAGGGGTTGTCTACTCAAAGAACGAGCACGAGACAACTCGCGCCGACGGCGGTATCGATTGGGTGATTATGCAGATGATTTACTGGGATCAATACGAACGCATTGATGGTCGCTGGTATTTTCAGCGCCGCTTGCCCTGCTACTGGTACGCGACAGACCTCAATAACCCGCCGGTGGGTGAGAATAAAATGCGCTGGCCTGATCGCGACAATTACGACGGTGCCTTTCATGATCTGTGGCCCAGCTGGCAGGACTTTTGGGATAACCCGATTACCGAAGAGTTGCCAGCGGTCGCAGCGCCTGCACCCCTTGAGCAGTTTTTAAAAACCATGCGTCGTGACAGCGGCGAGATCAGTATCCGAACGCGCTAATGGGCAGATTTTCCCAGCTAGAGTTTAGATAATTGAAAGTTAGTAAATTAAAGGCTAGATAAAGAAAGGTTAGATAAATGTTTGATGCACTTTTTACCCCGCTTCGCCTGGGTGATATTGAATTACAAAATCGCTTTGTGATGGCGCCTATGACGCGCAGTCGAGCCAATCCCGATGACTCAGTGTCGGCTCTGCATGTTGAATATTACGCTCAGCGCGCCAGCGCCGGTTTGATTATTAGCGAAGGCATACATCCTTCTCCAGCCGGTAAAGGCTACACATTATCCCCCGGTCTCTACAGTGACGAGCAACAGCTTCTGTGGCGCGCCGTAACCGATGCGGTGCATGAGAAAGACGGCCGCATCGTCGCCCAGATAATGCACTGCGGCCGGGTTGGACACCCCGACAATAAAGCGCCGGGTAGCGACTTGATTGGGCCCTCGGCGATCCCCTGCCAGACAGAGATTTACACCCCCAAGGGAATGCAGCCAATGCCCACCCCTAGAGCCATTGAAGGCGCTGAAATCCCCGGCCTTATCCGCGAGTATTGCGAAACCGCAGAGCGCGCCATAGCTGCTGGCTTTGACGGCATTGAGCTACACTGCACCTCCGGTTATCTGCCAGCGCAGTTTTTATCCACCGGCAGCAACCAGCGCAGCGATAACTATGGCGGCAGTTTAGACAATCGTCTGCGCTTTGTGCTCGAGCTCACCCAGGCACTTTGCGATACAGTGGGAGCTGGCCGAGTGGGTTTGCGCGTGTGCCCCGGCAATCCCTTTAATGACCTGCAGGATGAAGACCCCAGTGAAACCTTTGGTGCACTGTTCCGTGCTCTGTCACCCATGGGTTTGGCCTATCTGCATGTGATCCGTATGGCGTCCACCGGTATCGACAATATTGCTCTCGCCCAGCAGCACTTTAAGGGTGCACTGATCGTCAACGACAGTTACAGTCCTGAAGAGGCCGACCAACTGCTCGCTGATCAGGGTGCTGCAGCTGTATCCTTTGGCCGTGCTTTTATTGCCAACCCGGATTTTGTTGAACGTGTGGCCAAGGGTACGCCACTGAGTCGAATGAACGGCAAAACACTCTATACGCCGGGTCCGGCAGGCTATATTGACTACCCGACAGCTGAGCAGGCGAGTCTTTTAAAGGGCGACTAAAAAATAATCAGAAAAAGAGGAATAACTATGGCCATGCCCACGGATATTGGTGTTATCGATTTGATGCTAGCGGTACCAAATGACGATACATCCAATTACTACGACTTTATTAAGCCCCTGCTGATGGATGAGCAGAGTCGCCAAATGTTTAAAATGCCAGCGCAGTACATGTTTAAAGATGTGCCTAAGACGGGGGTGCAGGACGACTATATCGCCTACACCTTGAAAAAGATGGATGAGTTCGGCATTGAAAAAGCCATGCTCGGTGTCGATGAAGGCCAATATTTCACCCAGAATGAAGCGGTGCTAAAGCACCCGGATCGCTTTTTTGCCTGTTATGACTGCAACCCTAACAATGGCATGGAAGAGGTGCGAAAAATCCGTCGGCTAAAAGAGCTGTACAATATCAAAGCAGTCACCGCTTTTCCCTCGGGCCTCTGTCCACAGGTGTCACTGAGCGATAAAAAATGGTACCCGATTTTTGTTGCCTGTATAGATCTAGATATTCCCTTTTGTCCCTGTGTCGGTGTGCCCGGTCCGCGAATTCCCATGGAACCGCAAAAGGTTGAACACCTCGATGAGATCTGTTGGTTCTTCCCCGAGTTGCGTGTGGTGATGCGCCACGGCGGCGAGCCCTGGACAGAGTTGGCGTGGAAGTTAATGCTCAAATACCCCAATCTCTATTATATGACCAGCGCTTTTGCACCCAAGCATTACCCAGCGGATATTGTTAAGTTCGCCAACACTCGGGGTGCAGATAAAATTATGTATGCAGGCTATTTCCCCATGGGTCTGTCTCTGGAGCGAATTTTTGGCGATATGCCAAATGTGCCTTTTAAGGACGAGGTCTGGCCTAAGTTCCTGCGAGAGAATGCAAAGAAGGTGTTTAAGCTGTGAGACTATTTTAGCAATCAGTTTTCAGTTAAGCGCTAAAAAATTGCTGCAAGAAAAAACCCCAATGACAGCTCTGCCATTGGGGTTTTTTTAGGGATACATCAAACTGATAGTGTCGACAACACAGGCTGGCCGCTCGCTGCCCTCGACAAAAACACTGACTCTGACAATCATACGAACCCCTCCTTTTGCCTCCTCCACAGACAGCACCTCGCCGCTGGCGAAGACCTTGGAGTCGACGGGAACCGTTGCCGGAAAACGAATATTGTCGGCGCCGTAATTGACCCCCATGGAGAAATTCACCACGCGAATTAATTCGGGCATAAACAGATTTGCTAACGACAGTGTTAGGTAGCCATGAGCGATGGTTGTGCCAAAGGGCCCCTCGGCAGCTTTTATTGGGTCCACATGAATCCACTGATGATCGCCAGTGGCGTCGGCAAATTGATCAATACGTGTCTGATCGACAAGGATCGCCTCTGTGGGACCCAGTTGACTGCCAACAAAATCAAACAAGTCTTTGGGGCGGTTGGCGAGAAGTGCGGCCATAAAAGATTCCTTATTTTTCTACGAGTTTATCACCGCTGCTGACATTGCTGGGGCCTGTTTGTGGTGCTTTAGTCCATTCGCATTACGCTAGAGTAACGGTGGCGATGCCGCTAGAATAGGTCAACAGCCAAAGGGGCACAGAATGGAATTATCAGAGCAGTCAAAAGGTCGTCTTCAGGGTAAGGTCGCTCTAGTCACTGGCGCTGCTCGGGGTGTCGGATTTGCCACCGCACAGCGCTTTTGCCAAGAGGGTGCAACGGTGTTGATGAGCGACATTAATAGCGAGCAGGGTGAGGCCGCCGCGGCGCAAATCGGTGCACGGTTTATGTTGTTGGATGTGGCGCAAGAGGCGGATTGGCAGCGCTGTACGGCACTGATCGCTGAGGATTACGGCAGGCTAGATATACTGGTCAACAATGCCGCCATACTGCGCTCCAGCGATATCTTGCAGGAGTCGTTACAGCAGTGGCGACAGGTTATGGCGGTCAATGCCGACAGCGTGTTCTTGGCTATTCACTACCTGCTGCCGATTATCAGCGCCAGCGGTGCAGGCTCAATTATCAATATGTCCTCCTCCTCAGCGCTGATGGGTATGCCACACTTTTGTGCCTACACCGCGGCCAAGGCCGCGGTGCGCAATCTGACTATGAGCACCGCGGTTCTGTGCAAACAGCAGGGCAGTGGCGTGCGCTGTAACTCGGTTCATCCCGATGGCATTAATACCAAAATGGCACGGGAGATTGCCGCCGATATGCCCGCGGATGTGATTGCCGGTTATCAGCGCACTGCGCCATTTATTTGCCAGCCCGAGGATGTTGCCAGCACAATATTATTTTTGGCCTCTGATGAGTCGCGACATATCAATGGCGCTGCGATCTGTTTGGACAACACGGCGACCATTCATCCGCCCTATTTATAGAGATTATTATGAAACGATTTGAAGGACGTTGCGCCATTGTCACTGGTGGCGCCGGCAATATAGGCCGGGCGATTACCCGCTATCTGTTGAACGAAGGTGCAAATGTGGTTATCTGTGGCCGTCGTGAACCCAGCAAAGCAGTGGTTGCCGATGGTAGGCAGGCGCTGTTTGTGCAGGCGGATATTCGTCGGGCAGAGCAGTCACAGCGAGTTATTGATGCTGCTCTAGCCGCCTTTGGGCGTCTCGATATACTGGTCAATAATGCCGGCGGCAGTCCACCGGTCGAGTCGGCCACGGCGTCGGCGAGCCTCACCGAAAAACTGGTGCAGCTCAACTTAATCGCTCCGCTGGTCATGTCGCAGCAGGCCTATGCTGCTCTCAGTGCTGGTGACCTGCCGGGCAGTATTATCAATATCTCCAGTGTCAGTGCAGTGCGCTCTTCCCCGGGTACGGCTGCCTATGGGGCTGCCAAGGCTGGACTATTAAACGCCACTCAGTCTCTGGCCATGGAGTGGGGGCCAAAGATTCGGGTTAATGGTCTGGTGGTCGGGTTGGTGTATCACCCTGCAGGAGAAGCCCACTACGGTGGCGCTGAGGGGTTTAAACGGGTCGCGGATATGCTGCCCATGGGGCGCATGGCCGAGCCTGAGGATATTGCCAAGGCGGTGGTCTATCTGTGCTCGGACGATGCATTTTATGTCTCAGGTGCCAGCCTCGAAGTTCATGGTGGCGGTGAAGTGCCGGTATTTTTGCACCTTGCCAAAGAAGCCGGAGAGTAAAGGCTGGCGCTGTTGCTCAGGCCTAGGATAAAAAAATCTTAGGACTGAGGCTGTAACAGCGCACTCACCGCAGTACGAGCATCGCCAATGGCGCCATCGAGATAGCCAATTGAGCGGCAGTCACCGATGGTTGTCACCCCATAACCCGCTTTACTGATCAGCTCGCTGACTCGCGTGTCCGCATCAGCCCCCAGTGCAATAATGACCTGGTCAGCCTTGATACAGTGCCACTGTTCTTTGTGTTCATAGTGCACCCCAGCTTGATCAATATGGCTAACACTGGCCTTGGTTAGCATATTGCAGCCGTGCTCGCGCAACAGGTGAATTACCCTTGCGCGACGCACAATACTCAACTCGGGGGAGAGGGTAGAGCTGGGTTCTAAGACTGTGACACGACGGCGTCGCTCGACTAAAAACTCGGCAATTTCAATGCCTACCAAACCGCCACCGACAATCACTATGTCTTTTTGCAGCGGCATCCAAAGATGGCTGAGCACTCGCACCCAGTTAATATTGTTAGTCAGGCCTAGGGCTTGGGAAGTCGCCACCAGTGCGCGCTTAATTGGGTTGAGTTTTTTCAGACCACGGTCATCACCGCCGAGTAACAGGCCGCGCATCTCTTCGCCGTCGAAAACATGCTTGAGATTTTTACCGGGAATCTCCGGTGCTTCGCGTTTGGCCCCCGTGGCAACAATCACATGATCTGGGTTGAGCGCTGCTAGCGCGGTTATATCGACTGGGCTATTGAGTTGCACATCGACTTTTAGTCGCTGCAGTTCGCCGGATAAATAGTCGATTAAACCCCCATTTGGTTCATAGGCGAGGGCGGCAATGCGTGCGGTGCCACCTAATTGCGGCTCTTTTTCAAACAGCGTTACCCGGTGTCCGGCAGTGGCCAGCAGTCGCGCCGCTTCCATGCCTCCGGGGCCACCACCGACCACAGCGAAGTGTCGGCCTCTGTCAGTGCTGCTGGCAATCAGGTCGCCTTGGTACTCGCGGCCGACATCAGTATTAACTGCGCAGAGCATCGGTTTGTTGATGAAAATTTGGCTGACGCAGATATAACAGTAGATACAGGGTCGAATGCTCTGTGCCATACCAGCAGCGTTTTTGTTGGGCAACTCGGGATCGGCAATCAGTTTGCGGCCGAGACCGAGAAAGTCATATTTATTATTGGCTATATCCTTGGCGGCGCTGTCCAGTTCAATCCGACCAACGGCGATCACCGGGATATCCAATTCACGCTTAACCCGTTCACTGAAGGGTACATAGGCTGAGGGTTGATGAACCAGGGGTGCTTCGGTAAAGGCGATCCCCTTTTGCGTGTCGCTATAGGCGCTGACATCTATAGCGTCGACACCGGCCTCTTGGGCGAGCCTGGCGACGGCAATAAAATCATCTGGGGTAATGCCGTTTTCGACGCGATATTCCTTGGCGTCGAGGCGAATAATAATTGGCAAGTCTGGGCCCACTGCAGCGCGGATAGCGCGCACAATTTCCACCATTAAGCGCGCACGATTTTCCACTGTGCCGCCGTAATTGTCGTCCCGCTGATTGGTTGCCGGTGATAAAAAGCTTGAGATCACATAGCCATGACCACCGTGTATTTCAATGCCGTCAAAGCCCGCAACAATCGCGCGTTGTGCCGCGCTGACAAAATCATTCACCAGGTTGTCAATATCGCTTTGGTCCATCAGGTGATAGCGTGGCCCCTTGCCGTCTGGCCCGCCCATTTTAATAAAGTTACCGAGTTCCTGGCGGGTGAGCAATGGCATCATGTCATTGCGACTTTTCCCCGGTATGGAGGGGACCAATATAGGTCGCCCAGCAATGGTGTCCTCCTGGGATACCTTGCCACTGTGGTTGAGCTGAGCGGCAATTTTGCAGTCGTACTGATGGACCCTGGAGGTGAGTTCCCTCAGACCAGGCAGAAAGCAGTCATCTGAAAATCCCACCATATTGGGCATAGAGCAGCCTGCCGGCCAGCTCACCGAGGTGGTTTCTAAAATCAACAGTCCAGCACCGCCCTTGGCGCGTGCTTCGTAATAGGCGATTAGCTGTTCACTGCAGTGGCCGTCAGTAGTCGCATAATTTGAGCCCATAGCGGCCAAAACAAAGCGGTTTTTTAACTGCATGGTGCCAATGCTTGCAGGGCTGTTTAAAATTCCATGGTTCATGCTTGACTCTCTTGTGTCGGCGCAAGCTCAGCGCGCAAACCGACAAATAGCATAGGCAATACAGTGATTGCGGCCAAGCAGCCGGCCCAGAGACCTTTAAAAATAGCGTACTCCATAGGTGTAAATAGGCTGGCTCCGGCAATCCATAGCAGCAGCAGGGTTAGAGGGGCAACAACCAACATGCCGAGCAAGCCAAAATAAATTCCATTTAGCCACAGGGACTGAGGAAAACGGTTGAGTAATTGCAGTGCGGCTGAAGAGCTGCTATCGCAGTGCCAGGGCTGAATTTTGCCTTTGCGCACTTTACGGCGCTGCAGGGGAATCACAATCATCGCTACGATCCAGGGCAAGATAAGCGCCGTGGCCAGTATGTCGCCGGCAAAGCTGTGATCGCCCCACCAGGTTAGGTCGGCCTTGGTTTTAATCAGATACCAGCAGATTACGCCATTGAAAAAGGCGTTTGTTAATCCATTTGTAGTAATTTCACGTCGCAAATAGGGTTGGTAGCTGGAAACGATCATGGCACTATAAGCTCTGTTCAAATGGAGTCAATATACCGAACTCTGTGGCTTTAGATAGAGCACAAAAATTCGTTTTTATTGACAAATTCTCTCGACATAAAAATAATAAGAGAGGTGAGTCATGGTTGATATTAATGTTTCTGCGAGCACCTTTCATCGGCTGATCGACTACATAGAGAACATTGGTTTAGATGTTGATGCTATTGCTGCTGCGGCAGACGTTGATGTCGCCCATTTGTCGCTACTTGACGATAACACGCCCCTCTCGAGCATTAAATATTCTGCACTTTACCGCGAGCTGGTAAAGGTAATGCAAAAAACTAACCCCCATATTCCCTGGGCCGGTGGCCTGGGCACAGAGTCGTTTGAAATGATGTGCTACGCACTCATGGGTTGCACCACATTGGGTGAAGCTCTGGATCGCGCGCAGCGATTTGAAGAGATGATGCGACCCTTGACCGGACGGCAGTTAAGTCTTGATGTTGGCACAGATCAGGCCAGTTTGCACTACAGTTTTGACACTCAAAACGTCTCCGCTCGGTTTGTTCCCCCTTCGTGGAAATTAGCTGGAACCTTCGATACGGTAACCATGGCCTCTGGTCTACTGGTTTGGCATGCATTTTGTGGCTGGCTGACCGGCCATTCGATCCAGGCTATCCGTGTAGAAGTTGCGCGACCTAGTATAGGTTCATCCTATGCTGGCAATATGGAAGATATGCTTGGCTGCCCAATAACCTTTTCCGCCAAGGCGAATCGTATTGTTTTTCCCCGCGATACCCTCGATCTTCGCGTTGTGCAAAATACGGCCTCTCTAGAGCCGTTTCTCGACACCACTGTTTTCCAGCTAAGTATGATCGAGCGTCAGCCGACTTCAGCGGCAGATGCCATAAAACAACTTATCGGCTACGATTTTAAAACCGGCGTGCCTTCTTTCTCTGAAATTGCTCATCGCCTGCATATGTCGGAGTCGAGCCTGCGCCGGCGTCTGCTGAAGGAAAAAATTTCCTACCAGCTGATAAAAGATGAGGTGCGCTGCAAATTGGCGATTGATTGTCTGGGCGATGGCAGCCGCAAAATAAATGATATCGCCGACGAGCTGGGCTTTACCGAGCCGAGCTCATTTGTACGCTCTTTTCGGCACTGGACAGGGCACACGCCGAAAGCCTATAGACAAAATATTTCAAAACTAAAGGCCGATGATGTGGCATAGATTGGCTGCGCCTATTTTCATAGGGTGACGCGTTTGGTCTATTAAATTGACAGATTTTGTACTGTCGAATCTGCCATTAGCTCGGTAAGTTGTGTGGAATAATAATTAAAAAATAAAAGTTAGAGCGTTGCAGTGAGTGATTATCAAGTAATTCAGCAATTGGTTTACGGCTATGCAGAGCGAATTGATGCGGGTGACTTTGAATCTATAGCAGCGTTGATGAGTCAAGGCGAAAATAATATTTCTACCTTCAGCTGAAGTACTTGAGGGTAGTCAGCAGGTACTTGCTGCAAACCGGTTGAGAGTGAAAATTTATCCGCACACTGGAACGCCATGCACCACGCACTATGTGAACAATTTGGTGATTGCGTTGGGTAACGACGAGGCATCAGCTCAGTCTCTTTTTACGGTAACCCAGGCGTTAGAGAATTTTCCCTTACAAACCATTATGTCGGGACGTTATTACGATAGGTTTGTTAAGGAAAGAGAAGTGTGGCGCTTTAGCGAACGCACTATTGCTCCAGACTACTTTGGAGATTTATCGTTTCATTTAAATGATTTTGAAAAAATACAAAATAACAATAACTACACAAGTTCAACCGTGAACAAATGATGTCAATTAGACAGTCCATGAAAACCGAGGGGGTAATTATGAAAAAAGGTATGCAAACCGCGATCTACAGAACGGCTATTGCTTTAGCCATAGTGGCGGCAAATTCAACTCTTGCAGCTGGTATGCTCGAAGAGGTTGTTGTAACCGCAGAAAAGCGCGAGCAAAATCTTCAGGACACCCGATTTCAATCGAAGTGCTCACTGAAGCTGGGTATCGAAAACCAAGGTATTGTCGATATTACGAGCCTGTTTGACTGCCATTCCCGGTGTCCAGGGTTACGAAGCTCCCTCATCTCGAGGCAACGTCAGTTTCTCTCTGCGTGGCATTGGTGCAGGTAACCCCAACAGTGTCTCCTCTGACCCGGCTAACGCTATCTATATAGACGGAGTCTATCTGGGTAAAGCAACTGGCAATGGCGTTGACGCCATGGACCTAGAGCGCATTGAGGTGTTGAAAGGCCCTCAGGGTACTCTCTACGGACGCAACTCTATCGGTGGTGCGATTAACTTTATCACTAAGAAACCTGGCGAAGAACTGGGCGCTAAAGTGAAGCTGTCTGCCGGTGATTACGGCTATGAAGCGGCTAATATGCGATTCGATGTTCCCCTCAGCGATAATCTTGGGAATGGCTGTTTCTGGTTACACGCGCAAGCGCGATGATCTCTACGACAACAGCAACTCGAGCGTGGCTGGATTTGAAAATCTTGACCGTTCCGGGCACCGTTTCTCTCTGCGTTATACACCTTCAGACAGCTTGGTTATCGACTACAGCTTTTCTCACGATGAGCTCGACGAGCACTCGCAGATGATGGATGTGGTAGGTTTTAATCCTCGGGCTGATGTTATCAATGCCGAAGGTTATCCGTCTGCTGTGGCAGTAAATAGCGCCAGTCGCGCTGAAACAGTTGCAGCCACAGTCGGAGGAATCAATCAGTACCGAGGTTTCGGTATGCTCGGCGCGCCAGAGGTAGATACTTATTTAGGCTGGGCAAATGATTTTATTGCTTGGACAAATGATGAGCTGGCCTCGGCTGACTCAAAGCCTGGTATGGGCTCTTCTGATATGAGCTCACGTGCTACCAATGACGTTGATGCCCACTCGTTAACGGTCTCATACAAGTTTGACGATATGGGTGCCTTTGGCGATGTTGAATTTAAATCTATCACCGCTACTCGCGAAGTGAAAAGTTTGAACAGTGCCGATTTAGACGGTATCAACAGCGCTAATATCATAACGGACCTGCCGTTGTTAACCATTGGTGGTCTGTTCTTTAACTCAGTCGTGCCAGATGATATTCCTGCGGGACCCAATCTCAACTACGGTATAGACGCGGCAGGAGAGTATGGCTTAGCGCTGTCGTTGATTGCTGCGATTGAAGAGCGCGGTTCTGCCCCAGTGTTCAATAACTATTCTTTCACTGAGCATGAACAGTTCTCTCAGGAACTACAAATGGTGGGTAGTACCGATACCCTGGACTATGCAGTTGGCCTCTACTACTACGATGATGACTCGTCATTCCGCAATCACCGTATTGCCTCGTTCCCTCTGGCTACCTCTGATACCTCGTCGCACGATGTAGCGGCGGAAGCGACTTCGGTCTACGGTCAGTTTACTTACCGTGCCAGCGAAGAGAGCAAGGTGGCTATTACAGCCGGCCTGCGTTATACCGAAGAAACCAAAGATGTCACCTATCTGTGGCGCGGTTATAATTCCAACTTTATCAATATGTTCTATCCAGTATTTTTGAATCCGACTGTTGATAATTCAACTTACAATCCCAATAATAATTATGTGACCAATGAAGAAGCCGAGTCTTTACCTGAACGCGCCGGTATTTATGGTCGTGAGTTCTCTGAAGATTTCGACAATCTATCAGGTCGCTTAACAGTTCAATATGATCTCTCAGATGATGCCAATGTCTATGCAACCTACTCAACAGGTTACCGCAGCGGTGGTTTCAATGGAGATTACTTCGACCAAACTAATGATACAGCGGATGCCTTCAATGAAGAAAAAATTGAGAGCATGGAACTGGGCTATAAGTCCTTGTTCTGGGACGGCCGTGCACAGTTGAATACGGCTCTGTATTCCTATGATTACGAAGATCTGCAGGTTTCCACTGTCCTTACCGAAGGCTCTAAAGTGACCAGCGCCATTGCCAATGCCGGTTCTGCTTCGCGGGACGGTATTGAAATGTCACTGCGTCTCGCACCAACGGACAATCTGCTGGTGTCTCTCGCCTGGAGTCATATCAATGGTGACTTTGATGAGTACCCGGCAGTCTATGGTTCACCTACAGACGGTGCAGCTGTGTTAGATATGAACAATGTTGCTCAGCGCGCTATGGTGCCAGACGACTCTTTCAATCTGGGTCTGGATTGGAACATTATGGACACTGGCTCAAGTCAGCTGGCTCTGACCCTGACGGCGGCCTATCAGGATGAGACAGTTTCAATTCCTGTGTCTACGGCAGTGTATAACACCAATGCCGCGAACCCAGCGCCAGATACGCCAGTGGCCTATGCGCAGACGCCAAACAATGAGAGAACTATTGTTAACGCCCGCCTGAGCTGGACTAAGGCGCTCAAAGACAGCAACGTAGTTGTAGCTCTGTGGGGTAAAAACCTGCTCGACGAAGACTATCGCAGCTTTGGTTTCAACTACGGTGATGCACTGGGTCTTAACCTCCACCAGTACGGCGAACCCGCTACCTTTGGTCTCGACATTAGCTGGGAAATGTAACACCTAAGGTAGCTTAGGCTACCTTAATGGAAAACAAAAAAAACCGGCTTATTTAGCCGGTTTTTTTTATCCTGTCGCGGTTAAATATTAAATACTGGCGGGCCTAAACATGGCGTCATGGCCACCGTCTATATAGAGCATTGAGCCAGCGATAAAGCTCGCTTTATCGCTGATTAAAAACTCCACAGCATCAGCCATATCCTCTGGATGACCCGGGCGCTGCAGGGGAATCGACGCAACAAATTTTCTGATCGCATCACCATACTGTGGATCGTCGGCAACCCCTTTAGTCATTGCGGTTTCGGTATAGCCCGGAGCAATCGCATTGAGGCGAATACCCTGCGCGGCAAATTGCGGTGCGTTTTTACGCATCCACTTGGCTATCGCCTGCTTACTGCCGCTGTAACAGTCGTGACCGCTAACCTCAGACAATATGCTGTCGATGTCCTGCCACTGATCCTCGAGCAACATTTCTACTAACTCAGGCTTTTGGCACATAGGCGCTGAATTGGACGACACCATCACGACACTGCTGCCCGGTGCCAGACGCTGACGCAGGCGATTAATAATCTCGACGCTGCCGGTATAGTTAATGCTGAGAATTTTTTTCAAATCGGGAAAATGCGAGGCGACACCGGCGCAGGTAATAATGCCGCCGATACTCTCTGGTAGCATGTCCAGCAGGGCGCTAATCGCAGCTTCACGCTGGCTTGCCTGAGACAGGTCAACCTCAATATCCGCCTCGTGCAAATCCAGCACAACCACTTGATGCCCCGCACCTTTTAAGCGCGCTTTGATAGCCGAGCCAATGCCGGTGGCGCCTCCGGTCAAAACATAGGTAGACATAGTCTCTACTCCTCTTCGCTGTCGATTACAGACTGAATGGCACTGCCGGGAAGGGCCTGCATGCCGCCGTCGATTTCGAGGATTTTACCGCTGACAAAGCTACTGGCCGAGGAGGCCAGGTAGAGTGCACCAAGGGCAATATCTTCTGGTTGGCCAAGGCGTTTCAGGGGAATCCATTTTGTTGTGTTTTTTAGCATGGTTTCATTTTGGGTAATAAAGGCGGTGCTGGGTGTTTCTATGGCTCCGGGAGAAACCGCATTGACCCGAATTTTGGGTGACAGCTCGTAGGACATAACTTTGGTCATCTGATTCATGCCTGCCTTGGCCGCCGCGTAGGCAGAAAAGTTCTTGTCCACCATCCAGCTGAGCGCCGACGAGACATTGACGATCGTTGGGCTGTCGGCGGCACGCAACAGGCTCAGGCAGAGGTGGGTAAGAGTGTAGGCTGACGTGAGGTTAATGCGCACAGTGTGCTCAAAGCGGCCCATGTCGACTTTCTCTATACTGCCCCAGCCTTTGCCTGGTGCGCCGGCGTTATTGACCAGAATGTCGAGGCTATCGCTGTGCTCTGTAACTTTGGCGACCAGGGCTTTAAGTTGGTCTTCCTTGGTTACGTCGCAGACTATAGCTTCGGCCTTGACGCCAAACCCGCGGCAGGCTTCGGCTACCTGTTCGATATCGTCTATGCTGCGCGCCACGCAAAATACATTGGCGCCCATCTCGGCAAAGCTTTTTGCAATGCTGGCACCAATACCTTTGCCAGCTCCGGTGACGATCGCGGTTTTTCCATCCAGTCTAAATGCATCGAGTAACATTTTTTTCTCCTTTAGCGGTGTTATTGTTTTGCTTGGAAATAACTGACACCACCAATAATGGTTTCAATAATTTTTAGATCTTTTAATTTTTCCGGGTGCAGCAGGGGGTTGTCTTCTAACAGGGTGAAGTCGGCGTACTTACCGACACTGATAGAGCCGATCTCATGGTCTAGGTGGACTTGCCAGGCAGCGTCAATGGTAATGGCTTTGAGTGCGCTGGCGACGCCAACACGCTCATCCTCACCCAGTGTGGCGCCGCTGGCGGTCTGACGATTAACACTGGACCATGCCGACAGTAGAGGTTGCATAGGGACAATAGGGGTATCCAGATGAGTACTGAAGCGCAGGCCTATTTTTTCGGCACTGCGCAGTGGGCTGATATGACTCGCTCGCTCTGAGCCAATTAGCACATCGCGGTGCTGGTCACCCCAATAGTAGGTGTGGGCGACAAAAAAACTTGGGGTAACATCCAGCTGCTGCATCCGTTGTAGCTGATCTGGGCGAGCCATTTGCGCATGGATTAAAATTGTTCGCTCCACTGGCTGGCCCAGAGTAGTTTGCACATAGTCGATGGCGTCGAGAATGTCGTCAATCGAGGCATCGCCATTACCGTGTATAACCGCCTGAAAACCGGCTTGCGCAATATTGAAGACTTTGCTTTTGAGTTCATCTAGGGGAATGCGTGGATAGCCTCGGTAGAGGTCATCACCCTTATGAGGGCTGTGATAGGGGTGGGTTAAATAACCGGTAAAGCCCTGAATGGAACCGTCGGCAATCAACTTTATGGCGCCAATATGGCGCTGGTTAGTGGCCAGGTCTGCGGCCTTGACCTTGCCCTCAATAAGCTCGAGGCCAAGGCTGTCGTAGTCGGGAAAAATAACCAAACGCTGGGGAATTTTGTTAAGCCCCATAGCGAGCGTTAATCCCTGAACATATTGTCCAGAGGCATTGCTCGCCTGGGCGGTAGTAACGCCGTTGCTGAGGTACTCCTCGCGGGCAAAGTCGACCATGGCGATAAACTGCATCAAACTCAGGTCGAGGAGCCGGCTTTTGAAAGGCCAGTGCGGCATTTTCTTCCACCAGACCGTTGGCTGTGCCGTCGCTGTTGCGATGAATATGACCGCCGGCGGGGTCTTCTTGCAGCTGATCAAAACCGACCAATCTAAATGCCGCACTATTAGCCACGCCCATGTGGCCAGAGACATGCATTAAAAATACCGGGTGATTGGGGGCAATGGCGTCTAACTCTTGCAGGCTCGGGTGACGCTTTTCGTTGAGCATCAACTGGTCGTAGCCATAGCCACCAACCCATTCGCCCTCTGCTGTGTTCTGGACCTGGGTGGCAACGCGCTCAAGTAGCTGCGGCTATGCTCTTCACTTGGCCCACCGGCGGACTGCGCAGATCAGCTAAAAACAGTGCCATGCCGGAGGCGGGAAAATGACTGTGGGCATCCACCAATCCCGGCAGCATAGTGGCGCCGTCGAGATCGTGCATTACTGGTTTGCGCATCAACCAAGGCATCTATGTCTGCACGACTGCCCAGGGCAATTATGCGATCGTCGCGAACAAATACCGCCTCAACGCTGGGTTGCTTATCATCCATGGTTAAAATAGTGCCATTAAACCAAGCTTGGCTCGCGGCCGGCTTTTCCGGTTGCACGGCCCAGTAGGATAGAGCGACTAAAGTGATAAGTAGCCCCAGTAAAATCTTTAAAAACCATTTCATTGTGATTTCCTTGCTCTCAGCATCAGCGCCACCTGTGACACCATTTTTGTCAGTTGGCTGCCTAGGTCCTTGGGGGAGTGGGTGAGTGCATTCATCAGCGAATAAAGGTAACTGCCGACAACAATTTGCACCTGCAGGTCAATATCCACCTCGGTGTCTACATCACCCTGCTCTCGACCTTTGGTCAACAACTCAGCCATGGCATTGTTCAATTTACTCAGACGATTTGATGCCTCATCGGGTTTTGCCAGACCACCTAGGCCTTCGACAATAATCACCCGCATCAGCGGGATATGGGACTCCATATAGTCGGCAGTATTGGTCATTAAATTACACAGTCGCTGCTCGGTGCTTTTGGGCTCTTTTAGCTCCTCAGCAATGGAGGCAATAAATTCATTGTCCATGCGCTCGACCATGCTTTGCAGCACTGCATGTTTGGTTGAGAAGTAATTGAAGAATGTCGGTTTAGATATCTCTGCCCCTTCAGCGATGGCGTCGACCGTTGTTGTCTGATAGCCATGAGCGATAAATAGCTCGCCCGCACAATCGACAATCCGCGAGTGTGTCATGCGCTTTTTGCGTTCGCGCAGGGGCAGATTTTTCAGGGATTTAGTAGACAACATGGTTTTACCTCGAGAAATTTACTGGCGAAAGTATATACCATGGTTAAAAAATAAAGTAGAGTAAGATTTTTAAGGAAGAGGAATTTGACAATGTTGTTAAGTGATAAAGTCGGCCTAGTTACCGGTGGTGGTATGGGTATTGGCAGGGCCATTTGCCTGGCCTTTGCTAGAGAGGGGGCCAAGGTTGTGGTGGCGGATTTCAATCCTGAAAGTGGCGCTGAAACGGTTCAGTTAATCCGTGACAGTGGCGGCGAAGGCCTATTTGTACAGGCGGATGTCACTGATGAAGCCCAGGTCAGGGCTATGGTTGCCACCGCAGTTGATCACTATGGTCGGCTGGATATTGCCTGTAACAGCGCTGCGGTGAGCCGCGGCTCTGGACCCATTCATCTATTTGAAAAAACCGTTTTCGATGACACGCTGAATATGTGCTTAAGCAATACCTGGCTGTGCCAAAAGTATGAGCTGAGTGCCATGCTCGAGCAGGGGGCGGGCAGTATTGTCAATATATCGTCAAATGCCTCGCTGCGTGGTCAGGTCTATAACACCGCCTATGCCGCGGCTAAAGCGGGGGTCAATACATTGACTCAGAGTTCAGCTGCCGAGTATGGCAGCAAAGGTATTCGAATTAATGCTGTGTCCCCCGGTGTGGTGCGTACGCCCGGTGTGGAAAAATATTTTGCCGAACAGCCGAAAATTGCCGAGGGCTTAAAGCGCGCCGCGGTGATGAACCGTCTTGGCGAGCCAGAGGAAATTGCTGAAGCAGTGGTGTTTTTATCTTCAGACCGCGCGTCATTTATTACTGGCCAAATTTTATCTGTTGATGGCGGTGCTGCCGTCCGCTAAATGCTGTTGAAGAGAGATATCCTATGATTATTGCAACTGATAGAAAGTCACATGCTGTAAACCTGCCTATACCAACCGGCTGGTTTCAGGTGCTGTACTCCCATGAACTGGGGGTCGGCCAAGCTAAACCCCTGGAGTATTTTGACCAAGAGATGGTCGCCTTTCGCACCGAGTCTGGTCAGGCAAAGGTGGTTGATGCTTATTGCCCCCATATGGGCGCCCATCTTGGCTATGGCATTCGCGATCAAGCGGGCCATGGCTCGGCAGTGGTGGGCGAGAGTATTGTCTGCCCCTTTCACGGTTGGGCCTACGATGGCGATGGCAAATGTACTTCTATCCCCTACGCCAAAAACATGCCGCCAAAAGTCGCCCGCGGTGAACAGGTATTAGGTACCTGGCATGTGCGTGAGATCAACCAATGTATTTTGGTCTGGTACCATCCCCACGGCGAAGCACCCACCTATGAACCTCTAGAAGTGGTCGAAGCCAATAGCGATAACTCGGACTGGGCTGAGCTTGATTCCTATAGCTGGGAGATAAACACCCATATGCAAGAGGTGGGTGAAAATGCGGTGGACTCAGTGCATTTTCTCTATGTGCACGGCACTAAAGACATACCTGATGCGGAAGTGATGGAGTTTGAAGGTCACCGCCGCCGCGGGCTCTTGCGCACTCGCAACCCAACCCCAAAAGGGGTGATTGAAGGGGCGATAGAAAACCAAAATATTGGTCCCGGGCTGGCGATAGTGCGTTTCTCCGGTATCGTTGACACGGTTCTACTGGCACACCTAACGCCGGTCAGCGCCAATCACACCCGCGCCTTTTACTCCTTTATCCAAAAAAATTCTGACGCTGAATCAGGTAAGTCTCGGATTGCCGAGGCGATCGTGCGCAATATCTGTCAGCAGATGGAAGAGGATCGTGTTATCTGGGATCGCAAGAAATACTATGAGAAGCCAATGCTATGCGATGGGGATGGACCTTTTGCAAAATTCAGGAAATGGTATAAACAGTTTTTGATTGAGTAATTGCTTAGCCGGCAGGGTGCTGTTGGGCGCAAAATAATCACATGACTAATAAATGAGCCTATTACGTAGGTACTTTATATGCAGGGTTTTAAGTTACATATAAAAAAACCGTGGCCCAGGCCGCGGGTTTTTTGGTTTAACTACTAATATTTCCCTTAGAAGTTTATAAGAGCTGTGATTTCAACAGTCCGTTGTGGGTCAATCAGCTGGAAATATGGAGTCATTGCATTCCTGTATGGCGATTTCTAATACATGATGCTTTACATTATAGTTACAAAGTTTGTAGGCTAAGAAGAGATAACATACTGATAAATACAGCAAAAACTGATTGATAAAGTGGGTGTCCTGAGAAACCTGATTTACAAACGAGTTACAAACCTACTAATAGTGCTTGTAATCCATTGTTTTTATTGAGCTAAATATAGCCCAACTATTGAGTGGGAGTAAGAGGCGCAATAAAATTATAATAAAATCAATAACTTAATGATTTCACACTTGTTTCACACTAGAGGCACTATTGCGTTTCATAAGGAACACTTGTGACTATAAATCAAAAAACTGATGCCAAATGGTTACTGGGGGAGAGAGGTGAAATCTACCGAATGTCCCGCAGTGGTGGTATCTACCAGTGTCGGGTTTGGATACCTACAGAAAAAAATACCTTAGACGTTCCCTGAAAACTACAGATTACGAAACTGCCATAGGTCGGGGAGAGAAACTTATCCTCGAGACCCATAGTGATATTTCATCGGGCAAAAAATTGTTCGGCATTACTTTGGGAGAGTTAGTGGACGAATACCTGAAGTGGAGAGAAAAGGACGTGGGGGTGGAAGAAGCGTTATCACTATTGCAGTCAGGGGTGGAGACTATCGCTATTGTTGATACTCGCGAGCCTTTGGCCTTTGCATGTATTGCTAGCGGTGATGCACAGTTTGGAACCGTGATTCGCGATAATATATAGCCATCCATATTGAGAGTAAAAATAGCGGAGTAGATCTATGATGAAGATAGCACTGGCGTTATTGTTAGCTTTACTTGCGGCTTGCAATAGTGACAAAAAAATAAGCACAAACAGTGATGCTGGCAAGCTGGTAGTAAACACTCTGTATATTAATGGAGTTCTTTGGAGTGCGAATCAAGTTTCAGATGCGTCTGTATTGGCTGTTAAAGGCGACAAGATAGTTTATGTAGGTAACGGTGGAAGGGATCAGTTTGTAGCGGCTAAAATAGTCGATCTTGATGGAAAGTTTATGATGCCGGGGTTTGTTGATAATCATGTGCATTTTTTTGAAGGCGGAGCTGCGCTGACCAGTGTTAACTTACGTGATGTTTCATCGAAACAAGATTTTGTTAGCCGTATAAAAAATTATATTAGCACTGTTGAAAAAAATCGGTGGGTGTTGAATGGTAATTGGGACCACGAGAACTGGGGTGGTGAACTGCCTAGTAAAAATTGGATTGATGCAGATAGCGCTAGTAATCCAGTATTTGTAATTCGCTTAGATGGACATATTGCGTTGGCTAATTCAGCGGCGTTGCTAGCTGCTGGTATTGATTCAGAAACTGAGGATCCCGCAGGCGGGGAGATAGGAAGAAATGAACTTGGTGAGCCTAACGGTATTCTTAAAGGCAATGCACTAAATATGGTGTTGAGTATTATTCCTCAGCCTTCTACAGAAGAAGTGTTGGATATTTTCAACGTTGCTCAAGCCCATGCACTCAGTTTGGGTTTAACGCAGGTTCATGCTGTTACCGCTAACCCAACTGAAACCACAATGTTGGATGCTTTTAGATTAGCTAACGCTTCAGGAGATATGAAAATTCGCGCCTTAGTCTATACGCCAATAGAGCATTGGCAGGACGCACGTGATTTAGTTAATGAGGCAGGTGCCGGCGGAGACACATTACGCTGGGGAGGCGTTAAGGGCTTCGTTGACGGGTCTTTAGGTGCTACAACAGCGTGGTTTCATAAACCTTATACAGACGCCCTCGAAACTAACGGCGCACCCTTAACAGCCCCTGATAAGTTAGCCGCCTTAATTGCCGCTAGCGATAAAGCGGGTTTACGTTTAGCCATTCACGCAATTGGTGATAAGGCGATAGACCAATTGATAGCAATATATAAAACTACTGGGGCGGAGACTATAACCAATAAGCGCTATCGAATTGAACATTTCCAGCATCCTTCTTCGGTTGCGATTACCGCTGCTGCCTCCAATGGAATTGTGGCGTCCATGCAGCCATATCACGCAATTGATGATGGTCGTTGGGCACAAAAACGCATTGGTGAAGTGCGAGTTAAAACAACTTATGCGTTTAGATCTATTCTCGATGCGGGAGTTAAGCTCAGCTTTGGGTCAGATTGGCCGGTAGCGCCATTGTCGCCACTGGCAGGTGTGTATGCGGCAGTCACTCGGCGTACAACTGATGGTAGAAATCCTGATGGCTGGCAGCCGCAAGAAAAGATTAACGTTAGTGAAGCATTAACGGCTTATACCGCAGCCAATGCTTATGCAGGCTTTGACGACAACAGCGGTGAACTAGCTGTTGGTATGCGTGCTGACTTGGTTGTGCTGTCAGATGATCCACGCAAAGTCGATCCAATAACAATACTGGATATTAAAGTGCTTAAGACAATAATAGCTGGCGCCACTGTGTATCAAGACGACGACAACACCCTGTCATCACTTATTGAATCTAGATAGCATGACAGGTCATGGTTGAAGGCAGTGATGGTGTTATGCCTGTTTTTATCTTTAAAACCTGGAACCGTAGAATATACCAAAGTTGAATATAAACAAGTTGATTAACTGTATCTCAAAATTCTTAGAGACTGCGGGTCGATATCCCGAAATTTTACGTTCTGTTGATTGAGACAAATGAGGTGCTTTGATTAAGTCATCCTGCGCAAATAAGGGGGCAAAAAGTTAGGTGCCTACATCTTTTAGGTTGCGCTGCTCCAAACGGAACTCCGCAACCAATGCTATTAGTTCGTCATAGGTTTGATATTTCATACTAACTTGCCATCAGTCTATAAACAGATGCTTTAGACAGTCCATATTCCCTCATCAAATCCTTGATAAGAACTCCTGCCTTTCGTTTCTCACGCATCTCCTCCACTTGGTTAGTATCCAACTTCTTAGGCGCTCCAAACCGAACTCCACGAGAAAGTGCCGCTTGTCTTCCTTTGTCAGTAGATTGCGTCAACCGATTTAATAGAGCGCACTGCACCTCCCCTAGGACATAAGGCATTAGAAAGAAAGTTATAAACGATTGCGATAACGGGGTTTCATCAGTAGTATTTGTAGGTAAACGCAAAATAAAGCGTCTCTTATTCACTAGTAAATAAATAACTGATTGAAGACGCATCGGCAGAGATTGTGACATAACGCGATCGGCCATAAATAGGGGCGTGGTATCGGGTTCGGAACCGCAATGGTTTAGCGATGGATAACAAAAATCGCCGCTCGGTAACACGAATTATCACACCAAGTACGCCTGCTGGGCCGTCCTGGGTGTTAATGGGTAAAGGGTACTAGTGTTATCAAAATTAAAGAAATTAGGGTTATCGTTTGTAACCCTGGACGAAACTTTGTAACCGTTAAAATCGTTACAGATAGCGGTATTTATGGCATTGGCGACGGCACACTCAATGGTCGAGAAATGGCGGTCGTCGCCTATATTCAGGAGCATGTTGCACCTTGCCTAATAGGTCGCAATCCCCAGGATATAGAAGATATTTGGCAGTATCTCTACAGGGGTGCTTACTGGCGCAAAGGCCCAGTGACTATGGCTGCTATTGCGGCCATCGATATGGCACTTTGGGATATTAAAGGGAAAATCGCAGGCCTTCCTGTATACCAGCTGCTTGGCGGAAGAAGCCGAAAGGCGGTCCGCCTCTATGCTCACGCAAATGGCACCACAGTCCCAGAAACACTAGAGAAGGCCCAGGGCCTTATGGATCAGGGGTTTTCTGCAATTCGTCTGCAATCTGCCGTTCCTGGTCTCCCCGTTACCTATGGTGTACTGGGGGACAAAAAGGATTATTACGACCTCCAGGGTAACCGCCCTCTACCTCCTGAGGAAAGTTGGTCGACGCCGAAATATTTCCAGATGGTCATTGAACTGTTCAAGACCGCAAGGGAAAAACTCGGGCCAAATGTAGACCTGTTGCATGATGTCCATAACCGCCTTACCCCGATAGAAGCGGCCAGACTCGGAAAAATGCTCGAGCCTTACAACCTCCTTTTTCTTGAAGATGCCTGCATGGCTGAAAATCAGGAAACCTATAAACTCATTCGTGATCACACCACAACCCCCCTCGCTATTGGTGAAACATACAACACGATTTGGGACTGTAAAGACCTTATCCAAAACCAATGGATTGATTACATTCGCACCGCCGCGACACATGCGGGTGGTATTACGGCAATGCGTCGAATCACAGATTTCGCGGCTATGTTCCAGGTGAGAACGGCACCCCATGGTGCGCCAGATTTATCGCCTGCTTGCTTTGCCGCTCATATGCACCTGAATACCTGGGCCCCTAATTTTGGCATTCAAGAGTTTGTTGGTTTAGGAAACGCGGAAATGCGTAGCGTTTTCAACTATGACATTAAAATCGAAGACGGTATGGCCTATGTCAGCGACAGCCCAGGACTTGGCGTCGATTTCGACGAAGATGCGGCCGCCCAACTCCCCTATAAACGATCATATCTCCCAGTGAGTCGTCTAGAAGACGGCACGATGTGGAATTGGTAAGGAGCCAATTATGAACAAGACAATTAGAGTTCTGATTCATGGGACAGGTTTTGCCGGGCAAGGCCATACTGAAGCCTTTCGCTTTGCCGGTGCCGAGGTAGTTGGCATTGTAGGACGGACGGAGAGTGTCACCCGAGAAGTCGCAAATGACATGGATATTCCCTATGCAGGCACAGATTGGGAGCAGGCTCTGACCGATCTGCAGCCGGATATTGTGTCCATTGGCACACCTGGTGGGGCACATTTTGATGCCATCAAATCTGCTATTGCCCATGGCTGCCACATATTCTGTGATAAGCCGATGACAGTCGATGGCCAATCCGCCGAGACGCTCTATCAATTGGCGGAAGAGAAACAACTAAAAACCGCTTATGCAGCAAGCTTTCGCTATATGCCCCATGTACTTTTCGCCAAGCGCCTTGTGGCTCAGGGTGCTATCGGAGAACCTCAAGAAGTAGAATGTATATCTCACTTCGGCTTAGAAAAAGAAATACCCTTCGGATGGTCTCATCGCAAAGAAGAGGGAGGCGGTCGCCTAAATAATAATTTCACCCATAAACTCTCCATTGTGACCTCTGTCATCGGTGAGGAAATTCTCGCTGTCTCAGGAGAAGTTCGAGACGACCTGCTCAAGGCGCCTATTGTTGATGGCGTGCATAATTTTAAAACCCGACGCAGCCATATTCCCGATGACCTCAATGACCCAGCGCTCAAGTGGGGTGATTCAAATGTCGAATGGAGCTATACGGTTCTGGCAAAGCTGAAGAGCGAATTCGCACCTCGGCCAGTCTCGGTTTTATTCAAACATGGCGGACTGCATCCCCGACTGAAGGAAGACCATATTGTGTTTTATGGCAGCGAGGGCGCGATCTATATTTCCGGTCATTATGGATCGGGGCCACTTCATCATTACGGTGCCGACCGTCAGTGGACGGAACTGTCGTTACCTGAGGATATTGCCGCGAATACTCCCGACGTTGATGGGGATACAGAGCGCAATTGGCGCTATCTCATTCGAGAATTTATCAAAGATATTCAAGGCGAAGATGTGCCGCCCTACCAGACCTTTCGCGAAGGTAGTCAATATCAGCGATTGATTGATGTGATTCGCGAAAATGATTGCTGGGTTGATGTCTCCAAACTGCAAAGCCTCGACGCGTCATGAATTACGACTATCTGGTTATTGCGGGTTATTTTGTGCTCATTATGGCCATTGGCGTGGCGTTCAAAAAAATGGCTGCAAAATCAACCAGCGACTATTTTCGAGGTGGTGGCAGAATGCTGTGGTGGATGGTCGGGTCTACGGCCTTCATGATGCAATTCTCGGCCTGGACATTTACCGGTGCGGCGGGCAAAGCGTTTACAGACGGGTTTGCGGTCAGCCTCGTTTTCTTTGCTAATACATTCGCCTACTTTTGTGGATGGGCTTTCTTCGCGCACCGTTTTCGTCAAATGCGGGTGGATACACCAACACAGGCTGTGGGTCGGCGATTTGGCAATGAGAATGAGTTGTTTTTTTCCTGTGCTCTAATTGTATTTACCATTTTGAATGCCGGTATTTGGCTCAATGCCTTAGGTGTTTTTTCTAGCGCAGTGTTTGAAGCTGACATAAACCTCACCATCATTTTTATTGGTTTTGCCGTCGTATTCATCTCCGTACTTGCCGGGGCCTGGGGGGTTGTCGCATCTGACTTCGTGCAGACCTTGACCGTGGCCGTAGTCTCAGTTGCCTGCGCGATTGTGGCGCTGGTTAAAGTGGGCGGCCCTGTCAATTTGGTAAAGGACTTTCCTGTGGACTTTGTGATGGGCCCAGACATGAACTACGGGCTTCTATTGGTGGGCACATTTGTCTTCTTTCTCGCCAAGCAGCTTATTACCATCATGAACATGCATGACGCTTTTCGATTTCTAAATGCAAAAGATTCGGTCAACGCCCGGAAGGCTGCACTACTGGCGATGACCTTAATGGGTGTGGGTAGCATTATCTGGTTTATTCCACCTTGGGCCTCGGCCATTCTCTACCCAGATGCGGCAAGCGCCTATCCGGAGCTGGGAAATAAAGCTGCCGATGCAGTCTATTTAGTGTTTGCCCGCAATGCGATGCCGGTGGGAACCGTCGGTTTGCTGCTGGCCGGATTGTTTGCCGCAACCATGTCTTCCATGGACTCGGCCCTCAATAAAAACTCGGGCATTTTTATCCGCAGCATTTATCAGCCCTTTTTAGAAAAACGCCACAGGACCGTCAGCGATGCCTCGCTGGTTAAAATGAGTAAAATTCTGAGTCTCGTTAGCGGCATCCTAGTGACCGCTCTAGCGCTGTATTTTAAGTCTCTAAAAGAACTGAGTCTGTTTGACCTGATGATGTCACTGTCAGCGATGATCCAGGTGCCAATTCTTATTCCCCTACTTCTCGGTCTTTTGATCAAAAAGACGCCAAGTTGGGCGCCTTGGGTTACCGTTTTTCTTGGCCTCTTTGTATCCTGGTTCATGCTCAATATTTTGACCCCGGAGGTGTTTGCCGGATGGTTAGGGCTAGACCCTTTTACACGTCGTGAAGCCACCGATATGAATCTTATTCTGACCATTGCCGGGCAGGTGTTTATCACTGGCGGATTCTTCTGCTTTACAACGTTGTTCTACAAAGAAACCACCGATAAATATGCCCCCCGCACCCAACATTTTTTCGAAGATCTCGAAACCCCGGTGATCGCAGATTTCGAGCAGGACGAATACGACCAGCAGCAACGGCATAAGTTGGGAACCATAGCCACCTGTATGGGACTTGGTATCTTCTTGATGGTGCTGATTCCCAACCCTATTTGGGGACGTACAATTTTTGCTCTCTGTGCAGTGGCTATTATCCTCATTGGGCTTTTACTTAAACGCAGTGCAAGAGGTGCGCCCGCGTTGGCGTCTCAAAAATGATGACTATAATTACTAAAGCCAATACCGCGCGCTTATTTCTGGCGCTGCTGTTTACGTCCATAAGCCTATACGCCGCCGTAACAGCGGCCGACGGCTCGGTCAGGCTCAGCCAGGGTATTGATGAATCCTCCGGCGGGGATGCCGCGTTCATCATCAGCACCCCATCAGGTACCTACTATCTTGAAAAAACCGGTGGTGGCCTTTCGAGTCTGTTAGACCAAGACGGTGTGGATTGGCTGGGCTTTCACAAGGCCCCAGGGTCGGCCCATAAAGGAGAATATCGCGGCTTCCCCAATGCCGTACACCGCCAGGATGGCAATTATTTCCATGCAATGAATCAAGGCACCGACCCGTCAAGTGCTGTTGTGGATATCCAAACAGATAATCACGTGCGTATTAGTTTTACCTCGGAAAATGGTCTGTGGGAGGCCCAGTGGGATTTCTTCCCAGACCGCTGTGATTTCACCATGAGCAAGGTCAGCCCTGGCTATAGATACTGGGTACAATACGAGGGCGTGCCCGGTGGGAGTATGGACAGCACCGACTACTGGTATGCCTCGAGTGACAGTCTGGCCCATCCTATAGATGAGCATCACGAGGGTGATTTGCCAGGGCCGGAATGGTTCGCTTTTGGCGATCAAACGTCACCAAGGGTGCTTTATATGCTGCACCATGAAGATGACAATCATCCGGACGATTACGTCGATCGAGCAGATATGACCGTATTTGCCTTTGGTCGCCAGGGAAAAGAAAAATACCTTACAGCGGCGCAGACCTTCTCCATTGGCTTTATCGAATCTACCCAACGTACTGTCATTGAGAATACAATAAAAAAAGTCCTCGATTAGATCGGTGCAATCCACTACCTCAGTAAATTGGAATACCCAACCGTTATGCAAAATTGGACGATGAGGTTTGTTGTATTCGTTTTAGAGTCTTGAAAAATTTATTATGCAAACGTTACTGCGGTTGGGTATTGCTCGCCCATCAACGACCAAATAGCAGCGTTAAATCACGCAGATGCGGAGGAACTGGCTCTTATTCTGCCCTAATTTTGGAGCGGAAATGTCCGAGCCCGGTTTTTATACCTTAATCCCTGTGATCCTCACATTAGTCCTGTCGGTCTGGTCACGCAATGTTGTATTGGGACTCTTTGTCGGCGTGTTCTCGGGGGTACTGATTATTCATGGCCCCAATCCATTCACGGCCATGAGCCTGATGATCAACCATTACTTTGTGGCTCAGGCGTCCAATAGCGCCAATATGGGTATTTTGCTGTTGATGGTTTTTGTTGCCGGCCTAGTTGGGCTGATGCAGAGATCCGGTGCCGCAGCCGCATTTGCCGGAATGATGACCGTATATATCACCAGTAAGGCCAAGGCTCAGGCCGCCGCTTGGACGAGTGGGGCCACGTTGTTTTTTACTGACTCTGGTACACCTCTTATTGTCGGCCCCCTGTTTCGACCCATTATGGATGGCTTAAAAATTTCCCGCGCCAAGTTGGCCTGGATTATAGACTCAACGGCATCACCCATTGCTGTGCTGGTGCCATTTATTGGCTGGGGTCTTTATTCTCAAGGCTTAATAGCGCAGGAATATAAAAGCTTAGGTATCGACGAAAGTGCCTTTTTGTCTTACATCAAAGCCATGCCTTTTCAGTTTTATTCAATTATTGCGGTCATTATGGTGCCAGCTATTGTCATGGCAAAAGCCGATTTTGGGCCAATGAAAAAAGCGGAGAGTGACTGCGCCAATGGTATTGTTATGGAAACTGCCGAAGCCCTTAAATCTGAAATTATTACCGACACAGCGCTGCAAAAAGCCAAGCCGATTATGGTTTGGCTTCCGTTGTCAGTGATGTTGACGGTCATGTTTTGCCTCCTAGTGCCACAGGGGTTTCCCTTGGATATGGTCAATATGCCGTCCAATGTCTTTAGGGCATCCCTCTCAACGGGTTATATCTGCGCGGCTCTGGTGTTAATGCTACTGATGGCTCGTTACGGCGTGCGCTCTTTGGCTGAGGCTTTTTCCCTGTATTTAGAAAGTATGAGCAAAGTAGTCAACGTCTTGATTATTCTGGTCTTGGCTTGGTCGCTGGGCGCTGTAGGCAAAGATTTGGGGGCCCCCGCTTATATAGCGGCATTAATTGATGGTAGCTTGCCGGTCTACCTTATTCCTGCAACAGTGTTTGTGGTTGGCGGCATCATCTCTTTTTCAACCGGATCTTCCTGGGGTACATACGCAATTTTAATACCACTGATTATCCCGATTGCTTACCAGTTTGATGTACCCATGTATGTGGCAATTGGTGCTGTACTGTCCGGGGGCTTATTTGGCGATCACTGTTCACCCATTTCTGATACCACTATTTTGTCTGCCACTGGTGCTGGCTGCTCGCAGATAGATCATGTTAAAACCCAGATTCCCTATTCTCTATTTAATGGTTCCTGTAGTCTGGTGGCCTATGTGGTGGCGGGCATAACGGCAAGCGCTTGGGCCCTGGCACTCGGTGTAGTATTAATGCTGGTGGGATTGGTGATTATGAAGGCCGCTAACCGCCAAAATAGCTAAAGCTGGGTCGTTGAACAAAGTCATCGTCTGTAAATAATAAGAGAAATTCACCATGTCTAAATTCGTAGGAAAAACCGCGGTCATCAGTGGCGGCGCAGAGGGTATTGGTTTGTCTATTGCCAAAGCCTTGGGTGAGCAGCAGATGAATATTGTGCTCGCAGATATTGATCAAGAAAACCTGCACAAAGCGACTGCAGAGCTCGAAGCCGCAGGCATTCCCGTGTTGGCCGTTGCTCTGGATGTAGCCGACGAAGCCCAGTGGCAAGCTGTTGCAGACCAAGCAATAGCGCGTTTCGGCAAAGTCCATATGGTGGTGAACAATGCCGGCGTGGGTGGAGATTCAGGGCCGATCGAGATTCAGGAGAAAAAAGGCTGGCAATGGGCCCTAGATGTAAACCTGATGGGTGTGGTTTATGGCGCTAAGGTGATGGTTCCGCTGATCAAGCAGCACGGTGAAGGTGGGTGGGTTATCAATGTCGCCTCCATGGCCGGTATGGGCGGCGTGCCGTTCAGTGGTGCCTACACCGCGACAAAAGCGGCTGTGGTAGCGCTTTCAGAAAGCTGGGCTGGGGAGCTTCATAGGAAGGGTATTTATGTGTCTGTTTTATGCCCTGCCTTTGTTCAAACGCGTATCTATGACTCCGAAAGAAATCGTCCGGAGCAGTATCAATCTGAGACGTCCAATGCCACGGACGAAAATAGCTTCTCCAGTAAGACTAAACAGATGGTGGACAGTGGCATTGAAGTCTCCATTGTCGGTAAGCGTGTTGTCGAGGCCCTCAATGACGGTGAATTCTATATTTTCACTCACCCTAATTATCGCGCCGTTATGCAGCAGCGCTCTGACGCGATTGACGCCGCATTTAAAAAAGCAGCAGAAAGTCCGCTGCTTCAGCACGTTGTGAATCAAAAGCTCGATATGCTCTGAGCAAAGTGTTGTATAAATTTTGTAACAAACTATTGGCTTTATGTCTCTTTGCGCCACAGAATCTATTAGCCGCCACTCGGTATGCACTACTTTTGCAAAGAGAAAAACGACTATGAATTACTTCCGTCCGCTCTATCCATTCTTACTGGGATGGGCTCTGATTCTATCGACCGCAACATTTTTTGACCTAGGCCTTATCAATGGCTTGGGGCAGCTCGTGCTATTTGCCTTGGTGGTATGCCTACCTATCTGGCGTACTGGGCGCATGAGTTATGTTGATATCGGTTGGCCTTGGGGGCTGGTGCTGTTGGGCCTGCTTAGCTACTGGCTTAGCGATGGCTATTGGCTGCGATCTTTGGTGGTTACTGTCGTTGTTGTGTTGATTGGTCTGCGTATGGGCATGGGGGCGCTAAAAATGTGGCGGTTGGGGCTTTTGAAGAAGGAGTTTCCTCGCTATGAATATCAACGCAGACGCTGGGAGAGAGACGGTAAAACCAATGTTGCATTAGCCCTTCAGGTAGATGCTGTTTCTCAGGGTTTGGCCAATGCCTCGTTTTTGGCGCTACCGGTGTTTATCATCGCGTCTAACAGTAGTGTGGAGTTTTCCCTATTCGAAATGGTGGGCCTAGTGATCTGGGTATTGGCATTTGCGATGGAAACTGTTGCTGACTTCCAGAAGCTCGCGTTTCTGAAGGCGATGAAGCAGGCCGGTAAAAAACGTCAGGTCTGCGATGTTGGCCTGTGGCGTTATAGCCGTCATCCTAATTATTTTGCTGAATGGATGGTGTGGAATGGACTGGTGATAGCGGCGATACCTTCTTGGTTAGCACTACAGAGTACCGAAAGTTCTGCGGTATGGCTGTTACTCGGGGTGGGTTTGCTGTTTACCTCTAGAGTTATGTACAGCACGCTGGTCTATGCGACGGGGGCGGTACCCTCGGAGTATTACTCGGTTCAGAAGAGACCGGCCTATACTGAATATCAGCAACGCACCAATCGTTTTTTCCCAGGACCGCGGAGAAACAGTTAAGATTGTGAGGCTGCTTTTAGAATGAATCTAATCAACAGAGCACCATAAAGACTAATAATAAATCCATAACGGAAATACACTCAGGGGAAACTAAGCATGTCCGAACAGACTTCAAAAGAAATACGATCAACAGTGACCAGTGATGGTGACATACAGATCTCTATTGTTAGCGTACCAATGCCGACGCCTTCAGAGAATGAAGTGTTGATTAAAGTAGAGGCAGCGCCAATCAATCCATCGGATCTTGCACTTCTGACTACCTTTGCAGCGGATTTAGATAGCCTGACTGTAACGGGTTCTGGTGATGACACTGTGGCCTCAATGAAGGTGCGTCCAGCACTCATGAAAGCCATGACCCCAAGGTTGGATCAAGCCATGCAGGCCGGTAATGAAGGTTCTGGTGTGATTGTTGATGCCGGCGCCAATGCCAAAGAGATGATCGGTAAGACAGTTGGTGTTGCTGGTGGAGCCATGTATTCCCAGTATCGCTGCGTACCTGCGACTAGCTGCTTGGTAATGGATGAGGGTACTACCTCAGCCGAAGCAGCCTCTTCATTTGTAAATCCTTTAACCGCTTTGGCGTTTATTGAAACCATGAAAATGGAAAACCACACCGCTATCGTTAATACCGCTGCGGCCTCAAATCTGGGCCAAATGCTGGTTAAGATCTGTAAGGACGATGGGGTTCCACTGGTCAATATCGTGCGCAAAGCCGAGCAAGTAGAAGTGCTTAAAAATCTGGGTGCAGAGCATGTATGCAATACCAGCGATGCAGACTTTATGAAGGATCTGGTTGCTGCGTTAATCGCCACCGGTGCGACCTTGGCATTTGATGCTACTGGCGGCGGCAATGAAGGCAAGCTGCCGGGGCAGATACTTGCTGCTATGGAAATCGCTGCTAACAAGACAGCCAAAGAATACAGCCGCTATGGTTCAGATATCTATAAGCAGGTTTATATTTATGGGGGTCTAGACCAGTCTCCGACCATTCTAAATAGATCGTTTGGCATGCAGTGGGGTCTTGGTGGTTGGTTATTAACGCCGATGATCGGACGTATTGGCATGGAGAGATTTGGTCAGATGCGTGGGCGAGTGGCGAAAGAAATCAAAACTACCTTTGCCAGCCATTACAGCCAGGAGATCTCTTTTGAGGAAATGCTCCAACCGGACGTGATCAAATCCTATGTTAAACAGGCGACTGGAACCAAGTTCTTAGTGACGCCACATAAGTAATTGATACACCTATCCAACACAGTCAGCTTAATCGAGTGGCTGTGTTAGATAGGATTGCGCGCTAAATCCTATTTTTATTGGCGGATTCCCATTCGGGCGCTGCCACCAGAGTCATCTCTAGCCCCATCCCAGTATTCTAGAATTCCTAGACGAGACCAGCTTATACTGGCATTATAACTGCCAATAGATAAGGCGGTCGGACTGTAGCTAAATTTAGGGGCAGGCCATAAGCGTAGGGCTGACTAGTAGGTCTTTCTAATAGGGCTTTCTAATAGGGCTTACTAGTAGGTCTTACTAATAGGGCCAAGCAATAGGGTGCATTGATGAAAAAAATATTGGTTTCACTTCTGTTAGCGGCTGTACTGATCAGTACAGTGGCCTGGTTCAATCGCATAGATATCTTGTTGGGCCTGATTAAATACAGGTCTGCGACCGCCCATGAGGTTGCCGAAACCATTCCAGTGCCCTGGTCTCCGGCCCCAGCAATGAATGCCGATAGCGCCACTGAGCGGCCTCCCAATATCATTTTGATTGTTGCCGATGACCTTGGCTTCAACGATATCTCCACCTTTGGTGGTGGCGTCGCCGACGGTAGGGTGCAAACCCCAAGCATAGACCGCCTGGCGGCAGATGGGGCGGTATTTAGTCAGTCTTACTCTGGGGCTAGTACCTGCGCTCCGTCCCGAGCCATGATGATGAGCGGCCGCTATCCAACGCGTACTGGCTTTGAATTTACCCCGACGCCCGCCGGCATGGGTAACACTATATCCAAACTGGCGGCCAGTATGGACAACGGCTTGCCACCTGTTTTTTACGATGAGGCACTAGAAGCGGCTCAGCCCCCCTACGAGCTAAAAGGCTTGCCGACCTCAGAGGTCACGATTGCAGAGGTGCTTAAAGAGCAGGGTTATTACACTGCGCATATTGGCAAGTGGCATCTGGGTCGAGAGAACGGAATGCTTCCCAACCAACAGGGCTTTGATGATAGTTTACTGATGGCGAGCGGTCTCTATCTTGAGGAAGATGATGCCGATGTGGTCAATGCCAAGCTAGATTTTGATCCAATCGATAAATTTCTCTGGGCTAGTTTAACCTATGCGGCGTCTTTTAATTCAGGTGACCAAAAGCGCTTCAAGCCGAGAGGTTATCTGACCGATTACTGGACCGATGAATCCATCAAGGTGATTGAGGCGAACAAGAATCGGCCGTTCTTTCTTTATCTGGCGCACTGGGGCGTGCACACACCGCTGCAGGCGACCCAGCGAAGACTACGAAGCCGTCGGTGATATCAGACCTCATCGCCTGAGGGTTTATGGGGCGATGATTCGTGCGCTGGATCGCAGTGTTGGCCGAATTTTAGACACATTAGAAGAGCAGGACTTGGCAGAAAATACCATTGTGGCCTTTACCAGCGACAATGGAGGCCCTGGGTATATTGGTCTCGATGATATCAATAGCCCTTATCGTGGTTGGAAAATCACCATGTTTGAGGGCGGTATCCGCGTACCGCTGTTTGTTAAATGGCCGGCTAAAATTGCCCCGGGTACGTTGGTAGAAAACCCCGTCGCCCATATAGATATGATGCCGACACTGGCCGCTGCCGCAGGTATTCTGCCGACAGCTGAGTCTGTTAGTTCGAGACGGATTGACGGCGTTAATCTCTTGCCACTGACAACCGAGCAAGGAGCGGCCAACTGGCAGCGAGAGACGCTCTTTTGGCAGAGCGGTAACTATCAGGTGGTGCGTCACGGGGATTGGAAACTACAGATAAATCAACGGCCCACAGATGGTCTCAAACAGTGGCTGTACAATCTTGCCGAAGATCCCACCGAGCAGACTAATTTGGCCGAAAGCCATCCACAAAAGCTAGAGCAGTTGAAGGTATTGTTGGTAGAGCATCAGGCCAGTTCAGTTGAGACTCTCTATCCGCCAACAACCAATATGCCGGTGATGATTGATAAGACCCTGGCGGAAAAGTTTATAGCGGGTGATGAATATATTTATACCCCGAACTAATAGTTTCAGGGAGTTCGAACAGACATTATTCATACAGTAGCAGTGGGAATTTTCCCGATAAAAACTATAAGAACAAAAAGAACAATAAAAAGGTATTGATCATGACATTAGGTGTTATTGCAACTATCACGATTCTCGAGGGCAAAAATGCGGAATTTGAGCAGCTGTTTTCTGAACTGACCAAACAGGTACTTGCCAATGAGCCGGGTGCGCTTCTCTATGCATTGCACCGCAGTAAATCAGATACACAGGTTTATAAAGTGCTGGAACAGTACGCAAGCCAAGAAGATATTAAGGCCCATGGTCAAACTGAGTACTTTAAGGAAGCGAATAAAAAGATGGCGGGACTGGTTGCGGCGGCCCCTGACATTGAAGTGCTTGATGCTGTTGAATTTTTAAATAAGCGAAACTTTACAGGCGGACGGCACGTGAAAAAATCTGATAGCTACAGGCTCTATGGCATAACTCATTCCCTCTACACTGGGCGTGCACGTTCGTATCTCATCAAGAGCGGAATTCCCTTCCGTGAATTATCCAGCGGCCATGAGAGCTTTAAGGCGGAGGTATTGCCCGAGAGCAAAGCGGCAACCATCCCTGTGCTGGTGACGCCGGAGGGGGCCGTTATTCGAGATGGTGCTGCGATTATCGAGTATTTTGAACGTGCTAATGGCCGAGAATTTGAACCACCGAGCGCCAAGCAGAAAATTATCAGTACGCTGTTCGAGTTAATTGGCACTAGCGGGCTGTTGCGCCCGGCGATGCATTACCGCTGGAACTATCTCGATGAAAATCGAGAATTTCTTCATTATCACTTTATACATTCTCAGCCTGAGCATCCCGAACGGGAGGCCAAGGCCCAGTATATGATGTCTAAAATGCAGAATGCTGGGATGCTGTTTGGTGTTACAGAAGAGACCATGCCGGTGGTAGAAACCCTTTATCTAGAGTTTCTCGCGGCCCTCAATCAGCATCTTACTGAGTATCCCTATCTGCTGGGATGGAAACCGAGCATTGGTGACTTTGGGCTTATAGGCCCAATGTACGCTCACCTAGGTCGGGATCCAGTGCCATTGCGTATTATGCAGCAGCAGGCAGTGCGAGTGGCGCGCTGGGTCGAGCGCATGAACCGCACCGATCAGGATGCACCAGAATTCTTTAATCCAGGAGATTATTATCTGGGGGACGACAGCATTCCCGAGACATTGGTGACTGTACTCAAAATACTGGCAGAAGATTTGATGCCCGAGACCCGAGCGGCTGCCGAAGTAATGAACCAATGGTTGGGAGAAAATCAACCTGACCCCGGCACATCTGCACAGGGGTCACTGGCCCGTCGCATGTTTGGCATGGCAGAGTTTGGTCTGCGTGGCCAATCTATTAACGCGGCTGCCCAGTCTTATCGCTTTGTGATTTTGCAAAAACTGCAGCTGCAGTATGCTCAGCTTTCAGCAGCGGAGCAGCAGGATGTCACTCAGTTACTCCAGCGCTGTGGGCTTCAAGAGTTGCTGACCATCAAGCTGGATAGAGCGCTTGGATGGTCAGAAAATCAGGATGTCTGGTTGTAGGGCTTTTTTTATTAGCTCTAAATCTACAGAGCTCTCTATCTATAAAGCTTTCTATCTACAAAGCTATTGCCCGGCTTTGCGTGCCATAACCTGCTTAAGAATCTCCATCGGGTCCTTATCGAAGTCGCTGGCATCGTGGCGCTCCGCAAGCTGATGATTCTCTGCACCCCAGACCCGATTAACACGCTGTCCACGTTTTACCGCGGGGCGCTGCTGAATATCCTCAGTCCAGCGAATCACGTTTTTATAGATAGTCACGTCTAGAAACTCACCTGCCTCATACAGTTTGCCCATCGCCAACGAACCGTACCAAGCCATATTGACCATATCGGCAATACTGTATTCGTCACCGCAGAGGTAGCGATTGTCGGCTAGGTGCTGGTCGAGTAGGTCTAGCTGGCGTTTCACTTCCATGGTGTAACGATCAATTGGATACTCAAGCTTCTCCGGGGCATAGGCATAAAAATGACCAAAGCCACCGCCCAGAAAAGGGACAGCGCCAATATTCCAAAATAGCCAGTTAAGGCATTCAGTGCGCTGGGCCGGTGTCTTTGGAATAAAGGCATCAAATCGTTCAGCCAGATAGAGCATAATCGCACCGGACTCAAAAACCCGCGTCGGCGGGTTGGTGCTGTGGTCCATCAATACTGGAATCTTGGAGTTTGGGTTAGCGCCCACAAAGCCGCTGCTAAATTGCTCTCCCTCTTGAATATTAATCAGCCAGGCATCGTACTCGGCATCAATAAGTCCAAGCTCAAGCAGTTCTTCTAAAAGCACAGTAACCTTTACGCCGTTGGGTGTTCCCAAGGAATAAAGCTGCAGTGGGTGCTTGCCCACAGGCAGTGCTTTCTCGTGGGAGGCACCTGCGGTGGGTCGGTTAATGGCTGCAAATTTGCCACCTACGTCTTTGTCCCAGGTCCAGACTTTATCGGGTACATAGTTTGAAGAGGTGTCTGAAGAAGCTGTTTCGGCTGGGATTTTGCTCATAGTCATTCTCGTATAATTTTTATGGGTTACATTGCCTGCACTAACAGCTCAGTATTTGCGCTATCCGCTTACAGCTAGTTTAAGTCTTTAATACTCGCATGAATTGCTTCCTTTGGGAATAAAGCCCTGAACATGTTTGAAAAAGGTTTGATCGGTAAATAGTCGGCATAAAAAAACCGCGGCCGGGGCCGCGGTTTTTCGTTGAGCTTCTAAGTTGAGCTTCTAAGTTGAGCGTCTAAAAAGTACTTTTTAAAGGTGCTTCTTATTAGAAGTTCAGGCGAGCTGATACTTCAACAGTGCGCGGTGGATCAATCAGCTTAAAGTAAGAGCCTCTGAATCCTAAAGACCCTAATGGGATATCGTTGCCCCACATAAAGGTCGCTTCATCAGTGAGGTTTTTACCCACGAGTGAAACCTGCCATTTATCATTTCCAGCCAAGGAGATGCGTGCGTTGAGCTTACCGTAGCTTTTCTGAATTAAGTTATCATCCAAGTCAGCTGAAACAACCACATCGTCAGTCCAGTTATAGTCTAAACCAGCGCTCAATAATAAACCTGAAGACAGTTCAGTCTCATAGGTTACACCAACATTGGCGGTGTGCTCTGGCGCAAACTGCAACGACTTACCTGTGAGGTCTTGAATACAGCCAGTCGGTGTTGCGAGGGACTGAGCATTGGTACAGCCAGCACCTGGGAACGACTTGTAAGTTGCATCAAGGTAGGCAAATGCACCATTAAGCGTCAGCTCTTCAGTCAGACGGTAAAGAACATCTGCTTCAATACCCTGTACTTCAGACTCAGCTGCGTTGCCCACTACAAAGCCGGCATTGCCGTCAAAGGTAGAAACCTGAACATCTTCGTAGGTGCTTGAGAAAGCAGCGATATTCAAACGGCCACGACCGTCGGCAAGATTGATTTTGGCGCCAAGTTCAACTGTCTCTACTGACTCATCTTCAAAGTCGGCGAGATCATCGGTAACGCCATTAAGCGTCTCAACTTGACGACCCATACCGTTATCTTCGTCAAAGCCGCCGGCTTTATAGCCATTGCCCAACTCTAGATAGACCATCGCATCGTTAGTCATATCCCATTGCACGTTAACGTGGCCAGTGACATGGTCTTCTTTGCGGTCTCTTGTATAGGCGTGAACAGTGGCGAGCTTAAGTGCCGAACCGTAGACTGCTGCTAATTGAGCCGGAATTAAGGTAGAGGCTGCTGCGGTCGGGTCAATGTAGCCAACTGTGCCGCTCTTGGACATTGCTTTCTCGTCTTCCGAATAGCGTAAGCCAGCGGTAACGCGCAGGGTGTCACTTAAGTTGTAAGTACCCTCGGCAAAGACAGACCAACTCTCAGCATCTTGACTGAAGAAGCTGCGTGCTGTTGCATCTAAAATACCGCTGTGAGTTACTGAAGTTAAGTCTCCACCTAGGAACATTCCGGCAAAACTCGCGCCGCCTAGTGCTGGATTGGCTGTGTTCAACTGGCCAAATACACCTGCCTGTAACGGTCCAACAGCAGACATATCAACATGGGTGTAACGGGCGTTAGACAGGTCTTCTTGCTGATAAAAACCACCCGCAAGATATTCAAACTTATCATCGCTAGGCGAGCTAATAATAAACTCGGCACTTAGCTGCTCATGCTCTTCATTACGGCCACGGTTAAGCAGTTTCAATGGGCTATAGTCAGAATCCAAGCTATTGGTAAACTCGTAATCGGTAGAAGCCAAGACAATTTTGACGCCATGTTCCGCAAAAGTACCATCCAGTGTTACCTGAAAGATGTTGGATTCGGTGTCATCAAATAAAGGTAGGTCATCAACATTTTGTTCGTAGGTTGTGTAACCAAAACCAGCGGCAAAATTTGTTGAACCCAAGGGTGAGCCATAGAGTGCCGCTGATGGGCCAGTTGCAGCGTTAGTCTCAGAAATAAGTTCTTGGCGACCAATAATATCCACATAACCGTTTTCGGCTTTAATGGTGGCAGTCCAATCTTCATTAAGATCAATAGCCAGAGTGCCTCGAACATAGACGCTTTCGTTCTGTGGGCCATCGACGCCATTGGCGGCTAAGTTTTCTACATAGCCTTTATCATCATAGGCTCGCACAGCCAAACGGCCGCGAACTGAATCGCTAAGTGGACCTGAAACCATGCTAGTGATAGTCATTGCTTCTAATTCAGTCGTGTAACCTGCGCTGACATAGCCTTCAAATTCTTCAGTAGGCTGGGCAGTAGTAATGTTGAGTGCACCGGCAACGGTATTTTTACCGAACAGAGTGGACTGAGGTCCTTTCAATACTTCAACACGCTCAATGTCGAGGAACTTGCCACGAGCACTGCGGCCGCGACCAAAGTAAACCCCATCAACGAAGGTACCAACCGACTGTTCAAAGCCGTAGTTAACACCTGAACCGATACCGCGGATAAACATCTGGGTGCCAGCACTTGCTTCAGCAACATGTACGTTGGGCATGTACATGGCGAGATCTTCCATTTTGGTCAGCCCTTTTTCGCTGATCTCTGTGCCGCTCATTACTGAGATAGCAATGGGGACTTCTTGGAGTCCTACAACACGTTTGGTTGCAGTGACGATAATTTCTTCGAGGGTTAAGCTTTGTGCGACTACTGAAGAACTGGCGACCATGGCCAAAATTGCAGCAGCACTGTGTAAACTGAGTGTAGATTTGTTCATTAATAATACCCTTGTAATGGATCTGCGCTGAATAGCGCCTATTTGTTATTTAATAATTTCTCTAAGCTCGATAAAAAGCGCGCGCACTCTATCAATACTTATGTTTTATAGCTAGTGCTTAAGGCGCTTATATGCTGCTATACATGACTATTATCGAAATATTTAGGTTATTTTATAATGCCTATATAGGTGTTGGCTGATGGTTCGCTTAGGGGCTATTTTTAAGGCCTATAGCCCCGAGTATTGGAGACGGTTTTTTCATGCTTTGACTTATACAACGTATCTTGGGATGCTACAAAACAAGGTGGTATAAACCATCGTCTAAACTGGGTCGTCTAAACTGAGTGGTCTAAACAGCACCACTGGTTATTATTGGGGAAGCATATGAAGCGTTTATTGGTAGGTAGCCTTGGGCTATTTTTATTATTAGCAGTCGTAGTGGTGGTCCGTACGCTCATGCATCAGCCGCCAGTCTTTGTTGCGGAAGACCAGGTCGACATACAGCTTGATGAAGCGGTGCTGGCTGAGCGCTTATCTGAGTCTATTCAATTCCAGACGGTCTCCTTTCAATCTTCCGATCTTAAAGACCGCACTCAGTTCACGGGTTTTATTGAATGGGTGAAATCCAGCTATCCTCTACTTAATGAACGCCTAGGGCTGACCATGCTCAATGACAGCATGCTGTATCGCTGGGTGGGTTCCGATACATCCCTGCCACCTATTCTGGTGACAGGCCATTACGATGTGGTACCCGTAATTCCGGGCTCAGAAGACCTATGGCAGCATCCGCCCTTTGCGGGTGTTATTGCCGATGGCATTATTTGGGGTCGCGGCGCGCTGGACGATAAGAGCGGTGTGCTGGGCATTCTTGAAGCGGTTACCTATCTATTAGAGTCGGGACATCAGCCTACCCGAACGGTCTATCTGAGCTTTGGGCACGACGAAGAAATTGGCGGTTCCGAGGGCGCAGCAGCCATCGTTGATTATCTGGCGTCCCAAAATGTTCAGCTGGCTTGGTCTCTGGACGAAGGGTCTTTTGTGTTTGACGGCATTATCCCTGGTGTAACCACAGTGGTAGCGACCATTAATGTTGCTGAGAAGGGCAGTGTTACTCTGGATGTAGTGGCCACTGGTGCAGGTGGTCACTCGTCTATGCCACCCAAAGACACTGCTGTATCTGATGTAGCTCAGGCAATTGTTAGCTTGCACCAGAACCCATTCCCCGGAGGCCTGGAGGGACTGGGTGCCGAAATGTTCGACAATATTAGCCGCTATATGCCCTTTGGAACCAAGGCTCTATTTGCCAACCAATGGCTGTTTGGCAGCCTGATTGAGAATCAGCTAAGTAACGCAGCCACCACCAATGCCATGCTGCGCACCACAACGGCGCCAACCATGCTCTCCGGCAGCGTTAAAACCAATGTCTTGCCGATTGAGGCCGTGGCGACGGTTAACTTTAGAATTCATCCGCGAGATTCCGTAGATAGCGTTGAGGCCTATGTGAGTAGTCTGGTTTCAAGTGACAGTGTTGCTGTCCGCAATCGTGGGGGTGCCGATGCCTCGGCTGTATCTGACTGGAATGCCCCAGGGTTTGAATTGATCGGTCAAAGCATGCGTGAGGTGTACGGTGATATTGTGGTGACGCCGGGGTTGATGGTTGCTGCCTCTGACAGTCGCCACTACGGCAAGGTGGCGGACAACGCCTATCGCTTTAATCCCATTCGTCTGACCCCGGAGCTACTGACCGGTTTTCACGGCACCAACGAGCGAATTTCTGTCGCAGACTATGCTCAGGGTGTGCGCGGCTACATTAGAATTATTGATCATGGCACTTCGCAATAAGGAGTAGGGGACAACAATGAAACTTGGTTTGTTGATTTTAGTACTGGCGGGGCTGGTAGGGTTAATAGCCTTGCCTTACATGCTTAAAACCTACGATCTCAAAGAGATCACCGCAGCGGATTTGCCGGCAGAGGGCGCCTGGGCTGAGTTGAGCCAGGGCAATCTTTATTACCGCTGGTATACCCCCGAGCCTGAGAGTCAAAATGGCGAAACGGTTGTTTTAGTCCATGGATTTACCACGCCACACTTTGTTTGGGATGGGGTTAAACCCTTTCTTCTGGATGCTGGCTATCAGGTGTTAGTCTACGATCATTTCGGCAGGGGCTTCTCTGCAAGGCCCGCAGCTAATTATGACAAAACGCTCTATGTTGAATCCCTAAAAGAATTATTGGTCCATCAGCAGGTTACTCAACCTGTGCATCTGGTAGGTTACTCTATGGGTGGGGCAGTGGCGGGGCATTTTCTGCAAACCTATCCCGGCAGTGCCAAAACATTAACCCTTATTGCGCCAGCGGGATTTATGACAGCTGAGCAAGAACAGGCCCAGGCCTCTAATCGTTTTGCCATCATGCCCTTAATCGGTGAATGGCTCGGGCATATGTTTGTTAAGAAGATGCTGGTTAGCGATGTCACCGAGGCTAAGGTAGTGAACCTCAATGACCCTATGGCGATATCTAAAACTGATTTTGTGCAGCAGGTAGGCAGGCAACTAGCCTATAAAGGCTATGTCGAGTCTCTGCTGTCCACCCTCAGGCACTTTAATATGTTTAATGCACAGGAGGCCTTTGCCGCTGTGGGTGAGCAGGGTGTTCCTACCCTCGCAATCTGGGGTACCGATGATTCAACGGTGCGCTATCAGGGTACCGAACAGCTGTTGCAGGCGATCCCCCAGACCCAGCTACTGACTATTAGTGAGGGCGGGCACAATATTACCTATATGCAGCCAAGTATTGTGGGGCCAAGTATTACCGATTTTCTTGATCAGTCTGCTGCTCCATAACGGGTCGCGGTATTGATATAGCCGCAGATCTATAGCAAACTGATCTGGCAGGGGAGATAAAAATAACCATACTTCCCGCCTAACAAATTACCGTATTTATTCCTTAACCTTCGAAGAGAAACCTATGTTTAGTCATATCATGATCGGTGCTAACAGCATTGACGAGTCAAAAAAGTTCTACGATGCAATTCTTGGTGAGCTGGGTTACAAGCCCGGTATGATCGATCCCAAGGGCCGCTGCTTTTACTTTGGTGAGAACGCTGTTTTTGCCCTGAGTGTTCCAATTAACGGTGAGCCAGCTTGCAATGGCAATGGCAGCACCATTGGCTTTAATGTAACCAGCACAGAACAGGGCGATGCCTGGCATGCTGCGGGTCTAGCTAACGGCGGAACCGCTTGCGAAGATGCACCTGGTGTTCGCGACGGCGGCGCACAGGGCAGCATGTACCTAGCTTATCTGCGTGATCCTGCTGGCAACAAAATCTGTACTCTGCTGCGTATGGGCTAGTATTTAGCCCTTAGTAGCAGTCAGTAGTAACAGGGAGCCATTGGCCATTTGGGTTAATGGCTCCTAATAAGAAGATTCGCCAATGCCTATCAGCCCACAAGTCAGCCCACAACTCAGTCTACAACCCTTTTATACAATCCACAGCCGTAGCTGCAGTTTGGTTGTGGACTGCCGTGGTAATTCACCGGCAATACTCTATTGGGGCGTTCGTCTCAATGAAGCCTCCAGCCCAGAAATGCTTTCCCTATTGGCCACTCGCCAAGAGGTGCAGGCCTGTATGCCTGAAGAGGCCCCTATTGCTCTGTCGCCAGAACTGGGCGCTGGTTTTAGTGGCAGTGCCGGTGTGCAGATACATCGCGATGGCGCTCAGTGGGCCGTCTATTCACAGATTCAATCAGTCTGTGTAGAGTCCAATAACCGACTTCGTATTGTCTCTCAGTGCAGGGGCACAGAGATTGAGTTGGCCCATTGTTTGCAACTGGACACCAATACTGACGTCCTGACCGCAACCACCCAGCTAACCAATATTGGCCAGTCAACACTCTGGGTCGATCGCTGCGATGCGCCCTGTATTCCAGTGCCTATGCACTACAATAAAATTCTTGGATTCAAAGGTCGATGGGCCAAGGAATTTCAAACTCAGTCTATTGATCGTTTTATGGGTGCCTATGTGCGCGAGAACCGCTCGGGTAGAACTTCCCATGATGCATTTCCCGCTGTCATTGTTCACAGCGACCAAGCCAATGAGAGTACCGGTGAGGCCTATGGCCTGCATCTAGGTTGGAGTGGCAACCATCATCTGCGTATCGAAGAACAGTTTGTGGGCCGTGCCTATGCCCAGTTTGGCGAATTATTTTTCCCCGGTGAACTGAGCCTTGCACCCGGTGAGTCCTATTGCTCGCCCGTGCTTTACGGTGCCAGTAGCAGCACTGGGTTTACGGATTTATCCGCCTGCTTTCACCAGTATATTCGTGAAAATCTTACCGACCCGCGGATGCAGGGCAAACCCAAGCCAGTGCACTTCAATACCTGGGAGGCCATGTATTTTGACCTTTCCATGCCGCGACTGTGCCAGCTTGCTGACGAAGCCGCGGCTCTGGGTGTTGAACGATTTGTCTTGGATGATGGCTGGTTTAAGGGTCGTAAGTCTGACCGTGCCGGTCTCGGTGACTGGACTGTAGACGCAACCGTTTTCCCTCAGGGACTTGGGCCACTGATTGCGCATGTTAATGCTGGGGGCATGGAATTTGGTCTCTGGGTCGAACCGGAAATGGTTAACCCAGACAGCGACCTCTATCGCGCCCACCCAGATTGGGTGTTAAATGCGGCGCCAGCGCCATTGCTATTATCTAGAAATCAGCTGGTCTTGGATCTAACCCGCACCGAGGTGCAGGAATATCTCTTGGAGCAGCTCGATAACCTGTTAAGTGAATATGCCATTACTTATTTAAAATGGGATATGAACCGAGTGATCAATCAGCCGGGTAATGCCGAGGGGAGAGCGGTCACCCATTACCAGACTCTGGCGTTATATCAGCTGCTAGCCCGTATTCGTGAAGCCCATCCACAGGTTGAAATTGAAAGCTGTTCCTCTGGGGGTGGCCGTGCCGACTTAGGTATTCTCGCCCACACCGATCGTATCTGGACCTCTGACAGCAATGACGCTCTGGACCGGTTGTCTATTCAAAAAGGCTTTTCTTTTTTCTTTCCCCCAGAAATCATGGGCGCCCATGTTGGCCCTCGGGACTGCCATGTCACAGGTCGCAGTATCAGTATGGCCACTCGTGCCGGCGTTGCGCTGTTTGGTGATATGGGTATCGAAGCCAATCTACTGGCCATGGATGATACCGAAAAGGCGGCGTTAAAAGCGGCCGTGGCGCTGCATAAAAAACATCGACCCTTGCTACACAGCGGCAAGTTAGTGCGACTAGACACCGAAAATTATGAGAACAGCTTTGGGGTTATTGCAGCCGATAAACAGGAAGCGCTATTTTCCTATGGGCTGTTAGATGGCCAACCCAATAGTGCGCCTGGACGTTTAAGATTTCCCGGATTAGATGCCAGTACCCTGTATACAGTGAATATTATCTGGCCCCAGCAACCGAGCAGCTACTCCAAATCCATTTTGGATATTCTTAACGGCTCGGTCATCAGCGGCGACGCCTTAGCAAAATTTGGTGTGCAGTTACCGCTTATGCTGCCGGCATCGCTTCTTGTGTTTCACCTTGTTTTTCACCGACGGCACTCAGACCAATAAACTCAGCTCGGTTACCAAACACTAGACGATTGACTGTCAACGCCAGGCCTACGCAGATAAAGAATGTGCAAAACATCATGTGAATATAATGCAGTGGCATCCATATCCAGATAAAGCAGGCATACATCAGTACACCAAAGATTACGGCAAATATTGCCGCGCGATAATCCACATTGCGAAACAGCAAGCCCACCGCAAAGCAGGCCAAGATAGGCATACTAATAAGTCCCCAGAGTTCCTGGAGTAAATTAATAATACTATCGGACTGGGCATACACCGGGACCATAATCACGGCGATAACCACAAAGATGGTTGTAGCTATACCACTTAATACTCGGACATTGGGTTTGTCATCAATGTAGCGTTCGTGTAAATCACAGACATACATGGCGGCAGACGAGTTAACCATACTGTTAAATGAACTCAGCACCGCAGCGGCAATCGCGGCGGCGAATACACCTGAGAGCCAGCTCGGTAGTAAATCACCCACAATACGACCATAGGCCTGATCGCCAATATCGCCATACAACTTAAACGCGACAATGCCGGGGATAACCACCATAGACGGAATAAAAATAACCCGAATAAAGGCCGCGGCATACACGCCTTTTTGCGCTTCTTTCACCGTAGGTGCCGCCATGGCACGTTGGGTAATTGTTTGGTTAGTGCTCCAGTAAAAAATTTGAATCAGGAACATACCCGTCAACAGAGTGTGCCAAGGCACAGGGGAAGCACTGTCGCCAATCAGGGTTAATCGCTCGGCAGGGATACCACTAAAGTCAAAATCGATAGCCATTAGTGAGAGCACCACAATTAACAGTCCCATCCCCAACACTAAAACACCGCCATAGGTATCTGACACGGCGACTGCCCTTAGGCCACCCAGTACCGAGTAGGCCGCGCCCACCAGTGCAAAGGCGATGGCAATGGTCATTAGGTCGGCATCAATGCCAGTCATGGAAATCATAAACAGCGCGCCGGTATAGATAACCGCGGGCTGGAATACAAACACATTAATAAATAGAAACATGGTCGAGACTAGGGCGCGCACATGTTTGCTGTTGTAGCGTCGCTCTAACAGCTCAGTTGTGGTGGTGCAGTTGTTGCGGTAGTACACCGGCAAGAACACCTTAGCCAATACCATTAGGCCCACAAAACCCGCCAGTTCCCAAAGCGCCAGCAGCATCATTTGGTTGCCATTCATACCCACCAGCTGGTCGGTACTTAAATTGGTGAGGGTAATAGAGCCCGCGACAAATACCCAGGTTAGGCCGCCACCAGCCAAGAAGTACTCTTTATTGGAATCCGTGGAATGTCGGTTTTCACCTGTACACTTAATGTAGGTGATCAGTGCGATGGCACCTAGGACAAAACAGAATACGGCTAGTTGAATGGCTTGCTCGCTCAAGGGAGACTCCTATTTATTATTCTTCTTTATTGAGACTGCTATTATTTTTATGGTGCCTGCCAGACTGTAACCCCATGGGGTTCAATTGTCTTGTTACCCAGTAGTAGTTTTGCCTCTGGGCCTAGGGGCAGACTCTGTGGCTGATCGGAATAGTTAAAGGCAAAGAGCAAATTACCTCTTTGGCTAACGCGAATATCTTCGCCAAAATGATAGGTTTTAATCTGGGCATCCAGACATTGTTGCTGGAAAAAATCACCTAAAAATTCTTTATTGGTCAATGTGCCCATATAGGTAAAACGATCCTGTCGTACTATCGCAGGTTCAGCATTATCATAGCGCGCCACAACCTCAGTATCCCCAGGATCCAACTGCTCGCACCAGCTGCCACTCTGGTATTGATGATTATTCCAACTCAGTCCTTCGTGACAATCTGCGCGTAATGTTTCCACAGATAGCACCCTGATAGGAACAAGCTTTTGCAGTAGCCCGGGAGGCAGATTAGTTGGATAGCTAAACTCTGAGGTTTTGGCGCCGGCTCTGGGGCCAAATATAAACTGGGCAGTGCTGGCTTTACACTTCTCTATAAACCTCTCACTGATGATGGGTAGGCTGGGAGCAATAATTAATTTGTAGGGAGAAAAATCTCCATCGACGGCAATAAAATCTACATTAACCCCGAGTTCGCGCAGTGCACTGTAATAGGATAGCTGTACATTGTTAAAGTCGTAGGCTTCTCCCTGCTTCTCAATGTCGCTGACCCACTGTCCTTCAACGCCGGTAACAATAGCCACCGAGGCTGCCTGTAGCGGCTGATTTTCGATATCTAATAATGCCACTTCTGCCATGGCCTGCTCGGCTTCTGGCCAGGCTTCGGTTTTAGAGTTGTCGGGTCGCAGTAGCCCTGCATGCATCTGTTCCTGGGCAAAGGGCGCCTGCCGCCAGCGGAAATAACAGACACAGTCGGCGCCATGGGCAAAGGCTTCCAGGGTCCAAAAGCGAATCATGCCCGGTGCTGGCCGAGGGTTATTATTGGCCCAGTTAACTGGCCCTGGCTGCTGTTCCATAACCCAAAAACCCCGGTTTAAAAGGCCGCGAGTCTGGTCGTGATAATAGGTAGCAAAATCTGGATGCCCGGTACGCATATAGCGGCGCAACTCTTCGGTGGGTGCGCCGGTCAGCAGCAAGTCAGTACGCCCTAGGGGGTAGTTGTCGTAGCTGGTAAAGTCTAATGGCACGGCAAGGGCAAAGTTATCCACGGCGGTTTCATTCATGGGGATAAAGTTATGAGTAATAAACTTGCCCGGTGCATGCGCGCGAATCATCTCAACCATGGGGTTGTGGTACTTAATCACCTGATCTGAGGAGAAACGACGATAGGCCAAACGGTGGGCCGGGTTGGTTTCTGTCACGGCCAAAATAGGCAGGTCGATTTCCCTAAAGTCTCTGTATTCCATAGACCAGAACACATTGCCCCAGTCTGTATTTAATTGATTGATGTCCACATAGCGTTGGCGACACCAGTCTTGAAATGCTTGGTGGGCAACCTTAGAGCCGCTTAGTGCAGTGTCGTGACAGCAGAGTTCATTGTCGGTTTGCCAGCCCACAACGCCATCCTGTTTGCCATACCGCCTGGCCAACACTTCGGTGATACGCAGTGATTCCCGCAGATAGACGGCACTGCTAAAGTCATAGTGACGGCGAGAGCCAAAGCCGCGAGTTTGGCCAGTCTCTGGGTCTACTGGCAGTATCTCTGGATAGCTATCGATAAGCCATTTGGGTGGCGTGGCAGTGGGCGTGCACATCACCACTTTAAGGCCGGCGCTGTTGAGGGTAGCGATGGCGGTATCTAACCAGTCGAAGGTATATTGTCCGGGACTAGGCTCGATTCTGGACCAGGCAAATTCCCCGATACGCACATAGGTTAAACCTAGTTCGGCCATCATTGTTGCATCTTGATTCCATTGGGATTCTGGCCAGTGTTCTGGGTAGTAACAGACTCCGAACATAGTGCTTAACCTTTATTATTCTTGTATTGGGCCGTTCGTTATTTAGCGTTCGTAATACAGCGACTATTATTTATTGCCGGTAAAACCTTAGGCCACTGCCCCAGAGATGCTTGAAGCCTTTCCAGGGATCACGAAATTGGTGATCTGCCCCCTCATATTGCTGAACACTTTCTGTGGCCGGTAAATAGGTGCAGCGATCTGGATCTGCTTTCACATGACAGTCTAAAAAGGCCAGGCTCATATGCTCGACCACTCGATTGATGATCTCAGTGTCCCAGGCCGGATCAAAGTAATGGCCCAACTCAAAGTCTGTTTCAAAGGACACAGCTGGTGCAGGGTGAGGCCCAATATTATGCCGGGCATTTTCAAATACCAGCAGATAGTTCTCTTTGGAGCCGGTCTGCTGATGGAGTTTTTTAATACCCTTTTCAAAGCCAGAGGTATTGTCTTGATCACCGGCAAAGTAAAAGGTGGGCACGGTGATTTTTGCCATGGCCTCGGCATTATGGACCGCGTATTCACCGCCCCAGGGTGCGAATAGTTGCACGGCTTTCCAGCGGGGATCAGCTTGCTCGCGGCCTCCGTAACAGGAATTTAGTGCGAAGGGCATAACCATAGCGACCGCCATGGGAATACCGAATGCTTGCAGACCCTCCGAGCTGAAATCATAACAACCGCCAATGGTATTGATGGCACCAAAGCCCCCCATGGAATGACCAATAATAGCGGCGTTATCGGTATCCACAATAGTGGCTACGGCGGTCTGCTGGTCAGTAAAATAGTCGAGTAAAAATTGCTGATCGCGGGCACGGTTATACAGTGTGCTAATGATGCCCGGACCTCGTCCAGCCTCATCGAGGATGTCAGCGTTGGTGGAATCTGTATGATCTATGCCCACCACAATATAGCCATGACTGGCCAGATGCTCAGCCAGATAAAACATCTGGGTGCGATAGCCGGTAAAGCCATGGGATAAAAGAATCAGCGGGAACTTTCCCTCAGCAACCGCTGGGGCATCGCGATAGGCTTGGCCTTGAAGTTCAAAGGGTTTAAGTAGGCGCGTCACGTCTTTGTAGGTAGCCAAAATCTGGTCAGGTTTTTCAGTGACGGCGGCTGCGGCTGGATACCAGACTTCCAATACCAGAGGCCGCTCAATACGGGTGATAAAGGTTGCGGTGTTTAGGCGCTTAGGGTCAGTGGCGGTAATGGTGGTAACACCCACCGTATGGGGGCCTGAAAAAGCCAGCTCGGGGGTTACGGGAGGCTGGTCGGTATAAAGCTGTTCGGCGCTACGCGCTAGGCTGCTGGAAAGAACCGCAACTGTTAAAGCGGTGATCCACAGCCAGTTAATCGCTGCCTTATTGCTCGCTCTGATGGACAATCTGTTCCCCTATTATCATTATTATTTATGCGCTATTAGCCAGCATTGTTGTTGCTGGAGAATCGCGTTAAGGTTATGTATATTAAAACAAAAGCAGGCCGGTAGACAGGCTAACATCACAGTCCGCCGGCCAAAATAATAAGAGTCTTATCAAAACAAGAGGCCGTCCAATGGACGAATTTACCCACTATCCGAGTCTTGCAGAACGCTGTGTGTTTATCACTGGCGGGGCAACCGGTATAGGCGCTGCCATGGTAGAGGCATTTGCTATGCAGTCGGCTAGGGTTGCCTTCGTCGATGTGGATTTGGCTTCGGCCCAAGCTCTGTGCGATAAGGTTGAAGAGCAATGTGGCAGGCGTCCTTGGTTTCAATCAGTTGATGTGACTGATGTGTCGGCGTTGCAGAATGCCATTCATGGTGCAGTGGCTGAACTGGGCCCGCTGCAGGCCATAATCAACAACGCGGCCAATGATAATCGTCACTCTCCATCTGAGGTCACAGCGCAAAGCTGGCGCGAGTGCATGGCGATTAATCTGGATGCAGCTTTTTTTGCGGCTCAGGCAGCGGCTGAGATTATGCAAAAGCAGGGCAGCGGTTCCATTATTAATTTCAGCTCCATTAATGCCCTACTTGGGCCTGCCAATATGCCAGGCTATGTCACGGCAAAGGCCGGCTTAGTGGGTATGACCAAGGCGCTGGCCCGGGACTATGGCGATTCCGAGATTCGGGTTAACGCTATATTGCCAGGCTGGGTAGTAACCGACCGCCAACTGCAAACCTGGCTTACTCCAGAAGCAGAAGCTGACTGGATGAAACAGGTAGCCCTTAAAAAACGATTACAACCAGTGGATGTCGCCAATCTGGCGCTGTTTTTAGCGGCGGATGACAGCTGCATGATCACTGGTCAGAGCTTTACTATTGATGGCGGCAGGACCTGATCTGATGACTTCCTCAGTGTTTATTACGGCAGATTGGGGCAGTACCAATCTGCGTGTCTATTTATGTCAACACCACTTAGTCCAGGACCACTTAGTTGAGGACCACTTAGTTGAGGGCCTCTTAGTTGAGCGCCACTTAGTTGAGCCCAGCGGATCAAGTGCAACAGAGCCACTAAGGGTTTTAGCCACCAAATCTGGACCCGGTGTGCTGCATATCAATGAGGGTAGTTTTGAAGAGACATTTTTTGACCTTGTGGCCGACTGGCTTGAAGTCCATGGCCCGTTGAGAGTGCTTCTCTCTGGCGCGGTTGGCTCGACTGTAGGCTGGCGAGATGCAACGTACCTCGACTGCCCCGTGGATGCCGAACAGATAATTGCTGGCAGAACAGTATTCCAGGCGCGAGGCTTAGAATTTCTCATTGTCTCGGGCTTAAAAACTCAGGGTCCACTGGGTGCGCCAGACCTGATGCGCGGCGAAGAGTTACAGCTGCTGGGTTGGATGCACCTACAGAGCAAGCAGGTAACAGAGCAGGTAATTATATTGCCCGGCACCCACAACAAATGGGTGCTAGTTAAAAATGACCGCGTTGAAACCTTTGCGACCGCTCTCACAGGCGAGCTTTATTCGCTATTAGAGAACCACAGTATCCTGATTACCGAACCTCAAGAGGAACCGTTTTCTGCGGATTGGTTTATGCAGGGAGTGAATCTGGCTAAAAGATTACAGTCGGGTCAGCTATTGCAGGCACTGTTTACCACCCGCAGTCGTCAGGTGGCGGGAGATCTATCTACCCAGCAGGCGCGATCCTATTTGTCTGGCTTACTGGTTGGCTCCGATATCCTTGGCTTCATCGGGCTGTTTAAAGATCAGGTGGCTCAGCTTAATGAAGTGGTACTGATTGGAGACTCGACGTTGAGTAACGCTTACCAGCTAGCGTTAAAAGCCTTTTCCATAGAGGCACAAATCTGCGATTCCACTCAGATTGCCATTGCCGGCTACCAGGCGATTTATGAATCCTTCGCAATAGATAACGCAATAGATAACGCTATGAATGAAGAGGGATAAGAAAAAATTATGACAGACAAACTTGAACGCTGGTTTGAACAGATGCCAGTCGTGGCCATTCTCCGTGGTGTGCGGCCACAGGAAGCGGTTGCGATCGGGCAGGCAGTCCATCGGGCCGGCATTGGTATTATTGAGGTGCCGCTCAATTCTCCAGAGCCTTTGCTGAGCATTAAACATTTAAGCCAGGTATTGGGTGACCAGTGCGTTATCGGCGCGGGCACTGTATTGACCGTTGCTGATGTCGAGGCGGTGGCCGATGCCGGCGGCGAAATTATTGTTAGCCCCAACAGCAATCCAGCGGTTATCGCTCGCAGTCTAGAACTGGGCCTAGTGCCTATGCCCGGTTGGGCAACAGTGACCGAGGCCTTTTTGGCCTACGATAGTGGCGCCCGCTATTTAAAATTATTTCCAGCATCGACCTATGGTCCCAATCATATTAAAGGGGCTTCTGCGGTACTACCGAAAGACTGCAAAATATTAGCCGTGGGTGGTGCGGGTGCAAAGATGGCAGATGAGTGGCTAAGGGCTGGGGCCCATGGTTTTGGTATTGGCTCTGAACTTTATCAGGCCGGTGACAGTGCCGAACAGGTGTATCAGTCTGCGCTGGCGGTTGTTACTGCCATGCAGGCAGCGCGAGGAAACTAACAGATGGTCACAGCCACCCTAGTAGAAACGATAAAGGTCAACAATGAACTGGGCGAGGGGGTGATCTGGGATACCAGTGGCGCCGCGGTCTGGTGGACGGACATTGAGGGCAGTCTGCTGTATCGATATCGCCCCGCAGACAAGCATCTAGAGCAATGGTCAACGCCGGAGCGTCTCGGGTCTTTTGCTCTGATTGCCGGCAGTCATTATTTGATCTGCGGTTTTGCCAGTGGCTTTGCCTATTACAATCCGTTGACCGGGGATATCCAATGGCGACAGAAAATAGACCACGACAATCCGGGCACTCGACTTAACGATGGCCGTGCCGACCGTCAGGGACGCTTCTGGGCTGGTAGTATGGTTGAAAGCGGCGAGCAGGGTGCTGGTGCGCTCTATTGCCTCGATCACCAGCTGCAGGCATCTAATAAGCTATCAGGGCTGTCTATATCCAATAGTCTCTGCTGGAGTCCCGATTCGAAAATCATGTATCACACAGATACACCTTCAAGACGTATCTTTCGCTACGACTTTGACAGCCAGAGCGGTGCCCTATCAAATCCAGTCGTATTGTTGCGCACGGAACGTGGCTGTTTTCCCGATGGTTCTACCGTTGATGCCGAGGGCTATATCTGGAATGCACAGTGGGGCGCGAGCCGGATTGTGCGCTACAGCCCAAAGGGCGAAGAAGATTTCATATTACCTCTATCTGTTAGCCAGCCAACCTGTGTGGCCTTTGGTGGGCCGAAAATGGACAGGCTTTTTGTTACCAGTGCTTATCAGGGGCTGAGTGGTGAGGCTCGTGCAGCGCAGCCAGAAGCGGGGAATCTATTGGTTTTTCAAACCGATGTTCAGGGTATCCAAGATCCAGTATTTATACCTGAAGTACCGCCAGTCAAAACGGCTTAGCTCTCTATTAAGTAAGCTTAAGGCTCTTCCCAGCAAGCTTAAGGCTCTTCCCAGTAAGCTTAAGGCTCTGTTTAGTAAGCTTAAGGCTCTATTTAGTAAGTTGAAGACTCTTCCCAGCAAGCTTAACTTTCAGATTTGATCAGACACAAAAAAGGGGTGCCAATTGGCACCCCTTTTCTTGTATCTGTTAGGCCAGCACTTGCGCACTGGCCCGATCTAATTAACTCAAAAGAGTCGCTTAGAAGTTGTAGCTATACTTTGCGTACCAAAATGCACCGCTGAAGCCCATTGGTGCGAACTGGCTGTACTTGTTACCGTAAGAAGTTGCGTCGTGCAATGTGTCGCCCGCTTCGTCCAGTACGTTGTTACCGCCAAGCATTACTGTTGAGCTTTCGTTGACGTTATAAGATAACTCTAAGTCAACAACCATCTCGCCTGGGTAATCAAAGCCTTCGTTGCTGTCATACCAGTCGCTGTATGAGCTAACACGAGCAAGCATTCTCCAAGAATCCATGACGTGATTAGCAGACAGGTTCCAACGAGTGTCTGGAGTCATACCTTCGATAATGCGCTCACGCTCAGCATCGATAGTCGAACCAGCTTTAGTAATTTCAGTAGTCGTCTTGTTGTAGGCTAGGTTCCAGTCAGTGGTACCGCCCATCCAATCAGTGCTAGTTGAAATAACTACGTCAATACCGCTTGTGTTGGTATCGAAGTCGTTGGTGAAGAAACGGAACTGAGACATATCACCAGCACCAGGTACATTGGCTGCTCTTAGAGCAGCAATGTCAGCGGCTGTTAAAGTGATGTCAGCAGACAGGTTCAAGCGATCTTCAACGTCAATATCAAAGTAATCAACAGTGATGTCGAATTCGCCTACAGTAGTGTAGAAACCAAAAGTCATGTTAGTAGAGTCTTCTGGAGTCAACTGCGCGCCGCCGTATAACAAAGCAACTGGGCTAGTAGCTGGGATTACACCCTTGTTCACTAACTGACCTGTTGTGTTATCGATGGTAGTAGAGATGTTTGACGCATTAGACTGCCCTGGCGTTGGTGCTTTAAAGCCAGTGCTGTACGTCGCACGAATACCAGTATCATCAGTCAGGTGATAGTTACCACCGATCTTGTAGTTGGTAGTTGTACCAAAATCTTCATAGTCTTCAAAGCGAAGCGCAGAAGTTAATAACAAGTCATCCGATGCATCCCACTCAGCTTCTACGTATGCCGCATAGTTACTACGGTCAAATACGCCCGCGATGCTCTTAGCGAATCCAGGGAAGCCGTTACTTGAAAGGCTGAACCCTTGATCGCCTAGTACACCGGCAGTTGAAGAGGCTTCATCGCCTGCTCCGATAGTGAACTCTTCAACGCGGTACTCAGCACCAAAGGCCATGCTTACAGACTCGCTCATGGAGTAAGTGAAGTCAGCGTTTACTGAAGTTTCAACTTGACGATATAGGCCTGGATCGAAGTCACGTGGAGACGCTGGACCCATACTTGCATTAACAGTGTTGTTGATGAAGAAGTCTGCTTCGTTGCTGCCGTAGTAAGAACTTACGTCCCAACCTAAGCCATTAGCCGTCTCACCACGTAATCCAAACAAGAATGCCTGGTCAGTCATGGTGCCACCAAAGCGTGGCGTGAAACCACCAGGAATAGTTTCCTGGAAGCTAAAGCAGTTATCATCAGCTGCAACTGCTGCCATAGCGGTTGGGTCAGGGATATTACCCGTCAGAGCAACAACTGGACAGTCTGTACCAACACCAACACCATCCATATCACCGATAAGAAGGTTTGTTCCATCGCCGTATACACCACCACGGTTGGTAGGGTTACGGAAGTAGAATCCGCCATCGATGTCTTTAGTCGTTGAGTTAGCATAACCATACATTTCAGTATCGTTGCCCAAGTCAGCGCCAAAGTTAACGAAAAGCTTCATGTCGTTATCAACGTTAGGACGGCCCCATTTCATCGCTGGAGATGGAACATTTGTGTAGCCATCTGTAACCAGAGCAGCAGCATCTGCACGCTGTACTGAACGATCGGTTTCATCAGTAGAACCAATTTCAAACGTAGTGTTAACAAAGCCGTTAGAACCAAGAGGTAGGCCAAAGTTAGCTGAAACATACGACATTGAACCGTCGCCTTCGCTATATTCGCCGGCACGAACCTGGATGCTACCGCCTTCGCTTGCATCTTTAAGATTGAAGTTGATTACGCCAGCAAGTGCATCAGAACCATACTGAGATGCAGCGCCGTCGCGTAGTACTTCAATGTTTTTCAGGGCTAGGCCTGGAATAGAAGATGTGTCAGGACCCTGTGCGCCGTCTGAAATACCACCAGCAGCCCAAAGGATTACTGAAGCACGGTGACGACGCTTGCCGTTAACCAGTACTAAAGTGTGGTCAGCTGCCATGCCGCGAAGACCTGCTGGGCGAACCATTGTGCCTGCGTCACTGATCGGCTGATCGTTAACGTAGTAAGAAGGTACTGAGTTACGCAAAAGGTTGGTAACGTCAACATCGCCTTGGTTAGTAAGCTCAGAACCGCTGATAACATCAACAGCAGATACAGAGTCAATTACCGAGCGTGCTTTAGCACGTGCACCAACAGTTACAATTTCTTCTACCATTTCATCAGCGACAGCAGAAGCTACTGGAAGCATAGTGCTACCGGCAATCACTGCGGCTGCAATGGCGTTTAATTTCCAAAAAGTATTAGCTTTCATAAATCTCCCCCGAGATAATATAGGACTTAGTTTGATTTTATTTACTGATTGTGGATTTGATTTTTTATTATTAATAACCAATTCAGAAGGGGTCTGAACCACAACTGTACAAGTGAAACGAAGGTTAAATACTAACCCTCAAATTTTAGTCTACTCTTTTTTGTCAGGAAATTAAATAATAAATTTATATGTCGTTTTTAGGACATAGTATGTCGCTTATATTCTGTCTATTAAGATTATTTGGCTAATGCATAATTCAAGGGGATATTAATGTTTTTGACAGTTTTCCTGGGATTTCACGGACCAGTTTTGGCAGTAAGAAACCGGGCAACAAGGTTTGTAATTGACCATAGATTTCGCGAGCCTGAGATGTATCAATGTCAAAATGGCTGGCACCCTGAACTGGGTCCAGTAGATGTAAGTAGTAGGGCGTAATACCGCAGTCAAAAAGACGCTCACTTAATGCGTTTAATGTGGCGGCGTTATCGTTGATATCTTTTAAGAGTACGGTTTGATTGAGTACTTTAATGCCGGCATCAAGTAGGCGGGCCACAGCCTCGGCAACCTCGGCATCTATTTCGTTGCTGTGATTAATATGAAGTACCACAATTGGCTTTAAGCGGGATGCCGTTGCCCAGCGTAAAAATGAGTCATTGATGCGCGACGGAATCACCACCGGCAGGCGGGTATGAATGCGTAGACGCTTTATATGCGGTATGGCTGCGATCTGCTCGGCGAGCCAGCCAAGAAACTGGTCATTGGCAGCCAAGGGGTCACCGCCGCTGAAAATCACCTCATTAATGTCAGTGTTACTACTTATATAAGTAAGTGCTTGCAACCATTGCTCTTTATTCTGGCGATTTTCCTGATAGGGAAAATGACGGCGAAAACAGTAACGACAGTTAATTGCGCAGGCGGGGCTGACGATGAGCAACAGCCGATTGCGGTATTTATGTACAATGCCGGCAATCGGGTTGTGGCTGGACTCATCTAGAGGGTCTGTGCTGTAGGCGGGGTCAAGCTGCATCTCCGCTGTAATGGGTAGCACCTGAGCGAGCAGTGGATCATTGGGGTTGCGTTTTTCCATGCGTTGGACGAAGGCGCGTGGCACCCTGAGAGGGAATTGCTGAGCTGCCTGCTGGCAGGTTGAAAGCTGGGTACTGTCAAGCTCAAGTTCCGCGAGCAGTTCATCAACACTGGTAAAAGACTGGCTCAGTTCAGTTTGCCAGTTCGGCTGAATATGCAGAGGTTTGAGCATAAGAGTTCTTGATAGAAAGTAGGCCACTGATTTTACGCTATAGGGCAATGGATAAGTATGAGTACTGACGAATTTTATATGGCTAAAGCATTGCAGTTGGCTGAGCAAGCCGGTGCTGCTGGCGAGGTGCCGGTGGGTGCCATCGTAGTCAAAGACGGCGAAATTGTCGGAGAGGGGTTTAATCAGCCTATTTCTGGCTGCGATCCAACCGCCCATGCCGAAATTGTGGCCATGCGCAATGCCGCTAATAATCTCAGCAATTACCGCCTAAGTGACTGTGATCTGTACGTTACCATTGAGCCCTGCACCATGTGTGTGGGCGCTATGGTTCATGGGCGTATTCGCCGGGTACTGTTTGGTGCCCTGGAGCCCAGAGCTGGTGCCTTACAGAGTCAGCTACAGCTAATGGATCAGAGTCATTACAACCACAGTATTGAATGGCAGGGTGGGGTGTTGGCGCAGGAGTGCGGTGATCTTATTAGTCGTTTCTTTCGGCGCAAGCGTGAATCTAAAAGCCAATAGAGCTCGAGCTTAGAAATCTCCCTATAAAGAGGGAGGTGCGTCTGGTTCCCATTTCGTGGGACGGGCGGCGGTTCAAAATCATGCTGGGAGAGAGAATATAGCTGCAGGTAGGTTCTGTAGTATTGAATATTATCCACATAGAGCACCGGCTCATTACCCCGGGCATAGCCATATTTAACCGTTGAATAAAATTGTTTCTTGCTCAGCAGAGGCAAGTGCGCGCGAATATCCACCCACAGATCTGGGTTCTTGCCATTGCGCGCGGTTAATACCCGTGCATCCTCTAAATGCCCAAAGCCCACATTGTAAGCAGCTAGGGCAAGTAGAGTGCGATCGGGCTCAGTGATTCTCTGGGGCAGGCGCGACTTTAATTTCACTAGATAAGCGGCGCCGCCTTCGAGACTCTGGGCTGCATCGAGGCGATTGCTCACCTTCATTTCTTTGGCGGTATCCAATGTCAGCATCATCAACCCGCGCACACCGGTGGGGGACTTGGCTTTGGGGTTCCAGTGAGATTCTTGATAGGCCACAGCTGCCAGCAGTGACCAGTCCATGCCATGATGTTGGGCAGTTTGGCGAAACATCTGTTCATACTTGGGCAATCGACGCGCCACCAGCTGCCCTAGCCGCTGTGAATCCCCCACAGAAAAATTCTCTGTCTGGGCAAATAGCTGCTGCTCTAAAAGGGCCAGCTTGCCACTCTTTATATAGCTGTCTAAAAATGCATTGGCGGCGTTTAGCAAAGTACCGTCGTTGTGGGTTGCAAATGCCCAGGCAGTAGACTGAGGTTTGGCAATATCAAATGCTTTGCGCGCTCTGGGATAAATATGGCGATTCACCAGATAGGCCAGTGAGTCCACAACGGTGTAGGTAACCTCGCCCTCGTGAACCATTCTTATCAGGTCGCTCATCTCTAAATCGTCTTGCTCGCGCCAGCGTAAATCTGGCACTGCATCCTTGAGACTCTGGAGCTGCTCACTATGGGATGAATCAGTAATCACCAGTAACTCGCCCTCGAGTTGGTCCAGTGATTTAGGTCGTTTGCTGCCGCGACGGTACACCAGCTGCTGAGTTACTTCGAAAAATGGTTGAGAGAATGCTAGGGATTCGGCGCGGGCTTCAGTGGCCACTAAGTTGGCTGCGGCGAAATCTCCCTGAGGGCCGCCCACCGAGAGCAGTAGTCTGCGCAAGGTTGACTGGGGTTTGACCACCAATTCGACATTTAGACTGTCTGCAAAGGCCTTGGCGATCAGGTAGTCGAAGCCATTTTTGCCACGACCATCTTCAAAATAGGTAGTTGGCCCAGATACCGTTAGCATCACCAGCTGGCCTCTCGCATGCACGCGCTCGAGGTCTGACATATGGGCACTGCTGGGTATATAAGCCACAAACACAGAAAGCATAACGATCAGCGCAAGCCGATTTGGTATTTTTCTGATGCTGTGGAAAAACTCGCTCATGGCTGTTTGAGTAACCTCTATACGGCTGGGTTATAAGTGCCCTGTCTTGGGTGACTCAGGATTTAAGAATTGTACATGCTTTAGGTAATTCATTCTGCCTAAGCCGGGATTTTTCAGCTAGAATAACGCGCTTCCCAATAGCTATGTTTTTGAGACCAGCATCCATGATAATCCTCAGCGGCGCATCCTCTCTTTCCGCGTTTCGACGTCAAAAATTACTCTCTAATCTGCAGCGTGCAGTGCCCTCAGTTACCTCAGTGGTAGCGGAATTTGTGCACTTTGCTGAGGTTAGGGAAGCCCTGTCAGAGACAGACCTGACAACCCTCGAAGCCCTTATGACCTATGGTCCGAGCGAAGAAAAAGGCTCTACCGAGGGCACGCTGCTACTGGTGGTTCCCCGTTCCGGCACTATTTCTCCCTGGTCGAGCAAGGCCACGGATATTGCCCACAACTGCGGGCTACACAACGTGCTGCGGGTTGAACGTGGCACTGCCTATTATGTGCAGGCGCAAACAGTGCTAACTGACGAGCAGCAGGGATTACTGGCAGAGTTGCTCAGTGACCGCATGGTTGAAACCGTACTCAAGGATCTACAGCAGGCTGAAATGCTGTTTACCCACCACCAGCCCAAACCGATGACCCAGGTAGATATTTTGGCCGGCGGCAGCGGAGCGCTAAAAATAGCCAATGTTGAGCTTGGCTTGGCACTGGCCGACGATGAAATTGACTATTTAGTGGCTAGCTTTGAAGAGTTACAGCGTAACCCTTCAGATGCTGAGCTAATGATGTTTGCTCAGGCTAACTCCGAGCACTGTCGGCACAAAATCTTTAATGCCAGCTGGACGGTGGACGGTGTTGAAGAAGAAAACTCCCTATTTGGCATGATTCGTAACACCAATAAACTGGGTGGGGAAAATGTGCTGTCGGCTTATTCCGATAATGCCGCTGTAGTTGCGGGTACTGCAGGTGGACGATTCTATCCGGATCCCATCAGTAAAGAATATGGTTACAGCCAAGAGCCAGTGCATCTGCTGATGAAGGTTGAAACTCACAATCACCCAACGGCCATCGCACCTTATTCTGGCGCTGGTACAGGTTCTGGCGGTGAGATTCGCGACGAAGGTGCTGTGGGTCGAGGCTCAAAACCTAAGGTGGGGCTGGTCGGTTTCACCGTGTCCAATTTACAGATTCCAAATTATATTCAGCCTTGGGAATACGACTACGGCAAGCCGGGCCGTATAGTGTCAGCGCTGGATATCATGACCGAAGGCCCGCTAGGTGGCGCGGCCTTTAATAATGAATTTGGTCGCCCCAATATCTGCGGCTACTTTAGAACCTTCGAGATGGACTTTGCCGGCGAGCGTCGCGGCTATCACAAGCCCATTATGATTGCCGGTGGTTACGGCAATATCCGTGAAGACCATGTTGATAAGCCAGAATTTAAACCTGGCGCACAGCTTGTTGTGCTGGGTGGTCCTGCCATGTTGATTGGCTTGGGTGGCGGCGCAGCCTCATCCATGACCACAGGCAGCAGCTCTGCAGATTTAGACTTTGCCTCGGTGCAGCGTCAGAATCCAGAGATTGAGCGCCGCTGTCAGGAAGTGATCGACCAGTGCTGGCAGCTGGGTGACATTAACCCCATCGCCTTTATTCATGATGTGGGAGCAGGTGGACTATCCAATGCTCTGCCAGAGTTGGTTAAAGACGGCGGCACCGGCGGTCGTTTTGACCTGCGCAAAGTCCCCAACGATGAACCGGGCATGGCCCCAGTAGAAATTTGGTGTAACGAAGCCCAAGAGCGCTATGTACTGGCTATTTTGCCCGTCGACATAGAGCGCTTTACCGCTATCTGTGAACGGGAACGTTGCCCCTATGCCGTGGTTGGCGAAGCCACGGAGAGCAAGCAGATTACGGTAGTGGATGATCACTTTGATAACAATCCAGTCGATCTGCCCATGTCGGTATTATTTGGCAAGGCGCCAAAGATGCATCGCACCGCCACCAAACTAGATTTGCCTGCCAAGGCCTTCTCGCCGGAAGACTTGGACCTTAGCGAATCGGTCTTCCGCGTATTGCGTCACCCAGCGGTGGCCAGTAAAAGTTTCCTTATTACCATTGGCGATCGGTCGGTGACCGGCATGGTTGCCCGTGATCAGATGGTCGGTCCCTGGCAGATCCCCGTTGCCGACTGTGCCGTCACCACAGTGACTTACGACAGCACTGCCGGCGAAGCCATGGCCATGGGCGAGCGCACACCGCTGGCCCTAATCAATGGTCCAGCCTCTGGCCGTATGGCCATCGGTGAAGCCATTACTAACATCAGTGCCGCGCGCATTGGTGATATTAAAGATATTAAATTGTCCGCTAACTGGATGTGTGCCGCGGGCTCGCCGGGGGAAGATGAAAAACTTTACCGCACCGTCGAAGCTGTGGGCATGGATCTATGTCCCAAGCTGGGCATTACCGTTCCTGTGGGCAAAGACTCCATGTCTATGCGCACAGCATGGCAAGAGGCCAATGGCGACGACAAGGCTGTTACCTCGCCGCTGTCATTAATTATCACCGGATTTTCGCCGGTGCTAGATGTGCGTAAAACACTGACCCCACAGCTGCGCACCGATCAGGGTGACACCGAATTATTACTCCTCGACCTAGGTGCTGGTGCCAACCGCATGGGAGGCTCTATTTTGGCCCAGGTGTTCTCGGAGTTTGGCGATACAGCCCCAGATGTTGACGATGCGCAGGCCCTAAAAGGCTTCTTCGACAGCATGCAAGCGTCAATAGAGCAGGGGGATATTGTTGCCTACCATGATCGCTCCGATGGCGGACTGTTAACCACTCTGGCCGAGATGAGTTTTGCCGGCCATGTGGGTGTTTCGGTCGATCTGACCGATCTCGATGCCAACAGTATGGCAGTGCTATTTAATGAAGAGCTGGGCGGCGTGATTCAGGTTCGTGCCGACAGTGCCGATGTTTTGGCTCAGGGTTTTGCTGATTCAGGTGTCAGCGTCCACAGGCTCGGTACTCTCAACAGCAATGATAGCCTTGAGATCAGTCGCGACGGTGAGATGTTGTTTGCCTGCGATCGCGCTGCGCTGCAAGCCTGCTGGAGCGAGACCTCCTATCAGGTTGCCTCATTGCGGGATAATGCAGAGTGCGTTGAGCAGGAATTTGAGCGTATCGGCAAAGCCAATGCTGGACTCTCGGTTAACCTAACATTTGATCCCGCTGAGGACATTAGCGCGCCCTATATTAAGACCGGTGTGAAACCCAGAGTCGCCATTGTTCGCGAGCAGGGTGTGAATAGTCATCTAGAAATGGCAGCTGCTTTTGACCGCGCCGGCTTTACCGCCGTCGATGTTCATATGAGTGATTTGCTAGCTGGCCGCCGCTCTCTGTCCGACTTCTCAGGCCTAGTGGCCTGCGGTGGTTTCTCTTACGGTGATGTTTTAGGGGCTGGCGAAGGCTGGGCTAAAACCGTACTGTTTAATAGCCAAATTCGTGATCAGTTTCAGCAGTTCTTCCATCGCCCAGATACCTTCAGCTTAGGTGTGTGTAATGGTTGCCAGATGCTGAGTAATCTCAAAACATTAATTCCCGGTGCCGAACTCTGGCCACGATTTGTGCGCAATCTGTCCGAACAGTTTGAAGCGCGATTCTCGCTCGTGCGCATTGAAGACTCACCCTCGATATTCCTCCAGGGTATGGCCGGCACTCATATGCCTATTGCCATCTCCCACGGCGAAGGCCGCGCAGAATTCGCCCGCCCAGATGTATTGGCTCAGCTGCAGCAGAGTAATCAGATTGCTATGCGCTTCCTTGAAAACAATCTCGAGGTCGCTAGCCGTTACCCTGCCAACCCCAATGGTTCGCCTGACGGCATTACTGGTGTAACCTCTGTGGATGGTCGAGCCACATTAATGATGCCTCACCCCGAGCGGGTTTATCGCACTGTGCTCAATTCTTGGCACCCAGATGATTGGGGCGAAGACAGCGGCTGGATGCGAATTTTCCGCAATGCACGGACGTTCACTGACTAAAGGTAAAGCATGCAAAAGATTCCTCATGAAGATGAGCTGGTAAAAAAAGCCCTACAAATAGGGGCTGTATACGCCAAGAAGCGCGCCTATGGCGAGGTTGAGAGCCATGACTCGGTAAAGCTCAAGGTTGAATTTGTGTACAAGGTACTGACTCTCGATAAGCTGATTCAGCCACTGGCTAAGGATCAGATTAGCGATCCCAATATGCGTCACAAGCTGGCGCTGTGGGTTTCGCGGCAGTTACCGCCTGATCATCCCCTTCTGTCGGAAAAGTAATTTATCTGTTTGGAGATACTGCGAAGCCTGCAGTGGTGCCTTGAGAGGTCTGCGAGATCAATCAGGGCCCGTTTATGGGTGCAGTAATTTTCAGATTGAGAGAGCGCCTTGTTTGAGCGGAGCGAGTTGCGCGAACGCTGAAAATTATAAACCCATGGGACCGATCTCACAGACCTCTCAAGGTGCTACCTTGCGCCCAAACCAACCCCCATTAAATCCCTGTAAAACCCTCAATTCGTGCTATTCTCCGCGAT
>CALSNK010000006.1 GCA_943787675.1 uncultured Pseudomonadales bacterium
GACTGTATTAATTGAGACTGTCGAATATGCGTCGGGGTCGTTGCCGACCAGCGCTTAAACGAACGGCGGAAATTAGCCGGATTACTATAGCCTAGCAGAGCCGCAATCTCGGACACGGGCAACTGGGTGCCCTGTAAATACTCCAGTGCCAGCCGGTATCTCACCTGATCTAACAGCTCCTGAAATCGAGTCCCCTCCTTCGCCAGTCGGCGCTGCAAGGTACTTTCACTCATATGCATCTGCTGGGCAACCGCGGCACTGGTTGGAAATTCTGAGCGCGAGGCTAACAGCGCTTCCTTAACCCGCTCACTCACCCTGCCCGCATGATTATCATTGGCCAAAATACGATCGCACTCGCGGCGAAACACATCCTGAGCAACAGAGTCCGAGGTGGATATAGGCACTGCCAGGCACTCGGCATCAAACGTCAGCCCACAGCGGCTTGAATTAAAGTGAATATTTTCACCGAATAGCGTCGCATAAAAAGCGCGGTCCTGAGGCCGGCCATAGTTCAGTTCAAGCATGGCTGTTGCCACGTGATTATTGGTGAGTACCTTTAAATTGGTGACCAAACCAGCATAGAGCGCGTCTTTATAAAATTGCTCTATGGCTTCGGGGAGATGGGCTGCCGAGCTGCGCAACTCCACCGATCCCTCCCCATGTATCAGCTCAATACGCATACTGGGCAACAGCGCACGCTTATAACGGACCAATAATTTGAGCACATCCCCCACGGTGGCACTGGTCATTAGGGCGTACCCCAAAATACCCAGAGACACCATATCCAGCCGCATGCCCAGCTTAACGCCCAGCAGCCTGTCACCCGACAGTGCAATCGCCCGACCGCAAATCTCATCAGACTGTTGCGCATTAAAAAACTGCGCGGTACTCAAATCGAGGGCCTCCAAACCGGTGTCTTCAATCAGCTGAGCCTCAGTGACGCCATGCTCAGCAAGCAGATTTACCAATACAGGCAACAGAAAAGAATTCATAAAAACCTCAATACAGTCGTCGGGCAACCTAAATGTGACGGCAAATGAATCACCGATTGACTGTATTTGACACCCTTAGTTAACGCCCTGTCAATTACAATTCTGTCAGCGCAAATTCCCAGCAGTATCTTTTTACACGCATATAAGAGGAAATAACAATGGCGACCTATTCACTACAGCACCCCGACAAAGGGCTTATTACCTACACCGATAAAAAGCGCTACCTATGGTTAATGTCGGTACTGATGCCAGTCTTCCCGCTTATGGGTGTGATAATTTTTTATCAAACAGGTATCGAGTGGACCCTAGGCTTACCCCTCGCGGTAAACTATCTGGTTCTGCCTTTTCTTGATTATCTAATCGGCAGCGATGAAAACAACCCTCCCGAAGAGCTTGTGCCCCAATTAGAGGCAGACAAGTATTACCGTATTCTCACCATGCTTACCGTCCCCCTACACTTTATAGTGCTCGGCGTTATGGCCTACGTGGTTGGCACCAATGATTTGAGTCTATGGACAGTCTTGGTGATGGCGATTATTGCCGGCGGTTACAGTGGCCTAGGTATCAACACGGCCCACGAACTGGGCCACAAGCAAACTGCCCTCGAGCAGCTGCTGGCTAAAATTACACTGGCCGTGCCCGCCTATGGGCATTTCTGTGTTGAACATAATCGCGGTCATCACGTGCTGGTTGCAACACCAGATGACCCCGCCAGCTCAAGACTGGGCGAATCTATCTATGCCTTCACCTTCCGTGAAATTCCCGGCACCTTTGTACGAGGCTGGAACCTAGAAAAAACACGCCTTAACAAGCAGGGCAAAGCGACCTGGTCGGTGCACAATAATATATTGCAGTCTTACCTCATGAGCCTGATATTACAGGGCACACTGGTTTATCTGTTCGGTTGGATTATGCTGCCATTTTTGGCGGTGCATAACTTCTGGGCCTGGTATCAGCTCACCTCAGCCAACTACATTGAGCACTATGGCCTGCTGCGTGAAAAGAATGAAAATGGCCGCTATGAGCGCTGCCAGCCACATCATTCATGGAATGCGAATTACATTATGAGCAATCTGGCACTGTTTCATCTGGAGCGTCATTCAGATCATCATGCCAACCCCATTCGCCGCTACCAGAGCCTGCGTAACTTCGACGACATTCCCGAACTGCCCAATGGCTATTACGGTATGTATCTACTCGCCTATATCCCTTGGCTGTGGTTTAAAGTGATGGATAAGCGCGTATTAGAACTGCCCCATATTCAGGGCGACCTTAGCAAAGTTAATATCCTGCCCTCAAAGCTTGAAGCAACTTACGCGCGATATGGTCAGGGCCAGGTAATGCCCCAGCACTAAATAGTTTGTAACAAAGTCCCTTTTATAAACAGAGTCTGTAATAAAGACGGCTTGTAATAAACGGAGCTTGTAACAAAAAGGGCTTGTAACAAAAAGGGCTTGTAACAAAAAGGGCGACTCATCTGAGTCGCCCTTTTGCGTACTATTGATCAAACCGTCTATAGCTTGAGCTGACGCTTTACCCGAGCAAAAGCCTCCAGTGCAAATTCCACATCCTCTTTACTCAGTGCCGCCGACATCTGCGTGCGAATACGCGCCTTACCCTTGGGCACCACCGGATAAGAGAAAGCCACCACATAGATGCCCTCCTCCAACATAGCCGAGGCAAACTGACTGGCCAGCGCCGCATCGTTCAACATAATAGGCACAATGGGGTGGTTGCCCGGCAATAGGGTAAAACCCTCCCGCTCAAGGCCCTCACGAAACATCGTCGTATTGTCCGCAAGCTTCTGCTGTAGCTTATTAGACTCAACAACTAACTCAAGCGCCTTAATCGCACCCGCCACAATAGGCGGCGCCACCGTATTAGAAAACAGATAGGGCCGCGACCGCTGGCGTAACAAATCTACCACCTCAGAACGGGCACTGGTAAAGCCACCGCTGCCACCCCCCAAAGCCTTACCTAGGGTACCGGTGATAATGTCCACTCTATCCATACAGTTGCGGTACTCATGAGTGCCGCGGCCATTGTCACCAATAAAGCCCGTGGCATGGCAATCATCAAAGTGCACTAGGGCACCGTACTTTTCCGCCAGCGTACAAATCTCATCGAGGCGCGCAATGGTGCCGTCCATCGAAAACACACCGTCTGTCGTAATCATCTTAAAGCGCGCACCTTTGGCATCGGCTGCCTTAAGCTGAGCCTCTAGATCGGTCATATCATTGTTGCGGTAGCGATAGCGCTGGGCCTTACACAGTCGCACACCGTCAATAATGCTGGCATGGTTCAGCGCATCAGAGATAATCGCATCCTCCGCGCCCAGCAGCACCTCAAACAGGCCGCCATTGGCATCAAAGCAAGAGGGATAAAGAATGGTGTCTTCCATACCCAGAAACTCACTGAGCTTATGCTCCAGCTGTTTGTGCAGGCTCTGAGTGCCACAGATAAACCGCACCGATGCCAACCCATAACCCCAGTTATCGAGGCCCGCTTTAGCAGCGGCACTTACCTCTGGGTGCTGAGCCAGCCCCAGATAATTATTGGCGCAGAGATTCAACACCTCCGACTTACCATTAACGCCAACACGGGCGCCCTGGGCCGTAGTAATTTCCCGCTCCGACTTATACAGTCCCGCTGCTTTAATCTCAGTTAGCTCAGCCGTTAAATGCTCTTTAAATTCACCGTACATTATTATTTCCCTCGTTCATTCGCTCTCTAGCTCTGTTCATTATTTCCAATTAAGAATAACCTTACTGGCTTCACCCGCATTCATGGCATCAAAGCCCTGCTGAAAATCTTCAAAGCCCAAACGATGCGTAATCACCGCCGAAATATCCAAGCCAGACTCAATCATCGACGACATCTTGTACCAGGTCTCATACATCTCACGGCCATAGATACCCTTGAGCGTCAGCATATTAAAAATTACCTGACTCCAATCAATCGCCATCTCCTCTCCCGGAATACCCAGCATCGCCACCTTGCCCCCATGGCACATATTGGCCAGTAGATCTCTAAAACCAGAGGGATTGCCCGACATTTCCAGCCCCACATCAAAGCCTTCAGACATACCCAGTTCGCGCTGCACATCGGCTAGCTTCTCGGTGCGCACATCCACCGTTCGAGTCGCACCCAGCTGTTTGGCCAGGGCCAGTCGTTCAGGGTTTATATCGGTAATAACCACATTCTTCGCGCCGGCATATTTGCATACCGCCGCTGCCATGGCGCCAATCGGGCCAGCACCCGTAATCAGTACATCTTCAGCAAGAAGATCGTATTGCAGCGCGGTATGCACAGCGTTGCCCAGAGGGTCAAACAGCGCCGCTACATCAAGATCAATCCCCGGACGATGCTCCCAGACATTGGACATAGGTAGCGCCAGATATTCCGCAAAGGCACCCGGTCGATCTACCCCTACCCCACTGGTCTGGGCACAGAGATGGCGGCGCCCAGCCATGCAATTACGGCAGCGACCACAGACCACATGGCCCTCGCCAGAGACAATCTGCCCCGGACGGAAGTCATTTACATTAGCGCCAACATCGACAATCTCGCCGACAAACTCATGGCCAACCACCATAGGCACCGGAATCGTCGCCTGGGCCCAACTATCCCAATTATAGATATGCATGTCCGTGCCGCAGATAGCGGTGCGGTCGATTTTGATAAGAACATCATTAATGCCTATTTCTGGTTCGGGCACATCCTCTAACCACAGCCCCTGCGTCGAATTCCGTTTTACCAGTGCTTTCATGGTGCTATTTTCCTATTAATTGTTTAATATACGGGAAATTATTCCTGTATCGTAGAAGCTAGAATTCCTTTATGCAAGATTTTATTCTCTTATAGTAAAATAAAGAGTAGGCATAAAGACCAGAAGCAAAGAGCAGAAACAAAGAGTGGGAATAAAGCGCAGAAACCAAGAGCCAAAACAATGAAGCCAACCGACCATGACCCCGCTAGCCATACACTCAGCAACCGCGTGACCGAGCTGCGTAAAAAACACAAGCTAACCCTAGATCAGCTCGCCACCAGCTCCGGCGTCAGCCGCTCCATGCTCAGTCAAATTGAGCGTGGGCAAGCCAATCCCACATTAACTGTTACCTTTCGAATAGCCCAAGCCTTTGGTATGAGTATCGGAGAATTGGTCGACCAGCCCTGGGCATCCTCGACCATTGAAGTGGTCCACGGCGAAGATAAGAGCAACCTGTTTCGGTCAGACAAAAAGATACAGATACGCACATTGTCACCGCTGCATATCGAAAAGAATATTGAGTTTTATGAACTGCGCATTCAGCCCGGCACAAGCTTAACCAGCGCCCCCCATTTTGATGGCACCAAAGAACTGCTCACCATCACCAGCGGTACTGCTCAGATTATTTCCGGAGACAATAACTGCAAACTCAGCGAAGGCGACTCCGCCCATTACCGTGGCGACCTAACCCACAGTATTGAAAACTGCGGGGACTGCGAACTGGTTGCCTACTTGGTAGTCACTAGTCAGTAGCTTTTAGAGTAGTAGCTTCGGGGTTGATAGCGCCCAGATTAGTCGGTTCTAAATTAATAACGCCGGGGTTAGTCGCTACTACGTTATCGGCCCCCAGAGAAAAGAAAGCCAACCGGTCAGACCGAAAACTACCGATCAAAACCTCATCACCCAGCGGCAATGCCACCGTCGGCAATCCAAAGGGCTCACCTTTAAAAGACCAACTATTGCGCCTGTCCAAGCTCAGTGCATCAAGCTCAGTTACGGTAAACGGCAGAGCACAGACACCAGTCTCCTCACAGCTAAACACATCCAAAATCTCATGATCCAGACTGGTCACCCAAAGAGAACCCGCCTTGAGTATAAGATTATCTGGCGCATTAACAGAAAAAGACCCCGTTTCTACGCCAAGGTCCAGATCAATCACGGCAACCCTGTCCGACAAATTAAACGCCATATAAAGTAGGCCATTCTGTTCATCATAGGCAACACCATTAGGCTGCGCGCCATCAGTATTCGGCACCTGACTAAAACGGTGGGTCTTATCCCAGTGCAGTACATAACCCGTGTTTTGTTTAGTAATAGTAACGGTTAAAAAGTCGTTCACCGAGAAGTCATGGCCAAACATATGGGACACAAAGAAGCTGCCATCGGTAAGCAGGCTAACGTCATTGAGATAGTTCTCGGTAGGCGCTACCACACAGCCTCGCCAGACTAGACCCCATTGATTGCTCGGTTCATCAGGCAGAGTATCCTCTGCCAGCTCGCGCTCTAGGGCCACCAACTCAAACATCTCTACGGATTCATGGGCCATATGATTAACCACCGCAAGCTGATAACGGCCATCCTCCCGCGTCACCAAATCGATACCATGGGGACCAAAGGGACTCTCGGCAGTCTTCTCGCAACTGCCATCACCCCAGCTATTCTCCGAGTAAATAATCGGCAAGGGCACGGGCCGCTTAGTCTGTGCATTAAGCAGCGCCAAACGCCCAGATCCAAACTCTGCTATCGGTGCTATGCTCCCAAATTCAGAGACAATAATAAATTGTCCATCCGGCGTAATAGCCAGATCTTCCGGATTAGTCACCCCGCAGGCTATCGATAATTGCGCACCAGACTTACAGTCAGAAACGGCGACAACAGGCCCAATATAGGCGCGACCCAGAATAAACAGCGACAGCACCAAGCACAGCAGCGCCAGAGGAAGCGCAATGGCGTAATAATGTTTAAGTACTAACTGTAGATGCTTTTTACACAGATCAATATCAACCGCCAACAGATAAATAGCCTCACAGACCAGAAGCAATCCAAGGGTAAATAATGCAATCCAAACTGTGTAGTAATACCAGCTATCCGTACTAACAATCCAAAGAATAAGCGGCACCGCAATCATAAAATCAACCACTGCAAACCTACCCCAGCTTTGCAGCGACATTAGCCAGGCAGTACATTTAGAAAACAACGGTTTAATCGGCAGTAACAGCGCGACAAGAAAAAAGGCCCCGGCAACAACAGTATTCACAGGTAATCTCGAGATGATAATAGGGACTCGAAGCATAGCATAGACAGGCCAACTCCCAACAATAAGCCCCCCGTCAAAACAGCTCTAAGGCAACCCCTTTAACATGGTAGTATTTGACCCAGAGAAAAATACCAAACCAATAAGTAACAGTATTGCGGCGAAGAGATCGCAAACGTTAAGGGGCACAGCAGAATGAGTAAGGGCGAAAGAAAAACACTGGCATTTAGCCATGGCGAAGCAGGCGAACATTACTACCATGAGTGGGCCCCCAAAAAACCTAAAGGCTGGCTGCACATCATGCATGGCATGGCCGAACATGGTGCCCGTTATGGCGACCTAGCCGCGTTTCTTAATCAGCAGGGAATAATGGTCACCGCGGGGGATCATCGCGGGCATGGCCTTACCGGTCGCGCAGTCGACAGCCTCTACCATGTCGCCGACAACAACGGCTGGAATCAGATGGTTGACGACCAGTGGCAGCTTATTAATCACATCGCCGCCGAAAACGACCTACCGCTCATTATTTTGGGCCACAGCATGGGCTCCTTTATGGCCAATCATCTGTGCCAGCGCTATGCCGCCGAGCTAGACGAAACACTCAGTACGCGATTCAAGGGACTCATACTCTCCGGCTCCAACTACGATGCCCCAGCCGCCTTTAAAGTCGTCGCAGGTTTGGCCAAAATTGAGCGTCTTAGAGTGGGTGGCCGCAAGGTAAGCAACCCATTAGAAGCGCTGTCTTTTGGCGCGTTTAACCGTGCCTTCAAACCCAACCGCACCGAAAAAGACTGGCTATCAAGAGACCACTCGACGGTCGACAGCTACATAGCCGACCCCCTGTGCGGTGGCGCAATCACCACCCAATCTTGGGTCGACTTTTTAACCGGCCTGGCAGATCTGTCAGCACCCAAAGCCATGGCGCGTATCAATGCCGAACTGCCAATCTATCTGTTTGCCGGTGAATTGGATCCGGTCGGTAAGCAGGGAAAAGGCGTTTTAAAACTTCAGCAGATGTTGCTAAAGGCCGGCGTCAAGCAGGTAGATTTAACGCTATACCCACAGGGCCGTCACGAAATGATCAACGAGACCAACAGAGAAGAGGTCTATCAAGATATTTTAAAATGGTTGCAGGCGCACTTCTAAGAAGTTGCTATAAGGGGCGGTTACAAGGCGCGGTTTAAAGCAGCTGCTATGCTTATTTTTCCAGCAGCGTCAGCAGAAACCGTTCGGTAGAACCGGTCATATCACCCAGTTTGTCCCGGCGAACCAGTATCTTCTCACCGTAGTGCGACGCGCAGCCATAAATAAGTCCCTCAGCCACATCACCCAAGCACCGCGGAGACTTGTAGATTAGCTCAATACTGGTAGAACTCAATCTTGTGCATTCAAACTTCGGCGGTGTCGCACCTGGATACAGTTTTCTCACTTCCGCATGAATAAACCAATCAATCTTCTCCAGCAACTCGAACGAAGAGTTGAGGCCCTCAAACAAATAGGGATAGGCCGCCGTAAATTCAGCGAAATGGTACATACCAAAGGTTTTAGTAAGATTGGTTAACGACACATTGGTTTGCTTACTCAGCGACACCAACATAGCGACGAGTTCAGTATGGTCGTAAGTACCCACAGAGGTATAAATACCGCCACTGGCAGGCTTAACGTCTTCGAGCACGTCATTGAGAACATCAGAGCCAAACTCCGCCTCAATAAGCTCTAACAACGCCGTGAAAAGCATACCTTTCATGGTCTAACACCCCTTATTAATAGAACACACAAAATATCAAAGGCTAAATTATAACCACTATTTATGCACTACCGTATATATCATTTACCTAAAGCGCTCATCAATGTAACAACAAGTGAACCCCTATGAGTAAGTTATAGCGCCAAAATGAGAGGTACGAAGACTTGTTGAGGGCTAATGTCTCACGGGGCTGACATTATTTAAGGGGAGTAGGCTCGTGACTAAGGAGCTAGAGCGCGGTAAGAGCGCAACAAAGGCGCCAAGACAACGTACTCTGATGCTAGACAAGCAAACGTGCCACTCTCGTAGATTGGTCATGCTCGGGTGGGTTCCGTCATTCTCGCGTAGGCGGTAATCTGGTTGAGGTCCTGGTCCCAGCCTTCGCTGGGATGACGTTCCTTCGCTGGGATGACGGAGGGTGTTGGGAAGACCTTTCTTCGATGGGGTATGTCCCGGGGGGTTATAGGCTATCGTTTACGCGGGTGCGGAGTTCTTTGCCGGGTTTGAAGTACGGCACATATTTACCGGTGAGTTGCACTGCCTCGCCGGTCTTGGGGTTGCGGCCTACTCTGGGGGCTCTGTAGTGCAGGGAGAAGCTGCCGAAGCCGCGTATCTCTATGCGTTGATTACCTACTAGGGCGCTGGTCATACGGTCTAATATCATGCGTACAGCTAACTCCACGTCTTTGGGTGGGAGTTGGTCTTGGCTGGCGGATATTTTTTCGATGAGTTCGGATTTGGTCATGGTGTTCTTTTTTGGCTCTGTGTTCTTTATGCGGGTGGGCGGTTTGCTGCTCCACCGACGAAGTTTGCTTACTCATTGATTTTATTGAAGTTTTAGATTTATACAAGCGCTAATTGCGCTGGGGCCAATTTCGAGGCAAAAAAAAGGGTGGCTAAGCCACCCTTTTCTCTCTCAACTCGAACATTACTTGTCCATTTGAGCCTTAATCAGGTCACCGATGGTGGCTGGTGAAGCTGCTTCAGTTTCTACTTTACGATGTGCTTTTACTGTTTCTTTCTCTTCAGTCACGTCTTTCGACTTGATTGAAAGATTAATCGTGCGGTTCTTGCGATCCACATTAATAATCTTGGCTTCAACTTCTGCACCGACTTGCAGTTCGTTACGTGCGTCTTCTACTTTCTCGCGAGAGATTTCAGAGCCTTTCAGAATTGCTTCAATGTCGTTGCCTAGGTCGATAACAGCGCCTTTAGCATCTACTTCTTTAACGGTTCCTTTAACAATCGCACCCTTGTCGTTCTCGGTTACGTAGTTGTTGAATGGATCGTCTGAAAGTTGCTTGATGCCGAGTGAGATACGCTCACGTTCTGCGTCAATGCTAAGTACAACAGTTTCAACTTCTTCGCCTTTCTTGAAGTTACGCACTGCTTCTTCGCCTGTTTCGTTCCAAGAGATGTCTGACAGGTGAACCAAGCCATCAATTCCACCGTCCAGACCGATAAAGATACCGAAGTCAGTGATTGATTTAATTTTGCCTGAGATCTTGTCGCCTTTGGTCATGGTGGTCGCAAAGTCGTCCCATGGGTTAGTGAAGCACTGCTTGATACCGAGAGAGATACGACGACGTTCCTCGTCGATGTCCAGTACCATTACTTCAACTTCTTGGCCTAGGTCTACAATCTTAGATGGGTGAACGTTTTTGTTAGTCCAATCCATTTCTGAAACGTGTACCAGACCTTCAACGCCATCTTCCAACTCGGCAAAACAACCGTAGTCAGTGAGGTTGGTGATCTTAGCTTTGCAACGTGCGCCTTCTGGGTAACGGCCTTTGATGTCGCCCCAAGGATCTTCGCCCATCTGCTTCATACCTAGTGATACACGGTTACGCTCGCGATCAAACTTAAGTACTTTAACGTCAATCTCGTCGCCAACATTGATCATCTCTGATGGATGCTTAATACGCTTCCAAGACATGTCGGTGATGTGTAGCAGGCCATCAATGCCGCCCAGGTCAACGAACGCACCGTAATCGGTAAGGTTCTTGACTACACCTTTCAGTGAAGCGCCCTCTTCGAGGTTAGCGAGCAGCTCGTCACGTTCTACAGAGTTTGCACTCTCCATTACGGCACGACGGCTTACTACAACGTTGTTGCGCTTAGGGTCTAGCTTGATAACTTTAAATTCTAGTTCAATGTTTTCTAGGTGAGTGATTTCGCGCAGTGGGCGAACATCGACTAATGAACCTGGGAGGAACGCGCGTAAGCCGCGAACATCAACAGTGAATCCACCTTTAACCTTACCGCTGATAACACCGATAACGACTTCGTCAGCAACATGTGCTGCTTCAAGTTCGATCCAGCTTTCTGCACGGCGGGCTTTTTCACGGGAAAGCTTAGTGGCACCGAAACCATCTTCTACGGCTTCTAGGGCTACTTGAACTTCGTCGCCAATGGCAACTTCGATCTCGCCTTTCTCGTTATAAAATTGGTCTGCGGATATGACGCCTTCTGACTTCAATCCAGCATGTACAGTGACCCAGTCTTTATCGATATCGATAACTACGCCAGTAATGATGGCGCCGGGGTTCATCTCTACGCTTTTTAGACTTTCTTCGAATAGTTCTGCGAAATTTTCGCTCATGGGGATTACCTAATATATGACAGAGTGACAGCAGAGGAACTACGCTGTACTCTTTTTTCCGCGATGCCAGTTTCCACGGGTCAGTTAAAATAAAGGCCTACAGCAATAAAAGCTGGCGATTGCTGCGTTGCCCGGTTATTGATGAATACTTGCGAATAGGCCCTTAACTACGGTCAGATTTAGCACGGTATCCATCACTTCTTGAATGGACAGTTCCGAGGTGTCTAACTCCACTGCATCCGCTGCGGGAATTAGTGGGGATGCATCTCGGCTCATGTCGCGTTCATCTCGAGAGCGAACCTGCTCTACGAGGGCGGGCAGACTAACATCTTCGCCCTTTTCTAGCAACTCTTTGTAGCGCCGCTGGGCCCGTTCTTCGATGCTTGCGGTGAGGTATATTTTAAGCGCTGCGTCGGGGAAAACCACGGTGCCCATATCACGCCCATCGGCAATCAGACCGGGGTCTGTGGCGAAGTGTTGTTGGCGTTTAAGGAGTGCTGCGCGAACATTGAGATGGCTGGCCACTTGGGAGGCTAAGGACGCGGTGGTTTCGGTGCGCATGGCCTTGGTGACATCTTCGCCTTCGAGCAGCGATTTAAAGTCACCGTCGCTGGTGGTTTCGAAGCGTATGTCCATATGTTCGGCGAGGGTAATTAGGGCCTTGGTGTTGTCGGTGGCGACCCTATGACGCTCGGCGGCCAAACCCAGCAAGCGATAGAGTGCGCCGCTGTCGAGGTAGTGAAAACCGAGTTTCTTGGCCAGCATGCGGCTAATGGTGCCCTTACCCGCGCCGCTAGGCCCGTCGATGGTTATGATTATTGGCATTTACGCGCTCTTTAGGCTGATGCTGAGGCCAACTTTTTGGGCGAGGCCCACAAAGTCTGGAAAGGAGGTAGCGACATTGTTGCAGTCTTCTACGAGAATTTCGCCGCTGGCGCGCAGGCCGGCGATGGCGAAGGCCATGGCAATTCTGTGGTCGTCGTGGCTGTGGACTGTACCGGAGCCCAGAGTACCGCTAGCGTGTGAAGAACCGCCGCCGACGATACGAATACCATCTGGGGTGGACTGTGCGTCGACCCCTAGGGTCACTAGGCCATCGGCCATGCTTTGGATGCGGTCGCTTTCTTTGACGCGCAATTCTTCGGCACCGGTGAGTACGGTAATACCCTCGGCACAGGCGGCCGCGACAAACAGTACGGGGAATTCGTCGATGGCCAGGGGTACCTGATCTTCGGGAATGTTGATGCCCTGCAGTGGCGCGTAACGCACACGAATATCGGCGACGGGTTCGCCGCCCACTTCTATTTCGTTGCTGAGTTCGATGTTGGTGCCCATCTGACGCAGGATGTTAATCACGCCGATGCGGGTTGGGTTGACGCCCACGTGGCGCAAGGTGATATCGGAGCCTGGCACGATCGCTGCGGCGACCATAAAGAAGGCGGCAGACGAGATGTCGGCGGGCACGTCGATGCGGGTGGCGGTCAAACTGCCGCCGCCGCTTAGGGAGGCTTTGTCGCCGTCGGTGGTCACTGGGTAGCCAAAGCCGCGCAGCATACGTTCGGTATGGTCGCGGGTTGGCGCTGGCTCGACCACGGAGGTCTGGCCCTCGGTGTATAACCCGGCCAATAACACGCAGGATTTAACCTGGGCGCTGGCGATGGGCATCACATAATTGATGGGCTTTAATGTTTGGCCGCCTTTAATTTTTAACGGCGGTGTGCCGCCGGGGGCGGTTTCGATAACTGCACCCATTTCGGCTAGGGGGTTGGCTACTCGGCCCATGGGGCGACCCGACAATGAGCTGTCGCCGGTGAGTTCGGTGTCAAAAGACTGGCCCGCCAACAGGCCGCTTAGCAGGCGAATGGATGTGCCGGAGTTACCCAGATACAGGGGTTTGCTGGGGGCTTTTAGCCCGTGCAGACCGACCCCATGAATGGCGACGCGGCCCTGTTCGGGACCTTCGATTATCACCCCCATATCACGAAAGGCTTGCAGGGTTGCAAGGCTGTCTTCGCCTTCTAGAAACCCGGTGACTTCGGTGAGGCCATCGGCAAGCGAGCCCAGCATGATGGAGCGATGAGACATGGATTTATCGCCGGGGACACGAATGTCGCCCTGTGCATTGCCGCCGGGGGCGACAACATAGTTAATGGTTTTTTCGGTCATAGGACTGTTAAGCGCCTTGCTGTCTAAGAGTTTGCCAAAATGGTTGCGCGCATCGCGGGCACGGGTAAATACATCCATGAGGTAATCTTGATCGCCGCCTTCTATGGCCGTGCGCATCTCTTTAAAGTTGTCCATTACCTGATCGAGAATAACCAGTATGGCGTCTTTGTTGGCCAGAGCTATGTCGCGCCACATCACCGGATCGCTGGCAGCGATGCGAGTAAAGTCGCGAAAGCCGCCGGCGGCATAACGGAATATTTCTCGGTTGTCGCCCATGGCGGCCAGGGTATCGACTAAGGAGTAGGCTAAAAAATGGGGCAGATGGCTGGTGGCAGCGAGAATTTCGTCGTGCTCTTGCACATCCATGCTGGTGACTATTGCCCCCACGCCGGACCAGAGGTCACTGACACCTTTAATATGCTGGGCACCGGTGGTTGCTTCCGGGGTTAGTATTACCCGATGGTCGGCAAATAAGTCTGCGGTGGCAGCGGTGACGCCAGATTTTTCGGAGCCGGCTATGGGGTGGCCTGGCACGAGTTGGCTGGGCATACTGCCATATATGTCGATGGCGGCGTTAATTACGCTACCTTTAACACTGGCGACATCGGTGAGGCTGACGTCGCTGGAGAGTAATCGGTGGCAGTCTTTAAGTACGGCAGGAACGGTTAATGTGGGCACACCAATAACCACTAGATCCCCTGCGCCCAACTCTGCAGCTATTGTTTCTAGACTGGGCTCGGCGCGGTCGATAATACCGAGGCTCAGTGCCAGTTCTAGGGTTGAGTCGCGCCTTGAAATACCGACTACCTGTTTGGCTAGGCCCTTTTCTCGGGCGGCCAGAGCTAAACTCGAGCCGATAAGGCCCAAGCCAATTACCACTATCCGGTTAAAGACAGGGGAATTGAGACGGGTTGTAGAAGGCTGTGACTGTTTTGACATTTAGCACCAGCGTTTGTTGGCGGGGGCTTAAAGCACTGCCCGCGGATAGGATCCCAATACTTTGAGGTTGGCGACACTGCCAGCAAGTTCTTCCAGTACGGCGGCCACTGGCGCGTCGTCAATATGGCCTGCAAAGTCGATAAAGAACACATAGGACCAGTTACTGTTGCGCGAGGGTCGTGATTCTAGGCGGGTCATGTCGACATTGTGGCGTCGGAATGGCTCGAGTAGGTCGTGGAGCGCGCCGGGCTTGTTGTGTACAGACACAACCAACGAGGTGCGGTCGTCGCCACTGCGGGGCACTTCTTCACGGCCAATAATTAAGAATCGGGTGGCGTTGTCGGGGCTGTCTTCAATCTTGTCCCAGAGTTTTTCTAGACCGTAGAGCTTGCACGACATATCGCCGGCAATGGCTGCTGAGTTCCACTCGCCCTGCACGCGCTTGGCGGCTTCGGCATTACTGCTGACGGCCACGCGCTCGATATTGGGAAAATTGGAGTTTAGCCACTGGCGACATTGAGCCAGTGACTGGGAATGAGAATAGACTCGGGTAATGTTGCTTTTATTGGTGTTGGGACCAATTAAGAAATTGTGGTGAATGCGCAATTCCACTTCACCACAGATTTTTAGAGATGAGTCCATAAAGCTATCGAGGGTATGGCTGACCACGCCTTCGGTGCTGTTCTCTACGGGCACGACGCCGTAGTTGCAGGACCCAGCGAGCACTTCGCGGAACACTTCATCAATGGCGGACTGGGGTACGCTGACTGCAGAGTCGCCAAAGTGCTTGAGCGCCGCTTCTTGGGTGAAGGTACCTTCGGGGCCGAGAAAGGCGACTCTAACAGGCTGCTCTAGTGCTAAACAGGCAGACATAATTTGACGAAACAGGCGTGCCATTTCTTCGTTGTCCAATGGACCGGCATTTTTGTCCATGATATGACGCAGCACCTGCGCTTCACGCTCGGGCTTATAATAGGCCTGATCACCCTGACCTTTTTTGACTTCAGCAACCTGCTGAGCGCAGCGTGCGCGCTCGCTGATGCTCTCCATGATTTGGAGATCTAATGCGTCAATTTTGTCTCTGAGGCCCAGTAACGGGTTTTCTTCTGACATATAGTTAAACTCTTATTCTTCGCCGCTATCGTCTGAAGGACTGTCTTCTGGCGAGCCTTCAGCGGCGGTATCTTCTACCGCAGCGCTATTTTCTGGAGACCCCTGTTCTAATGCGCCTTCGATTAGAACGTCATCTTCTTCCTCTGGCTCAGCAATACGCGCCAGACTCACCAGATTTTCGTTGTCTTTAAGACGGATAATGCGTACACCCTGAGTGTTACGACCAACCACCGACACTTCGTCGCCGCGGGTACGTACCATGGTGCCCTGATCGGAAATCAACATAATCTCGTCACCGGTAAATAGCTGGGTGGCACCTACTAGAGGCCCGTTACGCTCGCTGGCTTGAATAGCAATCATGCCCTTGCCGCCACGACCCTTGGTGGGGAATTCTTCAACCTTGGTACGCTTGCCATAACCGTTTTCACACACGGTCAGCAGGTAACCATCTTCTTCTGGCACAACCATAGAGATCACTAAATGCTCTGGTGGTAGACGCATGCCGCGCACACCTTTAGACACTCGACCCATGGCGCGGGCGTCTGTGCTGGCAAAGCGCACGGCCTTACCTTCTGAACTGAGCAGCATAATATCGCTGTCGTCATCAATAATGGCGGTACCCACGAGCTGATCGCCTTCAACCAGATCAACGGCGCGCAAACCAACGCTGCGTGGTCGTGAGTACTGCTCTAATGAGGTTTTCTTCACGGTGCCGTTAGCGGTCGCCATAATCACAAACTTGTCGGCGCTGTACTCTTCTACCGGCAGGATTGAGCTGATGCGCTCGCCTTCGTCCAGCGGTAATAGATTAATCACTGGGCGACCCCGTGAATTGCGACCTGCCACAGGAATCTGGTACACCTTGAGCCAGTACACTTTACCTAGGTTGGTAAAGCACAAAATGGTCGCGTGGGTGCTGGCGACTAACAGGTGCTCTACAAAGTCTTCGTCTTTAACCGCGGTTGCTGACTTGCCCATTCCACCGCGACGCTGTGCCTGATAATCACTCAGCGGCTGGGTTTTTGCATAGCCGCCGTGAGAGATGGTCACCACGCGATCTTCTTCGGCAATCAGGTCTTCGACGGTAAGGTCGTGGAGAGATTCGATAATTTCTGAGCGGCGCTCGTCACCAAATTCGGCAACGATGGCTTCAAGTTCTTCACGAATCACGCTCATTAGGCGTTTAATATCACCGAGGATATCTTGGTAGTCGGCAATCTCTTCGAGCTTGACGGCAAACTCTTCAATAATTTTGTCATGCTCCATGCCGGTAAGGCGGTGGAGGCGCAATTCGAGAATATCTTTGGCCTGTTCTGGCGACAGAAAGTACTGGCCGTCGTGCAGACCATACTGCTCTTCAAGCCAGTCAGGGCGGGCCGCTTGAGGGCCTGCTCGCTCGAGCATGGCAACCACAGAACCTGGATTCCAGCCCCGAGCAATAATGGCTTCGCGAGCCTCTGCCGGAGAGGTAGACTGCTTGATCAACACGATAATCTCATCGATATTGGCCAGTGCAATGGCAAAACCTTCCAAGGTATGGGCGCGCTCTCGGGCTTTGCGCAGCAGGAAGATGGTTCTGCGCGTTACCACTTCACGGCGGTGACGAACAAAGGCTTCGAGCATCTGCTTGAGGTTGAGAATGCGCGGCTGGCCATCGACCAGTGCCACCACGTTAATACCAAAAACATTCTGCATCTGGGTTTGCTGGTAGAGATTGTTAAGCACAACCTCGCCCACTTCGCCGCGCTTGATTTCGATAACAATGCGCATGCCGTCTTTGTCTGACTCATCGCGCAGTTCGGAGATACCTTCTAGCTTTTTCTCTTTAACCAACTCGGCAATACGCTCGATAAGGCGCGCCTTGTTTAGCTGGTAGGGAATCTCGCTAACAATAATCGTTTCGCGTTTGGTTTTTTCGTCGACTTGAACCTCTGCCCGGGCGCGCATATAGATGCGGCCACGGCCAGTACGATAGGCCTGAATAATACCGGCTTTACCATTGATGATTGCCCCGGTAGGGAAATCTGGACCAGGAATGTATTCCATCAGCTCATCGATGGTGATTTCGCTGTTGTCGATTAGGGCCAAACAACCATTAATTACTTCCGTGAGGTTGTGGGGCGGAATGTTGGTGGCCATACCTACGGCAATACCGGAGGAGCCGTTTACCAGCAGGGCCGGCACTCGGGTTGGCATCACTACGGGAATCTGTTCTGTTTCGTCGTAGTTGGGGGCAAAGTCGACGGTGTCTTTTTCAAGATCTTCGAGCAGCATATGGGCAATTTTGGTCATGCGGATTTCGGTGTATCGCATGGCCGCTGCTGAGTCACCGTCTACGGAACCGAAGTTACCCTGACCGTCGACAAGCAGATAGCGCAATGAAAACGGCTGGGCCATACGAACGATTGTTTCGTAGACCGCGGAGTCGCCGTGGGGATGGTACTTACCAATAACGTCACCCACCACACGGGCAGATTTCTTGTAGGCTTTGTTCCAGTCGTTGTTCAGTTCGCTCATGGCAAATAGAACACGTCTGTGTACTGGCTTTAAGCCATCTCGAACATCGGGAAGTGCTCGGCCGACGATCACGCTCATGGCATAATCTAGGTAGGACTGCTTAAGCTCATCTTCAATATTGACCGGAACAATTTCTTTGGCTAAATCGACCATAATTTATAATTATTTCCTGATTATCATTGCACTTCTGAAGCCGCGAATTTTAGCATAGAAAAGCGCCCATAATCTCGCTTTTATTAAGCTTTTATCTCCCCTTTAAGGCCTATAGCGCCTAAAAAATCGGTATACTCCTGCGATGTAACAAGGAGGCCCTATGCAGCCCACAAAAATAGACTTATTAATCAATTGCGGATGGATAATTCCCATCGTTCCCGAGGACAGAGTTTGGCAGAATTGCGCCCTCGCAATTGATAAAGAAAAGATCGTTGGCATCTTTCCTCAGGCGGAAGCAGCTAAGCGATTTACCGCGACTAAGGTGCACAGGCTCGACAATCATATATTGATGCCTGGACTGGTGAATGCCCATGGGCATGCAGCAATGACGCTGCTTCGCGGCTATGCCGACGACCTGCCTCTGAGGCCCTGGCTAGAGGAACATATATGGCCCGCCGAGAAGCTTCATGTCAGTGAAGAGTTTGTGCGCGATGGCACCAAGATCGCTATGGCCGAGATGATTAGCTCTGGCACTACCTGCTTTGCCGATATGTATTTCTTCCATGAGGCCATTGCCGAGGAAGTTCGCAGCGCCGGAATGCGCAGCCAGATTGGTTTTACGGTACTCGATTTTCCGACCGCCTACGGCAAAGATGCCGACGACTATATTCACAAGGGTCTGGCCCTCTACGACAAGTACCACGGCATGCCATTGATTAAAGTGGCCTGTGCGCCCCATGCCCCCTATTCCGTATCGGACCCTGCAATGCAGGTTATTTCTACCTATGCCAATGAGCTTGATATGGCGGTGCACATTCACTGCCATGAAACTGCGGATGAGGTTAGCGAGTCGCTGGCCAACTATGGTTGCCGACCTTTAGAGCGTTTGAGAAACCTTGGTTTGCTATTACCGCAGACTCAGCTGGTACATATGACTCAGGTAGACGCTGGCGACATTAAGCTAATGCAAGATCACAACTGCCATGTAGTGCACTGCCCCGAATCCAATATGAAACTGGCCAGCGGCTTTTGCCCAGCGGCTGAATTAATGGCGACTGGCATTAATGTGGCCCTAGGAACCGATGGCGCGGCCAGCAATAATGACCTCGATCTGTTTGGCGAGCTAAAGACAGCAGCACTGCTCGCCAAAGCGGTGGCTGGCGATCCGGCTGTACTCGATGCCCATGCCGCTCTGCGCATGGCAACCATTAACGGTGCTAAGGCGCTGGGTTGGGATGATGAGATTGGCAGCCTCGAAGCGGGCAAGTCGGCGGATATTATTGCCATTGAAATCAACTCTATTGCCCAGCAACCATTGTATAATCCCGCCTCGCAGCTGGTGTATACCAATGCGGGCAGTCAGGTGACCCACAGCTGGGTGGCCGGCAAGCCGCTATTAGACGACCGCGTTCTGTGCACGCTTAATAAAAGCGAGCTGATCCAGTCGGCCAGTGATTGGCGTAACAAAATTCAACCCAAGTCTATGGATTAAAGGCAATGACCAAATCAACCAATGTTGATCCCAATGAAATTCGCAAGTTCGAAGAGCTAGCCAGTCGCTGGTGGGACCGCAATAGCGAGTTTAAACCGCTCCATGACATTAACCCTTTAAGGGCTGATTGGATTGAGAGCCTGACGCCGCTAAAAGGACAAAATGTGCTGGATGTTGGCTGTGGTGGCGGCATTCTCTGCGAGGCTCTGGCCCAACGTGGCGCGACGGTTACTGGCATTGATATGGGCGCTGCGCCGCTGGCTGTGGGTAATTTACACAAGCTGGAATCTGGCGTTGAGGTTAACTATGTGAAGTCGACTGCTGAAGATTATGCAGAAGATCATCAAGCTGCCTTTGATACGGTAACCTGCCTAGAAATGCTCGAGCATGTGCCCGACCCCTCTTCGGTGGTTAAGGCCTGCGCCGAGATGACTAAGCCCGGCGGCACGGTATTTTTCTCGACCATTAACCGCAACCCTAAGGCCTATTTACTGGCGGTGATTGGTGTGGAATATGTGCTGCGTATGCTGCCCAAGGGCACCCATGAGTACGCCAAATTTATTCGCCCCTCTGAGCTGGGCCAATGGATTCGTGAAGCTGGCTTGGAGATTGATTTGATGACGGGCCTTACCTACAACCCGATTACCAAAAAGTACAAATTAACGGATCGGGATGTGGATGTTAACTATATGATCTGCGCTCGGAAGCCGGCGTAGACGATGCTAGATTTTAAAGCCCTACTGTTTGACCTTGATGGCACGCTGCTCGACACGGCGCCAGACTTTGTCACGGCGTTAAATAAGCAGCTAAGCCTTCATGGTCGCGACCCACTGCCGGATCATGCTATTCGCACCAGCGTTACCAATGGCTCTATCGGGCTAATACAGGACGGTTTTGGCATGTTGCCAGACCATGGGCAATTTGAAACCCTGCGTGAAGAATTTCTCGAACTGTATTTTGCTAACCTCGCGGATAAAACAGCGCTGTTTTCTGGACTGCAGCAAGTACTCGATGACTGCACTGCTCGGGGTATTCCCTGGGGTGTTGTGACCAATAAACCCTGGCGCTACACCGAGGCAACCATGGTACAGCTGGGGCTGATGGACGCTGCGGCGACTGTGATTTGCCCAGACCATGTTAAGCACGCCAAGCCCGATCCTGAGTCGATTGTGCTGGCCTGCTCTGAGATTGCTATCGCGCCTCAAGACTGCCTCTATGTGGGTGACCATGTGCGAGATATCGACGCGGGTCGCGCTGCGGGCACGCGCAATATTGCCGCGGCCTGGGGTTATATTGAGGCCACAGAAAACATTAATGACTGGCAGGCTGACTGGATTGTTGATCAGTCTCATCAGCTCCATGAACTTCTATTTAAGGACTAAACCGTGCTTTCAGCCGAACAGATTATTCAGTATCAGGCCAGTGCAAACCTGCTAGACCAGCGTATTATTCTTGTGACCGGCGCCGGTGATGGTATTGGTAAAGCCGCTGCTCTGGCCTGCGCTAACGTGGGCGCGAAGGTTATTTTGGCGGGCCGCACAGTGGCTAAGCTGGAACAGGTTTACGATCTGATTACTGCGGCTGGGCAAGCTGAGCCAGTGCTCTATCCGATTGATCTCGAGGGCGCGACTGCAGAGGATTATGATCAGCTGTGCCTAAATATTATTGAGCAGTTTGGCCGCCTTGATGGCCTGCTACACAACGCCGGCATTCTGGGTCAGCGCACGCCGCTGAGTAATTATCGCCAGGATGTCTGGGACAAGGTGATGCAGGTAAATGTTACTGCGCAGTTTCAAATGACCCAGGCGCTGATGCCTGCATTGGAAAAGTCGGATGATGCTTCGGTGCTGTTTACGTCATCGGGCGTGGGCCAAGTGGGTCGCGCATTTTGGGGCGCTTATGCGGTGTCTAAATTTGCCGTTGAGGGCATGGTGCAGGTCTGGGCTACTGAGCTTGAGGGTTTGGGCTCGGTGCGGGTGAATGCGATTAATCCTGGGGCGACGGCGACTACCATGCGTGCTCAGGCGTTTCCTGCCGAGAACCCAACGGAACTCAAAACGCCTGCAGAAATTATGCCGGCTTATCTGTATCTGTTAGGTGGGGATAGTAGCGCGGTAAACGGCCAGTCTATTAAGGCGCAGTCGCGCTAGAGAGACCTTTCATTAGCCCGCAGCCTGCTAATACAAGACGCTGAAGAAACCTTCTACTACAAAACGCTGAGGATACTTTCTACTACAAAACGCTGAGGGCTCATTATTACGGAGCCCTGAAGATACTTTCTACTACAAAACGCTGAAGATGCTTTCTACTACAAAACGCTGAGGGCTCATTACTACGAGCGGCTGACGGCTCGTTTATTACAAGCAGTAAGAGCTGCCTTTCGATAAAGACAGCCCAAGGCTTCTATCTTGATGTATCGCCGCGAGCTCTTAACTTCTTCTCTTTACGCTGACGAATATCACGATACACGGTCTTTTCCGTAAAGCGTGGTGGTCGCATCTTAACGGCGTTAAACAGTGAAGCTACCTGTTTGGGATCTAGCTCGATAAATTCTGATTTACGCACAATCGAGGGCAATTCAATCGGGCCGTAACTAATACGCTTGAGGCGATTAACTTCAACGTCCTGAGATTCCCACAGACGACGCACTTCTCTGGTACGGCCTTCGGCCAGTATTACGCGGAACCAGTTATTGCTGCTGCCATGGTCGTCTTGGCTGCGTGCATGCTGTGCCTTTACGGTCTGGAACTTGGCGATACCGTCATCCAGTACTACGCCGTCCATCAGACGCTTGATCATTGCTTCGTCGACTTCACCATGAATACGTGCCATGTACTCGCGCTTCACTTCGTAGGACGGATGCATCAGCCGGTTGGCCAGCTCACCATGATTGGTAAACAGCAGTAGCCCGCTGGTATTAATATCTAAACGGCCGATGGCGATCCAGCGGCCACGGTTTAGGCGTGGCAGACTATCGAATACGGTGGGTCTGCCATCGGGGTCTGCAGTGGTACAGACTTCCCCTTCTGGCTTGCTGTACATCAGGACTCTGGGGTTATCATCGGTGACGATTTTAACGGCACGACCATCAACCATAATGCGGTCAGTGGCTTCAGCGCGATCGCCGAGTTTAGACGTAACACCATTGACCGAGACTCGGCCCGCGGAAATCCAGGTTTCCAGTTCGCGACGCGAACCCATTCCGGCGGTGGCTAACATTTTCTGTAGTTTCTCACTCATGGTCTTGGGCACTGCTCGGTTGTGGTTCTTCTTCAGAATCTGTCGGGACAACACCATCAAGCTGCTGGTCCAGGGCGAAAGTTGGGTCTTCATCGAGTACATCGTTTTCGTTGGCCACGACTTCATCGTTGGCGGCCGGGGCGCCTAATGAAGCAGCTGCTTGGGCACCTAATGAAAGGCTGGCACCAACACCTAGGGCTAGTTCCAGCTCTGGATCTAGCTCGGCAAAATCTTTGATTTCGCTCAAGGCGGGCAGATGCTCAAGGCTCTTGAGATTAAAGTAATCTAGAAACTGTTTGGTGGTGGCGTACAGTGCAGGTCGACCCGGCACGTCGCGATGGCCCACTACACGCACCCAGTCGCGCTCTTGCAGCGTTCTAATAATATCTGAGCTCACGGCTACACCACGCACTAATTCGATATCACCACGGGTTAGGGGCTGTCGATAGGCAATCAGTGACAATGTTTCGAGCATGGCTCTTGAATAGCGCTTGGGCTTTTCGTCCCAGAGTCGATTCACCCAAGTAGACAGTTCCTGGTTAACCTGCAGGCGGTATCCGCTAGCAATTTCTTTTAACTGGAAACCACGATTGCGGCAGTCGCTTTCTATCTCTTCGAGGGCGGCTTTAATCTGGTCGCGCGGCGGGCGCTCTTCATCCTCGAAGAGGCTTTCTAGGCGCGCTAGATCCAGTGGCTTGCCGGCGGCGAGTAAGGCGCCTTCGATAATTTTTTTAATCAAATCTGAGTTCATGATGCTCTTGCTTTTACATGTATTGGGCCAAAGGCATCGCTCTGTACGATCTCTACCAATGACTCTTTAATTAATTCCATGATTGCCAAAAAGGTAACCACGACACCTAACCTTCCTTCCGACACTTTAAACAGACTTACAAAGGGCACAAACTGCTGATCGCGCAGGCTTTCTAGCACCTGGGACATTCGCTCGCGGGTGGATAGTTTTTCGAGTTCTATCTGGTGACTCTCGAACATATCGGCGCGGCGCAGTACATCACCTAAAGCCGCTAACAGCTCGCGCATATCAACATCCGGTTGCGGGCGTTCTTTCTCTCGGTCAGGTGCCTCGGCACTGGCCTGATGAATGTCGCGGCCCATGCGCGGCATTTCATCGATATCTTCGGCGGCTGTTTTAAAGCGCTCGTATTCTTGCAGGCGACGAATAAGCTCGGCACGCGGATCGTCTTCGTCCTCTTCGTCTGAGACCTGTCGCGGCAATAACATGCGCGATTTAATCTCGGCCAGCATGGCGGCCATCACCAGATACTCTGCGGCAAGCTCAAGATGAATTGACCCCATAAGATCGATATAACCCATGTATTGGCGGGTTATTTCGGCCACGTTAATTTCGAGGATATCGAGGTTTTGACGACGGATAAGATAGAGCAGCAGATCCAGAGGCCCTTCAAAGGCTTCAAGAATAACTTCGAGTGCATCTGGCGGTATGTACAGATCTTTCGGCAGTATGGTGAGTTCTTTACCCTGCACCATAGCAAAAGGCATTTCTTCTTGCTGATGACCCGACCGAGCCTTGCGACTAGCTGGCACAGCATCAGTACTAAGTGAAACATCAGCGCCCGCGGCGGCGTCTAGATCAGCAGCGCCCGCGGCGTCTTCTATATCAACAGCCCCTGAGGCGTCTTCTAGATCGACAGCTTGTAGCTGGTCAGTTGGCGTTGCTTGAGTCGACACTTGATATCCCATCAGTATTCAGACGGCGATTATAACCACAATCGCGCCTGTGAACATCCACATAATTAAACAATCATTGATGGGTTGAAAAATCACCCATACCCTGTCGCATAATTTCTGGGTTTGGCCCAGTCATGTCCACAACGGTGGTGGGCTCGAGGCCACAGTTGCCGCCATCAATAATGGCGTCTACATGGGCTTCCAACTGCTCGCGAATATCATAGGGATCGGCCAGTGGGTAATCATCGTTTGGCATTATCAGCGTCACGCTCATCATGGGCTCACCGAGCTCGGCCAACAGTGCCTGAGCGATGGGGCTGTCGGGCACACGAATACCAATGGTTTTACGCTTGGGGTGCATAAGACGCTTGGGGACTTCTGAGGAGGCTGGCAGTATAAAGGTGAAGGCACCTGGGGTACTGGCCTTGAGAATTCGAAAGGCACTGTTGTCGACCTTGGCATAGCTGGCCAGTTCTGACAGATCTCGGCACATCAATGTGAAGTTATGGTTTTTATCAATGTCGCGAATCCCGCGAATACGGTCGAGCGCCTGCTTGTCACCAATATGGCAGCCGATGGCATAGACGGAATCGGTAGGATAGATCACTACGCCGCCTTTGCGAATAATCTCGGCGACCTGGGCTATTAGACGCTGCTGTGGGTTCTCTGGGTGTATAGAAAAATACTGGCTCATACTGCTCTCTATAATACGTTCGGATTCTAAAACTCGGCGCGCATTATCACACAGCCACAGCCATTATTGGGCATCTGATATAACTGTTTCTTGTAGGAACTGGGCTTCAAAATCCGCCGCGGGTAATGGCTTGGCAACGAGATAACCCTGAAAACTGTCACAGCCTAATGTTCGCAGTATTTCTCGCTGACCTTCGGTCTCTACCCCTTCGGCAACGGTTTTCATGTCTAGATTTTGTGCCAGACCAACAATGCCCGAGACAATAGCGCTATCGCTGGGGTCTGTCTCTATATCCTGAATAAATGAGCGGTCAATTTTTAGCACGTCAACCGGCAGACGCTTTAGATAGTTGAGGGAGGAATAACCACTGCCAAAATCATCGATAGCCACTGAGATTCCCATGCTTTTAATTTTTACCAGTTCGGTACTCATTAACTCAGGATGATTCATCAAGGTGCTTTCGGTAATTTCCAGTTCGAGCACATTTTTGGGCAAGCTGTGGCGACTCACTAAACTTTGTAACTGATCATGGAGCTCTTCAGCCATTAGGTCTTTAACCGAAAGATTCAGTGCCAGAGTCAACTTATACCCCGCAGAGAGCCAGTCGTGAAGCTGCCCTGCCCCCTGTTCTAGTACCCAGTCACTCAGCCTATTGATCAGCCCGCTCTCTTCGGCCAGTGGAATAAATACATTGGGCCCGAGTATACCGTCGGTGGGATGATTCCAGCGTACCAATGCCTCGGCCCCCACTAGGTCCCCGGTACTAAAATCGATTTTGGGCTGGTAGTAAAGTTCTAGCTCGTTGCGCTCTATGGCCTGCCGTAATTCGCGCTCCATTTCTAAGCGATCGGCAATTTCAGCTTCCATGCCGGTTTCATAGAAACAGTATTCATTGCGCTTTTCTTTGGCTTTAAACATGGCCGAGTCAGCATGCTTAATCAATGAGCTAACGTCGCTGCCATTATCGGGAAAGATCGAGATACCAATGCTGGTGGTAACAAACATTTTCTTTTGCATAAAGACAAAGGCCTGACTCAGGGAGTGACAGATTTTTGCCGCTACCTTGGCAGCCGTCTCGGGCCCCTCTATTTTCTCCAGCACAATAGTAAATTCGTCACCGCCCAGACGGGCGATAAAATCTTGCTCGCGGACGCAGTTGCGAATTCGATCGGACACGGCTTTAAGAAGCAGGTCGCCGGCATCATGGCCCATGGTGTCATTGATCATTTTAAAGCGGTCTAGGTCGAGAAAAAGAATGGCAAACTTCTCATTTTCTGCGGCGGCATGGCTGACGACAAGCTGCAGATGCTGCATCAAATTGGTGCGGTTGGGTAGACTGGTGAGTGGGTCATGGTAGGCCAGTCGTTTAACGTGCTTTTCTGCTCGGTTGGCTTTAATCAGTCGCGCTACGCGCTGCTTCATTACCGAGAAGTTAATGGGTTTTGAAATGTAGTCTGTGGCGCCAGAAGAAAAGGCTTTAATAATTGAGTCTTCGTCTTCAAGGCCGGTAATCATGAGCACGGGGATATCTGCCCCATTGGGGAGATCACGAATATGTTGGCAGGCATCAAAACCATTCATCTGGGGCATCATGGCATCCATCAGAATTAGGTCGGGCATTCGGCGCTTACAGATTTCGATGGCCTGCATGCCATTGCTCGCCTCTTCAGACTGGTAGTCTTCCCGTTCAAATGCCTTCACCAATGCCAGGCGAATTGAGCGGTCATCGTCCGCTACTAATATTCTATAGCCCTGTTCATGACCGGCCACCACGGCCTTATCTACCTGCTCAAGTAGCGACACCTCCTGCTTGAGATCAATACAGAGAATCGAAAACTCCTCGCTGATCTGCGCTTCATAAGTGGCAGCATTGTCGAGGTTTTCAACCCCCGCGCGATCCTCTAACTCTTTACTGTGTCGGACCAGATTGTAGGCACCAAAGTTAGAGGCGCTACCCTTGATGGTATGTGCAATTTCGTGGACACGACGGGCATCCTGTTCCTCAATCGCTGTTTTCAGATTTGCCAAATAGACCAGCATGTCTTCTTGAAACGCCTCGATCAGCGACCCTATCACATCACCTACCGCGTCTTTTAATGAGGCCATTACTTTGGGGTCATAGCTCAGAGTAGAGCTATCGGTATCAGAGATGTGGCGTTCAACATTAGTTATGGTGGCTTTATCACCATCAATATATTCCGCTTGGGGCTCTGCCACTCGCATAACCTGACGGGCAGAAAACTGTGCCCATTTTTCTAACTGGTGGCGCAGGCCCGCTAAGCTCAATGGCTTGGGCAAGAAGTCATTCATGCCGGCATCTTTACAGCGACTGGACTCGGCTTTGGAGTTGTTGGCGGTCATGGCAATAATGGGTAAGTGGCCCGCGTCATGCCCTTCGTACTGGCGCACCTGAGCCGTGGCATCGTAGCCACTCATCACGGGCATGTTGCAGTCCATGAGTACCAGGTCGAATCGGTCTCGAACTATTTTCTCAACACCGTCTCGGCCATTGCCGGCAATATCCGATTCGCAGCCCAGTTTGTCCAGCATGGCCACCGCCACTTGCTGGTTAGCGCGGTTGTCATCGACAACCAAAACCTTGCAGGGACGGTCGGGAATAATGTCGACGATCTGCTCTAACGACGATTCTTCGGAGGTGGCACCCACAAAATGTTTGCTGAGACACTGGAAGAATGCGTCTGACTTTAGCGGCTTGTTAAGTCGCGGTAATGGCAGGTCTCTAGTAACAGGGTCTGATGACCAGGGGTTGCTCAGCATCACCACCATGCAGTCTTTGCATCGGGGCTCTTTATTAACAACGCGGATAAAGTCATCGAGCTTGATATCAGCCAGATCTTGATCGACAAAAATCACATCAAAACTAGACTCTTTCGAGCCGCCTCTAATCGCCTCAAAGGCTTCGAGACCTGATCTAACCAGATAGGTCTCTGCGCCCAGATGCGCCAATTTGCTACTGGCAAAATCTGTCATCACAGGGCTTTTTGTCACTACAAGAATTCGTAGCTTTTCTATCTGCGGCAGCCGTGGCTCTTCCACTGGATTTTCCACCACTTCGGTAGGAATCGTAAAACTAAAATCGCTCCCCTCGCCGAGCGCACTTGCCACCGACACCTGACCACCCATCAATTCAACAATTTGCTTGCAGATAGCAAGACCGAGACCGGTGCCCTGATACTCTTTGGTGGTCGATGAATCAACCTGAGTAAAGGCTTCGAATATCCGCTCCTGGTCATTATCCCTAATACCAATGCCCGTATCCTTGACGGTGAAAATTAACTGGGTGATACCCTTGGGAGCCCGCTCGATACGGTTTTTACCTCTGGCGAGGCTGACATAGATAGACACCTCACCAGACTCGGTAAACTTAATACCATTACCCACTAGATTAATCAGTACCTGACGGATTCTGGCACAGTCTGTATGCAGAGCTAGAGGGACGCGGTCATCAACCATATAGCCAATATCAATATGCTTCTTGAGAGCCTGACTGGCCAATAGCCCAACCACATCGTCAAGGGTATCTTCTAGCATGCAGTCCTGATTACTGATGGTGACCTTGCCTGCATCAGCCTCGGAAAAGCTTAAGACTTCATCTATCAATGTAAGTAGAGCATGGCCTGAGGACTGGGCAGTCTGCACATACTCTTGCTGTTTGAGGCTAAGACCCATGGTGAGTAATAGGTCCAACATTCCCAGAACAGCATTCATTGGCGTGCGCAGCTCATGGGTCACATTGGCAGCAAACTCGCCCTTGGCTTTGGCGGATTCCAGCGCTGACTGCATGGCCATATGTAATTCGTCACGACGACTTTCCAACACTTCCATCATGCCGTTAAAAGACGCCTGCATCGCGGTGATATCTTCAGGCCCACCAATTTCTGAGCGAATACCACTGGCGCCATCCTTCGCCTTTTTCATGGTCTCGGAGAGCTCTTCGATGGGCTTGGTGACACGCAATGAGATACTCAGCAGCAACACTAATAAGAGCATGGCAATGCCCGATGAAATAACCAGATTGCTATTTAGAATACTCTGCTGCATGAGCTTCTGTGTGTCTTTGCCCACCAGCACGGTGATATAACCCAACAGAAAGGAATCTTGATCTCCGGGGAGAATATTGAGTTGATTGTCGTAATCTTGGCTAGACATCACCGGGGATGAAAATACCCAGTAATCACTGTTCTCATTAACGAGGGAGAGGTCGCTAACCCTACTCTTAAGCTTAAGCTGGGTGAAGTCTAGACCTAGACTAAACAGCTCTTCTTGGCTGTCTGTCTCAATAGTTATGCCCTTGACCCCAGGAAAATTAATCGCATTCTCGGCAACATCCCGAGCGGATTCTGCACTTTGATAGAGCAGCGCCAACTCACTTTGGCCGGCCAGCGATTCAGTTACCTGAAGACTTTGCTTGATCTGTTGTTCGGTAATGATCGAGGTAGACACATTACTCACCACAAAAGATGTCACCAGAGTGAGTACAATAATGCCGCCCATAAAAATCAGTGAAAGCTGGTGCCTAAATTTCAGGCGATCGAACCACCGCTTATGTTTGAAGATCATTGTCTGTTACCTTGCTGGGAGTACCAGATCGATATAGTCCATTTTATCGTCTGTTAAGGTGATACCAAGGTGGTTGCTTGTCCGCTCGTTGACGGTAACAAACACGTTGGTTAATGGCTCCATTGCAGCAGGCTGCTCATTTCCCTGAGCACGGCCAAGGGCAATCTCTCCCAATCTAACGCCCATCTTAAAATTATCCGGATACACCGAAAATAATGCGCCGCGCTTTACATGGGTCGGGTTAGAGGAGAACACCACAAAGTCAGATTTCCATGAGGCCTCCAGTAACATCGATAAAAGCGCGTTATTAACAAATCGATCGCCGGGCAAAATCCACACCGAATCCTCGGCATCAAGATGTTCTGCCAGCTCTCGGTAAACATTCGCGGCATCACGTATATCCGCCGCCTGTTTAATCACTACATTCAAACCCAGTGCCTCTAGCGTTACTTTCGCCGCCGCAACGTTAATCACATTGCCTTTCAGGTGATCGACTACATAGATATTTTTTACACTAGGCACCAGCACCTGTAAACGCTGAACAATTGCCTCGGGGTCAGGCACTATGGTCAGCCCCAATACCCCATCGATACTGACACTGATGGCCCCCACTATTAATGGATGGTTTAACTGCTTGCCCAATAACTGCTTAACCGGCCTACGCCCTAGGGCAATCACAATTTCGTTCTCATACCTGTCAATAAGGTCGACACTGTTACGCCCATTGGCCAGTTCGAGCCTGTGTACTGGCGATCCATAGCCCTGCTCGGCACCGTCCGCGATGGCTTGATAAACCTGCGCGAAAGGCTGCCTTACCTCCGGGTAGACAACCACCAATGGTGGGGTCTCAGCAGACGTCAGTGCACACCAGAGGCTTGCACAAACCAATACTATTGAGAGCTGAGTTGTCATTAATCCTTTAATTTCGATACCCCCTTTCACAATTCAAACCAATATCCTTTTGTGCCCGCCAATACATTTAAGTCCATTAGAATGTATAGCGAATTTCCCCGAGAAAACTACGCCCTGATAATGGCAAGTCGTTGGGAAGAAAAGGAACTGGCTGTCCATTTGGACTTGGCTCTCGAGCATCTTCATCAAAAACATTATTCATAATCAAAGCCACTTCAATATGCTTTGATATTCGATGACGAACATTTAAATCAACTAATAGGTAATCATCAATCTCTGGCCGGCTGTCACCAGACTCCCTATTGCGACCAATTACCCAGTTCGCCTGAGCATTAAATGTCCAACTGTCATCGAGCCGCCAGTCACCCCGAAGATAGAGCTGTCGCTCGGGAGAGTTAGCGGCGTCTGCATCTAACAGTTCGTCCTCTGATTTCTGTACTGAAAAATTACTGCTTAGTTTTAGATCATCAGAGACATTCCACTTAACTTCGAACTCCATTCCACGACCTGTCTGTGCACCCACATTATGAGCTGTACCAGTACTTCCATTCATATCAGCAACAAACTGAATAATGTCCGTCCAGTTGTAATGAAAGAAATTCATATTGATGGTTAGGTCATAACTTGGACGATAATCAAACGCCAATTCGTAGCTCTTAATTTCCTCAGGCTTTAAATCTGGATTACCCAATACCAGTGGATTATTGATCGCGCGAGTTTGCGCAAACGACGGGGCTCTGAACGCCTCACCGTAAAGTAGCTTGGTGGTTAGGTTGTAACCCGTTGACCAAACTAATGCGAGTCGAGGATTGGTAGTGCCACCAAAATCAGAATAGTTGTCGTGACGAAGACCTGCCGTCAACTCCCAGTCATTACCTAACTGCCAAACATCCTGAAAATAGACATAGGTATTATCGCGCTTATCTTCTGTGAGAAATACTAACGGCGTATCTGAGACGTCAACAACGGGTTCTCCAGGAAGAATGAACATACCCGTATTGGGGTTGATCCCAAAGTTTTTACGCTCCCTTACCTTGTCGATTTCTCCCTTGTAGTATCCAGATCCAAAGCTAATATTATGTTTGTCGATACCGTCATAAAGAGCAGTAAATCCAGAGCGGAAATGATTCTCATAAATTTCTGGATTACCAATAACACCCTCGGGGAAAGTACCAAATAATGGCACGCCTAAAGGGCTTAAAAAGGGCCCAGTCGACCCCGCAGGGAATAACACAAAGTTACCGGTCACCTCCTGTGAGGTTTGGTAATAGCTTGCTTGGAATTCTATCTTTGTGTCTGGTAGGAGATTGTACTCGCGATAGGTTACATCAACATTATAACGATCACTTTCGAACTTATTATCTCGATTCAGAGCCTGTGCCGCCCCTGCTCCATCACCCACATCATTTCGAATTTGGGCGCCTATTCGAACATCCCAATCCTTATAGTTGGCTTCTAATCTTAGATCTAGATTTTCTTTGGATAGGTTGACTCTGCCAGGGGCATTGGACACTGAGGTGCCCGTAATTAGATCGAAGAATGTCTGTGCATCCGCACTGATAGTTGCATCGGAGCCATCCGTTTTTTCCGCTTCAAGAAAAGCAGAGTACTTGAGCTCCCCGTTAGACCCTCCGGCTGACAGCCATGCTCTGTTAGTTGAAAATGACCCGGCTGAAATACCACCGGCAAGCCCTTGCAGTTCTTTGGGGCTCTTAGTGACTATATTAATAACACCGGCGAAGGCATCTGCGCCATAGAGTGCAGATCCCGGGCCGCGAATCACCTCAATCCGAGAAATAGCCTCAACGGGCATTCCGCCCCAGACTAGATTTCTATCCCCATGAAATAAGTTGCTCAAAGGAACGCCATTGACCAGTATCAGAACTTGAGGGTTAAAATCGGAATGGATACCTCTAAATACGAAAAGAGGGTTATAGATAGGACTCCGTGATACATGTAATCCGGGTACTGTCTCTAGAATCTGATCAATGTCTGTGGCCCCCATACTTTTTATTTCACTGGCCGTTATGACCGAAGCAACAGCCGGAGCTTTTGCGATAGGCTGAACTACGCCCGTTGCAATGGTTATGAAATCCTCATCGCCATACAGCTGCAGAACATCAAGCTCATCCGCATTAAAATCATTGCTTTGTTCCGCAAAAGTAACAGTGGCCACCGCCATTAATGTGATCAAACCATCTCTAATTTTCATGACTTACTTCCTCCATTTTCTGAGCCCCTCGCAACCACTTGAGTTGATACGAGAAATTCGCAGTGGAAAAAAACTTCCTTCGTCTTTATCTTCTGCATCTATAAAACATGGTATTACCCCGGCAGTAAAAGCTAGGGTTGCCATATGATAAAACTCTGTTGGCGTTAGTCCTTCATCTGCCAATAATGCAGCGCATACTGCTGCAATATTCATTCTGTACCTCAACCTCGTCTGCAGAAGGTAACGCTCAACATCAAAAGCCAGCTGTATAAATTTTCCATTCCCGCAGCCAAGGGACTTAGCAAATTCCATCATTGGTTCGATCCGTTCATCTTTATTAATGATAGGTCGCCCATATCCATAAACACTTCGAAACTGCTTGAGTTCTGATTGAACAATTTCCTCAAGGGTTTCACCCTGCGTCATTCGTCCTTCAGCTCTATAAAAAAAATCAGTGGCGCCTTTTATAGGCTTCAATCCAAATATCGTGGCCTCAGTCACAGCCAGCGCCCCTGCCGATGCCAGCACACCCGTTGAGCGTGCAGTACCTGCAAGAGCTGCTATCCTGTTATTCCAAATTCGCGGGTCAGGGAAGCTGGTACAAATGACCCACATAGCTTCCATTAACCGGGCGATTTTTGGAGATTCCCTGCCTGTCGCGGCAAAGAGGAGATACTCCATCCAGGTTTTTTCGTTCAACTCAGTAAAAAGGGCCTTACCTCTGAGAATGACTTCACCCTCAGGTGACCAGCCACCCATTGATGTTTGCCAATTATCTTCATATCTCTCAAACTTACTGTGAACTGTCATGCAAATCTCTCTGATAGGTTTCGACCAGTTATTCTGTGACCTTGAAGCCCTTTGAAAAAAATGGATATTTTCGCCAACCGAGTTTCTCTTGCTCCAAGGCATGCACAGCCGCTCCGGGTAATCGCAGCAACAAATAAAGCATTTCTGCCTGTTCCGCCTGGAATTCCAGGTCATAAAATGCGGCGGCGGCAACTCCAGAGAATGCCAGGGGGTAGCCTGTATAGCCTTCGAGTAGTGGTCGATTTTTGCTTAACCAGCTCAAATGCTGTGCCTGGACTGACGTCTGCTAAATGTGTAAGGGTTTGCACAACGGGGGTTGGGCAATTGACGCCATTGGGATCAAAGCCGGGCGGATGCTCCATGGGCTGCCAGACATCCATGCGTCCTTCTTGGGGTGGGTTTTCAATCAGGTCTTTCCAAGCATCTAGGTCAATTCCGCAACGGTCCCAATATTCAATGGCATGAAAGACTTCTCTTGATCCGCCTAGGTTGCCCGCACCCACCGAAATTGCAGCTATCAGTGCTGCGGCATGGGTAGAACCTCCTACACCTGAGCTCATGGCGGCCCGGACGCTGTGATCTCTTGGACCTGGATTAGCTAATGCTATCGCTAGCCCCTGTAGCAAGGCAGTTTGGTTTTCGGTGGGAGGTTCGAGCTTAAAGAGGAGGTAGAGATAATCGATATAGGTGGCGTTTTTTAATAGGTCACCGTACACGTCAAAACCGGCACAGTGGCAACTAGCGGCTGCGAAAGGATTATCTCGCTCTGCCGTTTCGGACCATATCTTGGTGGTAACAGTCTCTTTCGGTTCGTTGCTCATCCGCTTTGCAACACATTAGTTCTAAGTCCAATAGGTGGTTTTTCGTTAGCATCTATCCTCACATCGAGGAGAGTAGGTCCTACTTTTTTACAGATGCTTTTAATATCTAGGGCATTAAGTTCAGCAGGTGAATTAACTATAAACGCCTCGGCGCCCATAGCTTTTGCGACTGCGCAAAAATCCACTTTTGCAAGTTGACTGGCTGTAGGCTCAGCCCCGGTCAAGGTTTGTCCATGTTTTACCATGCCATAAGCGCTGTCATTTAGGATGACAAACACCACAGAGAGTTTTTCTTCGATGGCCACTGTCAGTTCCTGACCACTCATCAACCAGCTTCCATCACCGGTGATACAGACAACTGGAGTAGTCCTGCAGGCCAGAGCAGTTCCAATCGCGCTGCCAATCGCCCATCCCATTGAGGCGAAATCTACTGACGCACTAAATAACCCACCTCGTTGCTCTCGCTTACCGGAAAACCGGCGATCAAAGGGGTGTAAGTAATGTGTTCCCCAAGCCAAGCTATTACCTGTGTCCACTAGAAAACGAGTGTGTCCAGGAAAAAGTTTTGGTAGATCGCGCATTAGGCGCTGTGGTTTTATGGGAGTAGCGTCGGAGAGATACCCCTTTTCATCATCAAATTTAAAGTGCCTTTCAAAGCCCACTTCAGAATCATCATTTTTGGCCTTTACTGCTCGGATATAATGGGCGTCATCTATCCCGAATTTCTCAATGATCCTATCGAAAACGGTACCTATACACCCGCGAACATGCAGCCTTGCCATAGGAGTACGGGTTAAATTAGCTTCGGTGGATTCAACATGAACTAGTTTGCCATTCAGTAAAGTCTCCGTATCCCAAGCATTACTGGAAAATTCTCCAAACCTAGCCCCGATAGCTACCACTAGGTCAACGGAAGAATCTAATAAAACCTCTCTTGCTGCTGAGTGACCGGCAAATCCAAATACACCCTTAAACTGGGGATGATAAGGGCTTACAAGTCCTTTCCCCTGAGGGGTAACAATTAACTCAGCGCCAGTGGCTACGACTAGACTAAGAATACTGCCGATGGCATCACAGGCCTCATCACCAATAATAAAGACGGGCTTTTGTGCATTAGAGAGCTCTTGGTATAGCTGATCGACGGCATCGCTGTCTAGTAATGCAGGTCTATCGAGAAGCTTATCTAATTGGTACTTGGCCGGGTTGGGACTGCCCTTGGCCATAACATCCCTAGGCACACTGATATGCGCAGGCCCTGCCGGTGAGCCCATGGCAGACATAATAGCAGTGGCCAATTTATGCTCAAACTGGGCGGCATGGGATATAAGCGTGTTATAGCGGGTGCAGTGCTGATACAGGCCGACGGTGTTTATGCCGGTACAGGAAGAATCTTGAATAGCACCTTTACCAAAGGTCGAGATGGCGGTTTGCGCGGTGATCACCAGCATGGGCACATTGTTTTCGTAGGCGGATGCCACGCCGGTAATCATATTGGTGGCGCCTGGCCCTGTAGTGGAACAGCAAACCCCTAGCTTGCCGGTATTGCGGGCATAGCCATCGGCCATAAAGGCAGCACCGGTTTCATGCCGTGCAACAACTGCTCTTACGCCCCCTCGTCGCTCACTGCGCGCTAATGCGTTGTAAAGGGGTTCTATTGCGCCCCCAGGGAACGCCAAATACATATTCAACACCTAACTGGTCCAGGTATTCGACTAACAGATCTGCCAATTCAGGCTCTACCAAGGCGGTTGGACACAGGATCAGATCTAACGTCTAAATTTGCCATTTTTTATTTAGATTCCTATATAAATTAGTAGGTTACGGCGGTTTCCTAATGTTTTTTTCAATTGCATAAAGTAATAGATCAAGGCCTTGGTCTTTTCAATAATAAATCCACCTATTTTTTACCAGAAGCCCAACTTCTACTGATGGCGGTTAGTCATAAATACCAGTCTGTGATCTCGACAATGGCTGCCCAGCGGTTACAATGCTTTCCCGTTTATTTATCGCCATGTTTTTGTATGCAAAACCAAGACAGCAGAATAGAAAATAGCCCTCAGGGAAAAGCGCCAGAAAAGCAGGAAAGCTTGCTGTTAAATCTAGCGTTTAATCTGTTGGTGCCAACCCTTGTGTTAACCAAACTCAGCGACCCTGAATTTCTGGGTATTAAGCTTGCGATTGTGGTCGCGCTTTCATTCCCAATTGGTTATGGCATTCATGATTTTTTAACTCGGGGAAAACTTAACTTTTTTTCTGCGTTAGGTGTTGTCAGCGTTGCGCTCACCGGAGGCATCAGCCTATTGGAGCTGGATGCGATTTACATTGCGATTAAAGAGGCATCTATTCCTGCAATTTTTGGTGCGGCGACTTTAATTTCTTTAAAAACATCACAGCCGTTAATTCATACCTTTTTACTTAACGATGCAATTTTAGAAATTCAAAAGATTAATACGGCATTAAAAGATAATGGTCGTAAGCCTGAGTTTGATAAGTTACTGATTAATGCCTCGTGGATTTTGGCGGGATCGTTTTTCCTTTCTTCCCTACTCAACTATTTACTGGCCGTCATTATTTTGACCGCCGACCCTGGAACTGTTGCCTTCAATGAGCAACTGGGCAAGATGACTGCTCTGAGTTTTCCGGTGATTGCACTGCCGGCAATGTTGGTGATGATGGGCAACCTTTTTTATCTCTTTAGAGGTATCACTAAGCTCACGGGCATGTCTCTCGAAGAAATTATCAAGCAAAAATAATTAGGAATAATTAGCTATGTGGTACGCAATTATCAGTGAAGACATCGAAAACAGCTTGGAAAAACGTGGTTTGGCCCGTCCAGCTCACCTGGATCGTCTACATACTCTTAAAGAAGCTGGCCGCCTACTTATTGCTGGCCCACATCCTGCTATTGATAATAATGAGCCAGGAGACGCAGGTTTTACGGGTAGCCTAGTGGTTGCTGAATTTGACTCTCTGGACGATGCACAGTCTTGGGCCGATGCGGACCCCTATGTGGCTGGAGGCGTCTATGCCTCAGTGACGGTTAAGCCGTTTAAGAAGGTATTACCTTAAGGTATTACCTTAAAGTTGCTCTAAGTAAGACTGAATTGCGTTAAAATCTCATCAATAGACTCAAGATAACCTCTGAATAGCCCAATCTCAGGAGTTATCATTTACCCTCGATCAGGGTATGATCGCTGCCAATAAAAACTACTCAAGAAAGCATATGAACTATATAACCTTATCCCTGACCCTTTTATTGGCCTTGTTTGCCTCAAATGCAACGGCTCAAGACAGCCAGCAAGCGCCTGAAGCCGCTGTTACAGAGGTAGCTGCGCCGGCAAGCGATGCTGCTGTTATAGAAAAAACTATTGTTATTAATCCTATCGCCATGAAGCCTCAAACACGCTATGTGTCAGATGAGTTTTATGTGCCACTTCGTGAAACCCCCTGCCCACGCTGCAAAATAGTACACAGAGGTTTAAAAACTGGTACTAAGTTGAAGCTAATGAGCCTACAAGATGGCTGGGGAATGGTTAAGACCGATAAAGGTGTTGAGGGCTGGATGGAAGAGCAGTTCCTGTCCGATACCCAAATTGCCCGTGTGCAGCTGGTTAAAGACCAGGCTCTTATGAAGAAGCTAAAAAGTCGCAATAATCAGCTCGAAAAAGTAATGAGCGAACTTCGCCAGCAATCAAAGTCTTTGCGCGGCAAGCTGGACACCACGCAAGGCAGCAAAGAAAATCTCAGCCTTGAGTTGACCAATCTGAAAAATATCTCGTCTGACGCCATTGCCATTAACAAGCAAAACCAGGCGCTGGTTAAACAGAACCATATGTTGCAGGGTGAAAATGACGTTCTAAAGGCTAACTTTGACGACCTGCAGAAAGATATGCGTAACGAATCCTTTCTCTATGGTGGTTTTACGGTATTTCTGGGTGCTATCTTAGTGGTACTGATTCCCAAGCTGCGCGGACGCAAACGTTTCTCAGAATGGCAGCAGTAAACACCGATAAAGAGTGCCACCTGTAAAGAGTGCCATCTATAAAGAGCGCCGCCTACAAAGAGTGCCATCTATAAAGAGCACAACTAATAAATAGCAGTAGCCCATTCACAACCAAGCGCCGCAACCCACCGCGGCGATAAGTAAGGAATATAAGGAGATACCCTGTGAGTCGATCATTTTATAGTCTAATAGTTGGTTTGGCAGCCATGGTTGCCCTGAGCATTAGCCATGCCGCCCCCGCAAATCCGCAGGTTTTAATTAAAACCGAGAAAGGCGACATTCTCGTTGAGCTCTATGCCAGCGAAGCCCCAGTCACTGTCGATAATTTTGTGAAGCACGTGAATAGCTACCATTACGATGGCCTAATTTTTCACCGTGTGATTAATAAGTTCATGATTCAAACCGGCGGTTTTACCTTTGATCTAAGTCCTCGCCAGTCTGAGCGACCCACCATTGTTAATGAAGGCAGCAATGGACTGAAAAATAAGCGCGGCACTCTGGCGATGGCACGCACTAACCACCCAGACAGTGCTCAGGCACAATTTTTCATCAATCATAAATCCAATAGGTTTTTGGACTCCACGGATAAGAAGCTAGGATACGCCGTGTTTGGCCGAGTGATATCCGGCATGAAGATTGTCGACGCCATTGCCGTGGTGGAAACAACCACGAAACAGATGTATCAAGATGTACCCGTGGAACCCATTCGCATTCTTAGTGCTAGACTGGTAAATCCTGAAGTCTGGTCACCTATCACTGAGATGAAGCCCAAGGAAAAAAAGCTGTCTTTCGAGAGACCCGTTCCCATTAAATAACGCAGTAAACCTATGACCGCACTGAGTATTAACCTAAACAAAATTGCCCTGATCAGAAATTCTCGAGAGGGCAACTACCCCAATGTGGTCGAGCATGCGCAGCTATGCATTAATAATGGGGCGGATGGCATCACCGTTCACCCGCGTCCCGACCAGCGCCATATTCGCCCTAGCGATGTGCGCGAGCTCGCGGAACTTGTTAGCCCACTCAGCAACGTAGAGTTTAATGTTGAAGGCAATCCCTTCGCCCCTGCTGTGGCTGACTACCCCGGTTTTATTGAATTGGTTGAACAGGTGCAACCTGACCAGTGCACATTGGTACCAGACGGTGATGACCAACTCACCTCTGACCACGGTTTTGATCTCACCAGTTCCGGTGCGCAACTTAAGCCTATTATTGATCGCCTTAAGGCTCAGGGTATGACCGTTAGTCTGTTTATGGACCCTGATCTTGCACAGATTGAGTTGGCCGCCAGCATTGGCGCCGACCGTATTGAACTCTACACCGGACCCTACGCCGCTGCTTGGGGAACCGATGATCTAGAGCCTATTTTTCAGCAACATCTGGCGGCCGCCGCCCTCGCCACGTCTTTGGGCATGGGGGTTAATGCAGGCCATGATTTGAATCTGGATAATCTGGCCAAATTCGCCAGTATTCCCAGCCTGCTTGAAGTCTCTATTGGTCATGCCTTTACCGTGGATTCCTTGGCCATGGGCATGGTAAATACAGTGCGTGCATATAAAACATTACTCGGCTAGGCTTAACCATGCCTAGCAATCTCTCAACTTTAACGCTGTCCTGTATCGGTGCTGGTCGCCTGGGTAGAACCCTGTGCCGACTGTTCTCCAACACGGTCTCTATTGGCCAGATTATTAATTCAAGCACAGCATCTGCACAGCTGGCCGCAGACTTTATTGGTGCAGGTCAGGGACAAGGCGATTACGTTGAATTGCAGCCCGCCGATATCTGGCTGATCGCTACGCCAGACGACAGTATTCAGCAGGCCAGTGAGGCATTGAAAAATACTGGGGTGCTGCGTGAGAGTGATACAGTCTTTCATTGCAGCGGTTCTTTAAGTGCCCAGGTGTTGGGCCTCAACAACTGCCCTACCGCCTCGGTACACCCTATTCATAGTTTTGCCGATCCCGAGAAATCCGTAGCGCGCTTTGCGGGCACTGCCTGCGGCATTGAAGGGGATCCAAATGCTGTGGCCCTATTAGATACATTATTTCGACACATTGGTGCCGAACCCTTTGCCATAGCCAGCGAACACAAGTCTCTCTATCATGCAGCCACCGTACTTACCTGCAACTATTTGGTTAGCCTGCTCGAGTTGGGCAAACAGATGTTAACCGCAGCCGGTGCCGAAATTAACAACCAGACAGGTGCTAGCAACCCTCTCGAACCCCTTATTCGCCAGACCGTCGATAATTATTTGAGTACCGATGCCGTAAGCGCCCTAACCGGCCCCATCGCTCGGGGCGATAGCCGCACGATTGAAGCCCATTTAAAGACACTACAGAATCAGCCAGATCTTTGGCAGCAGGTTTATTGTGCTCTGGGGAATGCAACAGTGCCCATATCGGCAAAGCAGGGTCAGGCATCCGCTGATGACCTACAGATTATTTCCGCTTTATTACAGTCAGACATTAAATAATATGAGTAAATCGAACCCTCCATCACAGCGCGCTGATAGTGCTGAATACCTTCAGCGTAAATCATTTTTTGATCAGCTGATAACCGTTTACGGCCGCAAGCCTGTGGTAGAAATACTTCAGGACCAGAGTCTGAAAATCTATCGCGTGCACCTTGCTGATTCCAATCGCAGTGGCGGTATTATTGATGAGATTACTCAGCTAGCAGCCAAGCGCAATATTGAAGTCTGCTTCCATAGCCGCGCTGAACTGTCGCGTATCTCACGCAATAGTAAACAGGATCAAGGCGCTGCCTGTGACATTCACTGCCCCGGTTACCTGCCCTATAAGCAAGCATTAGAGACTAATCTCTCGGGCACATTGATTGCTCTAGATGGCGTAACCAACCCACAGAATCTGGGCATGATTATTCGCAGTGTTACCGCCAGTCCTGCCTATGGTTTGTTGCTGCCGAGCAAGGGTACCGCTGATATCTCTCCTCTAGTGATTAAGGCCAGTGCTGGCACATTGTTTAAAGGCAATATTTTACGCTGTGACTCGCTGCTAACGGCTCTTAAAGACTTTCAACAGCAGGGTTATGAGATATGCACATTGTCGTCTCACGAGGCCACACCCATTGCCGACTTTGTACCCACTGGGCCAGTTATATTTGTACTGGGCAATGAGTCTGAAGGTGTGAGTAAAGAGATAGCGGCGCTGAGTGATCACCGTATTGGTATTCCTATGGCGAATGGGGTTGAGTCTCTGAATGTTGCCGTTACTGCGGCGTTGATTGCATTCAATCTTTAGTAGGCTCAGGGTTCATTGTTACGAGAAGCTGAGGGCTCTTTATTATGGGCAGCTCAGGGCTCTTTATTATGGGCAGCTCAGGGCTGGCGGCATTACAAAAAAGCTAGGCTTCTGTAATGTCGCCGCGGACATGCCACAGGGGCGAAAACAGTGCGGTTAACACCGCGACACTAAAGCTAGCGGCAGCGATCACCATGAAGGTTGAACTTAGGCCGATACTCTCTACCGTGACACCGCAAACCCAGGCTCCCAAAGGCGCGCCACCAAATAGGCAGAGTTGGTAGACCGAAGCCGCTCTTGAGCGGACCTCATGGGATACCTGGTTATGCAAAATAGTCCGGCCCAACGTCATGGACAGGCCAGAGAAGAATCCCCAGATATAGACCACCGGAAATAAGATCCACATGCTCGGCACGGTCGCAATAATACCCACCAGACTCCCGCGCAATAAGAAGCTTATAACCATTAGCCTACCCGGGCGATTAAACATTTTACTGCGTTTCATAACACCAAAATTGGCACTGACGATGCCCAGAGAAAATACAATCTGCAAGGTCGCATAGAGCCCTGCCCCTCCGTCATAAAGCTCACGAGCAATCAGCGGCATGCCCACCAGATAGACACCGAAGGCTAAAAATCCGGTGGCAAATACAATCATCAATAGGTGCAGCAGGCCTTTATCATCACGGAATATTTGTAGTCCTTCGCCCAATTCTTTCCAGCTGTGCTTGAGGGTTTTCTTCTCAACCACCGGTTTTACGCCACCTAAGGGAACAGGATGGCTTCGCCTTATTAGCACGGCGCTAATCACAAATATGAGCATCTGAAATAGCAGTAACTGGGGCAGACTAACAATGTCGAGCTGTCCGGCAATCCAGAAGCCAATGCCCTGAGCAATAAACTGGGTCACCATAACCTTGGCTACGGTCTGATGCATAATTTCTGGGGCGGCATACCCGAGCAAGCTCTCGCGGGCCGGCTGCACAAATGCAGAGATAGTGCCGAAGGCCACACCAAATAACAGCAGCAGGGTAAAGGTGAGTTCGCCGGTCAATACAGAGGCCAGAATAAGACCCAGAGGTAACAGATAAACCAAATACAGCAGCGACAACCAAGTGCCACGATGACGGCGATCTGAGGCTATGCCGCCTGGCAAAAGAAACAGTAAATTAGGCAGTAAAACCGCCATTTGAGCCAAGCCCAAACGACTGGGGGATTCCATTAACACGCCCACCACTAACCAGGGATAGAGCACCTTGTGCAGCCCCATAGCCAGATTACTTGTGCCGATAGTTGCCAGAAAGTAACGAAAGGAAAAACGCTGAGTCGACGCTTTCGGTGACATCACCTAGCGAAATCGCTTGCGCAGATAGGCGATCATCCAGCCTAGCATTGCAGCAGCACCAATAATTAGCATCAGTCCGCCGAGCATAAACATTAGGTTAGCGGTCATGGTGGAGACGGGAACATCATAAACTTTGACGGCCATGAGCAGAAATGCCAGACAGCCAAGCATGGAGGCTATCCAAGCCGAGCGCTGTCTTATTTCTTTTTTTAACTTGGCCATTGATTAACCTTTCTGATTTTTTTAATTTTTGTTGGTCGGTTGGTCTGTTGGTTGGGTAAGTACTTAGCCAACCTCTTTCAGCCATTCGCAGCGAATATTAATATTCGACTGGTTGGGCACATGTGCCGCATCACTGGTTTCAAAGACAAATGAATGCAGCCCCGACATTTCTGTTTCAAGATGTACCGTGGCCGAGACCCAGTACATTTTGCGCAGTAAATTTTCAAACTGCTCGAGCCAGTATTTCCACTCGTGTTCTACCCCCTTATAGGAGGCGCCGAAATGCATCACTTCGGTGCTTAAACTTATATCGGTCATGGTGTTTTCCGGCAGCGAAAACATCTCTCGGTTCACCAGCGTCCATGACTCTGCCGAGGGCAACTCGAGCATGGCTTCACGATTACTACGCCGATGTTCGCTAATATCTACCAAGGCTACATCTTTAATACAGCCGTACACCACTGACTCAGATTGAATATCCATATTCCCTTCCCTGTTACCCTAACCTGTTTAAATACTCCAAAAATCCCGCTTCGTCCAGCACCGGAATATCCAGTGACTGAGCCTTGGTCAATTTCGAACCTGCCCCCGGCCCTGCCACTACCTGTGAGGTCTTGGCGGAAACACTGCCAGCAACCTTGGCACCCAGAGCCTGCAGACGATCTTTGGCTTCGGCACGACTCATTATTTCCATGCCGCCGGTAAGCACCCAGGTCTGGCCTTTTAGGGGCTGCGATGCCTGAGCATTCTGGTCTATATCGGCCCAGTTTACCCCAGACTCACGCAGTGCCTGAATAATAGACAGATTATCCGGATTGCTGAAAAAATTAACAATATGCTTTGCGACCACTGGGCCAATATCGTCGACGTCTAACAGCTGTTCAGCATCGGCTTCGATCACCGCTTCTAATGAGCCAAAATTGTTCGCTAAGGTTTGTGCCGTCGCCTCGCCCACTTCTCTAATACCCAACGAATATAAAAATTTAGCGAGGGTGGTTTCTTTACTGGCGGTTATCGCGGCGGTTAAGTTGGTTGCCGATTTATCCGCCATGCGTTCGAGGCCTAATAGCTGATCCACATTTAATTCAAAGAGGTCGGCCACAGAATAAATAGACCCAGCATCGACTAACAGCTCAACTAACTTGTCACCGAGGCCATCAATGTCCATGGCCTTGCGTGAGGCAAAATGTTTTATCGCTTCTTTAATCTGAGCACCACAGAAAAGTCCGCCAGTGCAGCGAGCAACTGCCTCACCTTCGGCGCGTTTTACCGAGGACTGACAGACGGGGCAACGCTCGGGAAATACAATTTGTTGAGCATCTTCCGGGCGTTTTTCTAAAATCACTTTGGCGATTTGGGGAATCACATCACCGGCACGGCGAATAATTACGGTGTCGCCAATACATACACCCAGTCGTTTTATTTCGTCGCCATTGTGCAGGGTGGCATTGCTTACCGTAACCCCGCCGACAAAGACCGGCGCTAATCGGGCCACTGGTGTTATTGCTCCAGTGCGACCCACTTGAAATTCCACGTCGAGCAGTTTGGTCATTTCTTCCTGAGCGGGAAACTTTCGTGCAATGGCCCAGCGCGGCGCCTTGGCCACAAAACCTAGACGCTGCTGCAGGGCTAGGTTATTAACTTTGTAAACGATGCCATCAATATCATAGGTCAGCTGGTCGCGGCGTTCGGCCATGGCGCTGTAATAGTCTTCACAGGCGGCAATACCCATAACGGCCACAACATGTTCATTAATTTTAAAGCCCCAGCCGCCGAGTGTCTCGAGCATATGGGTGTGGCTATCTGGGGTTACCTCAGCCTCAAACTGGCCCACGGAATAGGCACACATTTCTAGGGGTCGGCTGGCGGTTATTTTTGAATCCAACTGGCGCAGACTTCCCGCCGCTGCGTTGCGTGGGTTAACAAAGGTTTTTTCGCCCGCGGCTATGGCTTTGGCATTTAGTGCGTCAAAGCCCGGACGAGGCAGATATATTTCGCCACGCACTTCAAGTAATGAAGGAATATTGTCACCGCGAAGTTTAAGAGGAATACTTTTGATGGTGCGCACATTGGCGGTAATATCTTCCCCCACCGAACCATCGCCGCGGGTAGCGCCTCGCACGAGCTGTCCATTTTCATAGAGCAAACTCACCGCAACACCATCGAGTTTTGGCTCGCAGGCAAATTCTATTTCTGTGGGATTTTTTTGGGCGGCGTAATTTAAACGGTCTTTAACGCGGCGATCAAAGTCTTCGAGTTCTGCGTCACTAAAGGCGTTTTCTAGGGACAGCATGGCCACGGTGTGGCGTACCTGTGTAAAGGATTCTAGCGCCTTGCCACCGACACGTTGACTGGGGGAGTCTTCACTAAGCAGCCCGGGATACTGGGCTTCAATGGCCTGTAGCTCACGCATTTGACGGTCGTATTCGCTGTCCGGAACCGAGGGATCGTCCAGAACGTAGTAGCGGTGATTATGCTGGTTTAACGCATCTTTGAGATGTTCATACTCCCTTAGAACATCGTCTGAAATTTGCTGCATATTGTCGCCGTGGTAATTCAGCTACTTTGGTCGCGTCGAACTGACACATCCCGGGCACGCTGTCGGTAGTGTTCAATGGTGTTTCGCGTCATTGAACTGCGCGACTCATCCATTACATTTAGCTGCAAGTCGCCAACTATACTGTCCACCGCTTCAATCATAATATTGAGGGCGTCGACAGGATCTGCTATATCGTCCAGCGCCATAAACAATGTGACGCCTGGAACCTCGAGATCACCCATGGTATTTAAATCAAAGGTGCCGGGGTTAACCAGATTGGCCATGCTAAACAGCACGGGCCCGGAGCCATCATCACTGAGATGACGGTGGAAAATTTTCATGGCGCCATAGCGAAGGCCTGCACTGAGCACGGCATCCAATAGCTGCTGACCAGCAACCTTTTCGCCCTTGTTCGCCATCAAATGAATCACCAGAACTTCTTCTGGCTGAGTATTTGGTTTCTCGGCCGATTTTTGAGGCTGAGCCTGTTGAGTTAATTCGGCTCGCTGACGCTCATAGATTGAGTTATCCAGATCAAACACTTCCTGCTCTGGCTCGCGATCAAAACCAAAACCATTAGAACGTCGCACCGTATCTTCTACTTGCTGAAGATCGCCCTCGTCACGAACACCAATAATCCGGGCTCGGCCCGAGGGAAACTGGCTTGCTTCTAATGCATCCAACTCTTCTTTGGTAACATCCTGAGCAGAGGCCTTGCGCAATTTGCGCGATGACATCTGTAAATTTTCGTAACGGTTGCGCTTTATACGCCGCGCACCATCAAGAATTATGGCGAGAATAACCAATACGCCAACAACAATGAGTACTTCTCGGGGGCCAAAATAATCCATATTTATAGCGTGCTCAATAATTTAACGTTATCAGGCATCGGCTAATTCAGCAGCCTGATTTACATCTACAGTGACCAGTCTAGATACGCCTGGTTCATGCATAGTGACACCCATCAACTGATTTGCCGCTTCCATGGAAATCTTGTTGTGAGTAATAAAAATAAACTGCACCTCAGATGACATCTCTTTAACCATGGCAGCATAGCGGCCCACGTTGGCGTCATCTAGGGGGGCATCAACCTCATCAAGCATACAAAACGGTGCCGGATTAAGTTTAAATATAGCAAATACCATGGCGATTGCCGTCATTGCTTTTTCACCACCAGAAAGTAGGTGAATCGAGGCATTCTTTTTACCCGGTGGTCGGGCCATCAATGTGACACCTGTATCTAACAGATCGTCGCCAGTCATTTCCAAATACGCATGGCCACCGCCAAACAGTTTCGGGAATAAGGCTTGCAGATGACCATTGACTAAATCGAAGGTCTCTTTAAAGCGCGTGCGGGTTTCGCGATCAATTTTCTGAATGGCATTTTGTAATGTGTTGAGCGCTTCTTCTAATTCAGCATTTTGCTGGTCTAGATAATCTTTGCGCTCGGACTCAATTTTATACTCGTCAATAGCGGCCAGGTTGATTGGCCCAAGGCGCGAGATACGATTACCAATTAGCTGAAGTTGCTCTTCCCAATCCACCAGGTCTGCATCGACAGCAAGGCTTTCCAGTAAGCTGGGTAGATCGGCTTCTTTCTCGGCTATCTGCTCTTCAATGGTGCGGCTTAGCGTGCTGATTTCTTGCGCTGCAATGCGGCGCTCTTCGAGCTTAACTCGCACTGCCTGAATTTCAATTTCCAGCTCGCCGCGCAGTTTTTCCTGCTCGCGCATCTGGTGCTCTACCGACTCAACACCGGCTCGGGCTTCAGTCAATTCGGCGTCCACTAAGAGGCGCGCTTCGAGCTGGGTTTCAAGCTCGACTTTGTAACCTTCAGTGGGATCTTCTTTAATATTGAAGGCTTCACGAAGCTGTTGGCGACGCTCTTGAAGACGCTCAACCTGAGTTTCAAGACGACCAATACCCTCGCGGATAGAATTTAGCTGGGTCTGCAATGAGCCTTCACGCATGGCTAACTCTTGGCGACGATCGCGATCATGGCGGGCAGTCTGGCGCACCTCATCAAGTTCACTGCGACACAGGTCACGCTGCTTCATTAATGCTTCGCGCTGCACGGTATCTGCGTCCATCTTTTCGATGGACTCTTGCAAAATGACTCGCGCCTTGGCCAGATTTTCCTGCTCGGTCTCGGTTTGTTGCTGTACCTCAGTAAGCTCAGTTTCAGCACGCTCTTTGCGGGCCTTGTACTGCTCTATCTGAACTTCAAAACCGCTGAGCTTGGAACGCATCTCGGCATAGCTATTCTGCTGCTGAGCAACATTGCTGGCAATTTCCTGACGGGTGGCTTCAAGGCTGCGCAGGCGTTGCTCGTTGCCCTGACGTATATCTTCAAGCTCGATGACTTTTTCGTTGAGCTGGACAGTCTCTTGGCTAATGGCTTCTAGCTCTTGCTTGCGCTTTAACACACCAGCAGTCGCGTCTTTGTCTCGTGCCACACGCAACCAGTTGCTGCCCAACCAGATACCTTCGCGGGTAACCACAGATTCGATAGCCGATAATGTCGGCTGCAGCTTTAGTGCGTCTGCCAGACTTTCGGCGGCATAGACATTGGCCATGAGCGCCTGAGCGGAATCACCGGTTACCAGGTCGCTGAGCAACTGGCCTTTATTGCCGGAGGTTGCTGTTGTAGAGGCTTTCCCGATAAGGAGTAATTCGCCCTTTTTAAAGTCATCGAGTAGGCCGATATTGCTGGCGATATCATCGACTGCAATCGCTTGGAGATAGCTACCCAATACTGTTTCTGCTGCCACGTCCCAACCACTGGCAGCGACCACTGAGTCTGCTAGTCGGGGTTTATCGCCCAGACCTTTGGCGGCTAACCACTGCTTCTCAGCATCGTCGCCCATGGCGGCCTGCTGCAACGCTTCGAGAGATGCCTGACGGCCTTTTAATGTTTGCTGACGACTGCGGGCTTCGTCATGTTCTGCGGCGGCGATTTTTTCTTGGCCGCGCAGGGTTTCAATGTCTTGGCCGTTTTCAATGCGCTGGGTATCGATAGCGTCTCGGGCGAGCTTAGACTCGGCGAGCATTTCTTGAATAAGCGCCATCTCTTCTTCGGCGGGACTGGCTTGAAAGCTGTTGGCTTCATTAGAAAGGGCTTGCTGGCGCTCGGTTAGGCGACGTAGCAACTGTTCCAAATGCTGAATGCGTGACTGCTGCACCTCTGCCTGCTGGCGAGGGCTAGCTGATGTCTGGTTAAACTCATCCCAGGCCTGCTGCCAATTTTGCATGGCCAACTCGGCGGACTGTAACGCTTCTGCGGAGATAGCTTCAGCTTTGCTGGCTTCGTCCAACGCGGGAACCAATTCAGTAAATTCTGCATCCCAACCGGCGGCTTTTTGGCGGTCGGTATTGAGATGCTCTTCAGCTTCGGTAAAGTTACGTTCGGTTTGCTCTAAGTCTTTGTGCAGTTCTTGGGCGCGCTGCTGCGCGTGTTCGATGGCCTGTTCAATGCGGGCAACATCGCCGCCAATTTTGTAGAACCTTGCCTGCACTTCATTCAGGGCATCACCCTGATCGGTAAACTGGGTACGCAACTTTTCAATGTTGGTATCGCAGGCGCTGCGTTGGGTAATAACTTTTTCTAGCTCAATTTCGAAGCCGCCAATCACCTGCTTTTGGTCGCTGGCAGAGGCATCGTAACCACGCCACTTCAGGGCCAGTAACTCAGCCGATACCTGACGTTCGTCTTTTTTGTATTCAGAGTATTTTTCTGCGGCCTTGGCTTGGCGTTCAAGACGCCCAAGCTGACGACCCAGCTCATCACGGATATCCGTGAGGCGCTCAAGGTTTTCCATGGTGCGGCGAATCCGGCCTTCGGTTTCACGGCGGCGTTCTTTGTATTTAGAAATGCCTGCGGCTTCTTCAATATAGATGCGCAGCTCTTCGGGTTTGGCTTCGATAAGCCGCGAGATCATGCCCTGCTCAATAATCGCGTAGCTACGGGGCCCAAGACCTGTGCCCAGGAAGATATCGGTGATATCGCGACGGCGACATTTGCTGCCATTTAAATAGTAATTAGACTGCCCATCACGGGTCACTTTACGCTTAATACCAATTTCACTGTAGGCGGCATATTCGCCGACAATGGTGCCGTCGCTATTATCAAAAATTAATTCAATCGAGGCCTGACCTACGGGTTTACGTCCACCAGAACCGTTGAAAATAACATCGGTCATGGACTCGCCACGGAGGTTCTTGGCCGAGCTTTCGCCCATTACCCAGCGCACGGCATCGATAATATTCGACTTGCCGCAGCCATTGGGGCCAACAACAGCGCAGAGGTTGCTTGGGAAGTAAACGTTGGTTGGGTCCACGAAGGATTTGAACCCAGCTAATTTGATCGATTTAAGCCGCATGTTTAGTCATTTCTGTTTATGTTCGGTCAAGTCCGTTGGCCGCAGGATTGCATAACAATAAGCGTAGAATTCTACACGCTCTGCGCGCGGCAGTCACTACACAGCTAAGGTCTTTGGCGGTTAATATTCAGAGTTTTTGGCTGTTGGCTTGTAGCCAAATCGAACCCCTCAGAAACTGCCTCCCAGTCACCGGACTGAGGTGTGGCGGAACCACTTGCAGAGAGCCTCGCTACTAGGCGAATACGACTGACACTGGAGAGATTCTGGCCTGCCATTAAGGCATCTTTATCACTCAGTGTAATGTTTATAGGAAGCTCGCCGGCTCGCAGCTTGCGCGCGGCCAGAGGCATGGGTGGCCCGGTTTCACGGACTGCAGCCACGAAGACTAGCTGGTCTTGACTGAAGGGGACGTCGGGGCTGATGCTAACGGCTATTTTTACGGTCGTTGCAGCCTTTGCACTCGACCCCTGCTGTGACTGTTTATCATCAATACTTGGGTTATCTAGATCTGCCAATGCTGCAATAACCAGATTGACCCGGTCAATACCGGACTGCAATGCCTGCCAGGTGGGGCTGGCCGGATCCATTCCTCGACGAGCGCCTTCCCAGTAGGTAATGGCAAGCTTGAATTGACGATTCTCAAAGGCCTGAATGCCTTTCAAACCGAGCACAGTTTGGTTATTGGAATCCGCGGCAAAAGCCTGATCCAATGCAGTGACCACGCGATCGGTAAAGCGACTGCCATCCACTAAAAATAATGCTTCGGCATACTGCGCGAGTAGAAAGCTATCGCCGGGCTCTACCTCAATGGCTGAGGCAAAATATGTGCTCGCGGCAAGAATATCCCCCTTCGCAATAGAGGATTGGGCGAGCATGGCCCAGTAGTAAATATTGTCCGGCCGCTGCTGCACGCGCTCGGCGATGGCGGCTATTAACTCGGCATTCCATTCCGCTGCCTGCTGTTCGGTAGTTTGCTCGGCGGCTAGGTTCATAAGACGTTGAATATTCTCGTCCTCTTCCGCGCCTATTTGCTGATAGGTAAAGAAGGTGGTCGACGCGACAAGCAACAGCAAAACCGGCACCAGCCACAGACCCTGCTTGTTGACTCGGTCAGCCAGGCCAGATTCGGCCTCGGTGTTGCGCAGTAATAGCTGCTGGGCATCGGCAATTAGACGCTGGTATTCCGCCTCATCAATCTCTGCTCTGTCCAGCTGCTGCTGAAACTGTGCCTGCTGTTCTTTAAACAGATCTACGTTGGCCTGCTGACGCATGACCGCAATGCTCTCATTGTCATCCCCGGTGCCACTTCCTTCGTCACTGTGCCGAATAATAAAGGGATAGAGTACAAAGACACTCGCCCCTGCGAGTAACAGCGCTATGCTTAGTATCATTGTTGGTTTTCCTTGTCGCCAAGCAGCTCAGCCAAGCGTTGTTGATCGCTTGAATTTGTGGGCGCTTCTTTATCGGTTGCACCCGCGCCTCTAATGGCTGTGGGCACCTCATTACTGGCTGTGGGCACCTTATTACCGGCTGTGGGCACCTCATTCTCGGCGGAGGGCTCTGGCTTGCGATTATGGCGCAGCAGAATCAGTAGTCCCAACAGCACGACTAGTACGGGGGAACCCCAGAGTAACCAGGTGTTTTTATTGACTTCGGGACGATACAGAATAAATTCTGAATAGCGAGATTTGAGGTAGTCTTTAATCTGCTTGTCGGTCATCTGTTCTTCGAGCATACGCTGAATTTCGCGACGTAAGTCTTGGGATATCGGCGAATTGGAATCTGCCAGATTTTGATTTTGGCACTTTGGACAACGCAGTTCTTGAAGCAGCTGCTGGTATCGCGGACGCAGGGACTCATCAGAAAATGCGACAACTTCGGCACCTTTTATTGCTTCAGTGCGTTCTATTGCTTCAGGGCTTTCTATTGCTTCAGGGCTTCCTATTACTTCAGTACTAGCCGCAAAAGTGAACACAGACAGCAATAAAAGAATGGCTAACTTCATTGCTCGGTACCTGTTATCTGCTCGTAGATAGCGCGGAACTCAGATTCCCAAACTCGGTCGTCAACCACACCAACCCGGCGGTATCGGATAATGCCATCGGCATCCACAAGATAGGTTTCCGGTGCGCCATAAACGCCTAAATCAATCCCTAGCCTGCCCTTGGCATCGAAGATATTAAACTGGTAGGGATCGCCCCGCTCGACCAACCATGCCAGTGCACCAGCACGCTGATCTTTGTAGTTGAGGCCAATAATTTTAACCCCCTGCTCCGATAACTTGTTGAGCATTGGGTGCTCAATACGACAGGCAAAACACCAGGTCGCCCAGACATTCACCAACACCACTTCACCGTTAAAATCCTGCTCAGTAACGACATTTTGCTCATCTTTGAGAGAGGGTAAATTAAACGGTGGAAAGGCTTCGCCGACCAGCGCCGAAGGCAATTCTGTGGGGTCTTTATCGAGCCCCAAAAGCAGCACCAAAGACAGGCCGAAAAAAAGTGCCAGAGGTATAAAAAGCGCTAATCGATTCAAGGGGCAACGGCCTCTGATTGAGCGGTACTGGTGACCGCTGGTTTGCGCCGGCGATAGCGTTTATCAAAGGCGGCTAGCAAACCACCCAATCCAATGAGTAAACCTCCGAGCCAGATACAGCGCACAAAAGGTTTTACGTAGAGCCTGATGGCCCAGGCATCTCCTGCGAGTGGTTCCCCTAATGAAACATAGAGGTCGCGGCTTAATTTGCCGTCAATTGCCGCCTCGGTCATGACCTGACCACCGGCACGATAGCTGCGCTTCTCGGGAAGCATGGTAGCGACCACTTTGCCCCCAGACATCACTAGAATCTCACCTCGGTAGGCGGAAAAATTCGGCCCCTGTATCTGTGTGAGACTCACAAAGTCAAACTGGTAACCCGATACTTCAGCACTGTCGCCCGGTGCCATGCGCACATCACGCTGGGCATCATAGGCCGTACTCAGACCGACACCCAAGGCACAGACAGCGATGCCGATATGGGCACAAATCATTCCCCAGTAGCTACCGGTGAGGGTTCTAACTTTGGATACCCTGCCCTCAGTTTTAAGCAGCAGATCCTCCAGGGTCATGGTGATAACCCAAGAGACCAGCAATAGGGTAAATACCGCAATCCATGAGTACTGGTCAGCTAAAAGAGGTAATAACAGCGCCAGTGCGACGCTTATTACTGCAGGCCATAGACCCTTGCGCAACAGTACATTGACATCGGTTTTCTTCCAGCGAGTAAACCCAGCGAAGCCAAGGCAAATCATCAGTCCACTCATCAATGGCACAAAGAAGAAATCAAAGTAGGGAGGGCCTACGGAGATTTTTCCCAGATCCAATACATCCGCCAACAGCGGATAAAGAGTGCCTATCAAAATCATGGTCATAGAGCTGACCAAGAGAATATTATTGATTAGCAAAAACATCTCACGAGACCAGCCGCTGTATTTAACATCTTGTTGCATGGCCGGGCCACGCAGTGCAAACAGCAGCAATGAGCCACCAATCACAATGGCCAAAAAGGCCAGAATAAAAATACCGCGCTCGGGATCGCTGGCAAAGGCATGTACAGAGGTCAGAATACCGGAACGCACCAAAAAGGTACCCAGCAAACTGAGGGAGAAGGTGAAAATTGCCAGCAGTAGCGTCCAGCTGCGAAACACACCGCGCTTTTCTGTGGCGGCAATACTGTGCACTAGGGCTGTACCCACTAGCCAGGGCATAAATGAAGCATTCTCAACGGGATCCCAGAACCACCATCCACCCCAGCCAAGCTCATAGTAAGCCCACCAGCTACCGAGGGTGATACCGATCGTCAGAAACACCCAGGCTGTATTGACCCAGGGACGCACCCAACGCGACCAGGCACTGTCGAATTGGCCACCAATAAGTGCGGCAATGGCAAAGGCAAAGGGAACTGAAAAGCCCACATACCCCATGTATAGCATGGGGGGATGCACAATTAGACCAAAGTCTTGAAGCAACGGATTGAGGTCACCCCCTTCAATGGGCGAGATCGGCAAGATACGTTCAAAAGGGTTGGAGGTCAGCAGTAAAAACAAGGCAAAACCAATAGAGATTCCACCCAAAATAGACAGCACTCTTGCAGAGAGCACCAGAGGCAACTCGCGACTAAACAGAGCGACGGCCGCAGACCAACCGGCCAAAATTAGTGCCCAGAGTAGTAACGACCCCTCGTGTGCGCCCCATACCGCACTCACTTTAAACTGCACTGGTAAGAGGGTATTAGAGTTATTGGCCACATAGGCCAAGGAGAAGTCGTCCAATAAAAAGGCATTGGTCAGGCAGGCGAATGACACCGCCATAAACGCAAACTGGCCCAGGGCTAATGAATGGCCGAGGCGCATCCAACTTTTATACCCGGCAAATGATCCCACCATGGGGGCCACTGTTTGCGCCACTGCTAGACAGAGAGCAACAATTAACGCGGCTTGGCCTAACTCTGGAGTCATTGGGCACCCTGCTGCTTTGGTTTATATTCTTGTTTTTGTTCTTGCTTGCGCTCATAGGCTTGGTTCATTGCATCTGCAACTTCTGGCGGTGTGTACTTCTCATCGTGTTTGGCCAGCACTTCTGTGGCCTGTAGCACCAAATTTTCATCCACGATGCCGGCGGCAATCGCGGCCTCACCCTCATCAAACAGGTCCGGCAAAATGCCACTGTGTTGAATCACCAAAATTGACGCACCATCGGTGACGGAAAACTGCACATCCAGCGAGTCTGGGGCACGTTCCACACTGCCCTCTACCACCATGCCGCCAGCGCGAATAAATACGCCCTTTGGCGCTTCACCCGCGGCAATCTGCGAGGGAGTATAAAAATAATTAGCGTTCTGACCGAGCATGTAAACCACAAGACCCACCACCACCGTAGCTGCCACGACAATCAAAATAACCTGCTGTAAACGCTGTTTGCGCAACGGGTGCATCATGTTTCTCCATTAGATTTTGCGGTTCGCGCTACATCAGCGGCGATATCTTTAAGTGCAGCCCTGCGGTCAGCTAAGGGTTTGATAATCAACCAGACCATCATCGCCACTGATACCAACACCGCGGTCCATACATAGGGGCCATGGCCTTCCATAATGAACATCTGCTGCAGGTTTTCAAATTGAAACTTCATGACTGAGACTCTCCCAATACAAGCGCTTTAACCCAGGTGGTTTTGCGTTCACGGCGCAGTATCTCTGCGCGGGTAAACAAGAAGAGCGCGACAACATAAAAGCAGTAGAATCCCAGTATCATTACTAGCAGGGGCTGAAACATATCCGGGTGCATGCTGGGTGCCGAGGTTAACTTGATGGTCGCCGGCTGGTGCAAGGTATACCACCAGTCAACTGACTTATAAATAATGGGAATATTCACTGTGCCTACTAGGGCTAATATGGCGCTGGCTTTATTGCCCGCCTCATTGCTGTGGAATGCGTACTGCAGTGCTAGCACCCCCAGATAGAGGAACAGCAGAATCAACATAGACGTAATCCGCGCATCCCAAACCCAGTAGGTTCCCCAGGTAGGTTTACCCCAGACAGCCCCAGTAAATAGGGCCAAAAAGGTTAGTACAGCCCCTATAGGCGCGGCCGACTTCATGACCATATAAGACAGTTTCATCTTCCAGATCAAACCCACAGCACCAGCAATCGCCATGATGTAGTAACCGGCAAGCGCTAAAAATGAGGCTGGAACGTGGAGGTAAATAATACGAAAGCTATTGCCCTGCTTGGCATCCTGCGGCGCAAAGCCCAGACCCCAAACGAGACCGGTGCCCAACAATGCGAGCGCCAACAGGCTGAGCCAGGGCAACCAGCGTCCGGTGGTCTGATAAAACCAGCGTGGCGATCCAAGACGGTGAAACCACTGCCAGCTGGGGGACCAATTTGATAGCCAATTCATATCTCTCGTCTCTTATGCTCTTTGTTTTTTGGTTTAAACAATCTAAACAATTTAATTAATACTCGTTAGTCGCAACGCGCCGGCTGCAGCTATTGGGCAAAGGGCAATCGCCGCCGCCAACATGGCGCCCAAAATAGCCAGGGGACCCGACCAGGCAAAACCATCAATCGCGCTTTGCACGGTGGCACTGCCAAAAATAATGACCGGCATGTACAGGGGCATCACCAGCAGTGACAGTAAAAGACCGCCTTTGCGCAAAGATACAGTTAATGCCGCGCCAACTGACCCCACTAGACTCAGACAGGCTGTGCCTATCGCCAAGCTAGCCATCATGGGCACATAGCCCTCTGCAGGCAGTGACAGCATCAGCCCTAACAGAGGTGACGCCAGAGTCAACGGAAGACCCGTTACCATCCAGTGGGCCGTTATCTTGCCCAGCACAGGCATGGCCAGTAATTGAGGGCTAATTAACAGCTGCTCCAATGAACCGTCTTGGTAGTCACTGGCAAACAAACTATCAGTGGACAGCAGCGTTGCCAGCAGTGCCATTACCCAAATGATACCGGGGGCAATCTCGGCTAAACGGGCTGATTCTGGTGTGATGCCCAGAGGGATCAAGGTTGATACCATGACAAAAAATATCAGGGGGCTTGCCGCTTCACCGCGCCGCCTGTAGGCCAACAATAGGTCACGGCGTAAATAGGCTGAAAATCCGCTTGCCATCACAGTCCCCTCTGGTCCGCATGGGGGCTAATGCCATATTTACGCACGCCATCGATTGCCAGATCTTGGTGAGTCGAAAGCAATATTGCCCCGCCTCCCTTAACATGGTCGCTCATACAGTTCTCGAGAAAGCTGACGCCCTGCTTGTCGATGGCAGTAAAGGGTTCGTCCAGATACCAGAGTTTGGCATCGGTCATTAATAGGCGCGCGAGAGCAACCCGTCGGTGCTGGCCCGCCGAGAGGTTATAACAGGGAATATCACCGTAGCCTGCAAGTCCGACAGCGGCCAGCGCATCCTGTATAGAAGCATTGCTATCAGCCGCCATCCAACGTAAATTTTCTTCCGCGGTGAGGGTCATTTTAACCCCGGGCTGATGGCCCAAGTATAAAATATCAGAAAGGTACTCGTAACGGCACAGGTCAATGCTTTGCCCTGCGTAACTAATAGTTCCCGACGTTGGCTGCAATGCGGTGGTCAGCAGGCGCATCAACGTCGTTTTGCCCGCACCATTGGGGCCTTCAATCTGCACAATCTCGCCTCGATCGACGGTGAGGTCGATTTGTTCGAAGACATTGCAATCATCGCGCTCAAATTGGAGGCGTTCGACTGAGAGAAGTGGTGTATTGGGCAACTGGTTTATCCGAGGCTATTTTCGCTCGGTATTATGCCAAATATAAGGGGGCAAATGTTGAGTTTAGGTCAATTAGTTATCGGGGCTGAAGGGGCCATAGTTTCTAGCTCCAATCGTCATCAAAGTCGTAGTCTTGCATTTGTTTTTTGACCCGCGCTTCTTCGAGCTTTTCCTCAAGACGACGTCTGGATTCCATGCTCAGCTGTGCCTGCTGTTTATCTGATAGAGACTCGGGTCGGGCTCTACGCAACGGAGGACCGTCCATTCTAACGGCTTCGTTCGCTATGCCTTCAATGCCCTCTAAATCATCTAGATCGCCTGCCATTATTAATCCTCATACTGAAATATGGAATCGCCAAAAATACCAGTAACTACATTGGGAAATTAAGTCTAAAAGGCAGGGCCGTCAAGCAAAAAAATGCTGTTTTGAGGAGAGTTTTAGGCCTAAGATTTAGTTTTATGCCCCTGGAACCTACACCCGCGATCTTTCTAAATAGGCTCTGCTGGGAAACTATTCACCATTTACCAGTCAAAGCCATACTTTTACCCCCTTAAAATAACGCGTTTATAATACGGAGATTACAGTGATAACCTTTAAATTCCCCGCCAGACAATTAGCCCTATGCTTGTTCTTACTAAGCTTTATTTCCATTGGCAGTCAGGCTGAGGAAGACACAGCGACCTTTGCGGGTGGCTGTTTTTGGTGCATGGAAAGTGACTTTGAAAAGCTCGAGGGCGTGACCTCTGTGGTCTCTGGCTACATCGGCGGTGATGTGCCCAACCCTAGTTATAAACAGGTTTCATCTGGCACTACCGGCCATACAGAGGCCGTGGAAATAACCTTTGATAACAGCATTGTTAGCTTCGAACAGCTGCTTGAACACTTTTGGATAAATATTGATCCAGAGGATGCCACCGGTCAGTTCTGTGATCGCGGTCTGCAGTATCGCAGTGAGCTTTTTTACCACAATGAGGCACAGAAACGTGCTGCCCTGACGTCTCTAGATAAGGTGATCGAGAGCGGTAAACTTGCGACCTCAGTGGCGACGGAAATTACATCAGCCACAGCGTTTTATGTGGCAGATAAATACCATCAGGACTATTACAAAAAAAGCCCGACACGCTATACCTACTACCGCTGGAACTGCGGTCGCGATAAGCGCCTCGAGCAACTTTGGGGGCCCAAAAAACGATAGTGCTGATGCGCTACTAATGCGCCACTAATGCGCCACTAATGCACGATTAACATATCGGCCTTAAGGTGGTGCAGTACTTTTTCTGCGGAGTTACCAATAAACTTACCGGCCAGGCCGCGATGGGCTGCGCTGCCGATCACCAACAGGCCTTGATCACCCACGGCATCAATTATCTCTAAGGTCAGGGTTCCAGTGCGAACCTCGGCCTTGTCCGCATCAATATCCAATCGCTCCAATAGCGCAACTAACCGCTCCCGGGACTCCTGCAATGCCTGAGCACCAATATCACCCAAAAACACGGTCTGCGTGGGGATGGGGGGTACATAAGCCATCGCCGCGCGGCTCGCATTCCAATCTGGGATCACCGCAACCACCTTTAATGGCACATTTAGGCTGGCCGCTAACGCTTCCGCCTGCACGATGACTCTATCCCCCAGTGCGCTGTGCTCCGGGCTTTCATCTAGGGTGCTAACAGCAGCAATAACCTTATCAAGGGGTTGCCTGGGCGCATTGAGCAACCACACAGGACAGCTGGCCTGGCGCAACAGCTGCCAATCTTCCGGGGTGCGTAATACCTCAGAGAGCCAAGACTGCTTACCCGCGACTTTGATAATTAAATCTGCATCAATATTTTGCGCCTCCTGCAATACAGGCTCATGCCAACGCTTGCCCCAGGCCATATTCGATGAAAATCGATCGGCAAACTTGTCTGTGAGCACCCGCAATTTGATCTCTGCATCATCGAGAATGGCCTGCTTAACCTCTGGATAGTTATCAAAACCTACATATTTATGCAGCTCCTCAACCTGATCGTAGACCGACATCAGAATGTGAATATCAGTCTCGCCGTCCTCAACAAGCTCTAAAGCCTGGTTTAGCAGCATTTCGTCCGTATCAGAACCGTCCATGACAACAAGAATATTTTCCATAATAGCGCCCCAAAAATTTAATCATTAGCCCTCTGTGTATTCAGCTTAGGCCATTGTAAAAATACTTTGCTTTTGCCGGCTCATCTCCATGATGTAGATCAATTCTCTGTCTATACTTACATTGGCGTTATTCAAAGAAAGCAAGGTCGTCAGCTGCACGACCTCTACGGATGGGAATATTAAGATGCAAGCACCAAAACTGAGTATTAAGCCCACTAATTGCCATGATTGCCGCATGAGTGCACTCTGCCTGCCTCTGGCGATGGAGTATGGTGACCTAGATCGACTTGATAAGGTTATTCAACGCACCAAACCTCTGCATAAAAACCAATCAGTGTTCTATGCTGGGGATTCCTTCTCTTCGGTATACGCTATTCGCAGCGGCTCAATTAAAGCCTACTGTGTCAGTGATGATGGCACCGAGCAGGTGACCGGTTTTTATCTGCCCGGGGAGATATTTGGCTGGGACGGCATTGCCGATGAGACCCACAAGAACACCGCGGTGGCGCTAGAAACAACGGCTGTATGCGAAATTCCCTTTAACAAGTTTGAAGAACTCAGCGCCAGTATACCCACCTTGCAACGGCACTTTATGCAGCTTATGGCGCGCGAGATCACCAGTGACCAGCAACTTATTACTCTGCTCGGGAAAAATTCTGCCGAAGAGCGCATTGCCAGCCTACTGATGAGTATCTCTGGTCGCTTGGGGCGTCGCAAACTCAGCCCCACAAGATTTCGTCTACCCATGTCACGGGCCGACATTGGCAACTATCTCGGCCTCACCGTGGAGACAGTGAGTCGAGTATTTAGCCGCTTTCAGGCTTCGGGCTATATCAAGTGCGACAAAAAGGAGGTTGAAATACTTAACCTGTCTGGCCTGTCCAATCTGGTTCAAACTTGCGCAGAAGCCTAATCACTTATTGAGGTAGCACCCCCGCCACTCTACAATGGTGAAAATCATTGGAAGCGCACATGAAAATCTACCGAGTCGGCGGCGCCGTTCGCGACAAATTACTCGATTACCCCAGCGACGAAAATGACTGGGTTGTGGTCGGCAGCTCACCAGAAGAAATGGTTGAGTTAGGCTATCAGCCTGTTGGACAAGACTTTCCCGTGTTTATCAATACAAAATCCGGTGAGGAATATGCACTGGCCAGAACCGAACGAAAGTCTGGTCATGGTTATCAGGGTTTTGCTTTTCACACCGCCCCAGACGTTAGTCTCGAAGACGATCTTATTCGCCGCGACCTCACCATAAATGCGATGGCCGAAGATCATGACGGCAGCATTATTGATCCCCATGGAGGCCAGCAAGATTTAGCCAATAAGGTACTTCGCCACGTCTCCGATGCTTTTACCGAAGACCCATTGCGGGTTCTACGAGTGGCCCGTTTTGCTGCGCGCTATCATCACCTTGGTTTTAGCATAGCCGCGGAAACACTCCAATTAATGACCGAAATTTCCGCCAGTGGCGAATTGCAGCACCTGGTTGCCGAGCGCGTATGGAAAGAAACCGACCGCGCCCTCTGTGAGCGCTCTCCGGACATTTATATTCAGGTACTGCGTGACTGTGGTGCCCTGGCCCTACTTTTCCCTGAAGTCGAAAAGCTATTTGGCGTGGCTCAGCGTGCGGATTACCACCCTGAAGTCGACACAGGCATTCATATTTTGATGTCTCTTCAGCAGGCCGCGCGTCTCTCAGACAGTTCACCCATTCGTTTTTCAGTGCTGGTTCATGATCTTGGCAAAGGCATTACGCCAGACCACGTACTACCCAGTCATTCGGGCCATGAAGCTCGAGGATTACCCCTTGTAAAAGATGTGTGCGACCGACTTAAGGTCCCCAATGAGCATCGCCAGTTAGCCATGGTGGTGACCGAGTTTCACCTGCTCTGTCACAAAGCATTCGAGCTAAAGCCAGAAACCATACTCAAGTTGCTCAAAGCGATCGGGGCCCTTAAATCGAGCAGTCGACTGGACGACTTTTTAACCTGCTGTGAAGCCGATGCCCGGGGTCGAACAGGATTCGAAGATCGAGATTACCCCTCTTCTGCGTATCTACGTCAGGCACGGGAAATCGTTATCAAAACTGATATTGCCGATCTGGTTGAAGCGGGCATCAGTGGCGCCGAGATTGGCCAGCAATTGAGCCTGCGCCAAACAGCTGCACTGGCAGAATTTAAAGCACATTTTTCGGAATAATTTATGAGCAACAACAATCAGTCTCCCGTGGTTTTAATTACCGGCGCGGCACGTCGTATTGGCGCGGTGATCGGGCGAATTTTTCACAGCAACGGCTATCAGGTAGTTATTCATTACAACAATTCAGCCGCGGCCGCCGACAAGCTCTGTGAAGACCTCAACGCCCAGCGCGATAACAGCGCTCTACTGGTTCAGGCTGACCTCAATGATATGGCTGGCTTACAAAAAATTGCCGATCTGGTGAGCTCCATAGGCCGACTGGATGTGCTGATCAACAATGCGTCTAGCTTCTACCCCACGCCTCTAGAAAATTGTGATGACCAGCAGTGGAATGACCTGATGAACAGCAACCTTAAGGGTCCGTTCTTTATCGCGCAAAAACTGGCGCCATTGCTCATAGAAAGTCAGGGTTCAATAGTGAATATTTCAGATATGCACGCCCGTCAGGCACTGCAAAGTCATCCGATTTATACCATCGCCAAGGCCGGCAATATCGCTATGACCAAGTCGCTGGCCAAAGAGCTAGGGCCCAATGTGCGCGTTAATAGCGTTGCACCGGGCGCCATACTTTGGCCAGAACATGAATCAGATGATGAGATAAAACAGAATTCCGTACTGAGCAAAGTACCCATGGGACGACTGGGTACAGAGCAAGATATTGCACAGACAGTTTACTTTTTAGCGGTTGAAGCCACCTACATGACCGGCCAGACCCTCGCCGTCGATGGCGGCAGCTCCAACAGCCTGTAAGTCGATTTATAGACAGCCTGTAGGCTAACGCATCAAGGCTTCTTTAGCCTGCAGTAATCGGCAGCAGGGTAATCTCTACACGGCGATTAAGCTGTTTGCCCTCAGAGCTGCTGTTACTGGCAATCGGCTGGGTTTCACCAAAGCCTGTGGTATCTATTCGGTCGGCCAAAATACTCTTGGAGCGCAGATAGCCAGAAACGGAAGAGGCGCGTTGCTTAGAGAGTCCCAGATTAAAACTCTCGTCGCCAACACTGTCCGTATGCCCCGCAACCACCACTAATGTTTTATCGTACTCAGCGATAACCAGCGCCACAGAATCCAGTACCGGATAGAACATAGCGTTGATATCCGCACTGTTACTCGCAAAGGTAATATTGCCCGGCATAATCAAGTTAATGTTATTACCAACACGCTCGACGCTAACACCGCTGCCACGCAACTGTTTACGTAGCTTGGCTTCCTGAGCATCCATGTAATAACCGATACCACCACCAATGGCCGCGCCACCGCCAGCCGCCGCAAGAATACGCTTATTGCGCTTGCGACTGTCTTCATCTTTATTGTCGAGATAGGCAATAACAGCACCCACGCCCGCACCAATGCCCGCACCTATAGCGGTTTTGGTGGCTTCTTGCTCACCGGTGTAGGGGTCAAAAGTAGTGCAGGCCTGCACTAGAACGAGCGTGCTTACAGAGGTAAGGCTAAGCAGAATTTTGTTCATGATTACTCCATTAATAGGTCCCGGCGTCATTGCCAATGTCTGACGATCCTGTGATCGACCAGATGAGTATAGACCGGCGTGCATAATCTGCTCGCCGTTACGGGAATTTAGAGTATTTTTGTGAGGGTCGGCTCACCATTGGTTTGAAGCGAGCGATTAAACAGCGCTTTCTAATCAGCTCTGGTCTAAACAGCTCTGGTCAGATTCTCACCGCGCCACATGAAGGTTACGGGCCAAAGCTTCTGTTTGTTTTTATCGTAGTCTGCCCAGTGCTGAGCATAGGTCTGTCCGGTTACCGGATGTTTAATATCAGAGGCAATCTCGGCCAGGGGCAACAGAACGAAGGCATTTTTAAGCACCTCAGCTCTCGGCAGCTTTATACCATCAATCTCACCAGCCACATCGTCGACCGTCAAAATATCAATATCCAGACTTCTAGCACCAAATTTTGGCGCACTGCGATCACGCTCGTTTTGATCTTCAATGGTTTTAAGTACTTTTGATACGTCCCCTACCGCCAGTGAGGTGTTTATACCCACTACTAGGTTGTAGAAACTGTCTCCGTCAAAACCAACCGACTCGCTTTCATAAACCGAGGAAATACTGAGGTCGCCAAAGCCTTCTGCCAGGGCGTCAAGCGCCGCATCAATATGCCGATGACGATCAATATTGCTGCCCAGACTCAGGTAAATCAACGCCACTAGATTCGCTCTCCTCGCTCAATAATAATACCGACATCCTGAGAACCTCGAAGGGCTCCAGGCTTACTGACTCGCAGCTTCAACCAGGGCACAGAAAACTCTTCAGTCACTATGTTGGCCACTTCTTCTGCCATGCGTTCAACCAGTAAAAACTCCGCATTTTCAATAAATGCAATCAGACGCTTGGCTATAGATTTATAGTTCAACGCGTACTGAATATCATCTGTTTCTGCGGCTTTTCGAATATCGTGGGCCATTTCTAGGTCCAGACTCACGGTCTGCTTAACTTCGCGCTCCCAATCGTAAATACCGATAATGGTTTCAATACGCAGGTCTCTTATATACACAATATCCATCAAACGTTTTCCTGTACCAAGCTGGTTAACTGATCCAGCGGCCAACGAGGTGTAGCGCTAATCAATAGGGGGTTTTTCTGCCCGGCTAAAAGTCGCTGACAACCTGCGTAGGCAATCATGGCTCCATTATCCGTGCAAAATTCGTGTCGTGCATAAAACACCTCGACGCCCTCTTTCCCAAGGGCGACTTCGAGTTTATGCCGTAATCTAGTATTGGCCGAGACTCCACCAGCAATGACTAGGGTTTTCATCTTGGCCTGACGCACAGCTCTGGTGCATTTAATCACTAGGGTATCCACTACGGCTTCTTGAAACCCAGCACAGATATCTAAGATTGTCTGATCATCGGGCAGTACATCATCTCCGCGGTTTTTCTCGATGAGATTGCGCGTAAAGGTTTTTAAACCGGAAAAACTAAAATCCAGCCCTGGCCGATCGGTCATAGGGCGTGGAAAGCTAAATCGATCAATCTGGCCACGATCGGCCATTGCGGCCAACACCGGACCACCGGGGTAGTCCAGATCGAGTAATTTGGCGGTTTTATCAAACGCTTCACCGGCGGCATCATCAACAGACTCGCCCAACAACTCATATTCACCGATACCAGTAACCGAGACTAGCTGTGTATGGCCTCCAGAAACCAGCAATGCGACAAAAGGAAACGCGGGTGGCTTGTCTTCAAGCATAGGAGCCAGCAGATGGCCTTCCATATGGTGGACACCAATAACAGGGATATCTAGGGCAAAGCCCAATGCAGTGCCCATGGCGCCACCCACCATCAGGGCGCCCATCAAACCGGGGCCTGCGGTGTAGGCAATCCCCTCAAGCTGACTTTTATTAACGCCTGCCTCTTCTAACACCTTGTTGAGCATGGGCAGTATCTTGCGCACATGATCTCTAGAGGCCAGTTCAGGGACTACGCCGCCATATTCTGCATGGAGTTTTACCTGGGAATAGAGTGTGTGCGCCACTAAGCCTCGCTCACTGTCATAAACAGCGAGTCCGGTCTCATCGCAGGAGGTTTCAATACCCAGTACAAGCATGGAATACAGGCCTTGGTTGCCAATCTTTAGGGGTGCAACTTTAAACCCTCTGCGGCCCAGTGTGAACCGGTAGTTTCGCTGGTTTAAAAGAGCAATAAAAAGCGGGCAAAAACCTTTGCATCGATGAGGTGATGTGTATAGACTACGCGCCCTTGAAGAGCTGACAACAGACAGGCTGTGTCGGCAGACTAGGTTCACTACAGGATTAAGCATTTATGCCAAGCGTTCGAATTAAAGAAAACGAGCCCTTTGACGTTGCACTACGTCGTTTTAAACGTTCATGCGAGAAGGCTGGAATACTAGCCAAAGTTCGCAGCTGTGAGTTCTACGAGAAACCTACGTGGGAACGCAAGCGTAAAGCAGCAGCAGCTGTAAAGCGCAACCAGAAAAAAGTATCTCGCGAATCACGCAAGTTTACTCGACTCTACTAAGCCAACTCTTCCACCAGAGTTAGTATTAGTGAGTTATAGCAAAGAGCGCCCAACCGGCGCTTTTTGTGTTTCTGGAATTCAGAAAACAAATCCTATAGGAGAATAGCCATGTCGATGAAACAACAGATTAACGACGCCATGAAAGCAGCCATGCGTGCCAAAGACAAACCTCGTCTCGGCGCCATACGTTTGATTCAAGCTGACATTAAGCGCATTGAAGTGGATGAGCGTATCGACGTTGATGATGCCCGTGTACTGGCCATTCTCGACAAAATGGTTAAACAGCGCCGCGACTCTATTACCCAGTATGAAGATGCTGGTCGCCAAGAACTCGCTGACATTGAAATTGCTGAAATTAGCGTTATCCAAGATTTTCTGCCCACTGCCCTGAGCGATGATGAAATCGCCGCAATGGTTGCTGCAGCTGTCGCCGAAACTGGTGCCGCCTCAATGGCAGACATGGGTAAGGTTATGGGTATACTCAAACCACAGATTCAGGGCCGCGCCGATGGCGGTGCCGTTAGTGGCTTAGTAAAAGCCGCTCTAAATAGCTAAGCACGTTTATTTCCACGCCGAAGGCGTTACACTGATGTTCTCGAAAATTAACAACCTGTAGCGCCAATGGCTGGACTAATACCACAGACTTTTATTGATGATCTGCTCGACCGCGTCGATATTGTTGACGTGGTTAATACGCGCGTACAGCTCAAAAAAGCCGGCAAAAACTACAAAGCCTGCTGCCCCTTTCACGAAGAAAAAAGCCCTTCCTTTACCGTTGCCCAAGACAAGCAATTTTATTACTGCTTCGGCTGTGGCGTCGGCGGCAATGCCCTTGGCTTTGTAATGGAGTTTGATCGCCTCGACTTTCTGCCCGCCGTGGAGATGCTCGCTAAAAATGCCGGCTTAGAAATTCCTCGAGAGGCCGCGCCAGATCGAGCAGCCAGCAAACAAAAAGACAGTCTCTACTCCATGCTCACAGAAGCCGACCGCTTCTTTCGCCAGCAGCTCCGCGCCAACAAGGCCGCTAGTTCAGCCGTAGATTACCTTAAAGGCCGTGGACTAAGTGGCAAAATCGCCGCACAGTTTGGTGTGGGATACGCCCCTCCAGGCTGGGACAATCTACTAAAAGCCTCAGGCACAGACCCTGAGAAAATAAAGCTGCTTGATGAATCTGGCATGATCATCATCAAGCCCGAAGAAAAAAAGCAGTATGACCGCTTTCGTCACCGCATTATGTTTCCTATTAGGGATCAGCGCGGCCGCACCATTGGCTTTGGTGGCCGGGTGCTCGATGACAGCACCCCTAAGTACCTGAACTCGCCAGAGACTCCGGTATTCCATAAGGGCCGAGAGCTTTATGGCCTCTACGAAGCCCGCCAAGCGCTCAAAGAAATCCCCTATTTGATTATGGTCGAAGGCTATATGGATGTAATCGCCCTCGCCCAATACGGTATTCACAATGCCGTGGCCACACTGGGCACCGCCCTGACCGAAAGCCATCTGCAAAAGCTGTTCCGCTACACCTCAGAGCTCGTGTTTTGCTTTGATGGCGACAAGGCTGGACGCCGTGCTGCAGCTCGCTCATTGGATATTGCGTTACCAGAAATGAAAGATGGTGTGTCGGCCAAGTTTTTGTTTTTACCCGACGGTGAAGACCCCGACAGCATGGTGCGCAAATTGGGCACCGAAGACTTCCAAAAGCAAGTTGAGGCCGCCCAGCCCCTGTCGGAGTTCCTGTTTGAACAGCTGAGCGACGGCATTGATGCCAGCACCGCCGACGGCAAAGCCAGACTGAGTAAAGTCTGTGCGCCGCAGATTAATCGTATTCCTCAGGGGGTATTCCGCCAGCTAATGCTCGAGGAGCTATCGCGACGCACCGGCATTTCAGCGGATAACCTGCGGGACTATGTTGCCAGCCATAAGGCACCAGAGCACCGCAGCGCAGCCCCAGTCGCACAAAAAGCACCGACCTTTGCCTCAAACCCAGACCCGCAGAACTATGAGCATGATTATGAACGGGACGAACAGCCACCGGAATACCAACCGGGTAATGAGCATGAGCTGTTTCCGGATATAGGCACTGAGCGCAGCACCAAAATACGTCTGTCTCCCATTAAGTTTCTCACCGCCCTACTGCTCAATCATCCAGGGCTGGCCGAGCATGTGGACGACATTGAGTTTTTAAAGACCGCGCCAGATGCAGATATGACATTATTCCTAAGGGTGCTAAAGGTGGTTCAGGAAAACCCTAACTACAAGCCTTCCCATATCTTTGCCTACTGGCTTGGCACTCACGGTAATGCCCAGGAAACCAAGGTTTTGCAGGCTCTGGCCGCCAGTGAACTCTATCATCCGCCAAAGGGTACTGGCCGGGATGATCATCAGGAGTTCTGTGACACCCTCAACCATGTCACTAGAAGTGCATTTGATGCCCTTCCGGCGGCCGAAAAAGCCATTCATTTACTGGCCCAAAACACACTCAATGAGAGAGAAATCAAACAGTTACATAAGATCCGTATGCAGCTTGCCGATGATCCTCAGTCAAATGAGTTAAAAAACAAGATAAAACAACGACTTGTAGTCTAAAGTTATAAAAAGAAATTATGCAGAATAAACCCCAAATTGTCAGGGACAACGGGGATTTAATTCGATATAATTGCGCGCTATTTTTCGCCCTCCAAACAAGTATATTTGTCCTATGACCGAAAACAAACAAAAGCAACAATCCGGCATTAAAGACCTTATCGCCAAAGGTCGTGAGCAAGGATATCTCACGTACGCCGAGGTGAATGACCACCTCCCTGAAGATATCGCCGATCCGGAACAGGTCGAAGATATTATTCAAATGATTAACGACATGGGCATCACCGTTTTTGAAACGGCACCTGATGCTGAGCAGTTGTTGATGATGGCCGGGGACAACACCCCAGATGAAACAGCCGCCGCTGAAGCCGCTGCCGCTTTAGCCTCCGTCGAGTCCGAACAGCACCGAACCACCGATCCAGTGCGCATGTATATGCGTGAAATGGGATCTGTTGAGCTGTTGACCCGTGAAGGCGAAATCGAAATTGCCAAACGTATTGAAGAGGGAACCCGGGAATTAATGTCCGCGGTTTCTGATTGGCCTGGTACCGTCGCCGCTGTAATGGTCGAGTGGGACAAGGTTGTTGCAGGGGACAAAAAGCTGACTGATATTATCAGCGGTTACCTCAACCCTATGGAACATGTTCCCTCTGCCCTAGCTCAACAGCAGGCCGCAGAAGCCCTAGAAGCAGAAAAAATTGCTAATGGCGAAGAGATTGACGAAAAAGAAGAGGAAGAAGAGCACGAAGGTGGCCTAGACCCAGAAATCGCCACCCAGCGCTTCGAAGAGATTCGCACCCAGATGATCAAGGCAGATAAAGCCGTTGCCCGTTATGGTCGTATGGAAAGTGCTGGCATTAAGAATATGGAAGAGCTCGCTGAGCTGTTCAAGTTCCTAAAGCTAACACCACGGCAGTTTGACCCTTTGATTACCATGGTTCGCACTGCAGTAGAAAAAATTCGTAAAGAAGAAAGAAACGTAATGCGCCTGTGCATCCGTCATGCACGTATGCCTCGCAAAGAGTTCCTCAAAGCCTTCCCAGGTAATGAGTCGAACATGAAGTGGACAGCCGCTCTTATTAAAGAGAAGACTGACTGGTCTCAGGGCATTGCCAATCAAGAAATCGATATTGTTAGAGCGCAGCGTAAGCTATCTAAGGTTGAAGCAGCTAGCGGCTTAACCATTGCGTTTATTAAAGATATAAACCGTCGCCTTACCATTGGCGAAGCCATGGCGCGTCGAGCCAAGAAAGAAATGGTGGAAGCTAACCTGCGTCTGGTTATCTCCATCGCCAAGAAATACACCAACCGTGGTTTGCAGTTCCTCGATCTTATCCAGGAAGGCAATATCGGTCTGATGAAAGCGGTAGATAAGTTTGAATACCGTCGCGGCTACAAGTTCTCGACCTACGCCACCTGGTGGATTCGTCAGGCGATTACACGATCCATCGCCGATCAGGCGCGCACCATTCGTATTCCCGTGCATATGATTGAGACTATCAACAAACTCAACCGTATCTCTCGTCAAATGCTTCAGGAAATGGGTCGTGAACCCACGCCAGAAGAATTGGCAGAGCGCATGGAAATGCCTGAAGACAAGATTCGTAAAGTACTTAAAATCGCCAAAGAGCCCATCTCCATGGAGACGCCCATTGGTGAAGACGAAGATGCCAGCATTGGCGATCTGATTGAAGATACCACTATTGCGCTGCCCGTCGATGAGGCTACTAAGCATAACCTCACAGAGTCGACTCGCGATGTTCTAGGTAGTCTAACGGCTCGAGAAGCTAAGGTACTACGTATGCGCTTCGGTATTGACATGAACACCGATCACACGCTGGAAGAAGTAGGCAAGCAGTTCGACGTAACCCGTGAGCGGATCCGTCAGATTGAAGCCAAAGCGCTGCGTAAGCTGCGTCACCCTACTCGTTCAGATCATTTACGTAGCTTTATTGACGAGTAAAATTGTTACAGGTATTTTGCAGCCTAGCTGGAGAATACCGAGATCCCTCGACGCTTACCTCTGTCGGGATGACAGTATTACAGCTTAACGCAGGATTTTTGGTTTTAGACTAGGAGCCGCGCAGTAATTGGAGGACCCATACATCAAGTATGTAACCAACAGTTGCCAGCACGCGACGACTTATACAGCTAAAAAGACAAGTTAAGGGCCCTTAGCTCAGTTGGTTAGAGCATCCGACTCATAATCGGCAGGTCCCGTGTTCAAGTCACGGAGGGCCCACCAACAGAACCAGCCACGCGTTTTCACAGTAAGACGCGTGGTTGGTTTCCCTCATTAATTCTTCCTATAATGCTTTTCCATCCCATCAAGAAAATTACGCAGTACCTGATCTAAGCACTGTCGATAGTTCTTGTGATCGGGTCGTCTAAACAGCGCACTCAGCTCATGTTTGCTCATGGTAAATTCGCTGAGCTTTAAAATTAAAATTATTTCATCGGCCTGCAGGCTAAGAGCAATCTTCAACTTCCGAAATACACTGTTGTTACTCAAAAAGGTTTCCGGCTCAGGGGTGCCATCGTCGCTAGGCCCTCTATTCTTAATAATCAACCCATTGAGAAAGCTCGCCAGATTGACATCCTCACACAAAACAAAATTAGCCTCGCCTTCCCGCGCCAACCAGGTTATCAGCTCCGCCTTACTGCCCTCATAACCACCGAGTTTAAACAGCGACAGCATCATGGGATCACTAAAATCAAAGACGTAACGCACACGGCGTAAGATATCGTTATTGTTGATAGCTATTTCTCCTGAGCCGGCGCAGCTTCACCGACAACAATGGCTTTAGGGGTGATTTCTACATAAACGTCCATAATGTTCTTGGCCACGAACTCATCAATACTTTTGATCAGAGACGACAGATGAACATCGGCAGCTGTCTTTTCGGAGGAGCCGATTTTACAGTCAAAATCCCAATACTTAGCACCAGAGGGCAAGGTGTTTAGGCGTGATTTCTTGAGGAATGTTCTAATCTCATGCTTAACTGAGTCTACGACCCGAGGCAATTTGATTTTAGGGTGCACTAAATTGAAGGTGGTTTTCATTGGAATCCTGCAAGGGTGGGCCGTATACCGAAGAGTATCTCTGGGCCGCAGTGTAAAGCTTATAGGCGAATGCCGCCATGAATTATAGATAAGCTTATGACAGCTGCTCTGCGATGAGGCCTTTGCTATTGAGTGGCGCTATTGAGTGCTGCTATTTATTCAGGCTATAAATTTCATCACCGGCTATATAGGCACCCATACCCAACAATATAGAGCCAGATACGCGCTCTTGAATCTGTTCGGCGTGCTCATGCTTCGAAAGCCAGTTCGTGCTTGCAACAGCAACCAACATGTCCCGCGGCAATCCTGAGATCCTGATGATGATACCCAGTATTAATATTTGCAGTGACACCGGGCCTGACTCTGCATAGAAAGTCTGGATAGAAAGTCTGGATACAAATTCTGGGACCACAAACTGCAACTATGCACAGAGCAAATCCAAGTCTATTGGCAGCGCGGTATGCTACCAAGAGATGGCTTTCGTAGAAATGTGAGAAATTGTCGCCGTTACAGGTATACCCTAGGCTCTAGCGTTATAAAAAACCACCTAATAAAAAACCACCTAAGACGCTTAAATGAACGCACAAATCAGTCTATTTCCAGGAGCTGATTGACATCCAGATTGTGCGCCTTGGCAATTTTGAACAGCTGCCACAGGGAACTAATCGCGGTTGGGTCCTGTTCCATTCGCTGATACTGGCGAACAGATAATTCGTAGTTAGCCATATCTTCCTGCACGAGTTGGCGACTTTTTCGTAACTTCACGATTTTGTCCCGCAGTTTCTGTTGCAGTTCGATAAATTCGTCGTAATAAATTGAGTCTGGATCTGGCCGTTGCATGATAAATGACTTCCCTCAAAGTTATAAGAGCAGATTGTCATATTCACTTTTTGTGCGACACGTCTGGCTTGGCGGTGATTATCAATTAAACATCAAACGCAGTTTGTCCCCGATATTCGTATCACTGATTAACGAAACCATGTTAAATATATAACATCACCTTCGGAAAATAATATATTTTAAAGCCTAAATCAACCCTTCCAGGTGACCAGCGGTAAGAGATTTATATAGTTGATAAAAAGGGCCCAATTACGGCATCTAATAGCTGTTCTAGATCAATGAAATAACTGCGCAGGTAATTACTATTCCCGAGTACAGCTTGGATAGTAGGAATTCTTTAAAATATATGTTAGATATTTTAAAGTGATATTTTTACCTTAGTTACTATCAAGTCGTTAGTGCCTATTATAAGTCGCTTGGTTTGGTTATTTAAAATAGCGTCTATAGAAAATAAATGGCTAAAAAGTTGTTTGTTAATGGCTAATACTGGCCTACAGACAATTTATAGTTCGCCAAATATTTTTATAAAGGGTCTTTATTGTTTACAAAGACAATAATTTTGTTGTCTAGATTATTTTTATAAATGGGTACATTAACGATTAGCAATTAGGCCTTTGAGTAAGCGTCACAAGAGAATATTGACGTTTGCAGGTTGACTAGACGTGACAAGCTTGGCATATTGAATTTTCTAAAGAAACGCCTAGCTTGGCGTATAAATAGCATCCAACCAAGGAGTATAAGGTGAACATAACAACAATTATTCTAAGGCGTTATTTACTAAGAAACATTATTTTAGCGTCCGTATTATTCGGGGGGCTCTCTGGCTGCACTAACCTTTCATTGGACGAAAGCGAACACTACAGAGTCGACCGCTATAGTCTTATTCGCAGCGCCGCATACACTCAGCGAGAGTTACTCGCCATTGAATTGTCCGGCGTCTCTTCGGTTACCGAACAGCGTCATCAGCTGTTAGTCGGAAGCTACTGTGACCTTATTGCTCGGAAAGCCATTTATAGTCCCGACCAACCAAACACCTGCAATAGCTCGAACGAAGCCAACAGCAGCAATGCTTTCTCGGGTCAATGCGTCGCCACATTCCATCGCTGCATTAAGACCTGTGATCCGCGCAGCACTGACTGCCGCTCATGTGAAGTAATAGCAACAAAATGCCAAGCCTCAAACCAATCTGGCGGCAACGCTCTAAGCGGGGGCCAATAGACACTCGATTAACGATTTAGCAATACCGAACCATAACCTGTGGTAGTTTGGTTCTAGGGCGTGCGACTCATGTTTTGTCAGCTGCAGTCGCCTTAGGATCATTTTTTATCGCAGCCAGTCTTAATATTAGCCTTACTCCTACTCCTACTCCTACTCCTACTCGTACTCCTTTCTCCTACTCTGCTTCTATTCGACAGCCAAACTCCTCACCTGCATCTAAAAGCCATTGAGCCACATAATCCGCAAAACTGCGCCTTATGACTAGATTGTATGAACCATCTGAATTATTGCTCACAATTGCCGAGGCTTTGGCAAAATTGGTTTGCACTGCCCGCCCTGAAACTGCTGTCGCATTATCCCAATGTTCAAAATCATAGAGGCTGGATTTTTTAAGTACAGTTGCTACGCCGGGACCTCGCAGATTGATGCAGGTCTGCCCCCCGCTAACATCAACAACGGCGATATGTCCCGTCAGACTTTTACGCAACTTTGCTTCTAATTTCTCTGAATCTCCACCAATGTCTACCACTAACCATTCATTGGGACCCAGCCAGTAAAGACTAGTATTGCCACTGCGCTGATAGGTACCTGGGATTACAGGTAATTTCAGACCCAGGGCGTCTGCCACGCCGGAACAAAAGCTGGGATTACGTCCATCACCTCGAAGATTCAAATGGGCACTTAAGGTCGCCTCTTTTATCACTAAACCATATTCTGCTTCGCCATTGAATAGCGCCCCAGTAGCATGATTTTCAGTGTTGGACTTTCTGTTAAGTGCACCATGAAAATAGTACAGCGGCGATTCCAGTTTAATTGACTTAGACATGATGACGCTCTCCCTTGGGGTCATAGAAAACCGAACTGACAATTTCTGCCGCAATAGTGCTTCCATCCGCCAATGGGCAATGGACTATCTGCCCTAGCCTGCTATGCCCACCTTTGACCACGGCCAATGCAATTGAATGCCCAAGGCTGGCACTAAAGTAACTCGAGGTCACATGACCCTGCATCGACATAGGTATTTTTTGCTTGGCATCAAATACAACCTGGGCGCCTTCGGGTAAAACATCTGAGCCCTGTAGGGTTTTTAAACCCACTAGCTGCTTGCGATTTTCCCGCACCGAATCACTGCGAGACAGGGATCGCTTTCCTACAAAGCTAAAGGCTTTATTTTTACCGACCACCCAATCCATATTCATATCCGCGGGGGTCATTGAGCCATCGGTATCTTGACCGACAATAATAAAGCCCTTCTCGGCACGCAGCACATGCATAGTTTCTGTGCCATAGGGTGTGATTTTAAATTCTTCACCGGCGGCCATTAGTGCCTCCCAGACATGCCGACCGTATTGGGCTGGCACATTGACCTCATAGGACAGCTCACCCGTAAAGCTGATACGGAATATTCTCGCCTTTACACCCGCCACTGTGCCATCTCGCCAATCCATAAACGAAAAATCCTCGTTAGACAGTTCAATATCGCTACACACTTTGGCAATTACTTTGCGAGCATTGGGGCCGGTAACTGTTGCTGTGGTCCAGTGATCAGTCACAGAGGTAAAATATACTTTAAGATCTGGCCATTCTGTTTGCTGCCATAGCTCTAACCAAGCCAACACACCTGCGGCACCCCCGGTGGTGGTAAACATAAGATAATGATTGTCACCCAGACAGGCGCAGACACCGTCATCGAAAATCATGCCGTCTTCTTTGAGCATAACCCCGTAGCGACATTTTCCTGGCGCTAGCTTTAGGTATGAATTGGTGTACATGCGGGTTATAAATTCTGCGGCATCTGGACCCTGAATATCAATTTTGCCCAATGTACTGGCATCTAAAATACCCACAGTATTGCGCACTGCCAGGCCTTCGCGATTAACCGCCTCTTGCATCGTTTCGTTGTTTTGGGGGAAGTACCAGGGACGTTTCCACTGCCCCACATCTTCAAATTCTGCACCCTGTTCCACATGCCAGCGATGCATTGCTGTGTAACGCTCAGGATCAAAGAGATTATTAACATCCCGGCCGGCAATGGCGCCAAAGGTGGTCGGCGTATAGGAGGGACGGAAGATCGTGGTACCGGTCTCGGCAATCGTCTGATCTAGGGCATTGGCTAAAATGGCCATGCCATTAATATTTCCCAACTTGCCCTGATCCGTGCCAAAACCCAGTGCGGTATAGCGCTTGACGTGCTCGACAGATTCAAAGCCTTCGCGAACGGCCAGTTCAATACCACTGGCACTCACATCCAATTGAAAATCAACAAACTGGCTTGGTGCACGGCTGGTACTTTTAGTGTGGGGCACCAAAAATAATGCCTGCTGGGGCTGCTCTACAAACTCTTCAACGGCAGAACAGGGAAACTGTGCGATTCCCTCACCATAACCAGACATCTTGGCCGCCTCGGCACCCGCAGTGGCGCCTTCCGCTAGGCATCCTATAAGATCGAAAGTACCTCTGCAGGCACCCGCAGATCGCTCCTGCTGTTTCGATTCGCCGGGCCTAAAGCCAACAATGCTTTCATCCCACACCGGTTTGGCACCTGTGTGGGAGCTAAGGTGAATCGCTGGGCTCCACCCCCCAGAACAGGCAATCAGGTCACAGTCTAGGCGTCGCACTGGGCCAGTTACCTCGGTTCCCAATGCATTGATAGGTGCGATTAAGGCGCGTTTAACCCGCTGGTTGCCCTGAGCTTCGATAAGGCCATGCCCTGCAATAACGCTGATACCTTTGGCTTTAGCGGCAGCCACAATATCGCCGCTGGGGTTACTGCGAGTATCTATCACCGCAACCACATCGCGACCCGTCTCGTGCCAATCTAGAGCAGTCTGATACGCATTGTCATTAGTGGTGAACAATACGAGTTTATTACCGGGGGCCACGCCATAGCGATTAACATAGGTGGACACAGAAGACGCCAGCATCACCCCGGGAATATCATTGTGGGAAAATACCAGAGGTCGTTCAAAAGCACCGGTTGCGAGCACGACCTGAGCAGCCCTCACTCGATGCATACGCTGACGCACCCCATGAGCCGCGGTAAGCCCTAAATGGTCTGTACGGCGCTCTAAGATCGTTAGGAAGTTGTGATCATAATACCCAAACACGGTGCTTTTCGGCAGCAACTGAACATTGCTACAGGCCTCAAGCTCAGCCACCAAGCTGGTGACCCAACTCGTTGCCTGCCGACCATCAATTGTCTGTTTTGACGCCAATAAACTACCACCAAACTCAGACTGCTCATCGGCAATAATAACTCTAGCGCCGGTTCGGGCGGCTTCACGGGCAGCGATTAATCCCGCTGGACCTGCCCCCACTACCAACACATCGCAGTGCTGATTGAGTTTGTCGTAGCTGTCTGGATCGGCCTCGACTGGCGTCGCACCTAGACCTGCGGCCTTGCGGATAAAGTGCTCATAGGTCATCCATAGCTTTTTGGGATACATAAAGGTTTTGTAATAAAACCCAGGGGGCATCAGGCGACCGAAGGCCCCTATAATCCCCATTACATCAAAATTGACACTGGGCCAGCCATTCACGCTTGAAGCCTCAAGGCCCTGATAGAGCTCTACTTGGGTGGCTTTAAGATTTGGCACCGTACCGGCGCCAGAGCCGAGCTGGATAATGCCATTGGGTTCTTCGGCACCATGGCCAAAGATGCCCCTCGGGCGTGCATATTTAAAACTGCGGCCCACCACATTGACACCATTGGCCAGTAGTGCAGAGGCCAGCGTATCGCCGGCAATGCCCTGATAGGCTTTACCATTAAACGTGAAATCAAGGGGGGTTCCCGTATGGGTAAGCAAACGATTAGCACTCATGAGCTGGCTCCAGTAATCGTCGGCTGGGTGCCGGTTTTGTAGGTTTCTAAAATCTCGTAAGTCACCGTATTACGCGTCGCATTAAAATAACGCCGACAGCCTACTAGGTGGTACCACATCTCATGATGGATACCGCGACTGTTGGTGCGAAAGAACAGGTAGTCGCCCCATTCTTCGTCGCTCAGGGCTTCAGGTTCTAGTGGTCTAACTATATGGGCTTCGCCACCGTAGC